>NZ_JBIVSV010000015.1:0-294034 GCF_044756385.1 Streptomyces sp. NPDC091972 | reverse complement strand
TGTTCCCACCGCACCTTCGTGCCGTGCGTGGGCCGAACCCCGAACGATCACCACCGCAACTCCCTGCGCACCCACTCCGTGGCCGTCGGGATGCCGGACCAGGACTCGGTGCGTGAACTCGCCCACAATGCGGGCGGCATCGAGCAGTTCACCGGACCCCCCGGATCAGCCACCTTCTTCGACTCCAACTGCATGCACGGATCGAACGGCAACATCACGCCCTACCCGCGGTCCAACGTTTTCATCGTCTTCAACAGCGTCGACAACGTCCTCGGGGAGCCCTTCGGCGCACCCGCCCCACGGCCGACGTACATCGCCAGCCGTGAATTCACACCCGTGCCGAGGTGAGGACAGTGAATGCGCAGGAAACGCTGCAGAACTTCATCGGCGGACGCCACCGCCAGGCCCTATCCGAGGAAACGCTCGACCTGACCGACCCGGCGACCGGCCGCGTCACCGGCCGCGCGCCCGTGTCCGGAGACGCGGACGTCGATCTGGCCTTCACCACTGCGCACACCGCATTTGAGAAGTGGCGGGACGTCGCTCCGGCGCAGCGCCAGCTCAGCCTGATGCGCATAGCCGACGCCCTGGAGCGACGCGCGGACGAGTTCGTCCGCGCGGAAGCGATGCATACAGGCAAGCCCCTGCATGTCACCGCGGCCGAGGAAATGGGCCCGATGATCGACCAGATCCGCTTTTTCGCGGGAGCCGCGCGCTTCCTGGAGGGCAAGTCGGCGGGGGAGTACATCGCAGAGCACACCTCGTTCGTGCGCCGGGAGCCGCTCGGAGTGTGTGCCCAGGTCACGCCGTGGAACTACCCCCTGATGATGGCCGTGTGGAAGTTCGCGCCCGCCGTGGCGGCGGGCAACACAGTGGTCCTGAAGCCTTCCGACACCACACCGCTGACGACGTTGATGCTCGCCGAACTGGCCGCCGAGTTCCTGCCCGACGGCGTGTTCAACGTCGTGTGCGGCTCCCGGGAGACAGGGCGCCGACTGGTACGGCATCCTGTGCCGGCCATGGTGTCGGTCACCGGCAGCGTTCGCGCGGGGACAGAGGTGGCCGGGGCCGCTGCCGCAGATGTCAAACGCCTTCACCTGGAGTTGGGCGGCAAAGCACCGGTCGTGGTCGCCGCCGACGCGGATCTGGCCCAGGCAGCCCAGGGCATCGCCCAGGCAGCCCTCTTCAACGCCGGACAGGACTGCGCCTCAGCCTGCCGGGTCATCGTGGACCGGTCCGTGCACGACGAGTTCGTGGCGCTGCTCACGCAGGAGATCAAGGGTCTGACGACCGGTGCTCCCGAGGACCCGACTGTCTTCTTCGGTCCGCTGAACAGCGCCGTGCAGCTGTCCCGGGTCCAGGATCACCTCCGAAACCTCCCTGCTCATGCCCAAGTGGTCAGCGGGGGACAGGCCCTGCCGGGCCAGGGGTACTTCCACCAGCCCACCGTGGTGACGGGCCTACGGCAGGATGACCGGGCTGTCCAGGAGGAAATCTTCGGGCCGGTCATCACCGTCCAACCGTTCAGCGATGACGAAGAAGCCCTCCGCCTCGCCAACGGCGTGCGATACGGTCTCGCATCCTCGGTCTGGACGCGTGACCATCGACGCGCAATGAACATGGCCCGGAAGATCGACGCCGGCTGAGTCTGGATCAACTGTCACATCCCGGTAGCAGCCGAGATGCCGCACGGCGGGTTCAAGCACTCCGGCTACGGCAAGGACCTCTCGTCCTACAGCCTGGAGGACTACACCCGCGTCAAGCACGTCATGACCTACCTGGGGTCGTAGCCCCCACCCGTCGGCCCTCGGTGGCAGAGGGCCGACGGGTTCAGCGCAGCGCGATGAGCCCGATGGCGAGCGCCGCACAGGCCAGCCCGGCGGCCTGACGGCGGTTCAGACGCTCCTTCAGGAGTGCCAGGGCGAGGAGGACGGGGATGGCGGGGTAGAGAGCGGAGAGTACGGTGGCGATGGCCATGAGCTGTTGTCGGGTGGCCTCCAGGTACAGCACGATGGCGAGCGTGCCCAGGGCGCCTGCCGCCAAGGTCGCCACCCACGGCCGTCCCGTCAATTTCCAGCCCGCACCGTAGGATCGCAGGACCGCGGCGATGACCGCGACGGAGACCACCCGGCTCAGCACCACTGGCCACAAGCCGCTGTCCTTGTCCACCTGCGCCATGGCCAGGAATTGAACACCGAAGCCAACGCTCGCGATCAGGGCACTGGGTACCCCGGCGGACAGCGTCCTCTGCTTGTCGTCCGGGGCCGGGGAGCTCTGCGAGACCAGCCACAGCGCCGGAAGGACAGCGGCGATTCCGACCCATGCCGGAGGCGCCGGGCGTTCCCCGAGGAAACACACCCCCACCAGGACCGGGAGCGCCACGGCTCCCACGTCGCTGACCGGGACGACCAAGCTCATCGCACCTTTGGACATCGCGCGGTACAGGAAAGCCACACCCACTCCCGTCCCCACCCCCGACATCGCTCCCCACCCGTAGTCGGCGAGCGTGGCGGATCCTCCGCCCAGTAACAGGACCAGGAATAACCCAAGTGCGGTACCGCCCAGTTGGGCATGCAGCGCCACCGTCAGGCCGTTGTGTCTGCGCGACACCAGTCCGTTGACGAAGTGCGTGATGCCGAAACACAGCGCGGACAGCAGAGCGAGCAGCTCACCCACGGTCGCTCACCCGGTGGTTCCGGTCCGTCTGACCCACCGGGCAGGTCTCACCGCCCGCGACACAGGCGCTCCGGTCGCACAACCGGCAGATCTTTTCGGCGTCCCCGGGCTGCCGGTACAGGCCCGTCAGCAGCTTGCTCAGCAACGTGCCGAGCTGCTCCCGCTCCCCCTCGTCGAGGTGGCTCAGCGCCTGGCGCAGCACCTCTCCCCGGCAGGCGAGAAGGGCGCGTGCGGCCTGCTCGCCCAGATCACTGAGCCGGAGGCGGACCCACCCTCCCCAACTGGGTTCTTTGCTTACTAATCCCTGATTTTCCAGACCCCCGACCATACGGGCCGCCGCCGACTGGCTCAGCCCCACCCGCCGCCCCACCTCGGTCACGCTCAGGCCAGGATCTGTCAACAACACCACCAGCGCCGCCGCCCCGCTCGAACTGGTGCTGGCCGCCCGGGTCGTCTCGGCTACCACCACGTCACTGAGGACCAGCGTGGCAGCCCCCAGAAGATTCGCCGTACGGAAGTCATCATGCATGACGCATGCGTAACCCTGGTGAAGTGCTGTAAACCCCACGCGTCAACACCTCAAGACCCCTGATCGACTCGTGCCGACGTTGCCAGGCATTGAGCCCCGACTTCTGGCCCCGGCAGCAGCCGACGCCGGGCGACCGGGTAGGACGACGTCCAGCAGGTGGAGGTGAACCAGGTCTGGACCTCGTCGGCGGACAGCACTCGAGTCAGCTCTGCCGTCCCCGGGAGCATCGGGAAGAACCGATCGCGTTCCAACTGCGCGGGTGCATCGGCTCGTCCAGCACGAGTAGGCGCCGTCCCTCCACCACGGGGATGTCGTCGGGCAGCCCCTCATTCCAGATCCGCTCCCCGTCCGGGGCGAGGAGTTCGAAGGCCCCGCTAGCGACGGCCCCGGTGCGCCCCTGGGCGGGCTCGGGGTCCGTGGCCAGGCGGACGCTCTCCGCCGACGGTGCGGTGCCAGGCATGATTGTGTCGGTGGGAAGCAGCAACGCTTGATGGTGAGTTCCGGGAACGCTTGAAGGGGGATCCAACACTGGCGCCCGAACGCCTCGCGGATCTCCTCCACGGAGCCTGGGTCGCGGACATCGGGCCAGGCCCTCGGATCCATCCGGGTGACCTCGACGAGCGCCATCACCTCCTGGCGGTCCTGGTCGTTGGGCAGCTGCGCCATGACCTCGACCGCGAGTTCCTCCACCACCACGCCGTACCGCATTCCGCACACCCCCGTGTGATCGACTCGGGCAGCAGCGTACGGAGGAATCACCGATCGCGTTCCGGCCTGTGGATAACCCGCGTTCGTGCTGCTCAACGGCCTCGGAGCGCGGCGCGGATGGCGTCGACGTGGGGCCGGATGAAGGCCCGAGCCTGCTGTTCGGCCTGGGCGTGTTCTTCGTCGGTCAGGGCTCGCCGTACGCAGAGTTCGGTGATCTCGACTTCGTACGTGCGGTAGTCGTCTGCAGGCCGGGGCACACCCTCCCGCAGCAGACACCCGCCCCGTCCACTCGACAGCAGCGCCGTGGCCGGGCAGGAAAGTGGGTCAGGCGGTCAGGGCCTGCTCGACGGTGGGATGGCAGGGGACGACCTGGTCCAGGCCGACGATCTGCAGGATCCGCAGCACCGATTCCTGGGCGCCGGCGAGACGCAGCCACCCCTGAGCGTCGCTCATGCTCTGGTGGGCGGCGATAAGTGCGTTGATGCCGCTGGAGTCCATGAAGGTCACGCCGCTGAGGTCCACCACGGTCTTCGGCAGCGCTGCTCCGTCATAGGACAGCAGGGCCTCGGTGAGCTCGTTCCTGACAGCGTGGTCGATCTCGCCGTGCAGGGTGAGCACCCGGATGTCGCCGACGGCGGTGGGGTCGATCGACAGGGAGCCGGGCCGGCCTGTTGCGTGGGTGTCTGTCACCGTTTCCTCGGCTGCGCTCGCTGATAGGACTGCGGCGTTGAGCGACGCACCGCCTGCTGGTCCTCCCGCACGGCCGGCAGGCGGCAGTGCGGGAGGTGCGGCCGCTGCGGTACGGCCGCGCCGCCCATGCGCGGGCCCGGCCGCGCGAAGTGAACCGGGCCCTGAAGTGGTCTATGACGCGGGGCCTTCTCGACTTTTCTGCCAGAGCGTCTCGCCGGAGAGCAGGTCTGTCATCACCCATACGGGTGGCGAGCGTTCCGGATGGCCGATGAGTAGGCGAGTTGGCCGATGGAGTGCCTGTTTCTGATCCCTGTACCAGCAGGCGGGAGGCTGTCAGCCCGGAGAGGAGCTCTGCGTAAACGCTCGGGGACGGCGGGGGCGGCGGGGCTCAGATGCCCAAACCCGCCACCAGGCTGTGCACCGGCGCAACAGTGGTGACCAAGGGGCCAACGATCGGAAGCGAATCGATGAGATTCCCGACAGACCCGTAGAGCCCCGCCCCGGAATCGACAGTGTCCGCACTCGGGAGCGGGGCTGCGTAAGCGGTCGTGGGCACGAGGGCGGCGGCAGCGGCCCCGGTGACAGCGAGGGCTACGATGATGCGTTTTGCGTGGTTCATGCCTGCCTTAACGATCTTCCGGCAGCATGGGCACGCAGAACCTGGCGTCGGCTAACTGACCAAGCAGAGCGCTCAGCCACGGACGTTGCGACATAAGCGCGACAGTGCCGGGCGAGGCTGTCGGACATGAGCCTGTTTCCTCCACACGACGGCGCGGCCGTCCGCGAGCTGGTGTCCGGCCGGTGCGTGCTCATGATGGGCGCCTCGGGGGCCGGGAAGTCGACCCTCGCCGCCCAACTCGCCGGGACGACGGGGGCCGTGGTCGTCTCGTACGACGGCCACCAGCGGCAGGTCGCCGGCGACACCGGCATCGAGCCGGTCGGCGACCTCACGCTCACGAAGGCGTGGACGGAGCTGGAGGGACACTGCGCCGCCGGGAGACCGGTCATCATGGACGGAACCCACTGCCAGCCGCAGCGGCGCGAGAAAGTCCGTGCGGTCGCGGCCGCGTACGGCCTGGAGACGGTCGTCGTGGTGCTCCTGGTGCCTTTGGAGGTGTGCCTTGCGCAGCAGCGTCTGCGCGGGCGGCGCGTCCCGGACAAGGACGTCATCCGCCAGCATGAGGCGATCGTGACGGCGCTGCCCTTGCTGGCCGGTGAGGGGCATGCGGCCGTGATCGGCGTACGCTCGCGATAGCGGAAGGGTGCCCAGCGGTGCTCGGCCCTTCTACGGGCGCGTGCTGACGAAGCGCACGATCGCCCCCCAGGCGGTCTTTGCCGACTCCATGCACCACTGGCAGAGCGGGATGCCGCCGCTGCCGTACTTGTGTGTCTTGCGCTGGCAGGCGGCGCAGGGGCCGATCTTGTCACCGGGACAGATCAGCGCGGACGGGTCCGGTTCGGTGATCGGCGGGGGAGTGGTCATGGTGGTTCCCGTTCCAGGCGGCGCGTATGAGCCGTCCACACGTCAGAGCAACCAGGGTCTTGGCACGGCTGTTCGAGCCGCGCCCGGCTAAGTCGATGATGTGGAGCTGGGCATCGGGCTGGCAGTGGGTGCAGGCGCGCAGTCCGTCGGCCAGGAGACGGCGGGCTTCGTCGCGGCTGATGGGGCGGCGGCGGGAGCCGATCATGTGGCAGTTGCCGGCGTGGACCTGGACGGGTGGCTTGCCGGTGCCGATGCCGACCTCGACGACCCACTCCGCCGGCTGCGGCCGGTTCTTGCGCCCGTGTTCCTCTTCGGCCTTGCGGCGTTCCAGCCGGGCGATTTTCGCGTCGATGCGGTGCAGCCACAGGGCGTGCCACACCCGCAGGGTGCGCAGTCGGTCCAGGTCGGGCGGCAGATCATCGAACACATTTTTGATTCTATGCCCATGATCACGTCCCGTCCCCTCGCGTGTTCGATTATCCGTTCGATAACGTGGTGGGGGAGGTGAGCACGATGAGCATGCAGGTGACGGCGGCCGGGCGGCCGGGTGTGGTGATGCATGTGCGCTGCCCGGACCGGCTGCCGGAGGAGACCTACCGGCAGGTGCTGGATGAGCTGGCCGGTCTGTCACCCGTGGTGCAGGCACTGCCGCCGTCGGCGGCCCTGGTGGACTTGCGCGGCGCCCTGCCTTACTACGGCGTCGACGCCGGCCGGCTGGGAGAGGTGCTGCGGATCAGGACGATCTCCCGCCTGGGCGTCGACGTCCGCGTCGGGATCGGGCCGTCCATCACGGTCGCCGCCACCGCCTCCGGCCAGATCCCGCCGCCCGGCGGTGTCCTCGCGATCACCCCCGAAGAGGTCGCGGGCTGGCTCGGGCCGCTGCCCGTCGAGGCCCTGCACGGGATCGGTCCGCGGCAGGCGGCCGCACTACGGGAATACGGCGTGCACTGTGTGGGCCTGCTCGCCGCGGTGCCGCCCGCCACGGTGCAGCGCCTGCTGGGTGGAAAGGCCGGCCGTCTGGCCGCCGATCGGGCCCGCGGGATCGACCCCCGCCCGGTCGTGCCTCGCGCGCTGCCGGTCACGGCGAGTGTGCGCTACCGCTTCGAGGAGCACACTCTGGACGGTGCCATCGTCCGTGCTGCTCCGCGGGCGGTGAGGGCGTCGTCGACGGCCTGGACGTAGGGCCAGTGCGGCATCCCCTGGGGTGCGCCGCGCGGTCCGGGCGGGTCCAGCAGCACGGCTACCTCCAGCGGGAGCAGGTCAGGGGTCGGGGGTTAGGAGGCGCGGCGGAAGACGGCGGCGGGGCCACCTCTCTCGCCCTCTTTTGTTCATGCCCGCATCCGGGCGCGACTGTCTGCCGCCCGCTGCCACGGCACCGTTCGCCACCGAACCAATGCAGAGGTCAAGCCGTAAGTGCTGGTTCATCGACTGTGAACGGATGCCTGTCCCTCCTCCCCAATGACCGCGAGGCGCTTACTGAGCTCGTTACCTCGTTCTTTGGGGAAATTTATGAGGAGCAGACCAAAATTTGGCTTGAGCAGTTCAATGGTGCGAGGAGGCCGAGACAGCCTACTGCCATGACGGCTCATCCTGGGCGCCAGACCACAGCCGACGCCCGCCTCACCCTTGCCGGCTTCCCGCTGACCTCCTTGACGCGCCCCTTGGGGCGGGCGCAACCCCCGCCCCAAGGGGACTCGCCGTGTCAGTCCTCACAAACCTCTCCTCCGTCTCACCGAGCCGTCGGTCCCGCGTGCCGTCCTGACCCCGGCGTTACCTGGGGCGCCTCCGTGAGCGCGGAAGGGATAGCAGGCGCCGCGACGGGCAGTGGCAAGGGGTCGTGAACACGAGCGGTGCACACGCGCGAGCGTCAGACCTGCCTTAAACAACGCTGACGATGGTCCATCGGGGAACCCCGATGGACCATCGTCTTTGGTCTAGATCCGTTCGACCAAGAGGGCCACTCCTTGGCCCACCCCTACGCAGAGAGTCGCGAGTCCCCTCTCGATGTCGCCGCGCTCAAGCCGTCCCACGAGGGTGAGTACGAGGCGACTCCCGGACGAACCGAGGGGGTGTCCGAGCGCTATCGCACCGCCATCGGCGTTGACGCTCTCCTCGTCGAGCTTGAGCCGTCGCATTACTGCCAGCGCCTGCGCCGCGAAGGCTTCGTTCAGTTCGACGGCATCCACGTCGCCGATCTGCCAGCCTGCCCGGGCCAGGGCCTTTTCTGTCGCGGGTACCGGGCCCAAACCCATCAGGTTCGGCTGGACCCCAGCCGAGGCCACGGAGACGACGCGCGCTCGGGGCGTCAGGCCGTAGCGCCGCACTGCTGCACCACTAGCCACGACGAGAGCCGAGGCGCCGTCCGAAAGCGGCGAGGAGGAGCCGGCAGTCACAATGCCGTCTGGGCGGAAAATCGTCCGAAGCGCGGCCAGTTTCTCGGCCGTGGTGTCCGCTCGAGGTCCTTCGTCCCTCTCTACCTGGTCGTCGCCCACTTGCACGGGAACGATCTCCCGGTCAAAGTGCCCGGCAGCCTGTGCACGCAAGGCCCGATGGTGGCTGAGCAGAGCGAATGCGTCGGACTGTGCACGGGTAATGCCGTCGAGCCGGGCGACCTCCTCCGCTGTTTCACCCATGGACAGCGTGGTCTTGACGACGTGCGGGTCGTGCACGTCTTGAACGGCTCGATCAGCCGCAACGAACCGCGGGTTGACGAGCCGCCAGCCGAGGGCGGTGTCGTGCATCTCGGTGGGCTTCGACCAGGGCGTGCCGGGCTTTTCGATGACCCAGGGAGCGCGAGTCATCGACTCGACGCCACCGGCGACGATTACGTCGGCCGTTCCGCTGCGCACGGCCTGGAACGCACTGGCCACTGCCGTGAGTCCGGACGCGCACAGCCGGTTGACGGTGTAGCCGGGCACTGTGTGAGGCAGGCCGGCCAGCAGCACGGCCATGCGCGCCACGTTGCGGTTGTCCTCGCCCGCCTGGTTGGCCGCGCCGAGGATTACCTCGTCGATTGCCTCGTCGGGCACACCAGAGCGGCGAACCGCCTCGGCGACGACCAGTGCGGCGAGGTCGTCGGGACGGACCTTGGCCAGAGCGCCCTTGTGCCTGCCGTGCGGCGTGCGTGCCCCATCAACGAGGAAGACATCTTCACTCATGTTCGGCCTGCACGTGGCGGCGGGACTGCAGGATCGAGAACCGGCCGGTGACGAACGCGGGATCGGTCAGGGCTGCCGTTGCCGCAGGGTTGGCCGCCGTGCCGTGGAAGTCGCTGAAGGCGGCCGACTGGTTGACAAAAACGGGGCCCGTCAGGTTCTCGGACAGGTGGACGCCAGCGTCGAGGGCGGTGCGGCGTGCGGCGTTGAGGACGTCCTCGCTCGTGGCATGCACGGTGGCCGTCAGGGCCCCGTGCTCGCGCACAGTTGAGCCCAGTACCTCCAGGCTGTGCTCGGTGGAGTCGGTGCTGATGACGAACGTCACCGGTCCGAACCACTCCTGCGAGTAGGCGACGCGGTCGGTGTGGGCGTCCAGCAGACTGATCAGCGGGGTACGGACCACCGCGTGCTCGTAATCCGGGTGCGTCACTGCACGCGAGGACAGGATGACCTGACCCACCGTGGCCGCTTCCTCCAGGCGCTTGAGGATGCCGTCACTGACGATGCCTCCCAACGTGCCACAGGCACGCTGAACGTCTGACAGCAGGCCGTCGACGGCCGCGGCGAGGTCTGCAGCGAACTCAGCCGGGGTCTTCGTCCCCTGGTCTGTGGTGATGCCGCTCGCCGGCACCAGCAGGTTCTGGGGAGTGGTGCACATCTGCCCGCTGTACAGGGACAGGGAGACGGAGAGGTTGCGGAGCAGACCCTTGTAGTCATCGGTGGAGTCCAGCACTACCGAATTGATGCCTGCCTTCTCTGTGTACACGTGGGCCTGGCGGGCGTTGTCCTCGAGCCAGGTGCCGAACTCGGTGGAGCCGGTGAAGTCCACGAGGCGAACGTCAGGGTGGGTCGCCAGGGCTGGCGCCGTCCGCTCGGTCGCGGAAGAGGCCGCCAGAATCACCACGTCGGGGTCGAAGCCAGCCTCGTTGAGCACCTCGCGTGCGATGCGTACCGTGATGGCGAGCGGCAGCACGGCTCGACGGTGCGGCTTGATCACCACGGGGTTACCGGTGGCGAGGCTGGCGAACAGCCCCGGATAGCCATTCCACGTGGGGAAGGTATTGCACCCGATGAGCACCCCGACGCCGCGGCCCACCGGCGTGAAGGTCTTCTCCATGGTGATGGGGTCGCCCTTGCGCTGCGGCTTGGTCCACACGGCCGTCGTGGGGTGACGCCGCTGCTCCGCCCAAGCGTAGGCGACGGCCTCCAGGGCGCGGTCCTGCGCATGGGGTCCGCCGGCCTGGAAGGCCATAAGGAAGGGTTGGCCGGTCGTGTGCTGGACGGCGTGCGCGATCTCAAAGCTGGCGGCGTTGAGGCGGACCAGGATTTCCGCAGCCACGCCGGCGCGTGTGTCGGGGCTTGCCTCGCGCCATGCGGTGCCCGCCGTCTTGGCGGCCTCGATGGCTTCCTCGGGCGAGACGTGCGGGTAGCGCAGACCAAGGGGGAAGCCGTACGGCGATACCTCGCCACTGAAGACGGTGCCCCTGCCAGGGTGCCCGGGCAGCAGGAAGTCGTTGTTCAGCAGGGCCTTGAAGGCGTTCTCGCCGTCCGCGGCCTGGGTCCCGTAGGAGGGGTCCTTGGGGGCCTCGGGGAAGGGTGTCCAGTAGTCGCGTTCCAGCACGGCGGCAGCGGCGCGTTCCAGAAGGGCGCGGTGCTTGTCGAAGAACTCGTGCGCAGTGGGAGCCGGCTCTGTCATGGGATTACTCCTTGAATTCGTGCAGGTCGTTCGGCGCAGCCCGCTTAGAGGTCGGCCAGAAGCGTTGTCGGGTTCTCCACGCGGTCCGCCACGTAGCGCAGGAAGCCGCCCGCTGCCCCGCCGTCGCACACTCGGTGGTCGAAGCTGAGAGAGATCTGGACGACCTTGCGCACTGCAAGAGCGCCGTCCGCCACCCACGGCTTGTCGATCATGCGGCCGAATCCGATGATGGCCGCCTCAGGGTGGTTGATGATCGCCGACGAACCGTCGACTCCGAAGACGCCGTAGTTGTTGAGGGTGAAGGTCCCACCGGTGAGGCGGTCAGGCGGCAGGCTGCCCGACCGCGCCAGGTTGGTGAGACGTTTGAACTCGGCCGCCAGTTCCACCGTGGTCATCAAGTGGGCGTCCCGGACGACGGGTACGACCAGGCCGCGGTCGGTCTGGGCGGCAAAGCCCAGATGGATGTGGGGGAATTGAAGGATCTCGCCGGCCTGTGTATCGACCGTCGAGTTTAGTTCGGGATAGCGCTGCAGACCTGCCACACAGATGCGCGCAAGGAGGGCCAGCAGGCCGATGCCCTCCTCGGGGCGGGCCGCCTGCAGGGCGGACTTCGCCTCAAGCAGTCCGGTGGCGTCCGCATCGACCCACGTGGTGGCGTCGGGGATCTCACGGCGGCTGCGGGAGAGCTTGTCGGCAACGGCCCGTCGCAGTCCCCGCAATGGAATCCGCTTGATCTCGGCTGCGTTCGCGCGGGCCGGTGCGGGCGTCGCAGCTGTGGCCGCGGTCGGCTGCTGGTCGGGCGCGGCTTGGGCGATGGCCTGTTCCACGTCCCGGCGCTGGATCACACCGAACGAGCCGGTCGGTGTGAGAGCCGTGAGCTCGATGCCGTTGTCGCGGGCCAGTTTGCGCACCAGCGGAGAGATGACCAGGGGCGCGTGCCCGGGCGCAGCGCTCTGGATCGGCTTGCTGGTCTGCTCGGACGCCTGCACGACCGCGGCCGGGGCGGCCGCGGTCTGGCTGCTGGCAGCGGAAGCACGCTTGCGTCGGCGTCGGGACGGTGGGGCGTGTCCCGTGCCGTAACCGATCAGGACGTTGCCCGAGCCGGCCTGCTCCTCCTCGCGGTATCGTTCCGCGGCGGCTGCTCTGGCTGCTTCGTCCGGGTCTGCCGGCTGCTGGGCCTGCTTCGCGGCGCCCGCGTCAGGGCTGCTGATGGCTATGAGCGGCGTGCCCACGGCGACCGCTTGTCCCGCTTCCGCGAACAGCTTCGCGACCGTTCCCGCGTAGGGGACCGGTACCTCGACTGCGGCTTTGGCGGTCTCGACCTCGACGACGATCTGGTCGATGGTGACGGTGTCGCCAACGGCGACCTTCCACTCGACGATCTCTGCGTCCGTCAGGCCCTCACCGAGGTCCGGGAGCAGGAACATCTGGTCGGTGGTGGTTCCGGTCGTCGTCACGATCCCTCCCGTGCGAGGTGGTAGGTGTCGGGCTGGCCGTCGAGTTGCAGCCGGTCGACCGCGTCCAGCACGCGGTCGACGCCGGGCAGGTGGGCGTGCTCGAGCTTCGGCGGGGGGTAGGGGATGTCGAATCCTGTGACGCGGAGAACCGGGGCATCGAGAGAGTGGAAACACCGCTCCTGGACGCGTGCGGCGATCTCGGCGGCGACTCCGGCAAAGCCCTGTGCTTCCTGCAGGACGATGCAGCGGCCGGTCTTGCGCACTGACTCCGCCACCGTCTTGTCGTCGAAGGGCACCACACTGCGAAGGTCGACGACTTCGAGGCTGATGCCTTCCTCGGCGGCCGTCTCTGCGGCCTTCAGGGCTACGGGGACACAGGGGCCGTAGGCGACCAGCGTGCCGTCGCGGCCTTCACGGCGGACGACGGCTTGTCCGAAGGGGAGAGCCTGTCGGGTGTCGACGTCGGCGTCCTCCTTCGACCAGTACAGTCGCTTGGGCTCCATGAAGATCACGGGGTCGGGGTCGTCGATGGCGTCCCGCAGCAGCCAATAGGCGTCCTCGGCCGTCGCAGGGGTGACGACCTTCAGGCCGGGGGTGTGGGCGTAATAGGCCTCGCTGGAGTCGCAGTGGTGTTCCACGCCGCCGATGCCGCCGGCGAACGGGATACGGATCACCATGGGCAGGGAGAGCCGGCCGCGGGTGCGGTTGCGCAGCTTGGCGACGTGCGAGGCGATCTGCTCGAAGGCCGGGTAGGCGAAGGCGTCGAACTGCATCTCGACCACTGGGCGAAATCCGCCCATCGCCATACCCACCGCGAGGCCGACGATGCCAGCCTCGGCCAGCGGCGTGTCGAAACAGCGCTCATCACCGAACTCGGCGGTCAGCCCGTCGGTGATGCGGAACACGCCTCCCAGCGCGCCGACGTCCTCGCCGAAGACCAGGACCCGCTCGTCGGCACGCAGCGCGTCCCGCAGGGCGCCGTTGAGCGCCTGTGCCATCGTCATCGAGGCCATGGATCAGTCCTCCTGGGAGTCGAGCTCGGTGGCCAGCAGGTCGCGCTGTTCGAGCAGTTGCGGAGTGGGCTCGGCGAAGACGTGGTCGAACAGCTCCATCGGGTCGGCCTTGATGTCGGCGTTCATGCCCTCCCGGACCCGAGCGGCGAAAGTCTCGGCCTCCTGCTTGGCCGCCTCGATGTCCTCGGCGGTCAGCAGTTCCCGGCCCAGCAGGTAGGTCTCCAGCCGGGCCAGTGGGTCTGCCTTCTCCCACACGTCGACCTCCTCACGCTCCCGGTAGCGGGTGGCGTCATCGGCGTTGGTGTGGGACTCCATGCGGTAGGTGTGCGCTTCGACGAGGAAGGGACCCCTGCCGGAGCGAGCATGCTCGACCGCGGCCTGCAAGACGGACAGGACAGCGACCAGGTCGTTGCCGTCGACCTGCTCGGACGCCATGCCGTAGCCGACGCCCTTGTAGGCGAGCGCAGGCGCGGCGGTCTGCCGAGACAGCGGCACGGAGATCGCGTACTGATTGTTCTGGATGAAGAACACCACCGGAGCCTTGAACACAGCGGCGTAGTTGAGCGCTTCGTGGAAGTCACCCTCGCTGGTCCCGCCATCGCCGATGAAGGCCATGACGACGCCGTCTTCTCCCTTGCGGCGGAATGCTTCAGCCATGCCGGTGGCGTGGATGGTCTGCGTGGCCAGGGGAGTGCACTGAGGGGCCACCCGCGTCGCGGCGGGGTCGTAGCCACAGTGCCAGCCGCCGCGCAGCAGCGTCAGCACTTCCATCGGGTCGATGTCGCGAGTGACCAGGGCTACTGAGTCGCGGTAGGTGGGAAACAGCCAGTCTTGGTCCTGCAGGGCCAGGACACCGGCGATCTGGCAGGCTTCCTGGCCGCGGCTGGAGGGGTACACCGCGAGCCTGCCCTGCTTGGTGAGGGCTGTGGCCTGGGTATCGAACCGACGGCCGATGACCATGCGGCGGTGCGCTTCCCGCAGTAGCTCATCCGAGGGCTCGGTGTAGCCCGCTGGAGGCTTCACCGGCTTGCCATCAGGCGCCACGAAGCGCACCGGAGCGAGGGAGGGAAGGAGGCTGTCGACCGCTTGGCGGAGCGCCTTAACGGACATGCTGCACCGCTTTCTTTGGACACTTGACACACGAATCGTGGCCCTGTCCGATATATATGTTCAAGATATCTGAGTGAAGGAGAGAGAGATTGTCGATCTCTCCGGCCGTGGAGGGCAAAGTGTCGAAACCAGAGGGCCCCGTGGGGCTGGAAACCGGACGTTCTGCCGCCGGTCTCGACGAAATCGATCGCGCGATCATCGCCGCGCTGCTGCGAGACGGCCGCATGTCCATCCGTGCGCTTGCCGAGCACGTGCACATCTCCCGGGCCAACGCCTATGCGCGCATCGGACGGTTGACCGACGACGGCATCATCTCGGGATTCACCGCCCGGCTGAATCCGCAGAGACTGGGCCTGGGCACCACGGCGTACGTGTCGGTAACCATCGAGCAGAACGCCTGGCGGTCGGTTGCCGTCAGGCTGAAGGAGATTCCGCACGTCGAGCACTTCGCCCTGGTAGGAGGCGACTACGACGTCCTGGTTCTCGTGCGGGCACCTGACAACACCGCGCTGAGACGCGTGGTGCTGGAGTCGATCCAAGACATCCCGGGAGTCCGTGCCACCCGCACCTGGCTTGTCTTCGAAGAAGCGCAAGGACTCGGCACGCAATGGGAGGCGACGGACTCCTGAGACAAGGCCCTCGACGAGACGTCGTGCCTGTCTAGGCCGGCAACGCCCGGCTCTTGTCCCAGACGAAGGCAGGCGCCAGCGCACGTTCCGCGGACACCACCTGTCCCACCAGGATGATGTGATCCCCTCCGTCATACCGCTGCCATGTGCGGCACTCCAGGCGGGCCGCCGTCCCGCTGAGCAGAGGCGCTCCGGTAAGACCCTGCGACAGCGCGAGGCCCGTGAACTTGTCCCCACCCCGGCGGGCAAACCGCTCGATCAAACCCGTCTGGTCCTCGGCAAGGATATGGACCGCGAAGCTCTCCGCTCCCTTCCACAAGGCGAAATTCGTTGAGCGCCGGTCCACGCACCAGGAGACCAGTGGCGGGTCAAGGGACACGGACGTGAAGCTGTTGCACACCAGACCAACACGGCCCCCCGCAGCTTCCGCCGTGATCACAGTGACGCCCGTCGGCCAAGCGGCCAACGTCTGACGCAGGGTGTCGGAAGTGACACGCGGGGAGGGGGGAGAAGAAGAGAGCGGCACGTGGCCTCCTCATTCGTCAACGAAACTGCGGCTCGGAACCTCATGGTCGAAACGGCTTCAACGCCGCGCTATCCGGAGCGCGCACAGCCCTGGCCGACTCACGCACCCGGACAGACCATGCGCGTTGCGGACCAGGTGCTGCGCCGCGCGGATAGTCCCCGCCGTCCACTCGACAGCAGACTGCCAGCACTGCCAGGCACAGCGGCAGTGACCCAAGGTGACGAAGGAGACACCGATGATGACGACGCGGCTGGCTGAGCGAACCGGGTTCTTGCTGGGAGTCTTTTCGGCGAATCTGTCCTCCGGGCTCGCGGCCACAACCGTTCCCGAACGCTGGCAGGCGACGTGGGAGGACAACCTCCGTCTGGCGGGTGTGGCCGACCGTGCGGGACTCGACTTCATTCTGCCGGTGGCCCGCTACCGCGGATACGGGGGCGAGACCAATTTCCAGGGCAGCTCCCTCGACCCGACGACCCTGGCGGCCGCCCTGCTGGCCCGCACCGAACAGATCACGGTCTTCTCTACCGTCCACACGGCCTTCATCCCGCCCGTCCTGGCCGCCAAGCAACTCGCGACCGCCGACCGCATCGGATCCGGTCGCATGGGCCTCAACATCGTGGCGGGCTGGAACAAGCCCGAGTACGACATGTTCGGGATCGACCTGCCGCAGGGCCATGACGAGCGTTACGCCATGGCCCAGGAGTGGTGGGACGTCGTGCGCCGGGTGTGGTCCGAGCCCGAACCGTTCGACTACGACGGCACCTTTTACCAGCTCAAAGGCGTCCAAGGCGCACCCGGGCCCGAGTTCGGCGCTCTGCCCGTCCTCAACGCCGGTTCCTCAACCCAGGGCCGCGACTTCGGCGCACGCAACGCCGACCTGGTCTTCACGGTGCTCAACGGGCCGGAGGACGGTGCAGAGGTGGTGCGCGCCGTGCGGGAGCGAGCACGCAGCCGCTACGGCCGCGAGGCCGGCACACTCACCACGGCTCATGTGGTTTGCCGGCCCACCAGGCGGGAGGCCGAAGAGTACGTGCGGCACTACGCCGAGACAAACGCTGACCAGGCGGCAGTCGACACTCTCCTGAGCTTGCAGGGCGCGCACGCCAAGACCTTCACCCCCGAGCAGCTCGCCACCTTCCGCACCCGCTTTACAGCCGGTCACGGAAGCTGCCCGCTTATCGGATCCCCCGACGATGTCGCCGCCGAGATCGAGCGCTACGCCGCGACGGGCCTACGCGGGCTGACCTTGTCTTTCGTCAACTTCACAGAAGAACTGCAGTACTTCGTCGAAGAGGTCTTGCCGCGGCTGGAGAAGCGGGGCGTCCGGCCGGCCGCAGCCGTGCACCGCTAGGGACGAGTGCGCCGTGCCGTTGTCGAGGGGGTTTCCCCAAAACGCTCCCGATACGCCGCGGCGAAGCGCCCGAGGTGGCCGAAGCCGCAACGGTGAGCGATGGCCGACACGGTCGCATCATGCTCGCCGGATGCTGCGCCGAGCAGGAGCCTACGAGCCTCGTCCAGCCGCACAGCACGCACCAAAGCCATTGGTGACACCCCATACGCGCGCACGCACACGTATTGCAGCTGCCGCACGCTCACTCCCACAGCCCGCGCGATGCCGGCCACCGTGATCGGCTCGGCGTAATGCTGCTCGATCCACACACGCGCCCGCTTCGCGTCACCGTCCGCGCCGACCTCCACGGGGTGCGCGTACAGGTCAGTGCTGCGGGAGTGCGGAAGCCCGAAAAGGAAGGCAGACAGGAGCGTGTCCTCCAAGGCGGCCTCCACCTCTGGCACCGATCGGCGGGTGTCAAGGCCACGCAGCGCGCGGCACACCGACCGCCATGCCGAGTCGATCAGGACGGTCTGGTGACTCGCTCCCGGGGCCGCGGTACCGGTGGGCCAAAACCGCAGCGGTGGCCCTGACCGGCCCGTGACCGCTGTCAGGTGGTCCTCAAGTCGTTCGATGGTGGTGGAGATCATCAAGGCACCGCCATCGGGGTCGGGTTCGACGACGCTGCGATCGTCCGGGTCGACCAGGAAGGCTTGGCGGGCGACGTGCTGGCGCCCGGCATGCGGTCGTCCCAACAAGCGCATCGGGCCCAGGGGAACTGTGATCGAGCGGCGCCCAGCGCTGGGAGCGATGTCGACGCGCACGTGGCCGCCGTAGCGGGCGTACACCAAGCTGACAGCACCCACACTGCTGGTCGCGACCAAACCGTCCAACCGCTCCCCACACGGTTCCAACCGGTGGTCGGAGGTGCCGCGCCGGACTGCCTCCCACAACGGCTGGGGCTGCTGGCTTCGCACCGCGGCCGTCAGCGGAAGCGGTCCCGGTCCGTCCTCACGGTTCATCAGCGGTTCGCCCCTCTCCACCCGACGGTGCGGCTCGCTTCCACGTTTGCATCCGATCAAGATCCGATCAAGAGAAAGGCGGACACCATGCTCGCTAGCGCATGGGTGGACGGCGCCCGCCGCGCCGTCGTCGTCGACGACGACCGTGTTGGAGTGACCCCAATTCCCGGGCTCGACGCAGCAGTCCGGGGCGGCTTCGATGTGGCGGGAGCCGTCACCGAGTGGCGGGACCGGTGCGCGGTGGTGTTGGACGCGCCGCTGCGCCCACCTGTGGTGTTCTGCCTGGGTCAGACCTATAGCAGCCATGTGCAGGAGAAAGAGGTCGCAGGCCACCCAGCGGACGACCACCCAGAGCTGCCCGAGTTCTTCCTGAAGGCTGGACAGACCATCGCAGCACCAGGCCGTCCGTTGCGCTTGGGTCCCACCAGAATCACCAAACTCGACTACGAGACCGAACTCGGCGTGGTGATAGGAACCCAGGCGCACTTCGTAACAGCGGAGCAGGCGCTGCAGCACGTCTTCGGATACATGGTGGTCAACGATCTGTCGGCCCGCGAACGCCAGATCAGGACGGCACCCGACGGAACTCGGCGCATGGCCGCCGACGCCGCGAAGAACTTCGACGGTGCGACCGTGTTCGGTGAGACGGTCGTCCCCGCGGCCCACATCCCTGAGCCGGGCAGCCTGGCAGTCACTACGCACGTCAACGGCGAGTTGCGCCAGTCCGACACCACGGGCGCACTGCTGTTCAGTGTCGGCGAGTTGATCGCTTTCGTCAGTCGGCATCTCACTTTGCGCCCCGGGGACGTGATTGCCACCGGTACGCCCGGGGGCACAGGCTGGTCCACAGACAGTGAACTGGGTGGGACGGGCCGTACTCCGGCTGGCTGCGCGCCGGGGCGCTACCTAAGCGCCGGGGACCAGGTCCTGAGTGCCATCGAACGGGTCGGTCATGCGGTGGTGGACGTCACCGCATGATCACGTTGCGTCGGCCGGGGACGCTGGCGCAACGGAGATGGCCCGGCTCCTGCCTTCCCTCCCGCTTGTGGACGGCAGGAGCCGGTGTCAGTGCGCTCAGCGGCGTATGCCGGCGAAGGCGTCCACCATCGCCTCGGCCACTTCCGACAAGTGATCATTCATCAGACGCGAGGCTGCTTGGTGATCTCGTGCCTTGACCGCGGCAAGGATCCTTTGGTGCGCGTCGAGTTCAGCCGTTGAGGTGATATGACCCTCGACCTTCGGCATCAGATGGTGCAGTCGACGTACTTCGTCGAGCTGATCGGTCAGGATCGCCAGCGCCCTGCCGTTGCCGGTCATAGCAGCCAGATCGGTGTGAAAGGCTCGCGCCGCACCGAGCGCAGGTTCGATCGAGGCGGCGTCCCGGCTCTGTTCTGAACAGAGATCGGCCAGGCGCGCGATGTCGGCAGGGTCGCGCAACTGAGCGGCCTTCGCCGCCATCACCGGCTCCACCATCCGGCGGACCTCGAACACCTCGCGGATGTCCTCGAGCCGGACCGGCCGCACGAGATAACCCTTGCGCGGCATCACCACCACCCAGCCGTCCTGCAACAGCAAACGAAGAGCTTCACGCACCGGAGTCTTCGAGATGCCGTAACGCGCGGCGAGTTCGGGCTCCAGCAGCAGGGAGCCGGGACCATGCCGAACCTGGAGGATCTCTTCCTTGAGCCGGTGGTAGACCTGCTCCGTCAGCGACAGCTGGCGAGCGGGCACCTCATCCAGCTCAGCCGTGACCAGAGTCCTGCGCTGCGCCATGGACGCCTCCACCTCATTCGCCAACCATGCCAAAGGTATATCTGTGATAGCCGAGTTCAGACAACTGGTCGCTTCGTCTGATCACCGTGCCCGCCTCGCCACAGCGCGGCCTGCGATCCTGCCGGAATAGATACACGGGCCGAACATCGTGCCTTCCAGCGCGGCCTGCCCATTCAGGTGACCACCAGCCATACCCGCCACCTCACCAGCGGCATACAGGCCCTTGATCGGCTCACCGGAGGAGTCGAGCACCTCGCACTCCAGTCCTGTGCGCACCCCGCCCAGGTTCTTCTGCGCCATCGGGAAGAGCTGGATAGCGACCAGCTTCCCGTTCACTTCTTCGAGGCCGGCCAGCGGACGGCCGGTCAGGGGATCCTTTGCGGCCCCGGAACGCACGGCGGCATTGAAGTCGTCGAGTGCCTGTATCACGGCATGCGTCGGCAGGCCGGCCGCACGGGCCAGCGCAACTGGATCGTCCCCGGTGCGTACGTGCTTCGAGTTCGCCCAGAAGTGCTCCATCGCGGATGGGTGGGGGCCTGCCGGGGTTCCGTAGTATTCGTTGTCGATCAGCATGACGTGTTGAGCCTCCGATGCGGCGAAGACCATCCACGCAGTGCTTCCGGGCTGGGAGAGAAGGGCTTTGGTGCCGGAGTAGCCACCTCGCAGGAACTCGTTGTGGAACCTGCGGCCTTCCGTGTTGAGCCAGATCTCGGTGCTGACACCACGGAAGCGGATGCCCAGGCCACGGGCTCCCGAAGGGTCCGTGGGATCGGGTGTGCCGTAGGGGTAGACCCACAGGTGGTCGAGGTGGGTGAACTGGGCATCGCAGGCCGCGAGCAGGTCGTGTCCCAGGCCGATCGCCGTGGGAGAGCCGCCAGCAAGAACTCGGGGGAGTTCGCGCAGTTGCGGGGCGTGCTTGAGGACCTGATCGATGTTGCCGATGAAGCCGCCGGTGCATACTGCGACGGCGCTGGCGTCCAGGATCTCCTCGTGGCCGGCCGTGCTGGTGCGTACCCCTGTGATGCGCCCGGCCGAGTGGAGCAGTTCGTTGACCGTCACGCCGGTGCGGATGGCAACGCCGAGCTCCTCGGCGCGTGCCTGCACAACGTCGATGATTCGACGGCCCCAGCCGACGGGCAGGTGCCATCGGGGCACAGTGTTGCCCTCCGGCTGGTCCAGCGCGTTCCATTGGATGCCGAGGTCCGCGCACCATTGGTAGACGTCGCGGGCGCTGTCGGTGACGTAGCGGCGTGCCCATTCCAGGTCTGCGGTCGGACCGCCCATGAGCTTCCAGTCGGCCAGGGCCAGTTCGACGTTATCGTCGATGCCCTGCTCCCGCTGCAGCGGCGTATCTACCAGGAAGCAAGCGGCGCCACTCATAGCCGAAGCGCCGCCTACTGTCTCGGCGGCCTCCAAGACCTGGACGCTGAGCCCTGCTTCGGCAGCCTCGACCGCGGCGGACAGGCCGGCGATACCACTGCCGATCACGACGAGGTCGGCGGTTCGCTCAGAAAGCTGACGGGTGTTCACTGCTGTGCCTCCGTGATGGTGGTTCGGTTGATCTCCTGGACGGAACTGCATCCGGTCATCCCCATGCACGACTCCAGTTGGCGCCGCAGGAAGTCGAGGACATCGCGTACGCCTTCTGCGCCGTTGGCTGCCAGTCCCCAAAGAATGGGCCTGCCGACGAGCACCGCCCGGGCGCCGAGTGCGAGGGCGATCAAAACGTCACGTCCGTGCCGGATCCCTCCGTCGACGAGGATCTCGGGCGCATGAGAGCGGGTGTTCAGCGCGTTGACGACCTCGGTGAGACACGCAGCCGTCGGTCGACCGTGGTCCACGGCGCGGCCTCCGTGGTTGGAAACGATGACCGCGTCGACACCGCAGTCAGCCGCCTTGATCGCGTCCTCGGCTGTGGTGATGCCCTTGATGACCAGCGGAAGCTCAGTGACGTCCCGCAGCCAGTCGAGGTCCTTCCATGTGACCCGGGCGTCGTGGTCCCACTCGCCGCCGGTCACATGGGCGCTACGGTCCAGCACGTACAGCGGCGGTCCGCCTGGAAGGTTGCCGACCGCATGCCGCATCCGTTCACCGAGCAGGGGCCGCACGGGGAGGTCTGCCGTCAGGCACAATGCCTCGGCACCGTGCTCGGCAGCACGGGCAAGGATCTCGCGGAGCGCTCCGCGGTCCCGGCGCCAGTAGAACTGGAACCACGTCGGCCCGCCTACTGCAAACACGTCCTCCATTGGCGTGCCCGTCCCGGAACTGAGCACCATGGTGGTACCGAAGGAGGCGGCTCCCTCCGCCGTGGCAACCTCGCCGCGCGGGTGGGCGAGGGTGTGCAGGCCGGACGGTGCCACGAGTACCGGAGCGGACAGCGTTCGCCCAAGCACGCTGACGGCAGTGTCAATGTTCGAAACATCCACGAGAACTCGTGTACGAAGCACCCAGTTCAGCCAGGCGCTCTGGTTGCGGACGACGGTGGCGTTGGTTCCGGCGCCATCCTGAATCATGGTTCGCACCGGCTCTGACCAGGTCTTTTCAGCCCATTCACTGAGGGGGCCGAGGTCGGTCATCGAGCCCGTAGCCGGGGGCGTACAGGGGTGCGGTGCTGGGTCGTGTTGTGCCATACGATGAGAGTAAGCAGATATATCTAGAAAATACCATTGACATGGCTCAGAAATCTGATGACCATCTCAGCATTCGATCCCGGCTGACATGCAAGAGGTCCTCATGGCCAAGCACATTCGATCAGCTTCCTTCCTCGCCGCACTCACCACAGGAGCGCTCGCCCTCCTCGCAGGTTGCGGATCGGGGTCGGCATCTGACAGCGGTTCGTCGACTGCCGACGCAGGCGTCACGGCGGTGAAGGTGGGCACGTCGCCCACTCTGACAAATGCCTCGCTCTATCTCGCAATGGAGAACGGCACTTTCAAGAAGCACAAGCTCAAGGCCACGCCTCAGGTAGTCACGTCAGGTGCTCAGGCTCTTCCGCTCCTGCTCAACGGGCAGATCCAGTTCACGGCCGCGGACCCCATGGGTGCTATTAAGGCGCTCAAGGAGAAGATGCCCATCAAGATCATCGGACAGGGCAGTGTGAACACCGATGACCCGGCCAAGGACTCGACGGTGCTGGTCGTGGGCGACGACAAGCTCAAGGCCCCCAAGGACCTCTCTGGCAAGACCGTTGCGGTCAACGCCTTGGGCGGTCTGGCCCAGGTGGCCGCCCAGTCCGCGATCGACATGAAGGGCGGCAAGTCGAGCGACGTGAAGTTCGTCGAGATGTCCTTCCCGCAGATGATCGCCGCGGTCCAAAGCGGAAAGGTGGACGGCGCCGTTCTCAATGAGCCGTTCGTCTCCCAGGCGCGTTCCGAGGGGCTCAAGGACCTCATGCCGGTGATGTCCACTTCGATTCCGACGGTTCCCAATATCGTCTACCTGACGTCCGAGAGCTATGCGAAGAGCCACCCGGAAGTCGTGAAGGAATTCGCGAATTCGTTGGACGCGGCAAATGCCGCCCTGAGCACGGACCCGGAGAAGATTCGGCAGGTGGCCGAGAAGTCCACCGAGACGAAGCCCGACGTTCTCGCCAAGATCATTCTGCCGACGTTCCCGGCCAAGTCGCTTGACCAGCAGCCTCTGCAGAACCTTCAGGAGTTGATGGTCAAGTACGACATCCTCGACGCCCCGATCGATCTGGCCCCGCACTTCCTGGCCGCCTCGTCATGAGTGTCGTCACCGACAAGCCTCAGCTCGCCGTCCGCGAAACCGCACGGGGCAACGGGAGAATCTCCCGCCCGCGGACGGCGCTGCTGGGCGCTCGCCTGCTCTGTATCGTCCTGACCCTCGGCGTGTGGCAGCTTCTCGTCACTGTCGGCGCGCTCCCTGACTCAGCCATCGCGGCCCCCTGGGACATCGCCGGCGCACTCGCAACGATGGTTACCGGTGACGTCCTGTGGGTGGCCATGGGGAACACCGCCTCGTCCTGGGCCATCGGCTTGGGCATCTCGCTGGCGGTGGCGATCCCCCTGGGCTTGTTGCTCGGCGCGAGCGGACTGCTCTACCGCATGTCCCGCTTCACGATCGACTTCCTCCGTTCTATTCCCCCCATCGCCCTTATCCCGCTTGCACTCCTGGAGTACGGCGCGACGGCGAAGATGACCCTTGTCCTGGTGATCTTCGGATCGCTGTGGCCCGTGCTCCTGCAGAGCATGTACGGGATGCACCAGCTTGACCCCACCCTCCGCGACATGGCCAAGACCTACGGCATACGACGCAAGCACTACGTATGGTTCGTCGTCCTGCCGAGTGCGGCCCCCTTCGTCGCCACCGGAGTCAGGGTCGCGGCCACAATCAGCCTGCTGCTGACCATTGCGGCTCAGCTCATCGGTGGAGCGCCGGGACTGGGTGCATGGATGACCACCTACGAACAGGGCGGTGACGTCCCCAACATGTGGGCCATCGTCGTCGTCATCGGGCTCCTCGGCATTCTGCTCAACCGAGGGTTGCTCGCACTGGAGAGGAGGGCACTGCGATGGCACTCGGCGTACCGACCCAACGCGGCGCAATAAGAAAGGCCACACGCACCTTCCGGCCCTTGCGCCTGGCCGTCAACACGGGTCTGGAACTTGTGCTACCCGTGGTCGCTGTCGCGGCCTGGTGGATGTTCAGCGCAGGCAGCACCTCCGCCTACTTCCCGCCGCTCTCCGACAGCGTCTCGGCTCTGCGACGTGTCTGGCTGTTCTCCAACTTCATGTCCGACGCCGTCCCCAGCCTGCTCCACCTGGCAGCGGGCCTCAGCATCGCCTTGGTCATCGGGGTGACGGTCGGGCTCCTGCTCGGACTCGTCCCCTTCCTTGCGGACGCCTTCTCACCAGTCCTTGAGTTCGCGCGCGCCACGCCGGGCGTCGCCCTCGTGCCCGCTGCGCTGCTGCTGTTTGGCATCGGAACCGAGATGCAGATCAGCTTGATCGCCTACGGCACCGTGTGGCCCATTCTCCTCAACACCATCGACGGGGTCCGCTCGGTCGACACCGTGGTGGGCGACGTGGTCACCAGTTACCGGCTGCGGCGGGGTGACCGCGTGTTGCGCGTGGTCCTTCCGGCGGCCAGCCCTCAGATTGTCGCCGGCGTCCGCACCGCCCTGTCGATCGGCATCACCGTCATCGTCTTCGCCGAGATGGCGGGATCCACGAACGGCATCGGCTTCCGCATCCTCCAGGCGCAACGCCAGTTCGCGATCGCTGACATGTGGGCCGGAATGCTGTTCCTCGGCATCGTCGGCTACCTCGTCAACATCGCCTTCCGGAGTGTGGAGAGTTACCTGCTGCGCTGGCACCGAGGCATGCAGAGGATGGAGCAGCGATGAATTCCGCAGGTACGACCCGTCCCCGGCCTGCTGCCCGCACGCAGGCAGAAACCCCGGATGAACTGGAGAAGGCAGGAATGACAGGCTCGACGGCGTATGACGCCCAGGAGGCGACCGTGAACTCCAGCACCGCCGACCCGTCTGTGGTGCTGCGCGTCCAGGGTCTGAAGAAGTCCTACTCTCAAAAACCGGTGCTCGGTGGGATCGACGCCGAAGTGCGAAGCGGTGAGTTTGTCTGCATCGTCGGACCATCCGGCGCAGGAAAGACCACGCTACTGCGGTGTCTCGGCGGGCTGATGGCCCCCACGGAGGGAGCCGTCTACATGGACGGCGTTCTGGTGACACAGCCTCCGGAGAAACTCGCTGTGGTGTTCCAGGACTACAGCCGATCCCTGATGCCCTGGATGAGCGTGCTGAGCAACGTCACCTTGCCGCTGCGCTCGCGCGGAATGTCACGCACCGAACGCCACGAAGCCGGCCTGGCCGCCTTGGCCGGCGTGGGGCTGGAAGGCTGCGAGCAGCAGTACCCGTGGCAATTGTCGGGCGGCATGCAGCAACGTGTGGCGATCGCCCGCGCATTGGCCTACCAGCCCCAAGCGCTGCTGATGGACGAACCTTTCGCCTCCGTCGATGCCCAGACCCGCGCGGACCTGGAGGACCTGATCCTCCGCGTACGCCAGGAGTTCGGTGTGACCGTGGTGCTCGTAACCCACGACATCGATGAGGCCGTCTATCTCGCCGACCGCGTGCTGGTCCTCTCTGGCCGGCCCACCACTGTGCGCGCTGTCGTGGACGTACCTCTCCCGTCCGAGCGGGACCAACTGCACACCAAGTCTCTGCCGGAGTTCGGAGAGCTGCGTGGCCAGGTCCTGAAGCTCATCCAAGAGGCCTGACGGCCCTCCTGCCGAAGGCGCTGGCTGGCGGACCGGCCTTCCACTAGAAGTTCAAACCACGCCGCCGAGCCAACGCACAGGGCTGGCCCGTGCTGCGTCTATACGAGTCCGGCGCCGCACGCCGGACTCTGTGGCGTGCCCCCGGGAAGGGGCTGCGGCACCCCCCGGTCGCCAGGCAGTTTTCGCGGTTCATGCCACAAGGGCAGTGGACGCGAAACGGCCGGAATCCCGGCCGTGTCCGTGTGGCGTGCCAGAGGACTGCGGCGTGGTTCGGATCACGCGCAATCACACCTTGCCTCCCGACCGAACATTCGGTTACCGTGCCGGAAGTCAAGTTGCGCAGATGTGCGCCGTGCACGGCGGAAGCAATCCGCACCCCGAAGGCCCGCCGAGCCTCCTGCCGTGACCACCCCGCAAGACCGGCGCCGACCGCGTCGTCTGCGGGACGCCGGAACACTGATCGTGACGGCGCCGAACTGCTCATCTCCGCCTTCGTCACCATCCGGGCCGCCGCCCTCGAGCATCCGCGGTCCGGTCACTGCCAAGGAGCCAGCCGATGCCTGACGAGGTCTATCTCATCGACGGAGCCCGCACTCCGCAAGGACGCTACGGCGGTGCCCTGGCCTCCGTACGTCCCGACGACCTTGCTGCCCTTGTGGTCGGCGAGGCCGTGCGCCGCGCCGGTATCGCACCGGCGGCCGTCGACGAGGTCATCCTGGGTGCCGCGAACCAGGCCGGCGAGGACAACCGGGATGTGGCGCGCATGGCCGTACTTCTTGCTGGGCTTCCCCACACGGTTCCCGGCTACACCGTCAATCGGCTGTGCGCCTCGGGCCTGACGGCTGTCGCTTCCGCCGCCCAGGCCATCCGCGCCGGCGAAGCCGAGATCGTCGTTGCGGGCGGCGCGGAGTCCATGACACGCGCCCCCTGGGTGATGGAGAAGCCCGGAACGCCCTGGGCCAAGCCGGGTGAGGTGCATGACACCTCGCTGGGCTGGCGCTTCACCAATCCGCGCTTTGCCGCAGCCGACCGTGCTGTGCCCGCTGGGGCTGGACCGGAGACCACCAAGATCACCCTGTCCATGGGCGAGACCGCCGAGGAGATCGCGGCACTTGATGGCATTACTCGTGCCGAGTCCGACACCTTCGCTCTGCGCAGCCACCAGCGCGCCATCGGCGCCCAGGAGGCAGGGCACTTCGACCGCGAGATCGTCCCCGTGCCGGTCAAGAACGGAGAGGTGACGCGAGACGAGGGGCCGCGGCTGTCCACCTCGCTGGAGAAGCTCGGTGCATTGCGCACCATTTTCCGCAAGGACGGCATTGTCACCGCGGGCTCCGCCTCACCGCTGTCCGACGGGGCGGCTGCGCTCGTCGTGGCCAGCGCAGCCGCGGTCGATCGATACGGACTGCAGCCGCGAGCCCGGATCGTCACCTCAGCCTCTGCCGGCGTCCAGCCCAACGTGATGGGCCTGGGACCCGTGCCAGCGACCGAAAAGGCCCTCGCCCGGGCCGGATGGCAGGCAAGCGACCTCGACGCCATCGAGCTCAACGAAGCATTCGCCGCGCAGGCCCTGGCGGTCATCCGCCGTCTCAAGCTTGATGACGAGAAGGTCAACGCCGACGGCGGCGCCATCGCTCTGGGCCACCCGCTCGGCTGCTCGGGCGCCCGCATCCTGCTCACCTTGCTGGGCCGCCTGGAGCGGGAGGGCGCCAGCCGGGGCCTTGCGACTCTGTGTGTGGGCGTCGGGCAGGGAGTCGCCATGCTGGTCGAACGGGTGTAGTTGAGATGGCCTACGAAACCCTCCTGGTCGAAGAGCGTGACGACCGAGTCGTCGTCACCCTCCACCGGCCCGAAGCCCGCAATGCGATCAGCGGACAGATGATCCAGGAACTGCACGAGGTGTGCGCGGACCTGGAACGCCGCCCGAAGCTGCTGCTGCTGACCGGACACGGCCGTGTCTTCGCCGGCGGCGCGGACATCGCCGAACTGCTCGAGCGAGGCCGTGATGAGGCCCTCCAGGGCATCAACAGCCGCTTGTTCGAGCGCGTGCGGCGCCTGCCTATGCCGACCCTCGCTGCGGTCGACGGCTGGGCCCTGGGCGGAGGCGCAGAACTGGCCTACGCCTGTGATCTGCGTATCGCCGCACCCGACGCCGTCTTCGGCAACCCGGAGCCTGGCCTGGGCATCCTGGCCGCAGCCGGCGCCTGCTGGCGCCTGCCCGAGCTGGTCGGTGAATCGATAGCCAAACAGGTACTCCTCGCCGGCCGCACCCTTGATGCGGCAGCGGCCCAGGCGGCAGGCCTTGTCATCGACGTCGTAGCGACCGACGACCTCATGCAGCAAGCCCACGCGCTGCTCGACCGCATGGCACGCTCATCCGCGACGGCACTGCGCCTGACCAAGCTGGTAGTCGACTCACCCGGTGCGCATCCCGTCGCCGACGACCTCGCGCAGGCCGTGCTGTTCGAAGGCCAGGACAAGAAGGACCGTATGACGCGCTTCCTTGAGAAGAGGACCCGGGCATGACCACAGCACCCGCAGTCGTCGGAGTGATCGGCGGCGGCCGGATGGGCGCAGGCATTGCGCAGTCCTTCGCCACCGCCGGCTCCACCGTGACCGTCGTGGAGAGCAACGCCGAGGCGGCCGCCGCAGCACTCGACCGTGTTGCCACCGGCCTGAAGCGAGCCGCCGAGCGAGGGCATCTGGCCGAGCCTGCGGAACAGATCCTCGCCCGCGTCTCCACCACGCGATCCGTCGACGACCTTCCCTCAGGCGCCGACCTTGTTGTCGAGGCCGTTTTCGAAGACGCCGCGCTCAAGGCCAGTCTCCTGGCAGCCGCGGAGCGGGCCGTCGGCGACACGACAGTACTGGCGAGCAACACCAGTTCGCTGTCGGTCACGGAGCTGGCTGCCGCGCTCAGCAAGCCCAGCCGCTTCATCGGCATGCACTTTTTCAACCCCGTGCCTGCCTCCGAGCTGGTCGAGATCGTCCTCGCGCCCGAGACCAACCGCGACACCGTGAGCGCAGCCCTCGACTGGACACGCAGCCTCGACAAGCAGGACGTGGTGGTGAAGGACTCACCCGGCTTCGCCAGCAGCCGCCTGGGCGTGGCCCTCGGCCTCGAGGCGATCCGCATGGTCGAGGAAGGCGTTGCGGAACCGGAAGCGATCGACGACGCGATGCGCCTGGGCTACAAGCACCCCATGGGCCCGCTGCGTCTGACCGACCTCGTCGGCCTCGATGTCCGACTCGCCATCGCCGAGCACCTGCACGCCACCTTGGGCGAGCGCTTCGCGCCGCCCCAGCTTCTCAGGGACAAGGTGGCCCGCGGCGAGCTGGGGCGCAAGACAGGAAAGGGGTTCCACACATGGAAGTGAGCCGCGCCGAAAAGACCACAACCGGCACGGGGACGGACGCACAGGACCACGGCGTCGGCTATCGGCTCGAGGGTGCCGTGGCCGTCATCGAGCTGAGCAGGCCCGCTGCTGGCAATGCCCTCGACGTCGTTCTCCGTCACGGCCTTCTAGGCGCCCTGCGTCGAGCACGCGCCGACCACCAGAACGTGCGGGCCGTCCTGCTCACAGGCCGTGGCCGTCATTTCTGCGTAGGGCAGGACCTCAAGGAGCACGCCCGCGCCCTGGAGATCAGCCCCACGTACGCCTTCTCCATCGTGCGTGAGGAGTACAACCCTCTCGTGGAAGCACTGCACGACCTTCCGCAGCCTGTCGTTGCGGCCGTCGAAGGTGCATGTGTCGGAGCCGGCCTGGGCCTGGCCCTTGCTGCCGACCTGCGCGTGGCCGGGCAGAGTGCTCGGTTCTCGACTGCCTTCACCGGCATCGGTCTCGCTGCGGACAGTGGTCTCAGCGGCGCACTCGCACACACTGTGGGCCGCTCCCGGGCGGCGGCTCTGATGCTGCTCGGTGACCGCTTCGACCCCGAGGCGGCACGGCAGTGGGGTCTCGTCCACCAGGTGGTGCCCGATGGGACGGCATCCGTCGAAGGGCTGGCACTCGCCCAGCGACTTGCCGTCGGCCCGACTGCTGCCTACGCCGAGGTCAAGGCCCTTCTGCGGGACACGAACCCCACGGATGTGGCCGGCACGCTGGAGCGTGAGGCATCGGCGCAGGAGCGGCTGGGCAGGACGGCGGACCACCGCAACGCGGTCGAGGCCTTCCTTTCGGGGCAGCGCCCTGAGTTCGAAGGGAGCTGACGGAGCTGTCGCAAAGTGCTCCGAGCGCCGTATCATATAAAGAACCGAACGAACGGTCGGTAGGGGAGATGGATATGAACGAGGAACAGCCCGCCTCCGCGGGAGGCGTCCAACCCGAACTTGAAGGTCATTTCGAGGCCACCATCGCGCGCGACCAGCGAATCGAACCGCGTGACTGGATGCCCGAGGGCTATCGCAAGACGCTCATCAGGCAAGTTGCGCAGCACGCGCACTCAGAGATCATCGGCATGCAGCCGGAGGGTGAGTGGATCACCCGAGCTCCGTCTCTGCGGCGCAAGGCAATCCTCTTCGCCAAGGTGCAGGACGAGGCCGGGCACGGCCTTTACCTGTACTCGGCGGCCGAGACCCTGGGTGCCGACCGTGCGGACCTGACCGAGCGGCTGATCGAGGGGCGTCAGAAGTATTCGTCCATCTTCAACTACCCCACCCCCACGTTCGCGGATGTCGGAGTGATCGGCTGGTTCGTGGACGGTGCTGCGATCTGCAACCAGGTGCCGCTGTGTCGCAGCTCCTATGGGCCCTACGCCCGCGCCATGGTCCGCATTTGCAAGGAAGAATCCTTCCACCAGCGGCAGGGCTACGAGCTGCTGATGACGATGATGCGTGGCACCGAGGCCCAGCGCGCCATGGTCCAGGACGCGGTCGACCGCTGGTGGTGGCCTTCGCTGATGATGTTCGGGCCGCCCGACGACAATTCGCCGAACTCGGCGGCCTCCATGGCCTGGAAGATCAAGCGGCACAGCAACGACGAACTACGCCAGCGCTTCGTCGACATGACCGTTCCGCAGGCGCAGAAGCTCGGCGTCAGCCTGCCCGATCCTGAGCTGCGCTGGAACGAGGAGCGCGGCCACCACGACTTCGGCACCCCTGACTGGGACGAGCTGATGCGCGTCATCAAGGGCGACGGTCCCTGCAACGCACAGCGCGTCGAGCGGCGCCGCATCGCTCACGAGGACGGTGCCTGGGTGCGGGATGCAGCGCGCGCCCATGCGGCGAAGCAGGCCAAGCGTGCACAGGAAGGAACTGCAGCATGAGCGAGACGGAAAAGGCCGGCCAGGGCTGGCAGTTGTACGAGGTGTTCGTACGCGGCAAGCGCGGGCTTAACCACGTGCACGTCGGTTCCCTGCACGCCGCCGACGACCGCATGGCGCTGAGCCACGCCCGGGACCTCTACACCCGGCGCAACGAGGGCGTGAGTATCTGGGCGGTGCGTTCGGAGCACATCGCGGCCTCGACCCGTGACGAGAAGGATCCCTTCTTCGAGCCGAGCGCTGACAAGGTCTACCGCCACCCCACCTTCTATGACATCCCCGACGATGTCCCGCACATCTAGGAGCAGGGCATGAGCGACGACCATGTCTACATGACCCTCGCCGAGGGACACGACGACAGCGACGCCCGCTGGGCGTTCGGCACCGGTTTCGAGGACCCGCTGCACGGCGTCGACACCTCGGTGCCCGCCGGCGTCGACCGGGAGGCGCTGGCCGCATGCTGTCTTGCGCTCGGCGACGACGCCTTGGTCTCCGCGCAGCGCCTGGCGGAGTGGACCACCCGCGCGCCCGAGCTGGAAGAGGAGGTCGCCCTCGCCAACATCGGCCTCGACCTGCTCGGCCAGGCCCGGCTGTTGTATGCGCGTGTCGGCCAGGTTGACGGCACCGGCCGCACCGAGGACGCCTACGCCTACTTCCGTGATGCTGCGGACTTCCGCAACGTCCGCCTGGCCGAGCTTCCCAACGGCGACTTCGCGTTCAGCGTGGTCCGGCTCCTGGTGCTGTCGAGCTGGCGGCTGGCGCACTTCGAGCGCCTGACCGCCGCCGCGGACCCAGTGCTCGCCGCCATCGCCGCCAAGGGCGTCAAGGAACTTGCCTACCACCGGCAGTGGGCCGCCGAGTGGGCGGTGCGCCTGGGCGACGGCACCGAGGAGTCACACCGGCGTATGCAGATAGCGATGTCGGGGGCGGCGCCCTACCTCAGTGAGCTGTTCGCGGTTCACGATGCGCGCGACGAGGTCGTCGCCGTGCTCAAGCAGGTGTGTGAGACGGCCGGTCTGGGCTTGCCCATGATCGGGCCACTGCCGGGCAGTGGCGTAACCAGGGCCCATACGAAGCACCTGGCGCCGCTGTTGGAGGAGTTGCAGTCGTTGGCACGGGCGCATCCGGACGCGACATGGTGACCACACTGGCGGACGCACGGCGTGCGCGAGAGATCGCCGAGCAGGTGACGGACCCCGAACTGCCCATGCTGACCCTGGCAGACCTCGGAGTGCTGCGTGGCGTGGAGACGGACGCCGATGGAACCGTCGTCGCGCGCCTGACCCCGACTTACTCGGGCTGCCCAGCAATGGCTGAGATGCGTGCTGCGGTGTCCGCGAGACTGCGTGCCGCCGGGTACGCGCGGGTGGAGGTCCGCACCGTCCTCGACCCGCCTTGGACCACGGACTGGATTACCCCCGAGGGCCGCCGCAAGCTCGCCGAGCACGGCATCGCCCCGCCCGCCCCCGCCCCCCGGCGGGCACCCGGCCCGGTGCCGCTGGTGCTGTCGCCCACGCGGCATCAGGCTCTGTGCCCGCAGTGCGGCTCGGCGGACACAGAGGAGACCTCCCGGTTCGGCGCCACCTCGTGCAAGGCACTCTGGCGCTGCCGCGCCTGCCGCGAGCCGTTCGAATACGTCAAGGAGATCTGATGGCAGACCTGCTGATCCCTGCCCCGGCCCGGGCATCCCGGCGCCGGCCTGCTTTCCACCCACTACGGGTGGCCTCGATCCAGCGACTGTGCGACGACGCGGTCGCCGTCGCCTTCGACATTCCGGACGAGCTGGCTGAGGACTTCGCCTTTGCTCCGGGGCAGTCGCTCACCCTACGCCGACAGATCGACGGCCGGGACGAACGCCGCTCCTACTCCATCTGCTCTGCCGTCGGCGCCCGGCCGCGCATCGGCGTACGCGAGGTGGCCGGCGGGCTGTTCTCCTCCTGGCTGGTCCGCGAGGTCAAGACCGGTGACGTCATCGACGTCATGACGCCGGCCGGCCTGTTCACCCCGGACCTGAGCGAGCCCGGCCACCACGTGCTGATCGCGGCCGGCTCCGGCATCACCCCGATGCTGTCGATCGCCGAGTCCGTTCTCGCCTCCGACGACCGCTCCCACGTCACCCTCTTCTACGGCAACCGCCGCACCGACTCCGTGATGTTCGCGGACGAGCTGGCCGATTTGAAGGATTTGCACCCTACCCGTCTCCAGCTCGCCCATGTGCTGTCGCGTGAACCCCGCGAGGCCGAGGTGCTCTCCGGCCGTCTCGACGCCGACCGGCTCACCGACCTCATCGGAAATCTGGTCGCCGTGGACAGCGCCGACCACTGGTGGCTGTGCGGGCCGCACGGCATGGTCCGTGACGCCCGCAAGGTACTGGGTGGCCTCGGTGTCCGTGACGAGCGCATCCATCAGGAGCTGTTCTTCGCCGACGACGAACCGGTACGCGAGGTGCGCCACCAGGACGCCGTCGTCGACGGACCGGTCAGTCAAGTCACCATCACACTTGACGGACGTACCTCCACCAGCGCGCTCTCTCGTGAGGAGTCGATTCTCGACGGTGCCCAGAAGACCCGCCCGGATCTGCCCTTCGCGTGCAAGGGCGGCGTCTGCGGAACCTGCCGCGCCCTGGTCGCTGAGGGCGAGGGCGACATGCGCCGTAACTACGCTCTTGAGGCCGCCGAGGTGGATGCAGGCTACGTGCTGACCTGCCAGACCTACCCGGTGTCCGAGACCATGACCGTCGATTTCGACAGCTGAGGAGCCCATGAACCCCCGCCTCGACGTTGCGGACGGCGTCGGCACCTTGCGCTTGGACCGCCCGCCCATGAACGCGTTGGATACCGACATCCAGAATCGCCTGAAGGATCTGGCCGAGGAAGCGACCGCCCGGGACGACGTCCGGGTGGTGATCATCTACGGCGGCGAGAAGGTGTTTGCAGCGGGCGCGGACATCAAGGAGATGCAGCACATGGACCATACGGCCATGGTCCTGCGCTCCCGTGCCCTTCAAGACTGCTTCACGGCGGTTGCCCGCATCCCGAAGCCTGTCGTTGCCGCGATCACCGGCTACGCCCTCGGCGGGGGCTGCGAACTGGCACTGTGCGCCGACTACCGCATCGCCGGAGAGAGCGCCAGACTGGGCCAGCCGGAGATCCTCCTGGGCCTCATCCCCGGCGCCGGCGGCACACAGCGACTGCCCAGGCTGGTAGGCCCCTCCAAGGCCAAGGACATCATTTTCACCGGACGCCAGGTCAAGGCTAGCGAGGCACTCACCATCGGGCTCGTGGACCGTGTTGTCCCGGACGACGAGGTGTACACCGAAGCCCACCTTTGGGCATTGACACTGACGCGCGGCCCTGCACTCGCGCTGCGCGCCGCAAAGGAATCGGTCGACACCGGTGTGGAGACGGACATCAACACCGGCCTAGCCGTGGAACGCAACTGGTTTGCCGGTCTCTTCGCCACCGAAGACCGCGAGCGAGGCATGCACAGCTTCGTCGCCGAGGGGCCCGGGAAGGCCAAATTCCGCTAGACGCGGGCGTTGTGTGAGCCAGGGGCAGAAGCCTGCCTGACGGGCAGACTGCCTGCTCACACAATGCGCTGCAACTCCAGCCATGTTCACGGCTTGTTCAGCCCGCGGCAGCCCGCTCGATCTCCTCCCACGCGGCCTCCGGCAAATCACGGTCGGCCCAACGTGCGGCCGAGGACGCTTCATCGGGTGAGCGAAACCCTGCGACAACGCAAGCTACCTCGGGGCTCCGCAGCGGAAAGCGAATGGCCGCATGCGGTAGGACGCTGCCATGCCGGGCCGTGGCATCAGCAAGGAGCTGGACTCGGCGCATCACGGCGTCGGGAGCTGGACCGTAGTCAAATGTCGCACCGCGCACGGGATACGGGCGGCTGAGCACTCCCGAGTTGAATGGAGCGCCGGCGATCAGCGACACACCCTGGGCCGCGCACGCGTCCAGCAGCGGCCGGGCGGTGCGGTCAAGCAGGGTCCACCGACCCGCCACCATCACGGCATCAACATCCGCCTCGTCCACCACACGAAGCAACGGGCCGACCGTATTCGTTCCGACCCCGACAGCCCCGATGACGCCTTCCTCCCTCAAGGAGACGAGGGCGGGCAGCGCGTGACGCAGAGCCGTGTCCAGGTGCTCGTCAGGATCATGAACGTAGACGAGATCTACGCGATCCAGGCCGAGACGGGCCAGACTCCCCTCCAGACAGCGCAGCACACCGTCGCTGGAGAAATCGAAGCGGCGCGTGAGGTCGTCCGGAACGGCGAAACCGCCGGCGGCCAGATCTGACCCGGTGGGCGCCCTATTGGGTTCCAGAAGACGACCGACCTTGGTCGAGATGGTGAACTGCTCCCTTGGTCGTTGGGCGAGGGCGACCCCGAGCCGACGTTCCGACAGACCAAGGCCGTAATGGGGAGCAGTGTCAAAGTAGCGGATCCCGGCGTCCCATGCCGCGTCGACAGTGGCGTGAGCCTGGCCATCGTCGATGGGAGTGAAGAGATTACCCAAGGGCGCGGCGCCGAAGCCCAGTGCACTGACATGGACGCCGGTGCGGCCGATGCGCTGGCTGATCATGAGGTGATGCCGTACCAGCGGGCGGCGGTGTTCCCGAAGACTGACGCCTGCTCGGCGGGACTCAGTTGCGCCATCAACGCTTCGGCGACGGACAGGACCTCGTCGTAGCCGGCCGCGAGCAGGCAGACTGGCCAGTCCGAGCCATACATCAGACGGTCTGGTCCCAGAGCGGACAACAGAACGTCCGCATACGGGCGCAGCGCGGGCACTGCGGGATACCGCGTCCGCGTAATGAGACCGGAGAGCTTCACGGCGACGTTGTCGCAGGAGGCGAGCTCCCTTATCGGGGCGTTCCATGCCGACATACCGTCAGCACCGATCACGGGATTGCCGGCGTGGTCCAGTACGAAGCGGACCTCCGGCAAAGCCTGCACTGCTCGTACAGCAGCGGGCAACTGGTCAGGCCGCACAAGCAGGTCATAGACGAGTCCTGCTTCGGACGCGGCCCGCAGACCTCGATGGACCTGGGGCCGGTCGAGCCACTCGGGATCACTTTCATCCTGGACGCCGTGCCGGATGCCCACGAGGCTCGCACCTCCGGGCGCCGAACGAAGTTGTGCCAGCCGGTCCTTGAGGGCGGGGTCGGTGAGGTCGGCCCATCCCACGACCGCTGCCACGTGCGGATCGGTTTCCGCCAGAGCGAGCAGCTCGGGTGTCTCCTCCGGCACGGGGATTGTCTGCACGACGACGGTGGCGTCGATGCGATGGGCGCGGAGAACCGGGCGCAGATCGTCGGCGGAGAAGGTCCGGCGCAAAACGGGCAGGTCGTGGGTCCAGGGCTGGTCGCGGACTGAGAGATCCCAAAGATGATGATGGGCGTCGATGCGCACGTACTGGTCCTCAAGATGCGGTTGGCGGAGCGGTGCGGCCGCAACGGCGCAGGTGGGCGCGCCGTTTGCCGTAGCGGCTGTCATGCCTGTTGGTGCCGTCGGTCTCAGTCGAGATGGAAGATCTCTTCGGCTGGGGCCCACCACTGGCCGTCGGAGACGGTGTCCAGCGGCTTCTGACATGGGTCAGTCACTTCCCACCATGCGCGCGAGACCGGGTCGGCGGCGATTGCAGCAGTGTCGGCCTCATAGTCGCTGCCTGTGTATTCGAGGTAACTGAAGAGCATCCCGTCGCGCAGGAAGATCGAGTAGTTGCGGATGTGGGCCCGCTTCAGGGAGGCGAGGACGGCGGGCCACGCGGCCGCATGCAGCGCGCGGTACTCCGCCTCCTTCCCGGGCAGCAGACGGATGACAGCGGCATGCCGTTGCACCGGTCAGCTCTCCCTGGGCAGACGCAGGCCGTCCATGCCGCCGTCCACGGCCAGTGACGTTCCCGTCGTGGACCCGGCTGCAGGCGACGCCAGATAGACGATCGCGGAGGCCACCTCCTGGGCGGTGACCAGGCGCCCGTGCGGCTGGCGGGCTGCCAGCGCCGCGAGTTGTGCTGCCGGATCGGCGGCCCGTTCGAGGAGACGGCCGACCCACGGAGTGTCGGCTGTGCCTGGCATGACGGCGTTGACGCGGACGCCGTGCGGCAAGAGATCGGCTGCCATGGCCCGCGTCAGTGACAGCACGGCCCCTTTGCTGGCCGAGTACAGGGCGCGCTGGGGGAGGCCGGCGGTGGCCGCGATGGAGGAGACATTGACGATTGCTGCGTGATCGGAGACGCGCAGAGCGGGCAGCGCGGACCGGGTGACGCGCACCATGCCGACCACGTTGATGTCCAAGACACGGTGCCACTCCTCGTCCTGGTTGTCCTCGACGCCTCCCTGGGCACCAATGCCTGCGTTGTTGATCAGAACGTCCAGTCCACCGAGTGCCCCACAGGCGCGTTGCACCGCCGACGCCACGGCGGTGGCGTCGCCGATGTCGGCCTGGACGTGCGCGGCCAAGCCGGGGACGTCCACCTTGGCGAGATCGAGCACAGCCACCCTGGCACCTTCGGAGATGAGCAGGCGGGCGGTGGCCAGACCGATGCCGGAGGCACCGCCGGTGACCAGGGCGGTGAGCCCCTCGAATGAGCCCACGTCAGGCCTCCTTGAAGGTGTGGCGTTGGTGGCCCAGTCCGTCGATCTCGATGCTCACGACGTCTCCTGCGCGCAGGTACGGGGTGTCCGCTAGCCCCATGGCGACGCCCGCGGGTGTGCCGGTGTTGATGACGTCCCCGGGGCGCAGGACCATGAACTGGCTGACGTAGTAGACGAGTTCGAAGACACCGAAAATCATGTCGGCGGTTGTGCCGTCCTGGCGGACCTCACCGTTGACGGTGAGACGCAGGCGTAAGTCTTGCGGGTCGGGTACCTCGTCGGCGCTCAGCAGCCAGGGCCCGAACGGATTGAACGTCTCGCAGTTCTTGCCCTTGTCCCATTGGCCGCCGCGCTCCAGCTGGAACTCTCGTTCGGAGATGTCGTTGCTGATGGCGTAACCCGCGACGCATGCGGCTGCTGCCTGTGTGTCGGGCAGATAGCGGGCCTCGCGACCGATTACGACGGCGAGTTCGACCTCGTAGTCCGTCTTGACGGAACGGCGGGGAATCAGCACGGGGTCGTCGGGCCCGACCACGGTATCGGAGGCCTTGAGGAAGAGAATCGGCTCCTTCGGAAGCTGTGCGCCGGTCTCCGCAGCGTGGGCCCGGTAGTTCAGTCCGATGCACACAATCTTGCCGACATCGCGCAGCGGCGGGCCGAATCGCTCGGGGTCCGGTACCACCGGCAGGGCGTGTATAGGGACGCCGGCCAGCACCGTGGGAAGCGTGCTCGGCGTCAGATCGTCGACGACGGGACGCAGGTCCCTCCATGCACCGTCCGCGCCGGATATCAGGGGCAACTCGACCCCCGCTGCGCCGTGCCGTGCCAGTCTCATGCGTTATCTCCCACGGAGTGTGACGTCCAGCAGCCGCCGAGGATTGTGATGACGGGTCCTCAGACCCGGTCTTTGGTGGCAGCTGGTGCCGGCGGGCAGTCTGCTGGCGGACGCTTCAGCGTCCCAACCAGCATGAAGGATCTGCTTCATCTGACGAGCAGGACCATAAGGATCTGGTTCATCTGGCGCAAGAGGTGTGCAGATATATCCGGTTCAGCGTGAAGAGGGCCAGTCTGAGTCCGCTTGAAAGAATCCGATCCGCTCCGCACCTTCCCAACGTGTCGACCAAGTGCCATAGTTGCGCCGCCGATGAATCTGATTAATCCGAACGGCGGGAGTGCAGCGCAGTGGCTGAGCCATCACCGATCTCCGACGCAGGGCAGGGCGAGGAGTCTCGTCCCTACCGCCCGGGATACGAACTGGTAGCCGAGCAATTGCTGGACTACATCGCCGAGCAGAGCTTGCGCCCCGGCGACCGCCTCCCCACCGAGCAAGGGCTCGCGCAGATCCTGGGGGCCTCCCGCAATGTGACCCGGGAGGCGGTGAAGGTGCTGGCCGCCATCGGACGCCTCAGCGTGAGACGTGGCGCGGGCATTTTCGTCGCCGAGGCCTCAGGCGGACTGGTCGATGACCAACTGTCGAACTTCCGGCCCACGAGCATGGAAGACGTCCTGATGTTGCTGGACTACCGCTCGGTGATCGAGTCGGAGACGGCCCGCCGGGCCGCCACTCTTGCCACACCTCCTGAAGTGCGCACGATCCGTGACGGCGCCAAGACGTCGCTGACGGCGGCCGCCCAGGACGACGGGCACGCCTTCGCGCGAGCCGACGAAGCCTTCCACGACGCTGTCGGAGCCGCCTCCCACAACGTCTTCCTTCGCTCGAGCGTGGCCGGCGTACGCCGGCTGGCGTCCCAGTCCGATGTCCTGCTCTTCCACGGCGACGCCCCCGGCTCGCTGGAGGTTGCTGCCCGGCAGCACCTCGCCATCGCCGAGGCGGTGGCTGCGGGGGAGGCCGACTTGGCGGCGCAGCTGATGGTCGACCACATCGCCACCACGCAATCTCAGTTCGAACGCAAGATCCGGGATCGGCTGTTCAACCTCCCGGATCGCCCCGCCCCGAGCGCACCGCTGCCGTCCTCAGCGGAGGCCAGAACCGCACCCACCTCGCCGCCGGAAACGTCGGCTTCCTAGACCGGCCCGAAGTTCGTACCGCACGGCACGGACGGCGAGTCGCACCATGGCCCGGGACCCGGCGGACGACCGGCTTCCCGGCCCCTCACCCAGGCGATTGGATCACTGTGTCTCTTCCGTCTGCTCGCAGAGGCAAAGCGCTGCCCGCACGAAGAATCCTCATAGCCGCCCTGTGCCTTGCCGCGGCTTCAACCCCCTTGACCGCTCTGCAGGCACAGGCGGCCGGCACCTCCCCAGGCCTCACCGTCTACGTCTCGCCCACCGGCAAGGACACCGGCCGCGGCAGCGCCGCCCACCCCTTCAGGACGCTGGAACACGCCCGTGACTACGTGCGGGACGCCAAGGACCACATCGACGGCGATGTCCACATCCGCCTGATGTCCGGCACCTACCAGCTCAGCAGCACCTTTACCCTGACCTCCAAGGACTCGGGCCGCGACGGCCAGCGCATCGTTTACGAAGCCGCACCCGGTGCCCACCCCGTCATCAGCGGCGGCCGCAAGGTCACCGGCTGGGTACCGGCCGACGCCAGCAAGAGCGTCTACAAGGCGAAGCTCAGCGACCTCGACACCCGCCAGCTCTACGTCAACGGCCAGATCAAGACCCGGGCACGCAGCGGCAAGAATCCCTCGGGCTTCACCAAGACGTCCACCGGCTACACCTTCACCGACAACAGCCTCAACGCCTACAAGAGGCCTTCCGACCTCGAGGTCGTCAGCTCCTGGGGCTGGAAGCTCATGCGCTGCCCCGTCGAGTCGATCGCCAACAACCAGATGACCATCCAGCAGCCCTGCTGGCACAACGCCAACCTCCAGCAAGGCCAGGAGATCCAGAACCCGACTTGGCTGGAGAACGCCCGCGAGCTGCTCGACAGCCCGGGGGAGTGGTACCTCGACAAAGCGGCGGGCGAGGTCTACTACATGCCGGACAAGGGCGAGGACATGTCCACGGCGGATGTGACCGTGCCCGCGGTGCAAGACCTGGTCGACCTCAACGGCACCCGCGACGCCCCCGTCCGCGACGTCACCTTTACCGGCATCACCTTCTCCTACTCCACCTGGCTCGCCCCGAGCTCCCCCGACGGGCACATCGAAGGCCAGGCCGGCTTCCGCATGGTCGGCGACAACAACCCCGACTTCGACTCCACGCGCCTGAACTGGAAGAAAACCCCCGGCGCCGTCAACGTCAGCCACGGCCGCGACATCGACTTCGAAGGCAACACCTTCACCCACCTCGGTGCCGTGGGCCTGAACCTCAACACCGGCACGCAGCACACCGACATCACCGGCAACATCTTCCGCCAGATCGCCGCCACCGGCATCCAGGTCGGCGGAGTCGAGTGGGGCGACGCCCACCCCGACGACCCCCGCGACATCACCAAGGACACCCTGGTCGACAACAACGTCGTCACCCAGGTCGCCGACCAGTACAACGGCTCCCTCGGCATCATGGCCGGATACACCGACTCCACGACCATCACCCACAACAAGGTCTACGACCTGCCCTACAGCGGCATCTCCGTCGGCTGGGGCTGGGGCCTGACCGACAAGGGCGGCAACTCCGCCTACCCCAACAACGCCGGCATCCCCGTCTCAGACTCGCCCACCATCAGCCGGAACAACGTTGTCACCCACAATGAGATCAGCGACATCATGCGCTCCCAGGCCGACGGGGGAGCGGTCTACACCCTCAGCGCCAACCCCGGTGGCCGGGTCTCAGACAACTACATCCACGGCGTCCCCGAGCACGCCTACGGCGCTGTCTACCACGACGAAGGCAGCCGCTACTGGACCAACACCGCCAACGCGTTCTGCGACGTCGCCTTCCAGTGGCTGCTGATGAACCACGCCGAAGACAACACGGCGCAGGGCAACTTCACCACCAAGGCCAACTTCAGCGTCCAGTACCTGAGCAAGAACAACACCGTCAACAACAACGTCACCGTCGGCGCCTGTGACCAACTGCCCGCCTCCATCGTGGATGACGCTGGCCTGCAGCCGGACTACCGCCACCTCGACCCCGGCCCCGACGTCACCGACCAGCAGACACCCACCACGCCCGGTACCCCGACCGCCGTCACGGACTTCCCGACCGTCGCCGACCTCAAATGGCCCGCCGCCACCGACAACACTGCCGTCACCGGCTACTCGGTGTTCCAGGACGGCAAGCTCGTCAGCGCCTCCGGCACCACGGGCGTGCGCATCTCCGGACTGACAGCAGGCCAGACCTACACCTTTCAGGTCACCGCCCGGGACGCGGCCGCCAACGAGTCCGCCCCCAGCACGGCGCTCAAGGTCACCATGCCCGACGGACAGGACCTGGCGCTGAAGAAGCCGATCACCGCTTCCTCCGACTCCGAGGGCAACGTCCCGGCGAAGGCAGTCGACGGGGATCTGTCCACCCGCTGGGCGCAGGGCCTGGGGCTGCCCGACCCGTCCTGGATCCAGGTCGACCTCGGCGCCTCCTACGACGTCGACGCAGCCATCACCACCTTCGAGAAGGCCAGCGGCTACAAGTACCGCATCCAGGTCTCCCCGGACGAGGTCCACTGGGCGACCCTAAGCGACCACACCGGCGACTACACCACCGCCCAGACCGACTACGCCCACACCGACACGCCCGTCACCGGCCGCTTCGTACGGCTGACCGTCACCAGCTCCAGCGGCAACGGCGGCAGCATCTTCGACTTCCAGGTCTACGGCACCCCGGCCCCGCCCAGCACCGACCACACCGCCCCGACTCGCCCCGAGCAGCCCGTCGTCAAGCCGCTGCTGCCCAGCCTCGTCGACGTCACCTGGCCTGCCGCCACCGACGACACCGGCGTCACCAGCTACGTCCTCTACCAGGACGGCCAGCGCATCGCGGTCACCGGCGACACCACCTACCGGGTCACCGGCCTCAGCCCGCACACCCAGTACTCCTTCACGGTCGTCGCCCGCGACGGCGCGCTCAACACCTCGGAGCCCAGCCCGCCGGCCACCGTGACCACCCCTGCTGACAACGACCTGGCGCTCAACAAGACGGCAACCGCTTCCTCCGACTCCGAGGGCAACGTCCCGGCGAAGGCAGTCGACGGGGATCTGTCCACCCGCTGGGCGCAGGGCCTGGGGCTGCCCGACCCGTCCTGGATCCAGGTCGACCTCGGCGCGAACACAAGCATCTCCAGCGTAGTGACCACCTTCGAGAAGCCCAGCGGCTACCAGTACCGCCTTCAGTACTCCACCGACGGCGCCACCTGGTCCACCCTCGACGACCACACCAGCGCGAACACCACATCGGCGACCAACTACTCCTTCGCCGACCAGCCCGTCACCGCCCGCTACCTCCGCCTGACCATCACCGGCTCCAGCTGGAACGGCGGCAGCGTCTACGAGATCCAGGCATACGGCGGCTTCTGAGCCCCACCGCTCCCGGGCACCGCACCTTTCCGACACAGAGACGAAAGCCAGGATGAAGATCACCCATGTCGAAGTACACCGGATTGACGTTCCGGCGGCCAACCCGCCTTTCCAGTGGCGGAACGGCCTGAGCGGCAGCCCCGCGGTCGGCGACGGCGCAGTCCTGCACATCGGCACGGACGCGGGAGCCGAAGGGGTGGCCCTGTTCGCCCGCCCGGGAGCATTCACCACACTCCAAGACCTCGTCGACCGGGTCTTCCGCGAAGAGCTGCTCGGCGCCGACCCCCTGCAGCGGGAATGGCTGTGGCACCGCGTGTGGGAGCTCGACCGCATCCATGAACTCCCGTTGCCCGCCCTGGGTCTGATAGACATCGCCCTGTGGGACCTGGCCGGCCGCTACCACGGCCAGCCAGTCTGGCGACTGCTTGGCGGCTTCCGCGAAGCCATCCCCGCCTACGCCTCCACCTCGACGTTCTCCTCTACCGAGGAGTTCCTCGACGTCGCCGACCAGTGCCTCGCCCTCGGCTACCGCGGCATCAAACTGCACGCCTGGGGCGATGCACGGCGCGATGCCGAACTCTGCCTCGCGCTGCGGGAGCACGTCGGCCCCGACATCCCCCTGATGTACGACGGATCCGCCGGCTTCGACCTGCCCGACGCCATCCGGCTGGGGCGGGCCCTGTCCGAAGCCGACTACCTCTGGTACGAGGAGCCGATGCGCGAGTTCAGCATCTCCGCCTACCAGAAACTCGCCGACGCAGTGGACATCCCGCTGCTGGTGGCCGAAACCTCCGACGGAGCGCACATGAACTCCGCCGACTTCATCCGGGCCGGTGCCGCCACCTTCGGCGTCCGCGCCGGCACCACCCTGCGGGGCGGCATCACCGGAGCCATGCGCACCGCCCACCTCGCCGACGCCTACCGACTGCGGGCCGAGGTGCACGGTTCGGACATCCCCAACCACCACCTGTGCATGGCTATCTCCAACACCACCTACTACGAGTCCCTGGTGACCGCGACGACCGTCGTACGCGAGCGCCACGTGGACGACCAGGGCCTGGTCCACGCCCCCACCGGATCCGGCATCGCCCTGCCCCTCGACTTCGGCTACGGCGACGCACTGACGCCGTTCGTCGAACAACCGCGCTGACCGGACGGTGGCCGCCCTCCTGCGGACGGCCACCGCTGCCGGCGCCCCCCATCCGGCGCACCACCGCACCCCCTGGTAAGAACAGAAAGGCAAGACGATGAGGTCTTCCGGATCTCCGAGAACCCGCCAGCGCCGGATCGCGCTGCGCATCGCCGCCGCAGCCCTGTCTCTGGCTGCCGCGGCCACACTGGCCGGCTGCGCCAGCGCCGACACCACGTCGCAGTCCGACTCCTCCGCTCAGCCCGCCTTCAAGCCGGCCACACAGAAGGACGGTTCGCAGATCACCGTTTGGACGGACTCCACCCGCCTGCCCTCCGTGCAGGCGTACCAGAAGTCCCACCCGGACGTGAAGATGAAGATCGTCACCTACGACGGCGGCGCCGACGGCTCCACCTACCTGCAGTCCAAAGTGCAGCTCTTCGACCGGACCGGCAGCGGCTGGCCGGACGTCGTCTTCGGCTCACCCACCGACGTCACCTGGGCATCGCAGGCCACCAAGACGGGCGCTCAACCCTTCGCCGCTCCGCTGGACGACAAGCTCGTTCCGGCCAGCACCCTCGCCGGCTTCGCCAAGGGCTCCCTCACGCCGTGCCAGTTCAACGGCCACACCTACTGCCTGCGCAACGACATCGCCCAGGTCGTTCTCTGGTACAACAAAACTCTTATGGACAAGTGGGGCTACCAGGTCCCCACCACCTGGGAGGACTACGAGGCCCTCGGCAAGAAGGTCGCCAAGGAGCACCCCGGCTACCTCGTCGGCTCGGTCGGCGACACCAACTCCCACGAGTCCTACTTCTGGTCGGCACAGTGCCCCGCGCTCGACCTCGTCAAGCCCGACACTCTGCGCACCGACCTGCAGGACCCCAAGTGCACCCGCACCGCCAAACTGCTGGACAGCCTGATAGACGCCAAGGCTGTCACCACCAAGGGCTTCTTCAGCCAGGGCTTCGCAAAGGACAGCGGAGACAAGGTTCTGATGGCCTACGGACCCTCCTGGTACGGCCAGTACCTGTTCAAGGCTGCCTTCAAGACTCCCGCCAAGCAGATCACTGCGGCGCCCCCCCTGACCTGGCAGGGTGATCCCACCGTCGCCACCGGCAACGTGGGTGGTGGAGTATGGATGGTGTCCTCGCACAGCGCCAACCTCAAGGCCTCCACGGACCTCGTCACCTGGCTCACCACCTCTAACGAGAACCAAGCATCGGCCCCCACCTACCCGGCCTACACCAAGGCCGCCCAAGCGTGGCTGGCCAACCCCGCCAACAGCGACTATTTCGCCACCGACGTGAGCGGGCCGTTCCAACAGGCAGCCGACGCCGTGTGGACCGGCTGGTCGAACACCCGATTCTCGGACGCGACCGCCTGGTCCAGTATCGTCCTGCCGGCCCTGACCGCAGGCAAGAGCCTGACCTCCACCCTGCCTGCCTGGCAGCAAGAGATCAGCAACGAGGCAAAGGCCCAGGGATACAAGGTGGTCACTCAGTGACTCTCCTGGAGACCGAGCGCGTCGCCGTCTCCACCCTCCGCCGCGGCCCCGCGCCGCGGCGGAAGGGGCACGGCGCCGCGGGCTACCTCTTCATCGCCGGATACGCAGTACTGCTGCTCGCCTTCGGCATCTTCCCCACGGCATACTCCTTCTACCTTGCCCTCACCAACGACCGCGGACAGTTCACAGGGCTTAACCAATTTGTGAAGGTTGTTCAGGACTACCGGTTTACTCCTGCCTTCACTCATATGCTGGTCTACCTGGCTCTGTGGCTGGTCACCCTCGTGGTTCTGGTCGTACTGGTCGCAGTGGTGCTACGGAGCCGGATGCGGCCGGGGACGTCGGCGCTCTTCCGCTTCCTGTACTACATTCCGGGAGCCCTAGCCGGAGTCGCCAGCGTCCTGGTTTGGCTGTTCATGCTGGACCCAGACGTGAGCCCGGTGTCATGGGTGTTGACGGCCATGGGGCTGCAGACGTTCGCCGCTGTCCTGGCTCCGGACCACTTGCCCCTGATCTTGATGCTGATCGCCTTCTGGACCGGCGCCGGAGGTTGGATCGTCGTGATGTATGGAGCGCTGAACAACATTCCGGACGAAGTGCTGGAGGCCGCCCGGATGGATGGGGCAGGTCCCTGGCGCACCGCTTGGTCTATTCAGATCCCGATGATCCGGCAGTGGATTGTCTACATGACGATCATGGCCTTCGCCACCGGCACGCAACTCTTTGTCGAGCCACAACTGCTGCAGACCGCCAGCCTCGGCCGCGTCAGCCCGACCTGGTCGCCCAACCAGCTCGCATACGTCTATGCCTTTCAGCAGGGGGATTTCAACGGGGCCGCTGCTATCTCCGTCGTCCTCCTTGCGGTGGGCCTTCTGGCTGCCGGAATCCTCGTCGTCCGCTCAAACCTGTTCAAGCTGGATGGAAAATGACACTACGCATCCTGTCCCCGGCAGGAGAGAACAGAGGGATCCGCGCCTCGAAGGCCTCCTCCGTCTTGGTTGTGGGGTTGCTGCTGGCACTCCTACTGTTGTTTTTTGTCCTGCCTGTCGTCTGGCTGCTGCTGGCACCGTCCAAGACTGCTGGCGAAGTCGTACGGGACAACCCGTTTTCCTTCGGCTCACTCGATCAAATCGGAGCCGCCTGGGACCATCTGTTCGCTTTCCAGGACGGGGTCATGGTCACATGGCTGCGCAACTCTGCAATCTACTCGGGCAGTTCACTCATACTGACGCTCTTTGTTAGCGTGCCGGCGGGCTATGCGCTCGCGTTGACAAGTTTCAAAGGGCGTAAGGCTCTGTTGATGATCACCCTCGTCACTATGATCATGCCGCAGGCCACTCTCGTACTGCCGATCTTTTTGGAGCTCAACCGTTTCCATCTTATCGGCACCATCTGGTCGGTCGTCCTCCCCTTCTCGTTCTATCCGTTCGGCGTGTACCTCGTGTACATCTACTTCGGTAGCAGCCTGCCCAGGGATCTGCTGTCGGCTGCGAGGATCGACGGCTGTACCGAATGGCAGCTCTTCTCCCGAATTGCCCTGCCGCTCGCCAAACCTGTCGTCGGTCTGGTGGCCTTCTTCAGCTTCGTGGGCAATTGGAACAACTTCTTCCTGCCCTACCTGGTTCTGCCCAACAGCGAGCAGTTCCCCGTCCAGGTAGGCCTGAATCAACTGCTGACTTCTACACCCTCCTTCAACCCGGTAGCGGGAGCCGGGCTCAACATAACGATCCCGGAACTCGCCCTGGCGATCATCGTGGCCGTACTGCCCGTGCTGGTCCTCTTCCTGTTTTCGCAACGCACGCTGGTGTCCGGAATGCTGGCCGGAGCGACCAAGGAGTGAGCAGGCACCATAGCGTGCATAGCCGTCCAGCCCCCCCGGTTCGGCGCCGAGGTCGTTGGCGGCGCCCTCGGCCGACGGTCGAACGGATTTGGTGCCAGGAGATCGGATGGTCTGAAAGAGAATTCAAAGGGGATCTTAGGGAGATCCTCACGCCCTCCCGGCAGGGTGACCGTATGGACATCACTTCGCCATCGAGACGCCCTGCACTGCTGAGGCCGGACGGGGGCCCCGTCCGGGTGCTCGTGGTGGACCACGCGTCACCCACGCTCGAGCTGCTGTCCGTTGTCTTTCAAAACGAAGGCTGGGTCGTTCGTGGAGCCCGTGACGGGCATGACGCAATCACAGTCGCACGCCATTTTCGGCCCGACGCCGTCCTGTTGGAGGTGGTCCCGCCAGGCATGTCCTGCGCAGATTTCCTGACGTGTGTGCGACGAGAGCACCCCGCGTTACCGGCTCTCCTCCTCGGCGCCACGAGTCAATACGGCGCCGAAGAGGGCTTCGCCAGCCTCACGGCAGGCGGTGTCGACTACATGACCACGCCGTTCAGTCTTGAGGACGTTGTCACGCGGATGCGCGCACTGATACGCCGGTCCGGGAAAACAGGTCGCCGCAACAACTCGATCTTGGTCGTCGGCGACCTTGTTCTCGATGAGGCCAGCCGACACGTGACACGGTCTGGAGACAGCATCCACCTCACGGCCACCGAGTTCGAACTGCTCCGCCTGCTCATGCAGCACCCACAGCGCGCGCTCAGCAAGTCCAGAATTATGGACCGGGTATGGGAGTATGACTTCGGTGGCAAAACCAACGTGGTCGAGGTCTGCATCTACTGCCTACGGAGAAAGATCGACTCCGGGCGCGAGCCGATGATCCATACCCGCCGCGGCGTCGGCTACCTGATCAAGCCTGCCTCTGACACAGCAACTCGGAAGACGCTCCGTCCCTGACCCTCTACGGTGGGCCGCGATGCCGTCGACGGCGGACCTGCGCGGGGTCCCAGGAAGCGGCCACGTCCCACTCCCTGTTGAAGCCCGCTCTACAGCAACGGCCTGCGCCCGCTCTGATCGAAAACTACAGCTTGCGTAGCCCTGGGCGATCCGCGCATGGGCCCTGCAGCCCTGGGCCGGCCGTTGGGTCGACCGCACGAAGACGGGTCGCCGGGCCGTTCACGGAGTGAAACGATTAACTTCTCTTCGTCATAATCGCCGGAGCGGATGAGTCTCGGTCGTACCTGGGTATTACCCGAGCCGCCCCATTGCCCCCCGCGGTATCACGACCCCAGCCACGAGTGCTCCTAACGTTGCAGCTACCAGAACACGAGGTCTGCACCACATGACGCAAGGGAGCGGCGATGATCAAGGCACACCAACTGACGAAGCGTTACGGGGAGAAGACGGCCGTCGAACACCTCGACTTCGTCGTCAAGCCCGGCGCGGTCACTGGCTTCCTCGGCCCTAACGGCGCCGGCAAGTCCACGACCATGCGCATGATCGTCGGATTGGATGCCCCTTCCAGCGGAAGCGTCACCGTCAACGGCCGCCGCTACGCCGAGCACGGTGCCCCACTGCAGGAGGTCGGCGCCCTGCTGGAGGCCAAATCCGTCCACCCAGGCCGCTCTGCCTTCAACCACCTGATGGCCCAAGCCCACACTCACGGCATCCCACGGCGTCGGGTTGAGGAGGTCATCGAGCTCACTGGCTTGCAGTCAGTGGCCAAGAGTCGTGCCGGCGCCTTCTCCTTGGGCATGGGCCAGCGACTGGGTATCGCCGCCGCGCTGCTGGGCGACCCAGCCACCCTCATGCTCGACGAGCCGGTGAACGGTCTGGACCCCGAGGGCGTGCTGTGGATCCGCAACCTCCTCACCCAGCTTGCCTCCGAAGGCCGCACCGTCTTCGTCTCCTCGCACCTCATGAGCGAGATGGCCCTGGTCGCCGACCACCTCATCATCATCGGACGGGGACGACTCCTCGCGGACACCACCGTCAAGGAACTGGTTCGCGGCGGCGGAGGCGACACCGTCACGGTTGCCACCGACGAAACCACCCGGTTGCGTGAAGTCCTCTCCGGCCCTGACGTCGAGATCACCGGCACGGTCGGCTCACAGGAACTCCAGGTCACCGGACTGACCGCCCGCGCCATCGGCCTCAAAGCCGCCGAACACGGCATCCCACTGTTCGAACTCACCTCGAAAACCGTGTCGCTCGAGCAGGCCTTCATGGACCTGACCAGCGACGTCGTCGAGTACCACGGCACCACCACCGTCGAGACCTCGCGGAGCGCGGCATGAGCACCACCACCCTCACGGAGAACAGCCCCACCCCGACACCTCCTTCGCCGATCCGGTCGGGGCGTTCCTACAAGGTCAGCATTCGCGGAGTCCTGCGCTCGGAATGGGCCAAACTGTGGTCCCTGCGCTCGACCTGGATCACCCTCGGTCTCGGCTTCGTCTTCCTCGTCGCCTTCGGTGTGATCGCCTCGTTGCACTACCACTCCCAGTACACCTCAGGCTCCCAAATGGACGCCGACGAGGCCCATGCCACTGTCCTGAGCTTCTCCCTCTTCGGGACCAAGTTCGCGCAACTTGCACTCGGCGTCCTAGGCGTCCTGGTCACCGCCGGCGAGTACTCCACCGGCATGATCCGTTCCACCATCGCAGCGGTGCCCCGGCGACTGCCTGTGCTCTGGTCCAAGGCCGCCACCTTCGGGGTGGTCGCTCTCATCGTGGCCACCGTCGGCGCGATCATCACCTTCCCTATCGCCAGCAGCCTGCTCTCCGATACCCCCGCAGCCCTGTCGCTGTCCGATGCAGGTGTTGTACGCAGCCTGCTGGGGGCCGGGCTCTACCTCGGCGTTGTCGGAGTCATCGGCGTCGCCTTGGGTTCCCTGCTGCGCTCAGTCGCTGGCGGAATCGCCGTTCTGGTCGCCACCCTCATGCTCGTGCCCGGCCTGGTCTCGCTTCTGCCGACGTCCTGGCAGGAAAATTTCCAGAAGTACCTCCCGAGCAGCGCCGGCGAGTCCATGTTCGCCCTCACCCATGATGCGACGCACCTGTCGCCCTCCGGCGGGCTCCTGGTCCTCTTGGCCTGGACAGCGCTCGCCCTGGCAGGGGCTGCCTACCGTCTGGTGCGCACCGACGTCTGACAAGCCCACGAGCGGGCGGCGGACACCCTAAACGACCGGTGTGTGCCGCCCGCCTGCCTTGCGGCACGATGAACAGGTGACACTCGTGAGCGACGGCAAGAGCATCCCCGTAGCGGCTGATGCCCCGACGGCGGACGACCTCATGGGCAACCCCCCTTTGATCCGCCACCTGTCCTACATCGGCCAGCTACTCCGATACGCGGATCGACAACGTCCGTGGTTGATGGACGTTGGCCTGGTCCTCCTGCTGATTCCCCTGCTGTGCCTGCAGGACTTGCACGCCCACGCCTACGGCGACCGAGGCGGTGAACTCGACGTCGCCTTCACCTGCCTGCCTCTCGCCGCCGTACTCGTCCTGCAGGCAGGACAGGTGCTTCCGCTGCTTTGGCGTCGCAGAAATCCTTCCGTAACCTTCGCATCAGTCGCCGCGGTGTTCTTGGTGCAGTGCGCGCTGGGCGCCTGGCTCCGCGCAGGCGTCGCCGTTCTCGTCGCGCTCTACAGCCTCGCCCTGCATGGACGGGTGCGCTACCTGCCCGCAGCCTGCGCCATCACCGTGACCGGTCTAGTCCTGCTCGCCATGCGCATGCAGCCCAGCGTGTCCATCGTCGACGGCCTGTTCCTCCTGACCATGACCGTTGTGGCTGCTGTCACGCTCGGCCTCGTCATCCGCATCCGACGCGCTCAAATGGCCGGCCTGCGCGAGCGCGCCGCACAACTGGAAGTGGAACGCGACCAACGCAGCCAGCTGGCTGTCGCAACCGAACGTACACGGGTGGCCCGCGAGATGCACGACATCGTCGGCCACAACCTCTCCGTGATCATCACTCTCGCCGACGGCGGCGCATACGCGGCCGACATCGCCCCGCAACGAGGTAAACAGGCACTTCTGATGATTGGAGACACGGGCCGCCAGGCGCTCGACGAGCTCCGCCGCACCCTCAGCGTGCTCCGCGAACAAGATCAAGCCCTTGACCTGAGCCCCCAGCCAAACCTGTCCGACATCGACGCCCTGTGCGCACGGATCCGCTCCGCCGGCCCTCACGTCGTCCACCGCACCATCGGCACCCTCCACGGCCTGGACCGAGGTGTGCAACTGGCGATCTACCGCATCGCCCAAGAGGCCCTCACCAACGCACTCAAGCACGCTGGACACGAGACCCGCATACAACTGACGGTAACCGGAGAAAAACACCAAGCACACGTCGAGGTGTACAACACCGGCCCCTCCACCCCAGCCCGCAAGCCCGGTCCAGGCGGAGTGGGCCACGGGATTTCGGGAATGCGTGAACGCGCAGCGCTCTACAACGGAACCGTCACTGCTGGCCCCACCCCAGACGGCGGATGGCGGGTGCGAGCGACACTCGACCTCACGCCGTTCCGGCGAGACCGCACCCTTCCCGACACCGGAAGCGCAGCATGAGCACCGTACTCATCGTGGATGATCAACCCCTGCAGCGCCTCGGCTTCCGCATGCTTTTGGAGAGCTCACCTGAAACCGACGTCGTGGGAGAGGCAGCCCACGGAGCAGAAGCCATCCGCAAAGCTGCCGAACTTCGCCCCGATGTGATCCTCATGGACGTCCGTATGCCGGGCATGGACGGTATCGAAGCCACCCAGCGCATCACAGCCTCCGGCAGTCGCTCGCGCGTACTGGTCCTGACCACCTTTGATCTCGACGAGTACGCACACGCAGCCCTACGCGCCGGCGCCAGCGGATTCCTCCTCAAAGACGCACGCCCCGAAGAGCTCCTCGCTGGCATCCGCGCAGTTGCCTTCGGTGACGCGGTTATCGCACCAGCCCTCACCCGGCGCTTGCTGGACGCGTACGGAAGTCACCTGCCAGTGCCGAACAGTGCTTCAGTAAATGACCCGCGTGTTCGATCTCTCACAGAACGCGAACGCGAGATCTTCATCGCCGTCGGACGCGGATGGACCAACGGTGAGATCGCTGAACAATTCGTGCTCTCAGAGTCCACCGTCAAGACCTACGTCGGTCGCGTCTTGGCGAAGCTAGGGGCCCGAGACCGCATTCAGGCTGTGATCCTTGCCTACGATCTCGGGCTTACCCGCCCAGCGCCGCCCAGCCATGGAGCCTGATCCTGAGGCCAACTGGCGCCTCCCGAGAGTGACCATCACGTCGGTTTCGGGGCTCTCCCTCTGCACTCTGCGGCGCTGCTGTTCTGACGGCTGTTCACCCAGGCGGGAGCGGTGCCGGGAGTGCCATCGGTGGAGCCCGAAGGAAGGGCTGCGCCATATCCCGGTGTCCGTCCGCACTCGAGGAAGGCGCAGGGAGACCCTTGGCTGCAGCCCTCTTCATCGGGCTGACTGCGGTTGCAGTGCCACGCAGGAAGAGGGCAACTCGTAAGTAGCGGATGGGAGTTGCGGCAGCGGAGACTCAGGACCAGTCCGGTTTGGGGTACAGGGCCTTCGACGTCGTCCGCAACTCCTCGGGGGAAATGATCTCCAGCTTGCCCTTCTGCCACTGTGCGAGCATGAAGTCCCCTTCGGGCACACCACGCTTGTCCCAGTGCAGGACACCCGACACGGTCGGAACTGAGTGCTGATGCAGCCAGTGGGACAGCTTCTCCTGATCGAGACTCCCTACGTTCCATACCGCAGAAGCCAGAACCTGCCCTGCTGTGTAGGCGCTCGCCGCGTCATCCTCGGGCGGCTCGCCGTACTTTCGCTCGTAGGCGTCGATGAAGTCCTTGCTGCCTTGCCCCTGAGGGTTCCAGGCGAGCGAGGTGAAAATGCCGGCGGTGTTCGCCTCGCCGCCGACGGCCTTCGGGTAGACATCGGTGAGCGAGGGCGCATTGGTCTGGAAGATCAGCTTTGGATTGAAGCCCTGGCCCTGAAGTGCCTTGATGAGCCCGCCGCCGTCCTCTGCACTCACGGCGCCGTGCACGATGAGGTCGGGTGCTGCCGCGGCGATGTCCTGGGCGATGCCGCTGAAGTCTCGCGTCTCAGGTGCGTAGGTGTCGGTGTACACCGTGCGCACCCCAAGCGAGCTGAGTTCCTTGCGCGTCTGTTCCACCGTGGCGTTCAGGTTCGGGTCGTTCTGCACGGGGTAGGCAGCGGTTCGGGGGCGCTGCGTTTTCGGCAATTGGCGTACCCACTCGACGAGGCCCTCGGGAACGTCTACGGACGTTCCCGGTTGGGCGAAGAAGAGGTAATTGTAGCCTCGGTTGAAGATCTCATCTGCTCCGCCGGAAGGCTCGACGTAGAGCATTTTCGCTTGCTCGGCAACCGACGATGCCGGCAAGTTCAGCTTGGAGGAGACGGTGCCGAGGAGCAGATCGACATGCTCGTCGTGAATCAGTCGTCTGTAATTGCTGACGACTCGGCCCTCGTCGAAACCATCGTCGAGTACCTTCAATTTGACCTTGCGTCCCAGTAGGCCGTCTTTTTTGTTCACCTGCTCGGCCCACACCTTGTACCCGGCATAGGCGGGCTTAGAACTATCGGCGACGGGTCCCGAAAGTGGCAGTGATATTCCGATAGTAATGGGGCCTGTTTCCTCCTGGTTCACCAGTCCGCAGCTAGTTCCAAAGGCGCCCAAAAAAAGGGCTGCAACCGATCCGTGCAGGGCCATGCGGGCCGCTACTCTGGCATGCCCCGTCTTCTCATTCAATGTTTTCGACACTCCTGCAGATGGAAATGTGCAACCGGCCTACCGCAGGGCGGTGATGCTCTGCCGGTGGGGGTGCATAAGGCAGGGCTGACATGCGGATGTGCATGACGACATAGGCCGGTACTCCGGCCAGATCCAACGAAAGGCGAGCGACAGCCCGCTGACGAGAACGCCCGGAGGTAGAAAGGGGCTGGACACTGTGTCGGCGCCTCAGCACGAACATGAATACACTGCCTGCTCACAAGAAGCAACGCTGTGTGCAGGTATATCGCAAGCAGAAACGAGAAGGCGCTGCTGTCGATTGGAACGGCCCGACGAAGACCAGCCGGTGGTAGCGGACATGAGGCTGTGTCTTGGACCCGCCTGCCAAGCCTGACTTTCCGTCAGTGCGGGGCGATGCCGGCACGGGGCGGGGCCATGAAGCCGGATCGCACGGCGTGCACCCCGCCCACAAGGCGATCTGATGCCTTTGGAAGTCCTCGTCGTGCGCACCACGTCTCGCCAAACGGCATTTGAGATGCGCTGACGGCGACGCTGTCCTCGCCGAGCGAGGAAGGCTTCTGGCCGACGTTGCCCTTGCTGGTGATCGCCAGTACGAGGGTTTGACGCTCGACCAGGCCCTCGATCTGCTTCCTGAAGGGTACCGTCCCCACTTCTTGTCCTGGCGGACTCGATAGCGGTCGCCTCTGCTCAACGGTCGCTCCTCGTCGTGGGCGGGGGCGCGGGCGGTGCCTCCGCGCCGCGACAGGCGAGTTGGGGAGTATCGAGAACAACCACTCCGGCGCAAACATGGACTTCGAGGAGGTCGTCGGCGCCGTCGACGACCACGGCGTATTCCGAGGGTTTTGCCCCGCTGGCTGACAGGCAGTGTCAGGCTGGGGGAGCTACGGGGCGTACGCCCCAGCGGGGGAATCTCTCGTTCAGAATCGGGTGCTTCTCGGGACCGGGCGGCGTCTGGCTGACGTAGCCTTGGTCGCCAATCCTGAGTCGCTGGGAAGGGCCTTCCGCCCACCAAAGGGCCAGGGGACGGTGGACGTGTGGCATGCCGGTCAGGAATGGCGTTCGTAGTGGGTGTCCGGCTGTGGCGCGGGCGCCGCAGGCAGGCTGACGCCGCGCCCTTTGAGCAGTGAACGGGGTGTACACACCGCCTACCACGATTACGGAGCCGAGCTCGTGGGCTTTGCGCACAACGCGCTCGGCGATCCTCACCTGGCAGAGGAGGTGGTGCAGGAGGTCTTCCTGTGGGCCTGGCGTGCCTCGGGCTCCTACGACAGCAGGCGCGGAAGCCTACGGACCTGGCTATATGCGATAGCCCGCAACGCCATTGTGGACGCCCGGCGGCACAGGGTGGCCAGACTCGTGGTGGCTCGCCCGGAAGAAGCGGGGCGGGAAAACAAAGAGAGTGGCACTGACTCGTACGACCTACCGCTGGCGCGGATAGAGCTGCACGAGGCACTCGACCGGCTGTCCCCCAGCACCGGCAAGCGGTCATTGAGGTGTACTTCCTCGGCAGGACCTGCGCCGACCTGGCCGAGGAGATCGGCATCCCAGCCTCCAGTGCCCGCAGCCGGCTGTAGGCGTGCGGAGCGTGGTACGGACCTTTGAGCGGGTGGATTTCCTACGCGTCCCGTCCGCCATTCCCGGCGACGACCGGCCATCTGGCGGAGGTTCGGCGCGGTTGCCGAGGCGTATTCGCCGCCGGATGGCGGCCGGAGTCGTCCTTTTGGTGCTGGCGGCGTGCACGGTGTTCGTGACCGTTGTACCGACCTCCGGCACCCAACCCCGCTCATCCCTGGCAGCGGTGCCCGTCGCCCAAGACGGCCGGATGATCTCGCATCCCTGGGGAACCCAGATCCCTGTTGCGCTGTCCGGGCCGCGTGTCAGCAGCACCTACCGGCTGATGACGGGCAATTGCCGCGGCGACAGGGTGCAGGCGGGCAGCGTACAACGACACCATGACATGCCCACTTCGCATGCGCCGTAGCCGACGTACACACCGGGCGATGACAGCCATGGGAACGGCCGTCGGGTCGCTCCTTTTGCTCGCGGGGCCGGCGTCCGCGCATGTCCGGGTGTTTTCGGACGGCGCAACGAACGGCGCCCCGGCCACCCTGCGGTTCAGGGTCCCCTCGGAGAAGGCGGACGCCACCACCATCCGCCTCGACGTAACTCTCCCTGAGGGGGGCACGCCGACGGCGGTGCCAGCGGCCCCAGGCTGGACAGAGAGGGGGAAAGCCCCGCTTCCAAAGGCGGGACTACCCCCCTGGTCTGGACCGCCACTGCGGGCCACGAGCTCAGGCCCGACGAACACCGTTACTCCGACGTACGGGTAGGCGCGCTTCCAGACGAGCCGAGTGCCACCTTCGGCGTGTTCCAGACGTACTCAGACGGGTCCTCGGCGAACTGGAACGAACTGCAGCGGGGCGACAAGATGCCCGACTTTGCGGCACCCGTGCTCGTCCTGGATGCTGAAGCGGCCAAGGCGGAGCAGAGTCAGCAGGACGAGGCACGGCGCAGGACGACTGCCGCCGCTCCCGCGCGTGCGGCTGCGGACGCCTGGAGCGGGGGAGGTGTGACATCACGCCTTCCATGGACTGCGGCCGAGGCGGCCGTTGTTGGCGCCTGCGCGGTGGCAGTGCGCCGCAGGCTGACCCTCAGCAAATCCAAGCCGTCACGGCGTTGAGACGGTGACACGAAGACATCGGTTGGGGCGTTGGAAAGGATGCCCCCAAGCCGCGGTCGATAACCCGTGCCGTTCGACGGTGACTTCAGGCCTGCCCACTTGGCTGTGGTGGCGGTGCACCGAACCATGTGGACAGGGCCGAGCGCAGCGCCACGGTGTCCGTTGCCGTGCTCGGCACAGCGGCCCAGGCCAGGACACCGTCCGGGCGGATCAAGGCAGCGGTCATGTCACGCCGTCCCAGAACCAGCGCGGAGGCGAGATGGACCCGGTCACCCCACGGAGCGGCCGCCAGGGCTACCGGGCCAGCCTGTGGGGTGTGCAGGAGCAGTGGCCGTCCGTCGGACATGAGGGAGTACAGGGTGGTGTCGTCGACGACGAAGTCAGGCACATGTGCGCCCAGGAGCGTGTGGTCGCTGCCGGGGGTGTAGGGCAGGGCATAGCGCACATCGACACCGGACAACATCCGGCCAAGGTGTTCCTTGACCTGCGGAATGTCCATCAAGGCACTGAAGATGTCGCGCAGCGCCCGAGTGTAGGGGTCTGGGGTCAGCAGAGCCGTCTGGGCTCGGGTGTTGTGCAGGACGCCAGCACCTACGGGATGCCGCTCGCTCGTATAGGTGTCCAGGAGTTCCTGGGCGGCCAGGCCGCGTTCTACCAGGGCCAGCTTCCAGCCGAGGTTGACGGCGTCCATCATCCCTAGGTTGAGGCCCTGGCCACCCAGCGGCGAATGTACATGTGCCGCATCCCCGGCAAGAAAGACCCGGCCCTGGCGGTAACTCGCCGCTTGGCGGGAGTTGCCGCGTGTCCGCCGGCCGTCCCTGATCTCGCTGATGGAGATGTCCCGCCCCGTGATGCGCTCGATGGCGTCGTGCATCTCCTGGACAGTGACAGGCGACCGGTCGCGCTCGGCAGCGGTCGCATCTGGCTGGTCTTCGTCGTGTTCGCTCAGGCGGACTCGGACCCAGCCGTCCACGATGTCGCCGTGCTGAAGTTGGCCGCGATGGGTCGTTGCGTCCGGCGGGAACGGGTCAGGGTCTGGGTTGGTCAGCTTGAGCCGAGCGACGCGGCCCAGTGTGCTGGAGGTGATGCCGGGGAAGGCGAAATCAGCGAGCTTGCGTACGGAGGAATGCCCCCCGTCGCATCCGATGACCCAGGAGGCAGCGATCGTTCGTTCCCCGGCAGGTGTCTGCAGCGTCAGATGTACCCGGTCATCGCGCTGCTTCAGCGACGTCACCCGGTGGCCCCGGAAGACTTCGACGCCGAGTTTGGTGGCGTGCTCGGCCAACAGGGCCTCCAATTCAGGCTGCCAGATGAGGGCGGGCGCACGGCTGACTTCCGCGCCCTGTTGGTGGTCGAGCTTGTGGATCCACGCGAAGTGGGCATGTGGGCTGCCCATGTCGTGCTGGTAGTCCTCGCGCCCGCTGTGGTGGCGGTTCTGGAGCCTGGTGGCCAGCCCACGCCGTCGCAGGGCCTCACTGGCCAGGATGCCGACTCCACGAGCCTTTTGTGCAGGGTCCGGCTCGGATCGTTGTTCCACGATGACCGCGTGAATGCCTGCAATCTTCAATTCGGCGGCCAGTGTCAGGCCGACTGGTCCGGCTCCGACGACCACGGCCGCGGTGTCGAGGCCATCTTCGATGGATCGTGTGGTCATGTCATGACTCCTGAACTAATGGCTGCATACGCGAGGTAGCCCGGTCCACGCGCGGGGGTGCGGGTGCACGGTTCAAGTGGACGTTCCCGCTTCTTGGTCGATCTGTTGGATGGCGGCAAGTTCGTCTGCACGGCTCAGGCCGGACTTCCGGTCGCGACTCAGACCACGGCGGATCTCGTCCTGCAGGGTGTCGTGCATGACTTCCTGCAACGACCGGTGGACGAGTCCGGGAGCCATCGGCTCGACCGCCTCGTCGGCTGACCGCGGCGGCCCGAAGGAAGAGGTCGCCCACAGTGGCAGGGCGCGCTTGCCCATCCAGGGCACGATGTCCAGCGCAGCCAGGCGCTCGGGGCTCGCCAGCACCCATCTGCCACTGAAGTCCGCCGCCAAGGCGGCGGCAGCAAGGACCTCGCCCAACGTATGGACCGGACCCTGGGCCTGGAAAACCCCGGTGTGCGTCGCGGCTGGCCCAGCCAGCCAGTATGCGAAGTCTCGGGCATCGATAAACCGCACCGGTTGTTTGCCGGCGTCCGGCACCAGCACTGGGCCGTTGCCCGCCAGGGCGAACCGGCCTGGCCAGTAGCCGGTTCGGTCGCTCACATCACCAGGCCCGCCCACGAGGCCGACCCGGACGATCGCAGCTCGATCACCGACTCCCTCGAGGACCGCACGCTCGCAGGCGAGCTTGGCCGCCGGGTATTCCGGCTCCCGGGCCATTGCCCCGCCCGGACGACGCTGCGCAGGAATGTTTGTCGGGCGACGTGCGCCGGCCATGTGCACTGCGCCCGAGGACACATATGTCCAGTGCGCGACGCGGTTGGCGAGGGCCTCGACCGCGCTCTGGGCCTGTACCGGCTGCCAGGTCACGTCCACGACCTCGTCCCAGTCGGTGTCGATCACCTCGTCGTAGGCATGGGGGCTAGTACGGTCAGCGCGCACTAGACGGGCTCCGGTGGGGACTGCGCCGGTGGTCCCGCGAGCCAAGCAGGTCACATCCGTCCCCTGCGCCAAAGCCGCCTCCGCGACCAGGCCACCTAGCCACCCGGTGCCACCCAAGACAAGCAGCTTCTTGCTTTGGTGATCGGAAGCGGGGCTGGGGGCTCCGGGTGTGTCCCCGGGATTTTTCGGCATGGTCTGCTCCTTTCGAGCGGTCCTTAAGAAACTACAGTATCGTATTTGCGGTGATGAACGCCGAGGTCACCACGAGTAAGGCGGGTATCGGCCAGTCAGGGAGAGGCGAGAGTTGCGACCGAAGCACCGACCCGCCATCGTCAAGCGCTGCCGGTGTCCCGACGGGCAGTGCCCTTGGTGCGGGGTCCGGGAGGTGAAAGGGGTGGCTGCGGACGACCGTAGCCGCTGCTCGACTGATCACCGGGTTGCAGGCACGACCAATGCCCAGTCCGCCCCGGACGGGAAGGAGCGCCTCATTGCGCGATGATGCCCTCCCGTGGCTGCGCCCGGGGTGAGCCATCTAGAGTGCTTGCGCGGGCAGTCTGCGATTGCGCTTATGGGGCGTGTGCAACTATCTTTGTTCGTGAGCAAACGCAAGATTGCTGTTGCTTCACAGCAACGGTGTCTTCCAGCGCTGCAAACAAAGCCGCCCGTGCTTGGACCCTCATACGCGGTACGACAGCCCACTGTGCAAGGAGAACGCTTAGATGCACCAGATTCCGGACGTAACGTTGAACAACGGCGTCAAGATGCCTCAGCTTGGATTTGGGGTTTTCCAGGTCCCCGATGAGGACACCGCGGTTGCGGTCAGTAACGCCCTGCAAGCTGGATACCGCAGCATTGACACCGCCGCGATCTACGGCAACGAGCGGGGAGTGGGCCGCGCCATCGCGGAGTCCAGCCTCGCGCGCGACGAACTGTTCATCACCACCAAGCTATGGAATGACGAACAGGGTTACGAGGCGACCCTCAACGCCTTCGACGCATCCCTGGGCAACCTCGGACTCGACTACGTTGACCTCTACTTGATCCACTGGCCGGCTCCGGCGCGTGACCTGTACCTCGACACCTACCGGGCCCTTGAGAAAATCCTTGCGGAGGGCCGCGCCCGCGCCATCGGTGTCTCCAACTTCCAGGTCGCCCACCTACAGCGACTGATGGACAACACGGGCGTCACGCCCGCGGTCAACCAGGTCGAACTCCACCCCGGTCTCCAGCAGCAGGAACTGCGCGCCTTCCACGCACAGCACGGCATCACCACAGAGGCGTGGAGCCCACTCGCGCAGGGAGCCGTTCTCCGCGACAAGGCGGTACTCGAGCTTGCCGCCCGACACGACGTAAGTCCCGCGCAGATTGTCCTTCGTTGGCACCTGCAGATCGGCAACGTGGTGATCCCCAAGTCGGTGACGCCCGAGCGCATCCAGCAGAACCTGGATGTGTTCAGCTTCCAACTCACACACGGTGACCTGCAGGCGATCACAGCTTTGGACCGCGGTCTGCGGACTGGTCCCGACCCCGACACTCTCAACTGATCCACAGGCCGCCTGCCGCATGTCCTCCCGATGCCCGGGCGTCGGAATGCGACGCTTTTTCGACACACTGTCACGAGTGAGCTCGTCCCCCGCAAGCCAGTCAGGAGAATCGCATGCACATCGATCTATCCGGCAAGACGGCACTGGTCACAGGATCCACTCAGGGCATCGGCCGCGCCATCGCCGTCGGACTTGCCCGCGCCGGAGCCCGGGTAGTCGTCAACGGTCGGCGCAATGACACCGTTGAAGAGGCTGTGCTGTGCGTTCGCGCCGAGGCCGGCACGGATGACGTCACGGGGGCAGCCGGAGACCTGGCTACTGCCGAAGGAACTCGCGCTGTTCTCGCGGCCGCCCCCGACGTGGATGTCCTAGTGAACAATCTGGGTGTCTTCGGCGCCACGCCGCCGCTGGAAATCGACGACGCCGAATGGCTCCGCTACTTCGAGATCAACGTACTGTCAGCCGTACGGATGATTCGCGCCTTCCTGCCTCAGATGCGAGAGCGGGGGTGGGGGCGCATCCTGAACATTGCGAGCGACTCCGCAGTGGTGATCCCCGCGGAAATGATCCACTACGGTATGACGAAGACGGCTCTGCTCTCGGTCAGCCGTGGCTTTGCCAAAGAGGCGGCCGGCAGCGGAGTGACGGTCAACTCCGTGATCGCAGGGCCAACACATACCGCAGGGGTCGAGGACTTCGTCCGGCAGCTTGTCGGAGACCAGGCGAGCTGGGACGAGGCACAGCGCGAATTCATGATCAAGTATCGACCCCAGTCTCTGATCCAACGTCTCATCGAGCCGGAGGAGATCGCGAACATGGTCGTATACCTCAGCTCACCGTACGCCTCGGCCACGACCGGCGGCGCACTCAGGGTCGACGGAGGCTATGTCGACTCGATCCTGCCCTGACGGGTCAGTGACCGGTGCTCGCGCGCACCGGGCCCAAGCCGAGGGGACAGGGCGCCGCGGGCACCGGAGCACCACTCGGCCCTTGTTTGTCGGGGAACACACCCCTCGAGCTCCCTCCCGAGCGTCCTCGATGGCTACCCGCTGCCGTGACTACGGTGACTCGCCCCCACAGCGGCGGGCCCCAACTGCGGATTGTCTCCACCTCTTCTCAGCGGCCCACCGCCTGCGGCGCGGAGGCGGACGCAGGCCCGAGAGCGGAACAGCTCTGCGGAGGTTGGGGTAGCGCCCGACAAAGGCAGAGGTCCAACCTGGCCTCGGAGACCGAGGACGTCGGAATTGAGGACCTCAGCGGCGCACGGGGGCCCGCGTGGGGTGACCTCCAGCCCGCACCCGCACGCAATCACATCGCTGGCGGGCGTCATGACGGGTCCGTCTCGTCATCGTTCGACAGCTCGGGACGCGACTGGCCGACACCCAGGAACTGGTACAGCTCGTTTAGCCGCGCAGAGTCTTCCTGATCCAGCCCCTGAGCCTCCTCCTCCGCTTCGAGCGACTCCAGTTCGCGCTGTGCTCGCTCACGTCTGTCCCGCTCGATCTCCTGCTGGATGATCTCGGTCATGTTCCGGTGCTCCGGGGCGTCCGAGCCGCGGACGAAGAGGCCCATGACCTTGAGGGCCTCGGACAGCAGGAGACCGGTCTCCAGCTTGTATTCCGGCCAAGGGGGCAGCCCGTACCAGGTCTTGATCTGCCGGAGCAGCCCCTGCACGTGTAGGCGGGTGTCCTTGTACTTATCCGGCAGCAGCATGATCGTGCTGTTGGCAGTGGTGACCAGCATTTCGCGCTCCCGGTTCCAAGCTGCCCGGGTCTCCTTCGTACCCATTCCCCGGAACGTCTGGATCTCCAGGTGCACCTTGAGCTGAGTGAGGGCGTCGAAGGCGCGCTGGGCGTTCGCCTTGGCCTGGATATGTTCGGCCGCTTTGTTGCTGCTCCGGGCCTGGAGCCACGACCCAAGGATGGTGAAGCCACCACCCACTAGGGCACCCAGCAGGGCAATGCCGAACTCCATCGACCAGAGTTTGTCCACGAACTCGTTCATGCTGGTCATCATGCCGACGGGACCAACCTCGCGGGGCTGATCCCGTCAAGTCCTCGGCTGCCGGCTCGCGCTACGACGCGGGGGCACACATCGCTGACGGGGTCATGACGGATCGGGGTAGTGCTCCAAGATCCGGGTGGGGAAGGGCTGTCGGCGCAGAACGGTCCCCATCACGGTGCGGATGTCGTCACAGATCGTCCGGAACCTCGGCGGCCACCTGTCAGGGGGTCCGACCCACTCCGCTCGGACGTACATCTCCGCGTGGTGCCGGGCCAGGAGATCGCGTACCGGCTGGTTGTGGACCTGAGCGCCTGTTCCTGCAAGGCGCGGTTCAGCCGCTGGAGTTCCGCATGCAATTCCCGGCCTGACGGGCTCCTCACGTCCCCTGCGCCCTTCTCGAGGTGCTCCTCAACGACGTAGCTCAGCCGGATGCACTCGTTGGCCGCGGTCTCGGACAGACCCATCCGGTACGTGCACTCGGCCTCGTGAGCCGTCCGGCGCTGCCGCCACACGACGGCCCCGTGGAGACTGCCGCGCCCACCAGGGTTCCCCCGATACCAAACAAGGCCGCCAACGCCTCTGCTTGCACGGTCCGGCCCCGTTCTCTCGATCCCTACGCTAGGTGTCCTCCATCTCTTCGATGTACAGATAGACGCCTTCTTTGCGCTGCGGTAGTCCTCTGCGGGTTCCGAGATCCCTGCGCCCCGTCGGTATTCACCCAGGACAGTCTTCTTGTTCGGGGCTGGAGATGTTTTTGACCTCGCCGTTTGCGGTGCAGGATGAGCAGGCCGGTGCCTCGATAGCCGCCGATGGTGGGAGCTTTGCGGCAGGCCCGGTCGACTCCGGACTCGGAGAAGGCCGGGAGTCGTTGCGGCTGCCGGGCAGCGGGAGCCCGATCGCCACGACCAGGCGGCTGTTGGCGTCGACGACGACCTGCAGGTTGGTCGAGTATCGGTAGTTCTTGCTGGACGCGGCGACGGTGCGGTCGCGGGTGGGCACGAGTGTGCCGTCGACGATGTAGGCAGTGTCCTTGCGCGGCCGACGGGTCGGCGAGATGGCCGCAGCGGTGCGAGGTGATCGAGGATGCGGTCGGCTGCGGACTTCGAGACCCCGAACAGCGGCGCCACCTGCCGCTGCGTGAGGTTCGTGCGCCAGTACGTCGCCACCAGCAGCACCCGGTCTTCCAGCGGCAGCCGCCAGGGGCGGCCCGCGCTGAACATCACCGCCACGGCGCCGCACCAGCGCGACCATCCTGGCGAACTGCCCCTCGGTCAGCCCGGAGAATGGCTCGATCCACTTCGGATCATCTGCTGAGATCACCCCACCCATGACCGGTCAACGCACCCCCGCCACACCAGTTACGGGACAACCTCTAACGAGCTCGTGCATGGTTGGCGGTGAGGCGTCGAAGACTTCGGTGGGGCTCGGGGTTCACATCTGCCGCGCCGAATTCAGGTCTGCGATCTGTTGGTGGGACAGCAAGCCGGCGATGGCTTGGACGGTGTCGCTCATGTGCTCGCGGCGGCCGAGGTGGCGGGCCAGGGTCCGCCAGTTCTTCAAGTGGGCAATGCCGTGCTCGACGCGGATACGGCGTGAGGAGTGCGCTTTGCGCTGGCGCTCGTACATCTCCTCGTACCAGTCCGGGGCGTTCTTCTTGAACTTGCGGTGCGGTGGTGTTACCACGCGTCCGCCAGTCTGAGCGCCCAGACCCTGATAGCCGGCATCGGCAAGGATCTCGACCGCGGGCCCATGGGCCAGGAGCTTGACCAGCCCTAATTGGCGGGCGTGGGTGATGTCCGCGCAGCTTCCGGGCGTGGTCGGGCTGCAGAACAGCACGCGGCCGTCCTCGTCGGTGACCACCATGGATTTGACGGCGTTCTGCTTGTTCTTGCCAGAGATGAACTTGTCCCGGTCCTTGCGTCCTTGGGCCGGCCGCCGGACCCGGATCTCGGTGCCGTCGATGATGCCGGTCTTCCCGGTCGCGCCGAGATGGTCGACGACCTCGGCCAGGCTCCGCAGCCGCACGTCGGGACTGATCGTGCACCCCCGCTCGGCGAGCAGGGGACGCACCTCGCCGACGGCTCGGGTGGTGGTCGAGCGGTCCACCCCGAACCAACAGGCCAGCACGTCGTGGGTGACCCCGTGACGGAGATGGACCAGGGTGGCCAGCAGCCGGTCGACGAACACCAGTTGGTGCTTCGCACCAGCACCTACGGCCCGCTTGCGTTGCCGGGAAACGAGCCTGGCCTGGTGGCGCTCATGCCACAACGGGCCTATCTCAGCGACGAGTTCAGCGATCACATCGGCCGTCAGGCCCGTGATCCGCCGGTTGCTGATGATCACTGAACGAGTCACGTTTCCCACCACCTGACCATGATCAACAATCAAGGGGCGACGCCTCACCGCCAACCATGCACGAGCTCGTTAGTCCGTGGTTATCCGAATGGATTGCCGCCCTGCGCCTGGACTCCGGCGGTGACGGCCGCCAGATAAGCGGCGAACGTCTGTCGCTGGTTCCATGTGAACAGGACAGTCCGCGAGTTGTTCGCAATGGCCTTCTGCGCCTCGGCGGTCGCGATTCGGAGCTGTCCCCGATCCCGCTCGGTGGCGAGCTGTACATATCCGTTCACGAGCCGAGTTGGCGCCTTGGACTGCACTTTGATGACGTCGCCGAGGGGGATGACGGAGTCCCTGGCGCCGGCCACCTTCCCCATGAGTTTGCGCTTGATCTCGGCACGATCCGCATAGAGCGTCACCGTCGCGACGTAGCCCTTGAAGACCTGGGGCTCGGGCTGGGGCGCAGGTTCACCCTTGGAGAAGTCGTATGCCATTACATCAGTTTGCCGCTTTCTCGCGCTGATGGGCCAATACCGTGGGGCTGATACCGCTAGATCCTCGGCGGCCGATCCAAGGGCTGGTGAACGCGCTCCCGGTATTCTCCTTCATCTCGTCCACGAAGGCCCGGAGGGCCTCGGGGCTCACACCCCCGGCCTCGGCGGCCTGAGCGGCGGAGACGACGATCGAGTGGGCAGAGTCGGTCGCCCCGTCCTCCATCGCCTGCCGGTACTGCGCTGCGTAGCCCATGAGGTCCGCAGTTCTCGGCTGGCTTGGTGACGGTCACGCGGGTTCGGTTGGGCTGAGAAGGACCGGGGTGAAGGTGCCTGTGGCCCCTCCCCCGAGGTATCGGACATACGGCGTAGTAGCCGTTGCCCGGTTGACCTGCTTCCTTACGCCTCCGGGAGATGGCTCTGCGGGGCGGGGGAGGGGCTCCTGGGGTGGCGGTGGGCCCCTGCAGAAGCTCCGGGAGAACGGCATCGTTGATGCCAGCGCAGACCGAAAGGTCCATGGCCTGGTCATCGGCTCGAACGGCGGCCGGTCCTACGTGGCAGCCCCTGATAGGTCGGTTTATCCAACGCAGACGGCGTCGCTGGACGAACCGGAGCTCGACAAGGTGGCCGATGGCCGGCGGCAGTACCTGGAACTGCTGGAGCACTTCCTGACACGGTTCATCGCCGATGGCGAGACGGGAAACCTGTAACCGCAGGTACCAAGCGCCCATTCTGTTAGGCGCTGCAAGTACCCTCCATCATGTCGTCGAGCGCACGGAGGAATCAGGCCACTTGGCACGACGGCCCGGCGCAATCGCCTCATCAGGACGGCAATTGTGCCGGGCAGCCTTCAACTGCGCGGGCCAAAGCCACAGCTTGGAACGAATCAGACGGTCAGCCGACTCCGTCAAAACATGGAGTTGCCATTCACTGAAGTCGCCGGGACATTCTGCGCCGATGACCAGTGTTCGACGATCTTCCCGTGTTGGACACGGAAGATGTCATACACGGACTGCCCGCGATCGTCCGGGCTGTTCTGATAGTGCGAATGTACGGCGACGAGGTCGCCCTCGGCGACAACTTGCGTGATCGTGGCACGAAAATCCGGGTGCGCCGAGAACAGCTCGGTGTATGCCTCTTCGGTGGCTTCCGCGCCGTCGGCGAGATCGGGCTGGTGCTGTCGCAGCGTCGGCGAAACGTACCGATCGACAGCCGTCACATTGCGATCGACGGTCAGTGACTCTAGGTAGGATCGGACCAGGTTGGTGTTGCGCCGCGTGGCCGCCGCGGACGCTGCGGGTGTGCCATGGCCCGTCAGGTCGGAAAAGAGGTCATTGCCGCTGACGGTCTGGGCCGGAACCGACTGGATCGTGTCCCAGTGCTCAACGAGCTTGCCGTCCTCGACGCGGAACATGTCGACAATGTCGAGGCCCCTGGAACCCGGAACGGGCACAACATGGCTCTGCAGGATCACCAGGTCTCCCTGTGCAACCACGTGCTCGATGGTGCTGTGGCTGTCCGGGGTGCTTGCCTTGATGGACTGCACCAGGCTGCGCACTGCCTCGGACCCGTTGGCCACGGTCGGATTGTGCTGGATGAAGTCGGGGCTGATGTACCGGTCGATGACAGCAGTGTTCTTCTGATTGAACAGTTGGTCGTACACGTAGGTGACCAGGGCCTTCGGCGAAGCGGTTCGGGCCGCCGGGCTTTCGGCCCTCACGATCGTCTGCTCGGTGGTCGATGCGGCGGCGGGCACCGCTGCAAGCGCGGTGAGAGCGGCTGCCAGGGCGGCGACCGCGACGGTGCTGGTTCTGTTCTTCATGAGCTGGTGACTCCTCGCTGATTGGAAATGCTCATTCGAACGGCAAGAACGTTCGTCCCGCCCTGCATGCTCCCGCCAGGGTGGTAGGGACAGGGCCACCCAAGTCCGTCGCGCTGTGCCTATGCTCTGGTGTATGTCTCGGTCGTTGATCAACAAGTCCGGCCCGCTTGGCGAATACCTGCGGGCACGCAGGGCCGTGCTGCAGCCGCAAAAACTCGGGTTCGGAGTTGCTGAGCGCCGGCGCGTCCCTGGCCTGCGGCGTCAAGAGATCGCCCAGCTGGCAGGTATCAGCCTGGAGTACTACGTACGGCTTGAGCAGGGGCGTGAGCGGCATCCCTCGGAGCAGGTCGTCGACTCTCTCGCACGGGGGCTGCAGCTTGATGCCGCGGCCACTGCCCATCTTCATAGGCTCGCCTCCATGCCCCGGCACCAGACAATGAGGCAGCCGTTGGAAGTGGTGCCGCCCGGCATTCGCCAGCTCATATCCGGATGGACGGCCAACCCAGCCTTTGTCATCGGCAAATTTGGTGACATCCACGTGGCCAACTCTCTTGCCGAAGCTCTGTGCCCTTCCTACCAGGCGGGTAGGAACCTGTTCAGGGACGCATTTCTCGACCCCGAAGTGAGAAGCTTCTACACCGAGTGGGAGGCTTTCACCGGTGCCCTGGTCGCAGGACTACGGTCTTTGGCCGTCCCACCGCATCTTGGCAACCCTCATCTACAGTCCCTAGTCAGTGACCTGTCAGCGGGCAGCGAGCGATTCCGCAGTCTGTGGGAGCGTCACGATGTCCGCGGGCAGACGGGCGGCACCTTCCACATAAGCCATCCTGCCGTTGGCTCTCTGGAACTGTTCGTGGAGAAGCTCGCTGTCACCGGAAGTGACGGACTGACTCTAATGATCTATCACGCCGAGCCAGGCTCACCGTCGGCCAAGGGACTAAGCCTTCTTGCCGCAGCAGCCGCAACGACAACGATTCCGCAATAGCCTTCACCATCTCCTAGGAGTAGTCGGGGCGCTGCCCCGGTGTGTCGCGCGCGTCACGGTGGACGGTGACCGGGGCGGGCGCCCCTTTGACCGGTCACGTCGTGGGGGCTGGGCCGGATCCGGGCGAGGGCGGTGGTCATCGTGGCCGACGTGGCCGACCAGATAGGGGACGTCATCCGGCAGCGCTACGAACAGCTCGTCACCCAGGCGAAAGAACTGATCGCGCAGATCGCCCGCTCGCAGTTCGCCCTGGGTGACATGGCGTTGGAGATCGAGCCGATGAGGGCGGTGGGCGGGTCGATGCCGAACGGCACGGAGGACCTGTTCACCGTGACGGAGTCCTTGCAGATGTTCGCGGATGACATAGGCGTCGAGCGCCGGACGGTGGAGGACTGGCGTTACACCGCCAACCGCTGGCCCGAAGGGCGCCGCAAGGAGGGGGTGTCGTTCACGGTTCACCGCATCCTTGCGTCGTTCGCGGACGAGCACGAACGGTGGGCGGCGATCGAGGACGCGCCGTTCAACCCGCGCCCCGGGGCTCGGCAGTAGACACCGGACGGCGCGAAGCGGGTGGTCGGCCAGCGGGTCGACCGGCCGGTCACAGTGGATGAGGAGGGAGAGCCGTGGCCGACCTGACCCGGGACGACGAGGTCGCAGCCCAGGTCGCCACCGACCTGCTGAAGCGGCCCGCGGTGACCGAGCACGTCACCCCGGCCGAGCGGGTGCGGGTCGTCACGGAGCTACCAGGGACGACACCGTCGCCCAGCAGGTGACCAACGACCTGCTGCGCCGCCCGGCCGTCGCCCGGACGACCATGCGGGACGACACCACCCGGATGCTCGTCAACCGCGCCCAGATCGACAACTCCCACGAGACCCGTGACCGGATCCGGGAACGCACCCGGCCGTTCGCGCGATCGAGCACACCATCGAATACCTCGACCTGGTCGGCTCCTGCCACGGCTTCGTGGCCCCGCTCGGCCGCCTGGTCCCGCAGCTGCGCGAACAGGAGTTCACCGAGGATGAGCGCGAGACCGTGCGCCGGGAGATCGGCCGGGTCCGCGCCGCGGCGGACTGGCTCGAAGGCGCCCTCGACAACGGGGAGTTCACTCTGGACGAGCAGCTGGTCCAGCTGCTTATTGGCGCTAACAAAGCCTTTGGACGTGGCGGTGGGTGATCAGGCAGACGGCGAGTCCAAGGAAGGCCTCGTGGATGTCGTCGCGTCGTTCCCAGCGGATCCGCAGGCGGCGGAAGCCGTGCAGCCAGGAGATCGTCCGCTCGACGACCCAGCGAAAGGTGCCCAGGCCGGTGCCGTGGGGCTGGCCGCGTTCGGCGATCGCGGGCTGGATGCCGCGCTGGCGCAGGAGTCGGCGGTACTTGTCGTGGTCGTAGCCGCGGTCGGCGAAGAGCATGTCGGGCCGTCTGCGCGGCCGGCCTACGACTCCCGCAACGGCCGGGATCTTGTCCAGCAGCGGCAGCAGTTGGGTGACGTCGTTGCGGTTTCCGCCGGTCAGCGACACCGCGAGCGGGATGCCCTGGCCGTCGGTGATGAGGTGGTGTTTGCTGCCTGGTCGTGCGCGGTCGACCGGGCTGGGTCCGCTTTTGGGCCCCGGCGTGCGGCCCGGACGTGGGAGGAGTCGATCACCGCCCGAGACCAGTCCAGCTGGTTCTTCGACCGCAACTTGTTCAGCAGCAGCCGGTGCAGCTGGTCCCAGACGCCGGCCTCGTTCCAGGCCGCCAGGCGCCGCCAGCAGGTCATCCCGGATCCGAAGCCGAGCTCTTGGGGCAGGTACTCCCACTGGATGCCGGTGTGCAGCACGAACAGGATCCCGCACAGAGCCTGCCGGTCGGGCACCCGCGGCCGCCCTTCCACCTGCTTGGGCGGAGGCTCGGGCAGCAACGGCTCGATCAGCGACCACAGTTCGTCCGACACGATCCACGGCCGCGACTGACGCTTCCCCATGACCGCATCAACGAGCGATCAAGCCGACAGTCACATGATCAAACGCTTTTGTTAGAGCCAGTTAAAGGCGAGGAGTAGCCGTGCCGCGACGCCGGGAGGCCCGGCCGCTGGCCGAGCAATACGGTGACCTGGTACGCGTCGCCCTGATGGAAGCACGCCCCGCTGGCCTGCTACCTGCCAGCTCATGGTCGCCACCCGGCTGATCTGCGCACAGATCGATCGGGGAATCCGACGTCCGCGACCCGTCGCCGAGAACCTGACCCCGATCACCTCGACACGGCGGGACGGGTTCATGTTCTCCGACGACCGAGTGGACTGGATCGAGTACGACAAGCGGCAGTTCCGGCAGATCCTCGGCCGGCTGACCCGGGTGTTCACGGCCACGCTCGATCCGCACCTGGCCCGCTACCCCGACGACGAATGGGCCCAGCTCGCCACCGCACAGCTCACCGGCGTCCGCGCCACCCTCGACAGCCGCGGCTACGACGCCGCGAAGAAAATCAACGGGCGCAAGCGACATATCACCGTGGACACGTTCGGCCTGCCGGTTGATCACGGCGACGCCCACCGACATCCAGGACCGCGACGCCGCCCGCGACGTGTTCTGGCGCCTGCGTCTCACCCTGCCGCGGAGTACCCAGGTCTGGGCCGACCGCGGCTATGCCGGCGAACTCGTGGACTGGGCCCGCGACCGGCTCTGGCTGAGCCTGTGCATCGTCTTCCGGCCCAAGGCACCAAGGGCTTCGTCGTCCTGCCCCGGCAATGGAAAGTCGAGCGGACGACCGGCTGGTGCATGAACGCCCGCCGCAACTCACGCGACTACGAGCGCCTGCCCCAGCACTCCGAGCACACCTGAACTGGGCGCTCATCACCATGATGACTCGGCGTCTCACCCGCAAGAGCCCCTCCCGCACCGACACTTGGTCGAGGAAGCCACGGGCCACTCAGGGCTGATTCCATACAAGCGTATAGCGCCAGAACAACCGTCGTCGCCGCCGTGCGCCAGGGAGGACGTCTCCGGCTTCACGGACGATGTCGTCAAAGGACATGTCCGCTGAGCGAGTCGGGGCCGTCATGGCGACGGGCCGCTGCGAGGGGCGCCCCTTGTTCTTCAACCAGCCCATGACAGCGTTGGCCGGAACGGCGACCACACCGAGCAAGTGGTCCACGGGGGTCTGGGCGCGAGACAGGCCGACGATCACCAGTGTCCCTCCCGGAGTCAGATGACGGCGGAAACGGGTGAGGGCCAGGGTGAACGGCAGGTGGTGGATCGTGGCGACGCACGTGATGACGTCGTAAGCGCCGGCAGGAAGCTCGGCTATTGCATCCGCGACAGTGAAGGTGACGGGAAGCTCGGAAGGAGTCAGTTTCTGGGCCTGGGCTGTGATTACCGGATCGGAATCGACGGCCTGCACAGCATCGGCTCGTCCGGCCAAGAGCCTCGCAAGATCACCGCTGCCGGAACCGACGTCCAGGGCGCGGTCGAAGCGCCTCGGCAACTGCCTCAGGATCCAGCGGTGGTAGTAGGCGTTGTGATCCCAGGAATAAGCGGCGTTGAACCGTTCAAGAGCCCGCAGGACACGAGGGGGCAAGATCTTCATCGCCCCAGTCCATCAAGTCCCTGCGGCATGCACACCCTGTTCCGGAACAAAGATCACTGGCTCGCGGGCTGCCGGACGCAGACCGAGGAAGCGAGTAGAAAAACACCTACTGAGCCTGGACAGCGGTCGGCGTGCCAGCGCGACGGCCTGCCAACCGACCCAGGATCACTGTGCAAACGAAACTCACCACCGTCGCCTCATCCGGCGCCCCGAGACCAGAAGACGATCTTTAGGCCGTGTTTGAGATCTGCCGCATCCCGTGACTGGCGGGGGCGTTGAGCCCGGCGAGAGTGGTTCAGGGGGCGGGTATTCGTTGTATTTGGCGGGTGCCAGTAGGCGTTGGTGAGGCGTTGCTGCCGCCGGCTCGGGTGGGTCCCAAGGGCAGGCGACGTGAGAAGCAACTCGTGTCGGCGGATCGTGGATGCGATCTTCTATGTGGTCTGCACCGGGTATGCCTGGCGGCGGTTGGCCAAGTACTCTGCCGACACCGTTCCCGTCTGCGCTAGGGGAATCGACGCGGGCAAGAAGGTGAAGGGTCGCAAGCGGGTCATCGTCGACCGACAGCCATGGCCTGGTCCTGACCGTCCACGTTGTCGCCGCGAACATCCAGGACCGCGAGGGGGCGAAGCACCCGCTGCTGTGGACTCGGCTGGACCGTCTGGGAGCTCAGAAGATCTGGGCCGATCAGGGCTTCGCTGGTCGCCTCGTGGACTGGGCCCGCACTATCCCCGGCCGCGAGCTGGAGATCGTGCACAAGGCCCCAGGCCAGCGCAGCCCCAGGGCCAGCCCAAGCGCTGGGCCGTCGAGCGGCACCTTCTCGTGGATCACCGTGCACCGGCGCCTCGCCGGCGGCTACGAGCAGCACCCCCGCTCTGAAACCGTGATCCGCTGGGCAATGATCGGCGTGATGGTCTGCCGTCGCCCCCGCGGCCATCCCGCTCCCGTTTGCCGCGATGGCCCTGCAGGATCCTGAGGGTCGCCGCTTCGGTGCCTCGCACCGCGGATACGGCTCCAACCGCTCCTGTCGGAGGAGGCGATCCACGGGCCTGGCAGAGGAAGTGGATGACGAAGAGGCCCTGCACGGTCTTCGGACCGAGTGCCTGCGGGCCGGCTCCCTGGTCAACCCGTTCCCGGACACCACGGACTGGCGGGGGCCGGGCACGGGAGGCGAAGCCGACTGCTCGGTCGCGGGGACTCTGGTCCTCAGCGAGATCGGCTGCGGGCCCCTCTCTCGCCTCGTCATCATGGGCACAGGCGCCGGACAAGTCTGGCTCGACGACCGGTCCTGGGGCGGCCTGACCTCGGGACCGGACTTCCTCGACTGGTGCAGCGCATGGCTGGCATCTCAGTGGATCTCAAACACGGTCTTAGAAATTCTCATGCATATCTAACTGAAGCCTTATGAGCGGGTCAGAGGCTGCTCCTAGCTTTCGGGCATGTACTTCACATACTTGGCGCGCGAACTGTGGCGCCGCAGAAAGGCGGCCCTCGTCGTCGCCTCGGGTCTGGCGCTTGGGATCGCACTGGTCATCGTGGTCGACTCCGTGTCCACGGGCATGGGCAAAGCCCAGGACAAGGTCCTCCAGTCCTTGTACGGGCTGGGCACGGACATGACCGTCACCAAGGCGGTCGACCCCGACGCCAGCACCTCCGAACGCCCACGCTTCCAATTCGACGCTCAGGACGGCGAATCCGGGGCTGAACAGAGCAGCGACCGTGTGGTGGTCCAAGGTTTCCAGACCCTGGCCAGCTCCACCGTCAACCAAGTGGCAGGGAAGAAGGGGGTCGCGAACGCCGTCGGCGGACTCAGCCTCCAAGTACTCAAGGTCAACGGCGAATTCACCCCCGGCCAGTTCCAGCAGGAGGGCGGCCAGGGACAGAACGGCCAGCCCCAGGCCCCGCGGGGCGAGGTCAGCGGTGGTGGCGCCAACTTCGACGTCGACAGCTACTCCGTCTACGGCACCGACGTCAGCGAACCCGCCCTCGGCCCCCTGACAACTTCCAAGATCACCAGCGGGCGTACGTTCAAAGCCTCCGAAACCGACGCCAAGGTACTCGTGTCCGACGCGGCGTACGCCAAGAAGAAGGACCTCAAGATCGGCAGCCAGGTCAAAATCAAGGAGACCAAGTACAAGGTCATTGGCATCGCCACAGCAGACAGCGGCGACGCTGTCGCCGACCTGTACCTCCCGCTGAAGCAAGCGCAGACGCTCGCCGACGTCAAGGACAAGGTCACCACCGTCTACGTCAAGACCACCGACTCGCAGCGCATCAACAGTGTCAAGTCCCAGCTCCAGAAGGACATCCCAGGGACCACAGTCACCACTTCTGCCGACCTGGCCGACACGGTCTCCGGTTCACTGTCCACCGCGGCCTCACTCGCCACCAGCGTCGGTAAGTGGCTCTCCATCGTCGTGCTCGCAGCGGCATTCCTGGTCGCCGGACTGCTTACATCCTCCGCCGTCTCCCGCCGCGTGCGTGAGTTCGGCACGCTCAAGGCACTGGGATGGACCTCAGGTCGGGTCACACGACAGATAGTCGGTGAAGCCATCATCCACGGTCTGGTCGGAGGCGCCCTCGGCATCGCCATAGGGCTGGTAGGTGCATACATCGTTACTGTCGTCAGTCCGACCCTCCAGGCCCAGGCCGGCGGGGGCGGGAACACGGCCAGCGGCGGTTCCAGTGCGTTCGCCAGCGTGCGCCAGGCAGCCACCCGGACCGTAGAAGTCTCACTCACCGCTCCCATCAGCCTCGCCACCATCGCTCTCGCGGTAGGCCTCGCCGTGGGCGGCGGACTTATCGCCGGCGGATTCGGCGGCTGGCGCGCCTCCCGGCTGCGCCCGGCGGACGCCCTACGCCGCGTGGAATAACACGCCGCCTTGCCCTACCCCTTTCAGGAGTTGCACCATGTACGACCTCAGAGGCATCACCAAGCACTACACCCGGGGCAAGGACACAGTCCGCGCCCTCGATGGGATCGATCTGACCATCCCTGACGGCGACCGGCTCATCATTCAGGGGCCCACCGGCGGCGGCAAGTCCACGCTGCTGCAAATGCTGGGCGGACTGGATCGGCCCACTGCAGGCGAGATTGTCCTCGACGGCACCGACCTGACCACACTGCCCGAGGCCCGGCTGACCCGAGTTCGCAGCGAGCGCATCGGCTTCGTCTTCCAGACCTTCAACCTCATCCCGACCCTGACCGCACAGGAAAACGTCGAGACCGCACTCGTTCCACTGGGGGTGCCTACCAAGCAACGGCGCGAGCGAGCGGCGGAGGCACTGACATCAGTAGGACTTGGCGAGCGACTCGGACATCTCCCCGGTGAGATGTCCGGTGGCCAGCAACAACGAGTCGCCATCGCGCGGGCCCTGGTGAAGCAACCGAAGGTGCTACTGGCCGACGAACCCACCGGAAACCTCGACGAGTCGACACGCGACGAGATCATGGACGTACTCAACCGGATGTGGAAGGAACTGGGCCTCACCTTCGTGATGGTCACCCACGATTCGTCCATCGCTCGAAAGGCCACGCGTGTGGCCACGATCCGCAAGGGGCGGATCACCGTATCGGAAAACGCCCGGACCTGAGGAGCAACGCCCAACGCAGCACAGCGCACATCGTCTGCACAGCCTTCGGTTCCCGAGCGCTTTCCTCGCGTCCTCGCGACTCAGCCGAGTGATCAGCAGCCTCCAAGCTTGCAGCCCAACAGCGGCAGACAAAACATCGCAGTAACTTCACCCTGAGGAGAGTGACACGAAGACGTGAGCAGACGTGCGCGGCTACGTTCGTCCCAGTGGCGACCGTAGCCGCGCGACGGCGCTCTTTACCTTCCGGCCGGTGCATGAGGCGGGCTGGCGTCCGAGCACTCCTCCCAGGCTGTGCACTGCCCATCCGGAGGCGAAACTGTACGGGGCCGCGGCCTTGCGAGGCTGAGCGGTTTTCCTCACGTTCCCCTCCCTTGAGGACCTTCCGCCACGCGGCAGGGGAGGGCCGAGCGTCTCGTTGCTGAGACGGGCCAGGTGGTGGCTTGGATCCACTTCACACAGTCGGAGTCGAAAGAGATGCACCCGTTCTCATCCTTCACGGGCGAGGAGCGGATCGCGCCCACAAGCGGCCCCCTCACTCGAACTGCACGAAGACCGATCGGCCGGACCACCTCAGCGAGCGGTACCGACCCTGTGCCGGGCTCCGCCAAGCGGCGCCGTACCTTTAATGGCGTGTACAGGTTTCTGCTGACGCCCCGCTGGTGCGGGATCAATATCTTCGTACTACTCGCCATTCCCGTCTGTATATTCATGGGCTCCTGGCAACTGAGCCGGTTCACGGACCGCATGCAGGAGCACCGCGACGCGGCGGAGCAGGTCAGGACGGACCGGCACGAGGCGCCCCGCCCGCTGCAAGAACTGCTGCCCGTCGACATGGAGACGTCCGGCCGACAGGCCACCGCAACTGGCCGGTACGGCAGGCAACTGCTGGTTCCGGACCGCGACCTTGACGGCAAGCGCGGATACTACGTCCTGTCGCTCATGCGCACCGATGGCGGCAAGGCGCTGCCCGTGGTGCGGGGTTGGCTGCCGGGATCCGCCGACACTGCGAAAGCACCCGCCCCGCCCGCTGGCAAGGTCACCGTCACTGGCGCCCTCCAGGCGTCCGAGACGCCGGGGGACAACGGTGTAAGTGCCCAGGGGGGCCTGCCAGCAGGGCAGACCGCGGCGATCAGCGCGGCATCTCTGGTGAACCTTGTGCCGTATGACGTGTACGACGCCTGGATCACGCTCGACAAGGCCGACAGCGGGATGACCACAGTGCCTGTCACGGCGCCCGCGGACTCCGGGCTGGACTTGAAGGCGTTCCAGAACTTGGGCTACACCGGCGAGTGGTTCGTTTTTGCTGGATTCGTGGTCTTCATGTGGTTCCGGCTGCTATGGCGCGAGGTTGAGGTCGCGAGAGACAGGCGGATGGGGCTAGTGGTCGATGAAGAGAACGTGGCCGTCTGACGTCAGTAAGGGGTCACTGTCCTCTCGCCGCTTCATCCTGATGCCCGGACTGAAAAAAGTGCTTCGGGCGCCTACCACGGCCCGCACGGATCTTGGCGGGCCCGGCGCCCCGCTCCCGGCGTGATCGACCGGCCCAGCCGATGCGAACGTCCGCATAGGCCGCCCGCCGCTGCTCGACCCGGGAGGGCCTAGCCTGTGCAACCGCGGAGGCCGTAAGAACACAGTCAGGGTATTCGCCTCCTGCGTGGACACCTGCCCGCGGCAGTCGATGCCGTCGATGGTGGACGAGTCGTCTGGTGACCTGCGTTCCCTGCGTTACCCGAAGCGCTCGGCGATCCGCGGGAGCGAGGGGCGCCAGCAGGCGCCGAGTGCCGTCACTCCGCCGCGGAGTGGCAGATCGCTCGCACAGCCTCGGAGTACGAGCCCACCCCTGTGAGCACTCGACCACGAGACGGAAAGTAATCGTTCAGCCAACTCACGCCAGTTTCTGGTCAAGGCATGAGATATATCATTAACATCCCGTTGACATGCCGTAGATACGCCGCGAGCCTGAATGACCGGTACCCGATGACGAATATGCGAGAGGCTCGCCACCAGCGACTCTCTGTGCTCTCGAAAAAAGCGACCGCTCGGCCCTGGACACAGGCAACCAAGCACGCCTGATACGTAATCTCCACCTTTTCCGCTCGAGGCGGGTGTTGTCGGCCGCACAACCACATCCATCAAAGTCTGGCGCCGTGATTTGGCGCTCACGTCCGCGAGCCGTGCCCCATGCCGGCGCCTGCGCCTAACAACCCGGCACTTCCGCACCGCCTCCGGCCGACAAGCGGCACACCGCGGTCGGGAGACCGACCCCAATCAACCGCAATGGTGTCCGCTCCGTCTGCACGCGCGACGTCAGGGGATTCACCCCTCTCCCCACCGCGGGCGCGAAGACCTATGGGCAGGTTGCGTCCCCCGCCTCCTGGACCCGTAGAAGCAAGACCCTCCCTCCCCCGAAGCCATGATCCACATCGGTCAAGGCCAATCTGATGGCCGTCGCCGCACGGCCGATCAACGACTCGTGGAGCCGTACATGAGATCCCTTTCCCGCCCCCTCGCGGTGCGTCGCGGGACCCAACTGGCATGCGCGGGGGCGGCCCTCGCCCTCGCGGCAACCGGCTGCAGCAGCACCTCGACCCATTCAACGAGCGGGCCGATCACTATCGGCATGTCACTCCCCCTCAGTGGCGCGATAGCTGACATCTCCAAGGACGGCTACCGGGGCTATCAGGAATGGGCCGACGAGCTCAACGCTCACGGTGGCCTGCTCGGACGCAAGGTCAAGCTCGTCGTGCTGGACGACGCCTTCCAGCAGAACACCGCACTCGCCGACTACAACAAACTGATCGCCCAGAACCACGTGGACCTGCTCTTGGGCACGTTCTCCTCGTTCCTGAATCTGCCAGTGGCTCAGGTCGCCGAGCGCAACAAGTACGTCTACATCGAGCCTTCGGGCGGCGCCGATTCGATCTTTGCACGCAACTTCAAGTACCTGTTCTTCGCTCAGCCGGCCACGACGGAGCGACTGCCGGACCAGTTCGTCGCCCAGATTGCTGCGCTACCGGCCTCGCAACGCCCCAAGACCGCCGCGTTCGTGACCCAGGACGACCCGAATACGTCGCCTGCCACAGCTCTCTTCAAAAAGAAGCTCGCGGCTCTCGGCGTCAAATCCGTCTACAACACCACGTACGCTCCGGACACCTCAAACTTTGACGCAATAGCCAACTCGATCAAGCAAGCCTCCCCCGACCTGGTGGTCCAAGGAGCACTGGCTGACGACGGAGTGTCACTGGTGCGAGCCTTCCAAAAGGTCAGTTTCAGCCCCAAGATGCTCTTCCAGACCAACTCACCCTCTGACCCGAAGTTCCCCTCCGCCATCGGCACGAAGAACGCCGAGGGCATCTTCACCGCCCTCGCCTACAGCCCCGAAGCCCCCTTCCCAGGCAACGCCAAGTTCGTCGCCGACTACACGAAGAGGTTCGGCGAGGCGCCCTCCGAGGACGCGGCGAACTCGTATACCGCCGGGCAGGTCCTTCAGGCCGGTGTGACCGCGGCCGGGAAGATCGACCAGACAGCCATCGCCCAGTGGCTTCACGCGCACACTGTGCAGACCATCGTCGGCCCGCTGTCTTGGACGGCATCTGGCAAGCCGACCGGCTCTCTGCTGCTTGCCCAATGGCAGTCGGGGAAGCTGCAGATCGTCGCCCCGAGCAGCGCAGCCACGGCCAAGAAAGCAGTCCTCACGAAGCCCGGGTGGTCGAATTGAGCATCCTTCGGCTCCCTGCCGGACTGACGGCCGGCAGGAGGGTCTCATGACCCTCCTCCTGCAGACTGTGATCTTCGGATGCCTGGTCGGCGGCGTCTATGCGCTCATGTCGTCTGGCTTCACGCTGATCTTCGGCGTGATGAACGTGATCAACCTGGCTCATGGAAGCATGATCGTCCTCGGCGCCTACGTGTCGTGGTGGCTGTGGCACGAGACAGGCCTGGACCCCCTGCTTCTTGGCCTGTGTGCCTGCGTGCCCATGGCCGCCGTCGGCTGGCTGCTCTACAAGGCAGTCGTTGCGCAGGTACAGCGCATCGACCCAGGCCTGACCCTCGTGGCGACGTTTGCGTTCTCCATGGTCGGCGAGGGCGTGATCACACTCATCTGGGGCAACAGCGCGCACGCCTCCACCCCTGGGTACTTCACCACCTCCTACCACCTCGGTTCCCTGGCCATCCCCAAGGCCCAGTTCTACGCTTGTCTCGGCGCGCTGGCCGTACTGGGCGCCCTGTTCGCCTTGCTGCACAGGACTTTCCTCGGCCGGGCGATACGCGCCTGCGCGAGCAGCCGCAGCGGAGCCGAGCTGATCGGCGTCAACGTCGAGCAGAGCATGGCACAGATGTTCGCTCTAGGCGTCGCGACAACCGGCTTCGGTGGTGCCGCTCTTTCGGTTCTCTACCAATTCACCCCTGACTCACAGGACATCTGGATCGGCCGGGTGCTGTGTGTGGTGGTCCTCGGTGGCCTCGGGAGTCTCGCCGGAGCGGCCCTCGGTGCCGTGCTACTGGGACTCGGGGAGACGCTGACCTCGACCTACTGGAGCGTCAGCTGGACCACATCTGTGCCGTACATGCTGATCCTCGCGGTACTGCTGCTGCGCCCCCAGGGGCTGTTCGGCGCGACCCTGCGCCGAGAGGGGAGTCAAGCATGAGTGCCCTGACCAGCCGGCTCGGCCGCCGTGCCCTTCTCGCGGCGGGCGTCGCTCTGCTCGCAGCGTTCCCCGTGCTCAACGGGAGCATCTACTACCAGAACATGCTGATTCTGACGTTCGTGCTGGCGATCCTCGCCTCCGGATGGAACATCATGTCGGGTTACACCGGTTACGTGTCCCTAGGACACTGCGCGTTCATCGGCATCGGCGCATACACAGCGGGGATCTTGTCGCGTGAATGGGGTGTCTCGCCCTTCCTTGTGGCTCCGCTGGGCGGCGTGACCGCGGCGTTTGCCGCCCTCCTACTCGGCTTCGTGACGCGGCGTACCCGCGGTGCCGCATTCGTCATCGTCTCCTTCGCTCTCCTAGAGCTGACCGGCCTGGTCGTGCGCAACTTCAAGTCGCTGACCGGCGGCAGCGCGGGCCTGCTGATGCCCATTCCTACCTGGGATGTGTCCCGCCAGGACTGGCCGTTCTACTACGCTCTGCTGGCCTTGCTCATCCTCAGTGTCGCGCTCACCGCGTGGATCGCCCGCAGCAAGCTCGGGGTTGGCCTGATCGCTATTCGCGACGACGAGGACAAAGCAGCCGGCATCGGGGTGACCACCAGTGCGCACAAGGCCCTGGCTTTCATGGCCAGCACGGTGTTCGTCGGCATGGCGGGCGCGATATACGGCTACTACCTCAGCTCCCTGGACCCCAGCGCCATGTTCGACATCGTCCTCAGTGTCGAAGCGGTGCTGGCAGCGATGCTCGGCGGCCGTGGCACCGTTTGGGGCCCCATCCTCGGCGCCTTCATCCTCGAGCCCCTCGCAGAAGTCACCGACACCCAAATGGGCGGGGCAAATGCGGGCGCACTGCGCCTGATCTTCTTCGGAGGCCTGCTGCTGGCCGTAGTTCTCCTTCTTCCCCGAGGAATCATCCCGCAAATCACCACCATGGTGCAGGCTCGCAGAACGCGTGGGCAGTCCAGCCCGGTGGGCAGCCGGCTCCTGGGCGCGGATCTGCCTGCAACTCCGGCCCTGCGTTGCCCTCAGCCGACGGACTCCGGCGACGCGCCCTTGCTCCAGATCACCGACGTCACCAAGAAGTTCGGTGCGCTGACCGCCGTGGACAAGTGCAGCATGGAAGTGCCCAGGGGTTCCATCAGCGCGCTGATCGGTCCGAACGGGTCCGGCAAAACCACCTTGTTCAACCTCATCGACGGTACCTACCGCGTCTCCTCCGGGAGGATCCACTTCGCGGGACAGCGCCTCGACAACATGGGCCGCACACGCCGCACCTTCGCCGGCGTCGCCCGCACCTACCAGTTGCCACGTCTCTTCGAGAGCCTGTCCGTACTGCACAACGTCACTGCGGCGTCGGGCGAGTTCAGCCTCCTCGGGCTCGCACGCAGCGCAGTTTCGGGGCGAGAGGCCGCTCGCGCACAGGAACTGCTGGAGTTCGTCGGTCTGGGTGAGTACCTCAATGCCCGGGCCAGCGACCTGTCCTACGGACAGCGCAAGCTGGTGGAACTGGCACAGGTACTGATGCTTGAGCCCCAGCTCATCCTGCTCGACGAGCCAGCCGCAGGCATTAACCCGACTCTCATCCAACGACTCGCCGAACTCATCCGCGCACTGAACGAGGCCGGCCAGACCTTCCTGGTCGTCGAGCACGACATGAACTTCGTCCTGTCCGTCTCCAACCCGGTCGTCGTCCTGGCCCGCGGTTCAGTCCTCGCGTGCGGCAGCCCCACTGACATCAGCGCCGACCCTGCCGTCAAGGAGGCCTACCTGGGCGAGGACTACGTCCTCGATCCAGTGATGACCGGAGGAAACACATGATTGAGATGCAATCCGTCATTGCCGGATACGGCGCCGGCGATGTCCTCCAGGGCGTCAACCTGAGCGTGCAGGAAGGAGCCATCACCTGCATCGTCGGCCCAAACGGTGCGGGCAAGTCCACTGTGCTACGTGCCATCAGTGGCCTGGTCCGTCCTCGCAGCGGACACATCTCCCTCGCAGGAGAAGACATCAGCGGACGCAGTCCTGCCCAGGTCATCGCGGCGGGAATCGTGCAAGTCCCCCAACAGGGGGGCCTGTTCGCGGAACTGACGATCCACGAAAACATGCTGCTCGGCGGATACCTCATCCGACGCGATCGCCCGCGGCTGCGCCGCCGCATCGCGGAGCTGGAGCAGGTCTTTCCCATTATCCGGGAGCGAGCCAGCGAGAAGGCGGCCAATCTGTCCGGCGGACAACGCCGCATCGTCGAGTTCGCGCGCGCACTCGTGTTGGAACCCCGCGTCGTGCTCCTCGACGAGCCCACCTTGGGCCTGGACCCGAAGGCGAGTGAACTCGTCTTCGACAGCACGCGCATGATGCAGGACCTCGGAGCGACGGTTCTCATGGTCGAGCAGAACGTCCGCTTCGGTCTCAAGCTCGCATCCCACGCAGTCGTCATGGAACGCGGCCGAGTCCTATTGGAAGACAGCGCCGCGAGCCTCTTGCAGCGACCAGACATGGCTGCCCTGTTCTTCGGATCCGCGACGACTCCAGAGCCAGACGAAACGGCCGTTGCCGGGGAGAAGAAGAGCCCGTGAAACCGCTCCCGGCACCGTGCAGAACTCCATGGTTCAGTGGGGCGGCAGCCGACGGCACGGAACCCGGCCGCTCGAGGGGCGGCACGGGCGGGTATAGCCGCTGCGCCTGCGCCGCTTTGAGCAGCACCTGCTTTGGTGCCCGTATTGCACGACAGCGAGGGACAGTTCGGCGATGCGACCGCTTCCCCCGCGCGGTGTACGCAGCGCGCGCAGTCCTGCGGCGCCCGCCCCCGAAAGGAGCTCTACGGAGAGTCTCAAGCCTCCACTGTGCCGCCTAAGGCAAATGTCACGGTAGTTGCCTGCTGCTGGCAGGCAACCGGTGCCTGCCGTCTATTCGTCGAGTGTCGTCGGCCTGCGTTGTGGCACGTGCTCCAGCGAGCAGTGCGTCGAGGCCGACCGCGCCGGTGCCGCCGCACCTTCATCCATCAATCTCGCCATCGACTCCAGGGCAAACCCCCGTTTCCACAGGACGATCGGGCACAAGGGATTGCGACACGTCCTTTGCGAAGTGATCGTCATCTCAATTCCGGAGGACGTCCGCAATGGGAAAACCCATCCACCCCAGAAAGCGCTAGGCTCGACCAGTGAAGATCCTCTTTTCCAGCCTGAGTGGATACGGACACACCTATCCCTTGGTGCCGCTCGCGATCGCGGCCCGTGAGCTCGGCCACGACATCACCTTCGTCACCGGGAAAGCGTTTGCTGCCGTATTGACCGCGCAGGGCATCGAGCACATCACCGGCGGCATGGACATGCAGGAGGCGTCCAAGGCCGTGCAAGAGGCCTTGCCCCCCGATCAGGGACACGACATAACGTCGGAACGGTTCGCGCTCGGGTTCGGCTCGGTGTTGCCCCGCCGCTTCGCCGCCGACCTCAAACCGATCATCGCCGACCGCAAGCCCGACCTGGTGGTGCACGAGGTGGGCAACCCGGGCGCGGGACTGGCCGCGAAGGTCGCGGGCCTGCCGGCGCTGTGCCACGGGTTCGGCCGCAGCTCACAGGGGAGCGAAAATGTCATTGCCGCGGCAAAGCACCTGTCGGAGGTGGCCGCGGACCTCGGCGTCGACGCGTCAGACCGGATACTCGGCCACCCATACCTCGACATCTGCCCGCCGTCGGTGCAGGATCCGGAGTTCATGGCCGGGCCCGTGCGGCGGATCGAGCTGCGGCCGGTGCCGTTCTCCGAGCCCGGCGTGCTGCCGTCCTGGGTCACCGAGCACCGCGAACGGTTGGTGTACCTGACGTTGGGCACAGCGTTCGGCGACGTAGGTGTGCTGCGTGCCGCGCTCGAGGGCCTGGCGGTGCTGAACACGCGGGTGCTGGTGGCAGCCGGCCCGACGGTGCCGGTGGACGCGCTCGGCGAGGTGCCCGACAACGTCGTGGTGCAACCGTGGGTGCCGCAGGCCGAACTGATGCCGCACGTGGACCTCGTGGTCCACCACGGTGGGAGCGGGACAACGTTGGGTGCGTTCGGCGCGGGCGTGCCGCAGCTGCTCATGCCGCGGGGTGCGGACCAGTTCATCAACGCGGAGATGGTGATCCACGCAGGGCTGGGCGACCGACTGTTGGGCGACGAGGTGGCCGCCGAGGCGATCGAGGAGCGGGCACGGCACCTGCTCACCGACGAGGCCGTGCGCGGCGCGGCGCGGGCGATAGCCGACGAGGTGGCCGCCATGCCGTCACCGCACGACGTGGCCCGTACGTTGCCGGGTTACGCCTGAATCTCGCCTGCCCGCCCGACACCCGGTCGCGCGGGCACCGGGAACTTAAGCAGCATCGACGCGTGCGCTGTATCCGGTGATCACCTGCATGCTCTCCAGGCGCCGCACCCGGGTCGCCACGGCGGGCGGGCTCGCGGTAGCCGAAACGGGCGTCTTCCTGCAGCAGCCCTGTAGCTGCCAGTCGATGGAATCGAGGGATGCCGTGCCCTCATCGCACTCGAACTTAACAAATGGCGAGCCATCCAGCGATAGAACGGCACACCATGCATTCCGGCACCAGGGCAGGCCTACGTACGGTTCTCAGTGCCCGCTCGGGCTTGCGTCCCTCTTGTGCATGGAGTTTTTCGATGAGTCGCCGTGGCCTGCTGCTGTTCCTGACCGTGGCTGTCCTGTGGGGGACCCCCTACCTCCTGATCAGCATCGCCCTGGAGGGCCTGGAGCCCGTGAGCGTGGTGGCCGCACGCGTCACCCTGGGAGCCGTCATCCTGCTGCCGTTGGCATGGCGACGCGGCCTTCCACAACTGCTGGGCAAGAACTGGCGCCCGCTGTTTTTCCTCGCCAGAGTAGAAGTCATGCGCCTTTCACACTGATCGCCATAGGCGAGCGTACGGTTCCCTCCGGCCTCACAGGAGTGCTCATCGCCACCGAGCCCTTGTTCATCCTGGGCGCTCAGTTTCTTCTGGGGCCGATGAGAGCGCCTGGCACGCGGCGCACGCGCCGGCGTCGCCCTCGGCTTCCTCGGCGTGGTCCTTCTGCTCGGGGTCAAGGTGTGGGCGGGGTCCCGTACTCGCGCTGGCCGCGGCGGCCTGCTACGCGGTGGGCGCCTTGATGATGCACCGGCTCTTTCCCAACGTGCCGCCCCTGACTGTCACTGCAGGCATGCTGGCCCTCGCCGCAGGCCCGCTCTTGCTCGCTGCTGGGGCCCTCGAGCCGACACCGCACCGCCCGGGTCCTGCTCGCAGTAGCCGCGCTCGGAGCCGCCTGCACTGCGGGCGGCTTCACCTGCTTCTTCGCCCTGGCCGGCGCCGAGGGCCCGGCACGGGCATCCTTCATCACCTACGTCGCCGCCGTCGTGGCAGGTGTAGTCGTGCTTGGCGAACCCCTTACACCACACGCGGTGGCCGGCGCCTTGCTCATTCTCCTCGGGGCTGCCGTGGCCGCCCGGCGGCCCGCACAAAAGCACACAGCGTCTTCGTCAATTCCGGTGCCGGAAAGGAATGGTCCCGATGCACATGGTGCCTCCGTTGCGACAACTGGCAAGTCGGACGTGTCCAGTGAGGCAGAACAATCCTGAGCTCCAGATGCCTCCGGAGAGCATCTCCTTCACGTATACCAGCCGGAAGGAAGCAGCGGCTGCTCTCCGAGGAAACCAACCGGTGATCGCCGTCCATCGATTATCCGGGCACCTCGTCTGCCCGGAGCGCGGGGCCTGCTCGAAACTTCGGGTGTTCACCGACTTTCCGTGAAAGAGCGCGACTGTACGACGCGATCGGCGGTGCCTACACCGCGAACCGCCCTTTCGAGTCTGGAACCGGTCGGTGTGGATGTCCACGCCGCCGATGACCAAACGGCGGCCACCTACGCCCGAGGCCTCGACGCCCTCGGCCAACTTGCAGCCGAATGCCAGGGCGGCTCCGCACACCGGTGGAGGCTACAAGGACGGCAAGGGCTTACCTCCCCAGGCTGCACCTCTTTGCCCTGGTGCTGCGCCCCAGTGCAGCAAGCGCCACGCCACGCGTGCCGGTCGAGCGCCGTGGGATCACGTGGCGCCCACCCATCCGCGAGGCGTGACTCAGGTCACATGTAGAGGTGGCAACGTTGCTTTGTTCCGCTGCGTATCCCTTCGCGCAATCAGCAAGGCCAATCGGAGGATGCCGGATGAACACATGGCATGCCGGAAATGGCAGGTGCTCGTAGTGGGCGTCCGGACATGGCACGTCTGGCGGAAAAAGGCTGAAGCCGCTTCATTGAATAGTGAAGCCGGGGTGCGAGCTGCCTATCACGAGTATGGCGGCGAACTTCTGGGCTTCGCTCATAACCAGCTCGATGACCCGCAGTTGGCGGAGGAGGTCGTGCAGGAGGTATTTCTGCGGGCCTGGCGTGCTTCGGATTCTTTCGACAGCAAGCGCAGCAGCCTGCGGACCTGGCTCTACTCCATTGCCCGCAACGCGATCGTCGACGCACGCCGGCGCCGGGAGGCCCGGCCGCCCATGGCCCAAGCAGACCATGCAGAGCAGGCCACGGTAGCGGGAGAGATCGATCCCTACGACCAGTTGCTTGCGCGGATAGAGCTGCGCGAAGCCCTGGGCAGGCTCAGGCCCGAGCACCGGGAGGTGATCATCCAGGTGTACTTCCTGGGCAGGACCTGCGCCGACGTGGCCGATGACCTGGGCCTTGCGGCTTCCAGTGCTCGTAGCCGGCTCTACCACGGCATCCGGGCACTGCGCGGCATTCTCGATGAGAACGGATGGCTGGCACCATGAACGACTTCTGCAGTGCGATCCGCGAGGAGGTCACCGAACTCCTGCTGCTGGGCAGGCCCTTGCCCGCCCCTCTCGCCCGCCACGTGGCGTCGTGCAAAGGATGCTCCGAGGAAGCGGAAGGAGTGCGCAGGGTCATGCGCACCTTCGAGCGTGCGGACTCCCCCCACGTCGCGTACGGCTTCAAGACTGGCCAGACATCGCCTGCTGCAGCCCCGACGCGCAAGCAGGGACGCGTCCGCCGTCGGGCGGCGGCGGGAATCGCATCTTTGGTGCTGGCAGCGTGCGCAGCCTTCTCAACGGTCGTGGCCACCTCCGGCAACGACTCCCATACATCGGCCACCTCGGTCCACGTCGCTCAGGACGGCGAGATGGTTGCGCACCCTTGGGGCACCGAAATCCCGGTGGCGCTGTCCGGGCTGGAGGACGGCAGCACCTACCGGCTGATGACAGGCAACGCCCGTGGTGAACGGCTCCAGGCTGGAAGCGTGCAGGCGAGCGACCAAAGTAATGCCCCCATGCGTGTCAGGCTGACCACGGCCATGCGCAAGGACACCATCACCACGCTCTACGTCCAGGATGCGGACGGGCACTTCATCGCCCAAACCCCTGTGGGACCACACCCCAGCACCTGACTCGGGGCGATTACCGCCCCGACCTAGACCACCCGAATCAGGCCGGCAGCGTGCACGGCCCCCTCAACGCGCCTCAGAGGTGCACCTTATATGGAGGTTTGTTAGTGATTTCCATCAAAAAGACTGCGCGAGCCGCGGCAGTGCTGACGGGCATCGGTGCCGCAGCCCTCGGAGCGGTGAGTATCGCCCAGGCCGACACGTCTGCCTCTGCTTCCAGTCGGAGCAGCGGAGTGACGACCACTGCTGGCGACGGCACATCGGTGTCCGTGCCGGTCTCGGGCCGCGACCGCGTGTACACCGCTGACCAGACATCCAACACAGTCACGGTCATCGACCCGTCCACCAACAAGACGCTGGGTACGATCGCTCTCGGTGCGCAGCGTCTGGGGGCCACCCTCAGCCCGCAGTACACCGACAACGTGGGCGTGCATGGTCTGGCCTTCTCTCGTGATGACACGCGCCTGGGTGTCGTGAGCGTCACAAGCAACACCGTCGACATCATCGACACCGCCACCAACAAGGTGATCAACGAAACTGACGTTGGCCGTGCCTCCCACGAGGGCACCTTCACCGCGGACGGCAAGCAGTTCTGGGTTGCAGACCGCGGTCGGGACACGGTCACCGTCGTCGACGCGGTCCACGGCGGCGTGGTCACCAACATTAAGGTCGGCGACGGACCCTCCAAGGTCGTCCTCAGCCCCGACGGCAAGACCGCCTACATCAACCACATCAGCGCACCCGAGATCACGGTGGTCAATGTCCGCACTCACAAGGTCAGCTACACCATCAAGGGCCTTGGGGACACCTTCTCTTCCGACGAGGCGATCTCGCCCGATGGCAAGGAGCTGTGGGCCGCGCACAAGCGTGTCGGCATGACCAGTGTTATCGATCTCGAGCACCGCAAGGTCGCCGCCGTGCTGAAGACTGGGCCGGACACGAACCACCCCAACTTCGCCGACACGAAGAATGGCTCGTTCGCCTATCTGACTGTGGGCGGCCTCGACCAGACCCTGGTCTACCGCCGCAACCCCGGTGGCACACCGCAGCTGATGACGCGCATCCACGACACCGGGCATGCGCCACACGGCCTGTGGCCCAGTGGGGACGGCACCCGCATGTACGTGGGCATGGAGAAGTCCGACGCGGTCGACGTCATCGACACTGCCACCAACAAGGTCATCGACACCGTCAGCACCGGCCAGGAGCCCCAGGCCTTGGTATACGTGCCCAACGCGGCGCCCGCCGGATCCGCCGCCAATCTCGGGCGCCAGGGACTCGGTAACTCGCCGCGCAACGTGCCCACCGCCCTGCCCGACGGAACGGCGGGCGAGACCATGCGTCCCGACAACACGGGCCGTCAGCTGGAGGCCACCGTCAGGCCGGTGAGCGGGCTCGACATGATCCAGCTCCAAGCCCGCGGCCTTCAGGCAACCACCACCTACCAGGCGTACGTGGTCCAGAAGGACGGCAGCAAGATTCCTCTGCTGTCGTTCACCACAGACTCCGCAGGCAACGCCCCGCAGGTCCTGGCTTTCGCCAACTTCACCGGGGTGAGCGTATCCCTCACCTCCGAGGGCAAGGCCACCGCCCAGACGCTGGCCCGGTTGTCTTCGGCGGTCGCTTCCATGCACCCCGGGTCGGACAGCGCCGTTGAGGCTGCCGACCTTCTGTACTGTGACTGCTGCTGAAAGGCTTCACGCCACCATGACACGCCTATCTCGCATCCGCTCCATCTGTAGCGCACGCCGGGCAGCGGCGGTGCTGGGAACTGCTGCGGGAACGCTCCTGCTGTTCGCGGGGACCGCCTCGGCACACGTGCGGGTGTTCTCCGAGGGCGCCAAGGAGGGAAGCCCGGCCACCCTGCAATTCCGGGTCCCCTCCGAGAAAGCGGACGTCACCACCGTCCGTGTTGACGTCGCACTCCCCAGGGGAGTCGTGCCCGCTTCTGTGCCGCCGGCTTCGGGATGGACATGGAAAGAGGGCGTATCCCCTACCGACAGGGCAACCCACATCATTTGGACGGCTGCCGCGGGCCACGAGATCAAGCCGGACGACCACCGCTACTTTGACATGCAGGTGGGGCCGCTCCCGAAGAGGGCAAGCATCGCTTTCGATGTGGCCCAGACCTACTCGGACGGGTCGGTCGTGAACTGGAATGAGCGGCAGACAGGCGGCAAGGAACCAGACTTTCCGGCGCCCGTACTCGTCCTTGATGCTGCCTCAGCCAAAGCCGAACTGATCCGTCAGGAGGAATCGGCGCAGCAAACGCCGACTGCCACGGCGTCCCCCGCCCCAGTGGCTGCCGCCCACGAAGAAGGCGTAGGCAGGGTGCCATGGATCTCGTGGACTGTTGCCGGCACCGCCGTCCTGGGTGCAGGCGCGGTGGTCGTCCTGCGCCGCGGAAACCCCGACAGAACGGGAACCCAGTAGCGGTGCGGATCTGACCGTATGACGAGCGGTGAGGCAGGGGCCAGCCCTTGCCTCACCGCTTCGCGAACGCTGATCCCGCGCCGGCCCTCGCCAACCGAAGGCTGCGGCCGCGAACGTGGACGAGGCAGCGGCCACCGCCTTCGCCATCAGGTACTCAGCGGGATGAGCTAGTCGCCGATCGTCTGCCCGTCGCCTGCGAATTCGTCCTGTTCATCGGCGGGTTGGTGTCGCTGCCTCGTGAGTCATTGCTGTCAACACGGCGGGCGGCTGCGGTACTTGCAGTCAGCATGTCAAAGGGTGCCCTTGGTCTCGTATCGGCGAGGGTGACCTGCGACTGGGAAGTGCGCGCGGCACGATGACCCTGGCCAGCTCTGGTTTGGTGGCGAAGGGTCGTTCATCGGAGATGTAGGGGGCGCGGCAGTGCTCACGATCGTCCGTCCGGGACTTGGGCAGGTAGGGCTCGCGGTCCGCCAGGGCTCGGCCGAGGGAGGGTGTTGTCGACGATGAACACTCCGCCGCCCTCGCCGAAGACCGCCGAGGGCGCTCTCCTCATTCAGCGGCTGGAACCCCTGACCCATTCGCCAGGATCAATGCAACTTAAAGAAAACTGAACGCAATTGAGATCCATTCAGAATAATCGCGGCTCCCGCGATTGAAAGAGCGCCCACAGCCTGCATGGCGGCGAACCACAGCGGACACATCCCGGGGATCAGATCGATAGCAATGCTCAGGGACGGAATGCCGATTGAGATGAAACGCAGGCGTTGATAAGCCCGATGTGCTCCCCTGGAGGCCCGGGCGACCAGTAGGAAGGCCAGCCCTGCGCTTGCAAGAACTCCGACAGACCGAACCCACATGAACGGGGTTGTTTGCTTTTCAGTCAGGGCGAGGATGGCAACCACTATCAGGACCGCAGTGCTCAGTGCGCCGTAAGCAGCGAGAAGGGTCTTCGTCTGCCTGAAGGCTCGCCGAACCTGGGGATGGTTGAAATGAACCGTCGGGGCGGCAACCTGATGCGTGGGCTCCATGGCTTCGTCCTCCATCGTTCTCTTTAGCGTGCTGAGCCGAGCGGTCACTGTCGATCGCTCTCTGGATAGATCCGGTCCTACGGGCGACCAGGTTCTCCGGCAGGATGCGCGTTTGGCTCGGACTCGAGATCAAAGAGCGGGTTGGACCGGGCTCCTCCCCGCGGACTCCCCAAACTGGCCGACCGTCCTCAAGCTCAAGGTTGTCGTGCGGCCGCGGGGACCTGGAGCTGTCTCACGCGCCTCCCACCAGCTGCCTCAGGACGGGCATCGCGGCTGTCGTCGGTCAGGCACACACCCTTGCCACCAACTGATGGCCAAGGCGCTACGGCGTCGCAGGTCCGCAGTTCGAACGACGCCAGGCCCGATCAGTAGACACCGCAGTATCTAAGTTGAGGAAACCATAGTTCCTTACCTGTGCCAAGGTGAAGGCCCCCCAAGGGGTGCCGACTGCCGGCGGTCGCGGACAACCGCGGCCTCCTCGGAGGATCGGGTTCCTCGGCAAATGCCGCTGGTGAGCGGACGGCGCGCGGGTGGCGAGGTGGGATCGCCGACCCCTAGGCATCAGGTTGCCGCAGGGGTCGAATCGGTTGAGGGTCGGAAAGCCCCAGAGCGGTGGCGAAGCAACCTCGCGCCGTGGTGAACGCTTGCTCACGCGTGTTCATGCATTGGCTTGGCAAGGGCGGCAATTCGAACGTGGTGGGGAGTTTGCGCAGGTCGGGTTGCTGGGCCCGCCTCCGCGGCGCGAATCGGGAAGGCACGCCCATTCCCAGCGTAGTCACCGGCGAAGGCTCCACCGAACCCGGCTCCCTGATCGACGAGGTCGTGCGCGGGGCGCGCGCCGAATGCTTGCCGCCGCCTTGGAAGCCGAAGTCAACGAGCACGTAGCCGAGTTGGCGGGCGAGACGGACCGCAGCTGGGCCGGTGGAGGTGAAGGCTCCTCGGGTGAACGACCGCCGAATCGATGAGGCCACCGGGGAGCGGAAGCGGTCCTCCTCCGAGATCCTGCCGCCCTGGTGCCGCAAGTCACCGAAGATCTCTGAGGTGATGCCGCTGCTATATCTGCACGGGCCATTTTCCGGCGACTTTGTCCCGGCGCTGGAGCAGTTCCTCGGCGGGGCGTAGGGCCTGTCCGCAGCTACCGAGACCCGGCTGACGAAGCAGTGGCAGGAGGACCACGCCGCCTTCTCTGACCGGGACCTGTCGGACCGCGACTACGTGTACGTGTGGGCCGATGGCGTACACCCCGAGGTCCGGCTCGGACAGGCGCACTCGTGCGTGCTGGTCCTGCTCGGGGTGCGGTTGGGCGGCAGCAAGGAGCTGATCGCGCTGGCCGAGGGCCTGCGCGAGTCGACCGAGTCATGGGCCGACCTGCTGCGCGACTGCCGCAGGCGCGGCGTGCGTGGCCCTGAGCTGGTCGTCGGTGACGGTGCGATGGGGCTGTGGAAGCCGCTGGCCGAGGTGTTCCCGACTGCCCGCCATCAGCGGTGCCGGGTGCACAAGGCCCGCAATGTCACGGACCGTCTTCCGAAATCCACTCAGCCGTGCGCAACCGCGACGAAGGACTACAACGCTGATGACCGCGCTCACGCGGAGAAAGCGATTGAGGCGTTCGCCAAGACTTACGGCGCGAATGGGCCCAAAGCCGTGGCAAAGATCACCGACGAAGCCGAGGAACTCCTGGCGTTCTACGACTTCCCGGCCGAGCACCGTATCCACCTGCGGACCACCAACCCGATCGAGTCAACGTTCTCCACGGTCAAGCTGCGCACCAAGTTCACTCGCGGTTCGGGTAACCCCGCCGCAGCCCTCGCGCTGGTGTTCAAGCTCGTCGAGTCCGCCCGGCCCGCTGGCGCGCGATCGCTGGAGCGCGCCTGGTGCCCCTGGTCCGCGCCGGCACGAGGTTCGAGAACGGCGTCCTGGCCGAGCGGTCCGAGGCCGCCGTCGCCTGAGCGCGCCCCACCCGACTACAACTCGGCTTGGTCACGCGGCGTGGGCACGTTACGGCCGGGAGATTCCGCTGCCACGGTCTGGCGCAGCACGTCGTAGCCCACGAACTCGAACAGACGGGTGCCGCGGCGCAGAGGTTGAGGTGCTCCGACGAACCGGTGCGCACCGACCCCGAAGCCCACGTCTGCTGCCGATAGCCACCGCAATTCGAAGTCTTGCGCTTCGAACCATTCGCAGATCAGCGGTACCCGGTCGGGCGCGGCGCGATGTCGGGTCCAGATGACGGTGCCGCCGGTCCTGCACAGTTGATTGCAGGCCGCGATGGTGCGCTCCATGTCGGCGTCGGTGATGTTGCCGAAGACTCCACAGATGAGGACGAGGTCCGCGGGGGCCAGGTCCTCGTAATGGTCGACGAGCGAGGCGTCGCCGGTCACAACCTCAACCTGCCGCAAGCCGGCCCGGCCAGCCCTTTCTGCAGCAGCCTCAGTGTTACGCGGGTCCAGCTCGACAAGCCTCGTCCTCACAGAGCCGCGGCGGGGGTGATCGGCCAGAACGTCCAGAAGATCGCGGCCGTCGCCAGCGCAGAGGCTGATCACCTTCAACCCACCCGCAGGGGCATCAGACAGGGCAGCGCGAACCTGTGCTTGAACTGCCCGCAGTCGTCGCGCCATCCACGAGTCGGCCACGTCGTACTGATCGTGCCAGGTGCCCCAGTCCATGGGCGGACGCTACGACCACTTGCCCCCACAGGCGACCCAATTCTGATCACCGGGCCGGCACGCTGTGATCCACAGGTCTTGACAATTGCTCGTCAACTTTTCGGCCTGACTTCAACTGCCCTGCCTGACTACGCCAGTGCATACACGAACCCGATCAACTGCAATCCGGTCCAGATGAAAGGGATCGGGGGTGGGGCATGGCAGGAGCGTGGCAGCGGGCCTGCATTTCGATCGCAGTCAAGATGTATCCAGAGCTGTCCGCGAAGTACCGCGAGACCAGCTGCGTCGCCGGGATACTTCTCGACCAGGACGCTCCCCAGTACGTCCAGCTGCACGCCGGCGCGAACGGCATGAGACCGGGTGAACACCGGCGGGGCGCGCCGAGCGGGCACATCATCGGGTAGGGGACCTTCGGCGGGGCAACGTTGCACAGCGTCTCCCGCGACCTCTTCCGGCGCCGACGTCAGGCATGAACGCCGGTCTGGGGCCGTGGTGCACCGAACCAGGTGGACAGCGCCGTGCGTAGCGCCGCGGTGTCCGCTGACGCGCTCGGTACGGGCGCCCAGTCCAGGACACCGTCCGGGCGGACCAGGGCAGCGGTCACATCTCGCCGTCCGAGTACCAGGGCGGAGGCGAGATCGACCCGGTCAGCCACGGAGCAGCTTTCGCGGCCAGAGGGCTGGTCTGTGGGGTGTGCAGGTGGAGCGGCCGCCCATCGGACATCAGTGAGTGCAGGACGCCAAGAGCCCGTTTGACTGGAGCCACCCCGGCCGTTGCCCTTCTCGTGGCCTGACGACCTGGCGGAGCTGATGACCGGCCCGCGTCCAGGTCCGCGTGGGTGGTGCCCGGTCGACAACTTGCTCTGCTCTTGACAGGACCAGTTGCCGGTTGGGCTTAGGAGGATCCGAGGCCTTAGTAACCTACGGCGACCTCCATCCACTGTGGGTTCTGCATGCTGGTGTACGCGGCCTGACCCGCCACGTCGTCGTAGGGGAAGCCGTACGCGAGGTGGTTGATGCCGTGGTCGTGCCAGTATTTGGCGTACCAGTTGGCAGGGTCCGCGGGGTAGAACTTTGACGGGTCCTGCTGCTGTGCAGCCGGCAGGTCTGCCGTGTGCCGGTTCAGAGCCGCGCACAGACTCGCATTGGCGGCGAGGGAACCCGCGCATCCGAAGATGTTGGAGCTGGATTCGTTGACGCCGACCGAGTTCGCGTAGGCAGCGAAGTAGTTGGCGTTAGCGCCGCCCGCGCGGAAGCTCGGGTCACTGCCCGGGGCGATGATCCGGTATGGCGCTTGGGTCTGAGCCAGCACCTTGAACTGCTGTGGCACGGAGTCCTGGAAGTTCTGGAATACCTGGTCGCGGCTCATCGTGAAGAGGTCTTGCGTATCGCCCAGTTGGATTTCCTGCCCGCTGTGCGAGTGCAACCGGATGGCCAGCGGCAGGCCCCACGCGTCCACGCGCGTTGTGTTGCCGCTGAAGTCCGCCGTGCCGGTGGTGAACTCGATGAAGTCGTAGTACTGGCCGTTCGGGGCGCCGACGTAGAAGTACATACGCTGGGCGGGGCCAGCGACGATGTCGACGTAGGGCTGCTCGGCGATGGAGCGCACCTGCCCGTTGTAACTCCAGTAGACCTGGCTGTCCGGGTAAGCGCCCTCGGTGCGGTTGAGTACCTTCACCTTCATCACGGCCGATGACGCCGGGATATCGTCAGTGGTCCCCCAGAAGTCATCCGCGGGCGCGGTTCCGCCGCCGTCTCCGGAGCTCCCGTAGACCTGGAACTCGTACAGCGAGTACCCGTACGCAGTGGCACGCTGCGTACCGTACATTCGGACGTACCGCCCGGTGCCGTTTACGTTCAGGTTCTGTACGCCACCCGTGCCAGCGCTGGTCGAGTAGAGCGTGGTCCAGGGGCCGCTTGCGCTCGTGGCTGTCTGAATGTCGAAGGTTTTGGCGTACGCCGTCTCCCACTTCAGGGTGACCTGCGTGATGTTCTGCACGGTTCCGAGGTCGACCTGGAGCCACTGGGGGTCACTGAACGAGCTGGACCAGCGGGTTTGGTCGCTGCCGTCCACGGCCTGCGTGGCGCTGTAGGCGGCGTTCTCAACCGAGGAGGCGGTAGCAGGCCTTCCCTGGGAGAGCAGGGTGCTGGCCGCGAGTGCGGGCGACTGCGCGGCCGCGGTCAGGCCAAGGGCGGCGACGAGCATTATCAGGAGGGCCAGGACGACGGAAGGCCGGGGCTGTATCCGTCCTGGTGAGCGGTGCGGCAAAGCGGTGACTGACACAGGCATACTCCTCAACCGGGTGGGGGACCGTGACGGAGATCGATGGCGCTGAGCCGAGAGCGCTCTCTGGCGCAGAGATGATTGCAAGCACAGATTCAACAGTCAACGAGTTGTTCGAAAGCTCTCCGATTCACAGGAAAGCCCGTTCGAGTCTTGAACTGTTGGTGGGGTCACTCCGCTGGACGGGTACGTCCCGCAACCGGCTGCTGCTTCCCAACATCGGCGATACCTGCCTGGTTTCCGGGGCCTTGACCCGACTGGCCTGACTCGCGTGGCCTCCCACCGGGCTGACCTGATGATCTGTCAGTGCGGCGCGCCCACTGCCCTGCCACGTCGGTATGGACACCGCCATCATCGAGGTCAGGCCTGCGGGCGACACAACGGCGGTCGCGACGGCCGCTCCAAGCGGGCGGTCAGGTATCGGTGGCGTCGGGGCGGGCAGACCGGGAGGCGACCTGCAGCTTCACCTCAGTCGCTGCACCGCATGGCGCGACATGACCCCCGACCGAGGGTGTTTGAATCTCGGCTGCTTGTGGGAAGAGCCCGACGCATGGGCGATCAGCCCGTCCGTCACCCTCCGCCCCACTCGACAGTGGTTTGTGCCGAAGGCCCCGGCTCCGGAAGCGCCAGGATGCCGTGCCAAGCTTGGCCGTATGCAGCCTTCCACCGCTTCCTACGAAGAACGCCTCGCTGCCCCCCGCTCGTGGTGGCTGAACAGTCTTCTTTTGGGTGTCTCCTTCGCCCTCATCTTTCTCCCCTTTGGCCCTCTACCACTGCTCGGCGGCCTGGTCGGCGGTACGGCCATGGCGGCACTTGTCGTCAGCGCGTATGGCTCGCCGCGTATTCGTGTAGTGGGCGGTTTCCTGATCGCGGGCGAGGCCAAGATCCCGGTTGGTGCGCTGGGCGAGGCGGATGTGCTGGATGAGGAGCAGGCTCGCGCTTGGCGGACGTACAAGGCCGACACCCGGGCGTTCCTGCTGCTGCGCGCGTACATCCCGACTGCGCTGCGCGTTGAGGTCGTCGACCCCGAGGACCCCACGCCGTACCTGTATCTGTCGACGCGGGAGCCGCAGAGGCTGGCGATGGCGCTCGAGGCGGCGCGCCAAGCCCATGCCGAAACAGCGCAGGGCAAACACCCTTAGTGCGGATGGTGCTCGCGCCACGCTCGGAGGAGGAAGCCGAACCGGCCTGCGACCGGAAGCTCGTCACAAGAGGGCCGCGAAGCTGCTGACAGCGGCACGGAGCACTGCTACGGGCAAACTTCCGCTCGTGGCAAAGGAGGTCAGGCGCTGGGGCCATCGCTTCCGGCGCCGTCACGGGGTGCACCGGCCGGCATGAGCAGGTGGGCGATGTCCCGGGCGACCGCGCTGATCTTCTCGTCGGGCGCTGTCAGCCCCTGCGAGGCCAGCAGCACGATGTTGACGCTGAGCAGTGCGGCGCGCAGCCGCAATTCTTCCTCGACCGTCGCCGCCGGCCCGGCGAGGATCTTGAAGAGTTCGCTGAGTCGGGCGACGGCATTCTCCCGGCCGGGATATAGGTCGCGCACAACGCGCTGGTTGGCGAGCGCGAACCGTATGACAGGCATACCGTCCCCGCTCGCGAGATCGACCATCCGGTCCACGGCGCGGATCCGCAGGTCCGGCCCGGCGGGCTGCTCCCTAGCCCAGGCGACCGTGGCGTCGAGGGCATCAAGGTATTCGGTGAACAGAGAGCGGACGATGTCCTCCTTGCTGCTGAAGTGGTAATACAGGGCGGCCTTGGTGATGCCCAGACGCTCGGCGATCTCCCGCAGGGAGGTTGCCTCGTATCCCTGCGCGGTGAACAGCTCGATGGCCACCTGACGAATCTCGGCCTTCGTATCGCTGCCCCGTCGTTGCCCTGCCCCTGGCATCCTCGCCCCCTCCCGTGAGGCGCTTCCCGTTGGAACGCCTAACTCGATCGTCGTCGCGCGGCACCGGCTTGCCAACTTACCGGGCGACAAGTAATCTACTAACCGGCCGGTAAGTGATGGCATAGGGTCGAAGGGTCTGAGTGGAACCGGCCTGCTTCGTCCGAACACTCCGCCCGGCCTTTCTGTGCGTGCCGGGTGGCCGTCCTTTGCTGAAAGGGCCGTGCACCGTGACGCAGACAGCATCGGCATCGGCCGACGCCGAGATGGCCCAACTGCCACGCTTCACCCACCGCGAGATCATGGTGACGATGAGCGGGCTGGTTGTCGCCATGCTACTGGCCATGCTGGACAACATGATCGTGGCGCCCGCGCTGCCCACGATCGTGGGCGACCTCGGAGGCCTCAACCACCTTGCCTGGGTGACGACCGGCTACATCCTTGCCTCAACTGCCGCCACCCCGATCTGGGGCAAATTGGGTGACCTGCTCGGCCGCCGCATCACTTTCCTGTCCTCCATTGCCCTCTTCCTGATCGGCTCCGCGCTGTGCGGTATGTCGCAGAACATGGGGGAGCTGGTGGGGTTCCGTGCCCTGCAGGGGCTGGGTGCGGGCGGTTTGATGGTGGGCGTCATGGCGGTACTGGCCGACATCATCCCGCCTCGGGACCGCAGTAAGTACCAGGGCATGATGATGGCCGTCATGCCGGTTGCCATGATCGGCGGTCCGTTGGCCGGCGGCTTCATCACCGACCATCTCACCTGGCGCTGGGCCTTCTACGTGAATCTGCCGCTGGGCATCGTCGCGCTCATGGTGTGCTGGTTCGTCCTGGCGAAGCTGCCCCGATCTTCCGGTCGGGTGGATGTCGACTGGGCGGGTGCCGTGCTGCTCACCACCTGGATCACCACGCTGGTTCTGATTACAAGCTGGGGCGGCACCGAGTACGCGTGGAACTCGCCGGTGATCGTCGGTCTGGTCCTGGCCACCGTGGTGGGCTTCTCGGCATTCGTCCTGGTCGAACGCCGCGTCGCAGAGCCGATCATGCCGCTGTCGGTCTTCACAAACCGCAACTTCAGCCTGTCCGGCGCCCTCAGCTTCGTCGTCGGTTTCGCACTGTTCGGCGGAGTGACCCTGCTGCCGCAATTCCAGCAGTACGTACAAGGCTCCTCGGCCACCAGTAGCGGACTGTTGCTGATGCCGATGATGATCGCCGCCATGACGTTCTCCCTCGGTGGCGGCGCCCTGATCAGCCGTACCGGCCGCTATCGCGCCATACCGATCGCGGGCAGTGTGCTGATGTCGACCGGACTCCTCCTCTTCGCCACCATGGGCCCCGACACCTCACGCATCCTCACCTCGCTCTACATGGTCGTCCTCGGTGCCGGCATGGGCTGCCTGATGCAGACCACCATGCTCATCGCCCAAAACAGCGCTCCACCACGCGATATGGGCGCCGCCACCGGCGCCGCCACGTTCCTGCGTAACATGGGCGGCTCTCTCGGCGTCTCTGTCCTCGGTGCCCTCTACACCCACACCCTCGCTGACTCCTTCACCTCTGGAGCAGGCGCCGTGGCCCATACGGCCGGCTCCGCCGGCACGGTGGCCCAGATGACCCCCGAGGTGCTGCGCGCTTTGCCCGAGGCGGTGCGACACTCCTTCGCCCAGGCCGTCAGCGACGGCATCGACACCGCCTTCGCCTGGGGCGCGGGCACCGCAGTGATCGGCATCGTGTTCGCCCTGTTCATTCGCCACGTCCCCCTGCGCGGTTACGCCGGCGAATCGAGTACCGCATCCAAGTCGGCGGATGCGCTTGCGCCGGGTCAGCCGTCCACCCCCTCAGCCGCCCCCCGTTCGGCCGGCTGACATGGCCGCCCCCTCCCATGCAATGCCGAAGACAGGCGGCACACGCACGATGACTGCAGGTACCACCCGCGACCGCATCACGCAGACGGCTCTCAAGCTCTTCACCGCCAAGGGATACGACAAGACCTCGCTACGGGAAATCGCGGAGCACCTCGGCGTCACCAAGGCGGCCGTGTATTACCACTTCAAGACGAAGGAGGACATCCTCACTGCCCTCTTCGCGGAGCGGATCCGACCGGTCGAAGCCCTCATCGCCTGGATGCAAGGCCAAGCGCCCGGACCGAGCACCCGGCAGGAGGCGCTGCGCCGTTACGCAGCCGAAGTCGCTCACGTCACGCCGCTTTTCGGAATCTTCCAGGACAACGGCGGCGCCCTGCGTAACCTCGCGATTGCGGCCACGTACCGCGACGTCATGAAGGGCCTCATGGACCTCTTCCTGGACCCCGAGGCCGACCTTGCCAGCCAGCTCCGTTGCGTCCTCGCCCTGCTCGTCGTCCATGGAGCCCCCCAAGCGCTGGCGGGAATCGGGAACAGTACAAAAGAGGAGCGTGCCGCGGCTCTGGCTGTCGCGCTGGAACTCCTTGTCTCCGCGGACTCCGCCAGGTTCCTGCTCGGAGATGCCCACGCCTCGGAGGCGCAACTGCCGCTGTAGGTCCGGGAGTTCACAAGAAGCGCCGGAGCGGAGATTCCGCGATGCACGACACGGCTGGCACAATGATCCACATGTCCCCAGGGCTCAAGATCGGATTGCTCGGAGCTGCCGCCATCGCACCGAGCGCATTGATCAATCCGGCACGTCAGGTATCCGGCGTGACTGTGACCGCAGTGGCGGCTCGCGACCGCACTCGTGCCGAGAAGTTTGCCCGCAAACACGACATCCCCGTCGTGCACGCCGATTACGAAACGCTGCTTGCCGATCCCCAGGTGGACGCCGTCTACGTGCCTCTCCCCAATAGCCTGCACGCAGAGTGGACCCTCAAGGCACTGCAGGCCGGCAAGCACGTGCTGTGCGAGAAGCCCATGACCGCCAACCGTGATGAGGCTGAACGGGTCGCGAAAGCCGCCGACGCGGCTTTCGCACGCAGTGGTCTGGTGGTGATGGAAGCTTTTCACTACCGCCACCACCCACTTGCCGCTCGGATGCTTGAGATCGCGAATAGCGGCGAACTCGGTGAATTGCACCGCGTGGAGGCCGAGGTGTGTTTCCCGCTGCCTCGGTTCAGTGACATCCGCTACGACTACGCACTCGCGGGCGGAGCGGCGATGGACGCAGGCTGTTACGCCGTGCACGCCGTACGACTTCTCGCCGGAAGCGACCCGACGGTGACCACCGCACAGATGCTTACACTGCGCAAGGACCGGCGTGTCGACCGTGCGATGACCGCAGAGCTGACGTTCCCGGGCGGGGTAACCGGCAGAGTACGTGCGTCGATGTGGTCGCGGCGCGTGCTGTCGATCCGAGCCCGGGCCATCGGGTCGGCGGGTGAACTGCGGGTGACCAATTTCGTGATGCCGCAGCTCTACCACCAACTCACCGTCCGCGCATCGCACGACGGGGGCCGCGTCGTGAGACGGGAACGCCTGCCTCGCCAACCGTCGAGTTACGTCTGCCAGCTCGCGGCATTCACCTCGGCAGTGCGCGATGGAGGTCCCGTCATCACGTCGTCGGCAGACGCCGTGGCAAACATGGGCGTCCTAGACGAGATCTACCGCAGTTGCGGACTGCCCCTCCGCGGCGAGAGAAAGGGCCGATGAGGCACCGCAACGTCCCACCCGCTCGCGGCCCGTACTGTGCAGTACCGGAGAGCTGCAAGTAAGCCTGTGTGGGGGGCGCGACAAGGGGCGAGCCCACCTGCCGCAGGAACAGGTGGGCTGGCGCCCCTATGGATACGCGGCGCACTTGGTGGCCGAGGCCGTGGCGTCTTTTGGGGTTCGCGGTGCTAAGCCAAATGGCGGTTCCGGTCGGTCGGTTGGCCGGGCGTTACTGCGTCGTCTGCACCTGAAGCGGCGTGCCCGTCCCGAACCATGTGCCCAGGGCCTCAATGAGAGCATCGGTGTCCGGCGAGGCATTTGGGGTGGCGGCCCAGGCGAGCACGCCGTCGGGCCGGATGAGGGCGGCGGTGAGATCGCGTCGGCCGAGGACGAGCGCATCGACGACGTGCAGCCGATCCGCCCAAGGCCGCGCTGCTGCTGCGGCGGACTCAGCCGGGGGTGTATACAGCAGGACGGGCCGGCCGTCGCGCATGAGCGAGTACAGGGTGGCGTCGTCGACGACGAAGTCCGGCAGATGGCCGCCGATCAGGTCGTGATCGCTTCCCGGGGCGTAGGGCAGCTGGTAGCGCACGTTGATGCCGGTGAGCATGCCGCCGATGAAGCGGTTGACCTGGGGAAGGTCCATGAGGTCGCTGAAGATGTCGCGGAGAGCCTCGACGTAGGGGGTGGCTGCCAGCAGCGCCGTCTGCGCGCGGGTGTTGTGGACGACACCTGCGCCGACTGGATGGCGTTCGCTGGTGTAGGTGTCGAGGAGCCGGGCGTCGCTGGTCCCCTGGACGACTGCAGCGAGCTTCCATCCGAGGTTCACGGCGTCCATGATGCCGAGGCTGAGGCCCTGGCCGCCCATGGGGGAGTGCACGTGGGCAGCGTCACCGGCGAGGAGGACCCGGCCCATGCGGTAGGTGGCTGCGTGCCGCGAGTTGTCCTGGGTGCGACGCCCTTCCCGCATCTCGAGGATCACAGGGGAGGCGCCGCTGGTCCGGTTGATCGCCTCGCGTATTTCGGTCTCGGTCAGGGGGGCGTGGTCACGGTTCACGCTTTTGTCGATGGGCTCGGTCACCCGCACACGGACCCATCCATCGTGGACGCCGCCGTGTTGCAGGCGTCCCCGGGGGGAGTTGACCGGTGCGGGAAATGTCTCGGGGTCGGCGACCTTGAGCCGGGCAATCCTGGTGAGGAAGCCGCCGTCGACGCCGGGAAAATCGAATCCGGCGAGCTTGCGGACTGAGGACCGGCCGCCGTCACATCCCACGGCATAGGCCGCCTTGAACTGACGGTCGCCCTCTGGGGTTTCCACCGTCAGCTCGACGCCCGTGGTGTCCTGTGTCAATGCAGTGACGCGGTGGCTGCGCAGCACCGTAGCGCCGAGCTTGGTGGCGTGTTCGGTGAGTACCTGTTCCAGTTCGGGTTGCCAGAGGGCGGCCCCCATCCGGTTGTCCCCCTCGGGGATCAGGTGCGTGGGGGTCAGCTTGTGGATCCAGGCGAAGTGGCCGAACGCGCTGCCCATGTCCTGCTGGTAGTTGACTCTGCCGGCCTGGTGCTGGCTGTACAGACGGCGCCCTAGCCCCCGGCGGCGCAACGCTTCGCTGCCCAACACGCCGACACCCCGGCCCTTTTGCAGCGGGTCGGGTTCGGACAGCTGCTCGACGATCACGGCGTGGACTCCGGCGATCTCCAGCTCGGATGCGAGTACGAGTCCGACTGGTCCTGCTCCCACGATGACGACTGCGCTTTCACTGCTCACGTGCCCGCCTTCGATTAAGAAACTCTAGTACCTTATGCAGGAAACCACGGTTTCCCGCTTGAGGCAATCGCGTGGGTCGCCAGAGGTCATGCCGGCCCGAGCCGGGCGGAAGTGGGCGAGTGACGGGCGTTGCGCGTGTTGGCCTTGGCGGAAGGATCTCCTGGAAAGAGGCAGACGCGGCTGTGCTGTGTGGCTTCGATAGTGACTGTGGCTGGCGCGGAAGGGGGGTGTCTCGGCAGCGGGCCTGGCAGTGTTGAACCGTGCACCCATCGGTTGGCTGGTCGGTGGCTTTTGTTGGCTGATAACCGATTTTTCCCGCCCTGTGACCGGCCCGGTCAGGTGGCAGATGCGACAGGGCGCGGATAGCTCTGCTGTGATCTCGATGCCGCTGTCGGCGGGTAAGGCCGATGGTTTCGGCGCTTCCCGCCGCACCGCAGGCCGCAGCAGGAAACATGAGGTCCCCGGGCAGCCAGCCGGTTCGTCGCCGTGCTGGCTTCTTGGGGCACCGGTCACTCCCGGGCGATCAGAAGGAACCGTGGTACCTTGAGGAGGCGCCTGCCGAAATCGACAGGTATGTGCGAGTCGGGGGAGACGTGGCCGGTCAGACAGAGGGGCCTACCGCGAAGCCGGGCGTCCGGACACGGCGCCGGGGAGCTGCACTCGAAGCAGCCATCCTCAGCGCAGCCTGGGACGTACTGGTCACCGACGGCTATGAAAATGTCACCATGGATGCGGTCGCCGCCCGCGCGGGAACCAGCAAGCCGGTGCTGTATCGGCGCTGGTCGAGCCGGGCCGAACTGTTGCTGGCCGCCATCCTCGACAAGGTCCCCACCTCGAGCAACCCGGACGAGGATCACGGTGATTTGCGTTCCGACCTCATCGCCCTGCTCCGCCCGCTCGCGGATCGGTTCGCAAACGTTTCCCCCGAGGTCGTCGGACAGTTGAACGCAGCAATGCTGAATGATGCGGAACTGACGCGGCTGCTGTACACCCGGGTTGGCCAGGTGGACCTCCGCCCGGCCCTGGAGCGCATCCTCCAACGTGCAACGCAGCGAGGCGAGTACAGCGGCGCGGCCATCCCCGCGCGGGTCGTTGCACTGCCCATGGCGTTGATGCGCGCGGAGTCCCTGCAGGGCCTTCCGGTGCCGGAGGAGTCCATCATCCGCATCGTCGAGGACATCCTGCTGCCCCTGTTCAAGGGACTGCCGGAGCCAGAGCACTCCTCGCGCCGCATGCCGTAACGAGTGGCGCCGATGGCGGCTGTGCATGCTCACCTCGGCCTTGCCCGGCGGCGAGCGACCACGCAGTCTCCAGGCCCGTAGTTTCGGCAAACGGACACCCTGACGCAACCTGGAGCAATAGTCAAGACCTGTGGACGAGATGAGGTGCGGTTGGCGACTCAGTCCTGGACATGTTCGACTCGGTGGGGCTCCGCTCCGCCGAGGTAGAGCATGCAACCCGCGGTCTCGTCCACGTCCTCCGGATCGAAACTCTCTGGTGGCACGACGTAGATTCCGGCGGTGGGGGCGGGAACCCAGCCGAAGTCGCGGGGAGGCTCGTACTCCTCGTAGTGCCCCACGCAGAGGCGAGTGGGAGGGATCGACACCGGCAGACGTCTCCTGCTCGGAGGGCAGGAGGTGCCGGCTCGAAGTGATAGGGGGACCACTCACGGCTTGAGTCGGCCCATGGGAGATGGAATGTCCCGTCCCAGCGAACTTGCCTGGAGCTGTCGATCTCTCCCCATGGCCATTGGAGACAGATGTGGGTCGCATTCACCGAGACGACCCGAGCGCTTGCCGGCTCGCAAGAGACGATCACTTCGTCCCCAATCCGATACGCCATTGTCTGATCACCCCTGTCCCGGTTGTGAAGGACTGAGGATAGATCAAGATCTATGCAGCTGGACTGGCCCCGCCATGGCCCGGCCGACCGCTCTCTGACGTGATCAAGCTACCTGCTGCTCGCGCTCGACGAGGAGGCCGTTCTCGAAGACAGCCCCGGCGCGGACCAGGGGCACGAGATGGGCGCCGGTGATCGCGCGCCAGCGGGCCTGGGCGGACTCGACCAGCTTAAACACCATCGCCAGGGCCGCAGCAGGGCTGCCCGCCCCGCGGGTGACCTTCGTGCGGAGCTTGACCGTGGAGAACGTCGACTCAATCGGGTTCGTGGTCCGCAGGTGGACCCAGTGCTCGGCCGGGAAGTCGTAGAACGCCAACAGTTCCTCGGCGTCGTCGGTGATCTTCGCGACGGCCTTGGGCCACTTCGTGCCGTAGGTCTTCGCGAAGGTCTCGATCGCCTTCTCGGCGTGGGCGCGGTCTTCAGCGTTGTAGATCTCCTGCAGTGCCTTCGTCGCGCTCGACTGTGCTGACTTCGGAAGGCAGTTCGAGACATTGCGGGCCTTGTGGACCCAGCAGCGCTGATGCCGGGCGGCGGGGAACACCTCGGCCAGGGCCCGCCAGAGCCCCATCGCACCGTCTCCGACCACGAGCTCCGGGTCGCGCATGCCGCGGCGGCGGCAGTCTCGCAGCAGGTCGGCCCATGACTCCGTGCTCTCCCGAAGCCCCTCGGCCAGCGCGATCAGCTCCTTGGATCCGTCGAGGCGGACCCCGAGCAGGACCAGGACGCAAGAATGCGCCTGCCCGAGCCGAACCTTGGGATGGACACCGTCCGCCCACACGTAGACGTAGTCCCGGTCTGACAGGTCCCGCTGCTGGAAGGCGGCGTGGTCGTCGCTCCACTGCTTCGTCAGCCGAGTCACCGTCGCGGACGACAGGCCGGACGCGGAGCCGAAGAACTGCTCCAGTGCGGGCACGAAATCCCCGGAGGACAGGCCGTGCAGGTAGAGGAGCGGCAGGACTTCGGAGATCTTCGGGGACTTACGGCACCACGGGGCAAGGATCTTGGAGGAGAACCGCTTGCGCTCGCCGGTCTCGTCATCGACGCGGCGATCGTTGACTCGCGGCGCTGTGACCTCGACCGAGCCGGCCGCGGTGACCACGGTCCTGGGCCGGTGATGGCCGTTGCGGACAACCAGGCGATGCCCACGCTCGTCACGCTCTCCTGCCAACTCGGCTATGTACTGGTTGACTTCGGCTTCCAGTGCGGCGGCGAGCATCCGGCGGGCGCCCTCGCGGACGATCTCGTCGATCAGGGCGCCGGACTGGGTGGTGCCGTCTTCGGTGACTACGCTGAGCACGGGCGTGCCTTCCCGACCCGCGCTGCAACGCGGGCCTACTCGATGACCGTCAAGGGACCACCGGGAAGGTACGCACTCCGCGTTCCACCTGCTGATCCACAGGTCTTGAGCATTGCTCCGCAACCTGCTGTTAACCGGGTCATGGACCTGCTGCACTAGGGCTCAGTGCCAGCGTCCCGAGCCATATAACGTTCACCGATGTATTCGCGCACGGCCTTCATCTGCCAGCACGGACTGCGCGGCCGGGCATCTCCATCGCGGCCGTCGGCAAGGGGCGCTGACCATCATGAAGGGGCCCGGTTTGACGGTGCTCACCGTGGTGCTGGCTGAGATTTCTCTTTGAAACCGGCCGGACAGCCCGTATCCCGGCCGATATGACAGGAAACTCAGAAGTCCGGTCGAGAAGGTGGCCATAGTCCCCGTCACGTCCCGAGGAGCCCCCATGAGCAGTGTTCAAGGCCCTGCCGACTCTGCGACCGGCCTGCCCGCACGATACGTCCATGTCGAGCACGTGATGGGCACCGTCGTCTCCATCGACCTGCGCCGCTGCGGTAAGGATGAGGCCGAGTCGGGTGCCCGCCGGGTGGTGCGCTGGCTGCACGAGGTCGACGCGCTCTTCAGTACCTACCGCCCGGACAGCGCTGTCTCCCGTATCGGCCGCGACGAGTTGCTGCCGGAGCAGGCGGGCGTCGAGGTGGAATTGGTGCTCGGCAGATGCGAGGAACTCCGTCGGGAGACTGCCGGGTACTTCGACGTGTGGGCGACGGGGCTGCTGGACCCGTCCGCCCTGGTGAAGGGCTGGTCGTTGCAGCGGGCCGCGGACATGTTGGCGGAGTGGGGGTTCACCGACTTCTGTCTGACGGCGGGCGGAGACGTCATCTGCCGGGGCAGTCGCGGCGGCACAGGCGGAGACGGTCCGCCTTGGCGGATCGGGATCCAGCACCCCCAGGACCGCGGCGCCGTGGCCGCAGTGGTGCACGCCAACGACCTCGCGGTGGCGACCTCGGGAACCTATGAGCGCGGTGCACACATCATCGACCCGCATACCCGAACTGCCCCCACCGGCTTGTTGTCCGTCACCGTCTGCGGCCCCGACCTGGGTACTGCGGACGCGTACGCGACCGCGGCCTTCGCCATGGGACGCGGAGCCGTCGACTGGACACTGAGGCTCGACCGGTACGAGGCAATGACCGTGTTGGACGACGAACGCGTGTATGTCACCCCGGATTTCCCCCTGGCCGATCCAGTAAAGGAGTCCCCGTGACCACGCCCGGTCTCTCCCAGCAGCCGCCGCCCAAGCCGTCCGCTCGTCCGCGCAGCTGGCCCCCGCCGTCCGTGCCCCCCTCTTCCCAGCGCTACGTACGGACGGCTCGCAAGTTTCCCGCTCCCCGGCGCCCGCTCGTCGTCGACGCGCTGGCCGCGGCCGCCGGACTCGGTCTGGGCATCTCACTCGCGCTCAGTATCGGCGCCCAGACCGTCAGCGCCCTGAACGCGCCGGGCGGTCTCGCCACCGCACTCGGTCGCGTCGCCGGCATGCTCAGCGGCTACGTCATGGTCATCGTCATCCTGCTGTCGGCACGCATCCCCCCGCTTGAACGCGCCCTGGGCCAGGACCGGCTGATCGTCTGGCACCGGCGACTGGCTCCCTGGGGGCTGTACCTGCTGCTGGCCCACGCCGTGCTGATCACCGTCGGATACGCACGCGCAGCGCGTACCGGGATCCTGGCGGAGATCGGCCGACTGCTGTGGAGCTACCCCGGTGTCCTGTCAGCCTCCGTGGGCAGCACCCTGCTGTTGGCCGCCGGGATCACCTCCTACCGGCGGGCGCGACGCCGGATGAAGTACGAGACATGGTGGGCCGTCCACCTCTACACCTACCTGGGCCTCGGCCTCTCGTTCGTCCACCAGATCGACACGGGCGCGCCGTTCGTGGGGCACCCGCTGGCTACGGCCTGGTGGACCTCGCTGTGGGTGGGCGCCCTCATCGTCGTCCTCGCCTTCCGAGTCGGGCTGCCGCTGTACCGATCCGTCCGGCACGACCTGCGCGTGGCCCAGGTGTCCTGCGTGGGGCCGAACACGTGGTCCATCGTGCTCCGTGGGCGGCAACTGGAGAACCTTCCCACGGCGGGCGGCCAGTTCATGATGTGGCGGTTCCTGCGCCGCGAGATGTGGTGGCAGGCCCACCCCTACTCGCTGTCGGCCGCGCCCCAGGCGGGTCATCTCCGCATCACCGTCAAAGAGCTGGGCGACCACAGCACAGCCCTGCCCCGGCTGACTCCGGGCACCAGGGTGGCGTTCGAGGGCCCGTACGGGGTCTTCACCGCCGATGCACGCCAGTCCCGGAACGTCCTGCTCGTCGGCGCCGGCGTGGGCACGACCCCCATCCGCGCCCTCCTCGACGACCTGCCGCGAGACACCCACGTCGTCGTCCTGCTGCGTGGCAGGCGCCCCCAAGACATCGCCCACCTCGACGAGTTCGAGCGTCTGATCACCAAACGTCACGGTCTGCTGCACACATTGACCGGCCCGCGGGAGGAGGTCCGGCTGGACGCGCCGTCCCTGCACGCCCTGGTCCCCGACATCGCTGACCGGGACGTCTTCGTTTGCGGCCCCGACGAGTTCACCCGTGCGGTCGTCACCGCCGCCGGGGATACCGGGGTACCCGCCCGCCACATCCATCGCGAGGACTTCGCGTTCTGAGAACCCGCACCAGCCGCAGTCCCCTCACTATCTGGAGATTCCCATGCGACGTGCACCGATCGTCCTGGTCGCGACCGTGATCGGCACCACCGGCGTGCTGCTGTTCAAACCCCATGAGCTCACCCCGACGGTTGCCTCCTCATCCTCCTCTTCATCCTCGCCCTCTTCCTCGACCGGCCAGGACGCCACCGTCTCGAAGAGCGGCTCTACCACTACCGTCACCGGTGCGGTCATCAGTACCCAGTTCGGCGACACCCAGGTGCAAGTCACCATCAAGAGCGGGAAGATCACAGACGTCAAGCCACTGCAAATCCCCAGTAATGAGCCCCAGTCCGTGCAGATCAGCAACGCTGCAATCCCGGCCTTGCGCCAGAGTGCCCTAGCCAAGCAGAGCGCCGCGATCGACGTGGTCAGCGGTGCGACCTACACCAGCCAGAGCTATGCCGCGTCCCTCCAGTCTGCCCTGGACAAGGCTGGCTTCAAGGCGGCCGACGGCTCCACCGCACCCACCACGGCACCCACCGGGGCCGAGGAACACGGACACGGCTTCGGCGGCGGGTTCTTCGGCGGCTAGCGGTGCTTCGTTAGGTCTAGTTCTGCAACGATGTTTGCTGATTGCTGGGCAGTTTTCAGGGGCTGTGGCCGCGTCGTTTGTAGTGGCTGATGCGGGCTTGGTGCTGGCGTCGTCGGCGCCATGTCGACCATGCAGGATGTGTTCGATGGGGGTGGGGCAGCGGTCGGTGAGGCAGGCGGGGGCGGCCGTGCCCAGGGTTATGTGACGGTGCCAGTCGGGATAGCGGCGGACTTGGCTGTCGTCCGGGCCGTATTCCTGCTTGGCGGCTTGGAAGCATATCTCGACCGCCCACCGGCTTCCGGCGATACGGATGAGCTCGTCGAGTGTGGTTTCGGCGGGACAGTAGGCGATGTAGTAGAAGATCTCCCCGGGCCTGCTGACGCTGCGGCGGGCGAGGGCCCAATGCCGGCGGTCCTCCCGGTGCCAGGGCCGCACCGGGCCCAGTCATAGATCTGTCGGCCGTGGGCGCCCTCGCCGCAGGAACGGCGTGTCCATTTCTGCCGCGGCAGGCCGGGGAACAGGTCGTAACGGGGTGATCGATGGACCAGCGGGTGACGACCGTGTCGTGCCGGGTGGTGGCCATGACGTGGAAGGCGTCCGCCTGCTCCAGTTCGAACCGCCAGCCCTTGCTGAACCCGTAGGCCGCATCCGCAGTCACCCAGCCAAACGGAATCCGGGCTGCTATGGCCTTGCGGACCACCGCCTTGGCCATCCACCTTCGTCTCAAACGCGATCTCGTCGCCGATGCCCGCCATACGGCAGCGTGCCCCTCGGCGAAGTTCAGGTGAGCCCGCAGCACCCGCAGGGCTCTCCGCCCACGCTCCCCGCGCCACGGTGTCGTTTCGATCCGGTCGCGCAGTGCGGCGAGGACTTCGTACGCTTCATGCCGGGAACTCAGCGCGATGGTGGTGCTGATTGCATCCGAGGCGCTGGCCCACACCGGCGGACGTAGTCCAGGGCGCGCGACTGCCCGGAACGCAGCGCGATGTTGCGGATGTGCCGTCCGCCTTCGTGCTCCGGGTGCAGCAGGAGCTGCGTGAGCTGGTCGACGGTGCCGTCGGCACGAGCCACGTGGCAGGCGATGGCTGCGGTGACCCGGTGACCGTGCTCGGCCGCGCCCTGGTGGTCCGCGCGCAGGACGACGCTCCGGCGGTCGGAGCCCAGCCCGCTGTAGCTCCCCGCCGCTTAGCGGCCGGTGAGATCGCCAAGCAGAGCCAGGTCAGCCGCAGCCGGAGGCAGCCGGTGAAGGCCCAGTCGCTCGCTCGGGTGAATTGGACGTCGGGGTGAGTCCGTCTGCTGGGGTGTGGTGTGGCACTGTGGGGTCGTCTCGCAAGGACGTGGACGCCACCCAGGCCCGCTAAACCCACGGGTGGTGTCCGGAGCCGACCTTCAATCGGTGCCAAGCGAAGACCTTCAGGATTGCCGTCCTGGAGGCCTTCGTATGCCTGGCCCCGCATCAGAGGCAGACGTCCCCAACGCGGCTCGACCGAGAACGACTCGGAGTGCCGCCAGAGGAGTCGTGACCCGTTCGACACCGCCCCGACCTCGGCCGATTCGGGACCAAACAGAGGGCGATTGCCTCTGACTGGCTCCGAGCAGCTCGGGTCGAACCCCGGTCGAATCGGAGCGCTTTTCTCTGACTGCCTCCGACCTCCTCTGCAGCCCGACCAAGCGCGTTGCAGAAGGCCGTGAGTTTGCAGGTCAGGGCCCGTCGTCGGCTGTTCGGATCACGCGGACAGAGCGAGGTTGTGCATGTGCGCGACCGCTTGGACGGCGTGATGGAGGCCATGGCCGTGCTGTCGGCAGTCCCAAAGGATCTTGTAGTTCTTCAGTCGGCCGATCGCTTGCTCGACCCGCACACGGTCCCGGCGATGCTCGGCGTTGTCGGCTTCCTCGCCGACCAGCAGCGCCCGGCCGGGTCGTTTGCGGTGCGGGACGACCAGGCCGGTGTTGACGTAGGCGCCGTCGCCGAGCATCGTGCCTCCCTGGCACTGCTCCGGCAACCCGCAGTTGCGCCAGACATGAGCGTCGGCCATGTTGCCCGGAGCCGGACGGCGGTGGCCACGACCAGGCGGGTATCGGCATCGATGATGACCTGCACGTTCGCGGAGAACCGGTAGTTGCGGCTCGAGGCGCCGACCTTGCGGTCGCGGAACGGGATGAGGGTGCCGTCGACGATCCACAACCGCTCCGTGGTGCAATGAGGCTGTCCGTGCTGGAAGGCCGACTTCTGATTCAGCAGGGCAGAGCAAACGAAGGCATCAGGGTGCTGCAGGCTTTGGGACAGGAAGCCGCCGAAGGGTCCAATCTCGAGTTGGCCGCTCAGATTCGGCAAGCCCTGGCCGACAGCCTTGCCGACCCCCGTTTCCAGACGCTGTCTAACCCATAACGCACTCGGTGCGCCGCTGCGTCAGTGACCGCTTCCCCCCCCGACCATTCGAGGCGGGCGCCGCTTCGCTACGAATCCTGGTGCCCGACCAGCAAGACCACGATCTACAGCTGGAGTACCAGCCCCGGCACCAGTCGAAAAGGTAGGTCGGGCGAAGGAAAGGCGGCCGCGGCACGGCAGGCATCGAGAAGGCGTGCCTAACCGATCTCTTCTGGCCCATCCATGACCAGGGCCCCGGCCATGTGAGCCGTCGCCACTGGTCCCAATGATTTCCTCGGACAACCCGCTCGACGCGTCCGGTTCCTCGGCAGGGCGGCCTGCCCTGCCTCGCTCTCTCAATTCAGACAGCAATTGTTACCACGTCTGCCTGAGAGCCGGGGGCCGTAGGAGGCCGTGTCAAGCGGACGCTCAGCGCGGTGGAATACAGAGTGCTCCTCATCTCGACCGGCGGGGCAGGCCAGCCCCGATCAGGTACAGATCCTCCCTCAGCGCGTCGGAAACCGGCAGTCGCCTAACGGGAGCCGGTGGGATGTCTAAGCCCTGTGCACTCGGGAACTCGGAGGAAGGCACGCATCACCGGTCTAACCGGCCTCCTGAGCTCGTCGTGAAGGAAGGGAAGAGCATCATGACTGTTGCTGGCACCCCGATGAATCTGGCCCAGCCAGCCCACGTCGGGATCTCGGTCTCGGATTTGGATGCCTCCGTCGCGTTCTACCAAGCTCTGACCGGACGGGAACCCGTTGCGCAAGGGACTATGGACAGCGTCCCGTTCGGTGGCTCCCAAGGCTTGTCAAACGCGAAGCTGCGATATGCCACCATCAACATAGAGGGTCTCGGTATCGACCTCATTCAGTTCCAGGACCCGGTCGGCGAGCGCACCGACGGGAAGGCGAACCGGCCCGGGTCCATGCACCTGTGCTTCCAGGTCGACGACTTCGAAGCTGTGTATCAGCGGATGCGGGAGGCCGGGTACGAGTTTCTGGGCGACCAGTACACGTTCCTGGCGGGTGAAGTAACTCCTGAGGGAGCCCTGGGCACCAGGGTCGCGTACTTCAACGACCCGGACGGCACGAATCTGGAGATCATCCAGCCCAAGGGAGGGTTTGCCCGCTGACACCCGACGCCCCTGGCAGCTCGCGGATGGCCTCTAACGGACTGGGGCCCTGGCACGCGAGTCGGTTACGGCTGCGGAGCGGAAGCGGCGGCCTCCGGGGGCGTGAGCCGACAGGATCCAGGTATGGCAGATGAATGGCCCCCGACCCGGGCACTCCTTCTCCCATCGAATGAGCACCCAACTGGACGGTGGACCCTCCTTCGACCTGCACATCACCACCCCAAGGGCCCGGTCGAGCGTGGACATCTCCACCTTCAGGATCGGGCGTCACGGCGGCCCGGACGAGGCAGACCTTGCCTTCCTTGACCGCCTATACGGCCTGTTCGGCCATCGTGGTCACCGGAGGGCGAGCAATGCTCAAGACCTGTGGATCAGCCCCGGGTGGAATGCGGAGGGCGTACCTTCCCGAATGATCCTGTGATGGTCACCGAGTAGGCCCGCGTTGGCGCGCGGGTCGGGAAGGCACGCCCGCGCTCAGCGTAGTCACCGAGGATGGCTCCACCCAGTCCGGCTCCCTGATCGACGAGATCGTCCGTGAGGGCGTCCGGCGGATGCTCGCCGCGGCGCTGGAAGCGGAAGTCAACCAGTACATAGCCTGGTTGGCTGCCGAGACTGATGAGGCGGGCTGACGTTTGGTGGTCCGCAACGGCCATCACCGGCCCAGGACCGTCGTCACTGCCGCCGGCCCGGTCGAGGTGCGGGCACCGCGGGTGAACGACCGCCGCGTGGACGAGGCCACCGGCGAGCGCAAGCGGTTCTCCTCCAAGATCCTGCCGCCGTGGTGCCGCAAGTCCCCGAAGGTCTCCGAGGTGCTGCCGCTGCTCTACCTGCACGGACTGTCGTCCGGGGACTTCGTGCCCGCGCTGGAGCAGTTCCTGGGCTCGACGGCCGGTCTGTCGTCGGCGACGGTGACCCGGCTGACGCGGCAGTGGGGCGATGGCGACTTCGTCTACGTGTGGGCCGACGGGGTCCACCCGAAGGTCCGGCTCGGGCAGACACACTCGTGCGTGCTGGTCCTGCTCGGCGTCCGCCTGGACGGGACCAAGGAACTGATCGCGCTGGCCGAGGGACTGCGCGAGTCGACCGAGTCGTGGGCGGACCTGCTGCGCGTGTCGGATGGCGGGAAAGATTTCAGTTGGCACCTCGCTGACCAGGGCACTGAAATCTTTCGCGAGGTGACCTACATCACATTTGCCGCACGAAAGATTTCAGTGTCTGATCCACGCGCAGGCCAAGCACGGGAGGATCGTCACTCACCGTGAAAAGAGCAGCTCATCGGCAGCGGCGGGCCTGAAGCCTCAGCGTCACATAGCGCGTTCGAGGGGACAGGGCAGCAGCCTGATCCTCGGCGCAGCAGTCGGGGCCTACCGCGGAACCCGGCCGTTGTGCCCCTTCACGGAGGGGGCGGCGACCCGCACTGACTCGACGATCCGAGCGATGAGTCGCGTCGTGTCCTGCGGCGGCGTTTTACGCCATGCCTGATTTAGTGGCAACGCTCGAACCGGAAGTGGGCGGGCTGCAAAGTCAGCAGGAGGTCTGTCATGCGATGCTTTTCGGAGCCGTGGCAGCTTCCTTGGTCGAGGTTGACGTGCGCCCCGGGCAGTGGAGTATGAGCCGACCCGGTTGTCGCTGACGGCTTCACCGATTTCTGTACGCCGTCCAATCAAGGAGCTTACGCCCCCAGGATTGCAGGGCCAAAACCCATGGCTAAAGCAGCGGCACTGCGAATCTCTGCCCAAATCCTGTTCAGCGGCGACCCGTGGTCTGCCGCCCGGGCGACACTTTGACGACACCGACCGCAACGTCGGCTGGCAGCGCTCCGACTGCGGCTTCCTCTACCCCTGGCGCCGCACATCACCGAGCAGCTCCAGGCAGCAACGCGACCCGGTCACCGCGGCCGCCAAGCTCACCGTCATCAGCGAGATCCTCGACAGCCCGGACCCTGCCGATGCCGCCCGGCGCGTCTTCCGCGCCCCTCACCCAGCGACACTCCGCGATTTCGACCCCGGCCTGCCCCCGTACATGCACCGGGCCAGCCCCCACCTACACGAACTGCTCAGCCAGGCCCTCGACGGGCAGGCCTTCGCCGAACTCTCTGCAACGCGAACTTGAGCATTCCCGCAAGCGCAACAGCGAGCAGGGACACGGCACGCCTTCTTGGGGCAACAGCGGTCCCCCTACCCCGTAGCGAAGCCGTCGGTGCAACCGCCCCGGACGGCGCCGCGCCGCTTCCTGCAGTCCTGCTAGCTGTCTGTGGCGGAGACGGGGAAGAAGCCGTGCCGGCCCGGGCCGGTACCGGTGAACCGGTAGCTGCGGGCTTCGGAGAGCACGTCGACGGGCGGGTCGCCGTTCTCGATGATGACCGCCTGTCCGGGAAAGTCGAGCATGTCCCGGTAGAAGTGGTCCACCACGTGGGAGGTCAGGTCGACGTCCTCGCCGACGGGGTCGTCGGCGATGGGGTCCCGGTAGGTCACCACGGGCGAGTCGAGGACGATGAAGCCCGGATGCGGCCGGTCGTTGCCGAGGCAGAACTGGGCCAGCGCGGTGGTGAACGCCGAGTGCAGGACCGAGCGCACACCCTTGCCCCGGCTGGCTCGGGGGCGGCCCCCCGCACGGACGTCCATGGCGTACTGGTCGTACTCCGCGAACTCCACCGAGGGGACCTTCCACGCTTCCAGCGTGCGCCGGAGCATCTCGTCGAAAGACGACAGGATCCGGTTGGGAACGTACTCAGCAGGCCGCTGCCCCGGTCCGACCGTCTCTCCGTCCAGCCGTGAGCGCCGCTCCTCCAGTTCGTCGATCCGCACGTGGAGCTCCAGGCTCCGCTCGATCTCCGAACGGACCTGCAGGTGCTCCTCCATGCGCTCCCGCAGCGGCGCCAGCTCGCCTTCCGTCGCGCGGATCTCCGCATCCATGCGGGCCGTCTCCTGCAGCAAGGACGTCCGCCGCGCGCCGAGCGCGGCGAACTGGGCACGCAGGTCTTCGATCGTGGGCAGCAGATCGGCCAGCAGGGCACTGGTCTTCGCGGTCTCGTTCTGCACCGCGAGGTGCAGCTGAGTCGTCTCGTGCTCCCCGTGCCCGGGATGTTGGTGTTCTGGCTCGGCACCGCAGAAGACACACGTGCCCACGCGGAAGTAGCCCAGAAGGCTGCCCGCCTCGGTCACCATCTCCAGACGGGCGAGGTCGGAGCGGTACTGCTCCTCCAGCAGCCCGAACCGGGAGACCAGGTCACCCACTTCCGCCAGGCGCGACTCCACCGCGGACAGCTCCTCCGCCGCCCTCATCCGAGCGGTGACCGCCGCGAGGTGACGGTCGGTGATCACCCGTAGCGTGGTGGAGTGCTCGTCGATGGACGCCTGCAGGCGTGCCTGACGGTCCCGCAGGTCCCTCACGTTCTCGTTCGTGGTCAGCTTGCTCTGCAGATCGAGGATGATCTGATTGAGCAAGGCGATCTTCCCCTTGTTGACGCGGCGCTGCCCGGCGTTGAGGCCGGTGTCGATGTCCGGGTCGCTGTCCCCGGTTAAGAGAAGCCGCATGACCGAGGCCGCCACGGTCTTCCCGCTCGCGGCGGACGAGTGCAGGACCGGGGACAAGGGGTCGACCATGCGGGTCTCGGGAATCACGCAGAGGTGCACGAGATCGCGCAGGGCCAGGCCGCGGCTGCCGCCCGCCTCGTTCTTGCGGATCCTCAAATCCGCCAGCCCCAGCTCGCCCAGCAGGAACAGCGAAAGGCTGTTCTTGCTGCGCGCCGTGTGAGCCGCGGTCACCTGCGTATCGGCGAAACCGGTTACCAGATCCCTCAGATCGTCCCGGTAGATGTGGATGGTGTTGCTGCGCGGTGCGCGCATCAGGGTCAGCGCAGCTCCGCTCGGAAGCCGCAGGCCGAGCAGGATCTGGCTGTAGCCCTCGGCCTCCGGGACCTCGGGCGTTCGGGTGCCGCCGAGCATGTAGTCGATGGACTCGACGATGAACGACTTGCCGGTGTCGGAGGCCCCGTAGATCACCGTCAGTGCCGGGTCGAACTCCACGCTCGCGGTGGGCTTGCCCATGCCCGCGTAGGTGAGATGCACCAGCCGCAGATCATCCACGGTCGGCACCGCCCCGTACGAGTCCGGCGAATGCGCGGTCGACGATCCTCTGTGTCGCAGCACGGGAGTCCGAGCGTGCCGCGAACTGGTGGACCGCCCACTCGGCGCGCTCACGCAGGGACTCGACGTAGGGCGCCTCCAGGACGTCGACGAAGACCGGCCCCCGGTCGGTGGCTGCGTACATCAGGCCCTCGCTGCGGTCCACTATGCCCGCAAGGCCGGCCCTGATCAGCACTAGGAGGGCCTCTTCCAGCACGGCTCGCTTCATTCCGAGCTCTCCCCCACGTCCCGGCAGGCCGGGATGGAGACTGGGAGGCCCGTCGTATTCACCGCTGTGGAGCAGCACGTGGTCCAAAGCGACCAGCTGCGCGAGGTCCATGGGTTCGGGGTGGCTCTCGGCCAGGAGCACGAGGGCGCGTACGCCGACCTCAAGCGGGCTGTTGAGCGGGGTCACTTCTCTCCCTCCCTACACCATGTCAGACGCTCCTCGTTCGCCAAGTGATGGCATACCCCTTTTCGGGCCTTTGGCTCCACGAAGGGAACCAGGGCCGTCGGGGTCAGCTGGACGGTCCCGGCGGCCTCCATGACGGCACCATGCCGCTCCCAGCCGTCCGGATACGAGCGGGCGGCCACCTCCACGACGATGTCGTACACGTCCTGCTTCACCCGCTCGAAGTAGGCGGGTTTGGTGGCGTCGCGGGCGAACACGCGCAGGGCCTCGGCCGCGTAGAAGGCCACGCGCTGCCGCTTGAGGTGCTCGTCCGCCTCCTGGACGCTCGGCACGTGTTCCAGGCTGTCGATCGTTCCGGGATAGCGCTCGCGGTAGATGTCGACCAGCTGCTGGACGTAGCGGGTTTCGTCCGCGCTGTGCTGGGGCGGAGGGACCATCTCCGTGGGTCCCTGATCGAACGGGGCGAAGGGGAAGCGGTCCGCCCAGTGCGGGGTCGTCTTGTGTAGTTCAAGCATCTCGTCCAGGTCGACGCACTCGAACATGGCGAAGTCTGTGGCCGCAGCCAGATCCCGGACGGCTGCTCGCTGGTCATCGGTGAGGCGTGTCACGAGCTTGTCCTTGGTCGTTGCCAGCTCCTGCAGGAACTTGGCCCGGCACTCGGTCGGCTTCGCGAACTGGCGGGGCAGGCTGCGCGAGATGATCGGCGCGACGAACACATAGCGGGTGGGGACGGTGAACTCGCCGGCCGCGGCCGCCACGAACATCTTGCGCATCTCCTGGGCCGCGGTCGCCCAGGTCACGGCAGCTGCGTACCGCTTGCACTGATAGTTGTGCCACGGCCCCTCCAGCCTCTCCCGCGACAGGTAGCCGGCCACGTCGATACCGTGGTCTCCAGAGCCGCCATGCCGTTCGACCAGCACGTACTTGGCGTCCAGAGCCGGAACCCACTCCTTGACGAACTCTTCGAACTGGTTCGGGTCGTAGAAGGTGACCATCTGCTTGGGTGACGGCATCGGCGCCATACGCAGCGTAGGGGGCAGCACTGTCAGCGGAGGCGGCTGTGCGCCCTCCGGCCCCTCGTTGCGCGAATCCGACACCCCGTCATCCCCCCGTTGCGCCAGGCGACATCAACCAATATCACTCCTGAGCAGACGCGATTCATACCCGTGGCCCCTGTGCCCAAACGGCTGGTAAGGACGCTGTCGCTGAGCACCGGATACGGCGCTTCGACGGCGGGCGCTGGAGCGCGGCGTCCCGGAGGCGCGGAGCGCGACATGGTGCTGCACCGGCGCTGGGTATCAGCGCAGGTTGGTGAGCCAGGTGACCTTCGCTGCCGGCGCAATCTTCTCGTTCACCAGGGTCTCGGTCCGCCGGTCCCACGCGGGGCCGGTGGTGGCCATGACGAACTCGTCCGCGCTGAGCTCGTCGATCAGGCCCTTAAGGGCGGCGCAACGCCGCGCTTCGGCGTGTTTCGTCGGCTCGAGGCGATCGCTGATCTTGGCTTCGCCGATGACGATCGGGCCGTCGACGACGGCCCAGAGGTCGACCTCATGGTCCGGGTAGCCATCCCGGCGTACGACCGCCTCGGGCATGTGCTGGAAGGAGTGCGCCGGCTCCGCGAGCGCCGCGAGAGCGAGGATCGGCACCTGGATGTTCGAGCGCAGGCCCTGGTAGGCGACCTCGTCGAGGCCGTAGTACCACTGCGGCTCCAGCTCTTGTCCCTTCCAGGCCGATCGGACGATCGGGGTGTGCTGCCGGCAGCGCTGGCAGCGGAAATGCGCTCCGATGTCTTCCAGCCGGTAGAAGGCCGTGCCGACACACTGCCCGCAGGTCAACAGCAGGCCCCGGGTCGCGATGGACCGTTGCAGGTAGCCATCCAGCAACTGCCGGGCACTTTCCTCGCTCCCGCCGGTCATCGTGCGGACGTCGGCGAGCGTGAGGTACTTGCGGCCCTGGTAGACACGCCCGGGCTCTTTCCCGGCGGAGATCCACCCGGACAGCAGGTTCGCGGCAGGACCCTCCTTGAGATCGGCGGCCAGGGCTGCGAAGTCTCCCCACAGTTCGATCATGCGTCGGGTGTAGCGGCCCTTGTCGGACTCCTCCAGGGTGACGCCCGCCCCCGCGAGGAGGGTGCTGAACACCTGACGGGCTGTCGGGAACCGCAGCCGTACTTGGACCAGCAGTTGGGTCAGGGAGGTCCCGGTGACGGTGAAGATCCGGCCGTGGGAGTCGATGCTGATCCCGGATGTGCTGGAGCGGACTCCCCACGAGGTGCCGTCGGCGGTGATCACGTCGTTAAGGGCCCACCGGGCGGGAAGGACGGCTTTGGGGTCCAGGACGTCGACCTGCCACCGGCAGGAGTCCGGCTGGACCCCGGCCGCCTCGCTGGGCAGCGGGATCTCGACGTTTCGTGCCTGGTCGGTTCCCAGGAACGGCTCGTGCAAGGTGTCGCCGACGTGGGCCTTGTCGAGCGGGTGGAGACGGCGGCGCACCGGGAGATCCGCCGGGGCACAGACACGCACGCCCAAACGGCCCGGGGAGCCGGAGGTGGCCATCTGCCCCCACGGGGTGGCCAGCAGCTGGTCACGGACTTCCTGCAGCTGGTCCTTATCGAGGGTGAGCGACGACAGCAGGACGGGACGGGCGGAGACCGGCGGCACCGCAAGATCGTACAGGAGCCGCATCAACTCGGTGTACACCTCCCGGCTGAGTTCTTCGGTGTCCGGGCCGCGGCAGCCAGTGCGCATCCCCCACCACACGCTGGCGGGTGTAGGAGTAGCAGAAGTCCTCGGCGCTGTCCCCGCATATGACCACCAACGGCTCACTGTCCGCGTCCGCGTCGAACGTGGTGAACCAGGAGCAGCCCAGCCGGGACTGCGCCAGCGGCATGTCGTCCAGGAACTCCTGCTCGGTGTAGCCGACGCCGGTCTCGGTCCGGCCCGTCCACGCGAACCGCAGCACCTGGGCCAAGTCCTCCCGGTCCACCGGGACGGTGACGTGGTCCACCTCGCCGCGCTCCCGCAGCCGCGCCAGATGCCCCGGCGCCACCAGGCTGGTGCGCGCGGCAACGAGCAGCTGCACCGCCGGCGGCAGCCCGTCCACGTCGAGGCCGGATGCGCTCGGGCTGAAACGTCCGTCCGCACATGTCCACCAGCCGGTGCGGCGGCGCCTCGTCCGCCCGGAACTCGGCTGTTACCGCCACCTGCGCCGACGCCAGCGGAGCCATGTGCCTTCGGATACGGTCCCCCAGCTCCTGCGGCGCCACCCTCCCCGCGCCCCCGGCCGACAGGAGCTGAGGCTCGAGCATCCGCCGGGCCTGGTCCTGGTCAACGTCGTTCTCCCGAGCCCATCGCTCAACGATCGAGGCGAGCTGCGCCTCGTACGCCTGAGGGTCCGACCTCTGCAGGCCCTGCCCGGTCCGGACAAACACCGCCCAGTGATCCGTGTCGAAAGCCTCCGCGAGCCGCCAAAACGGCTCCGCGACCTCCCACGTAGGCGAACAAGCGATCAGACCGTGGCCGTCACCACCCCACGTGCGCGCATAACCCTCCACCATCCGCAGCACGTCCGCCCGCCAGTCCCCGCCCGAATACACCAGACTCATGGCACGCGGGGGCCGCACATTCCGCTGCACCAGCCGATAGCCCAACGAGTTCGCTTCAGCCATCCCCGCCCCATGTGACGCCCTGACCACGTCGAACCGACGCAGATCGACGTGGCATCTCCGCACTCCCGCGCCCCGGAAATGCCCAAATTCAACGTATCAGCGGTCATCGCTCGGGCCCTCTCTGCTGAGCCGGGCCCGCCTGGACGAACCTGGGGAAGCGACGGCTGTACCTCGTACGGCGTGTGTCGTGTTCGCTGTCGACCGTCTACCACCTGCTGGGGCCGCTAACGGCGCGCGGGTATCTGGTACGAGTGCTTGAGGGGTGCGCGCCCGGGCCGCGGGTTCCCTTTCTGCACCGGTCCTTCCAGCGGCACCTGAGTCGGTCAGCTCCAGCCATCGAGCGTCATGAGGTCTCCGCCCACAAGGTGGCTGTGTAGAGCCTGTGCATTGGTGGGCACGAAAGCTCTGGGGACGGCTGCAGCATCAACCCAGCACACTTGGCGGTGCTTACCGGGTTCGCGATTCTCCAGCGTCCCTGACCACTCGTGCACCGCGAACACAACGGTCAGGTAGCCCTGTGAGGCGGCCACCCCCCATGCGCTATGAATGATGTGAGCGACACGCAGAGCGGACGGGTCCACCAGAAGACCTGTCTCCTCGTAGAGTTCCCGCACAGCAGTCGCGGTCACGGGCTCGCCCGGCTCGCTCTTTCCGGAGGGTAGGTCCCACATTCCCTGCCCGAAAGGGGACTCGTGACCGCGCTGCAGCAGAACGACGCGATGTGCTGCGGTGTCGTGCACGATCACAGCTGCAGCGAGCAGTGGGGTGGCGGCAGTACCACAAGTGCTCGGTCTCTGGCCGACCGGGTGCTGTTGCTTCGCCACGTACGCCCCTCCAAAGTGTGAACCGCGAGCGCATCATAGGCTCCTTCGACGGTGATGACCTGATGGAAGAGCACAGCACACCACCCAGGTGCGACCTTCCAATGATGGACACGTTGTACCGATTACGGATGGATTGCCCGCAGTAGGAGTGTTGAGTTTTAGGTATGGCAGACGTTAAGGTTGCGCATCTTCTAAAATGGATGGGCAGGTACTTCGATTGCGTTCCGTGGAATCCATATCAGAATCCCGCCTTGTCGTCATAGGGGCTAGCGTCAACATTGCACGCGTCGCGCGTGAAATCGGCTGCAGGACCGTTTTCGTCCAACAGCCCGGGTCGCCGGTTGAAAAGCTCGTAGACACCCGCTCAAACCTCTACTCCGTAGATTTTACCGATGGCCGGTTCATTGATTTCGTTGATTTCGTTCTGCGCCCATTGCGGCCTGACGCAGTGGTGTCGGTGACGGAAAGGGGGCTACTGCCCGCCGCGATTGCAGCCGAGCATCTGGGACTGCCAGGAGTCCCCCCGGCTGTAGTGAGCCGCCTACGTGACAAGACTCTGATGCGCGCGCACATGCAGGAGAAACTTCCCTCCGCCACGGTCCGTTTCGCCGAGCCTGCCAGCGGGGTGGAGGCAGCTGCCATCATGCGATCCTGGGACTGCGACGTCATCGTGAAACCTAAGGACGGAACCGGCAGCACAGAAATCAGGCACTTCACCAGACCGGAGGACCTGGAAGGCGTCGGCTGCTTGGCCTCCGTGATCATGGAGGAGTACATCGACGGCCCTGAGTACAGTGCCGAGTCGTTCAGCATCGACGGCAAGCACGCACTCCTCGCTGTAGTGGAGAAGCATGCGACAGATAACTTCGTTGAACTCGGGCATGTGGTGCCAGCCGGCACACTCGGCCCTGGGGATGCTGCCAAGATTGAGGTGGCTATTTCCGAATTCCTGCGCGCTATGGGCCTGACAGACGGCCCGGCGCACACGGAATTCAGGATTTCCGCTGGCAAGGTGAAAATCATCGAGTCGCACAACCGTGTCGCGGGCGGCAGTATCCCGGATCTGGTGCATGCCGTGACCGGCGTCAACCTCAAGCGCTGGAGCCTGGGCTGGCCACTCGGGCTCCGCGAAGCTGACTGCCGCTCACAGCCCACGGCAGCGGCCGCCGCCGCTGCTTTCGCCACCGCCCAGCCAGGGCGCGTCGTGTCCGTGGACGCGCCCTCCGTACCGGCGAAGGCGGAAGGAAACGTGCATGAGTCTGTCACTGTTTTCGTCACACCCGGTGATACTGTCCGTGAACTGTCCTGTTCCCGTGAGCGGGTGGGCTGCGCGACGGCCACTGGCGCGACACCTGAAACGGCGAAGGCCCGCGCGGACGAGCTGGCCCGGAAGATTACTGTGACGACCCGCGAGAACTGACGGCTTGGTAACGACTTGGTCCGGTGCGGGCTGCCCGCACCGGACCAAGCTCTCCTTTGGCTGCCCGGGGCACACCCGGTTTGGTCCCCCACTCCGATGTCGATGAAAAGCCCGGTCCAAATGTTCCTACCTGGGCGATTCCCAGCATGGTCATCGCATCAGCTATGGTTGCTGGCCATCTGACTTGTACCTCGCGTTGCTGCCCTGAGGAACCATCCCTAGCGTTGCCGCCGCTGGTCGCGCAGTTCTAGATCGAAAGCGACTGGGGGTTGTTCCGGGAGCGTCTGTTGTGCCAGATGGTCGAGCCACTCGCGAGGGTTTTCGCAGGACGGCATCGCGTACTCGTCAAACAACGGGCCGAGCGGTTCCTTGAGTTCGGGCAAAAGCTGCGCGGTCATACTGGCCAGCAAGGAGAAGGTTGCCGTGCGATATCGAGCCACGAGGTCAACCGCCACCTCGGCGGAGGAGGGGTCTTCTGAGGCACGTGCCGTCATGCGTGCCTCGTAGACAGGGGTGAACATACCCTCGGTCCATACACGGCACCATCCCGCCAGCTCGCCGATCCGTGGGTCGCGGTAGTGCACGCCGTATCGCGCGAAGCTTGGGTCGTAGGCGCCATCGAGTAGGTCGGGATGTCTGCGCCGCAGACTGTCCGCGTAGCGGCTGTGGGCCAGGACCTCTAGCTCGGTGGCCATGTAGGCCACGTGTTGGAAGAGCGGTACTCCGGAGGGGACGACGTGGCGCTGGTCCAAGTAGTCAGTGACTGCGGCTAGTTGGGCTGCCGTGCCGCCCGTAACGGGCGCGGTCATCACGTCGCGGCGTGCGAGGAAGGCGAGGTTCTCAGCTAGTTCCTGCGGTGTGAGAAGGGGGTCGAAGGTGATGAAGCCGAATTCCATCGGTATGCCCAGTGAGCTACCGATACGCAGTGCGTCCTCGGTCTGGACGACGGTCTGTCCCTTCCCGTAGCGACGAAGCTGACTGGGACTGCCGGACTCCACGCCGACGAAGATCCGCCGCATGTGCTGCGCCTCTCTAGCGAGCAGCTGGGCGCGTGCGAGGTTCCACTCCCGCGATCGGCGCCGGTCAAAGATCTGCTCCAGGCGGGTGTAAATCTCGTACGACACCCCCAGTCGGCGACAGGCGGCGAGAATGGTCGCGGCCGGCAGTCGTTCCGTAGGAGGATCGATGAGCCCTTCTGTGCCGAAGAACTCTTCGTCCACTACCGACAGCACTGCCCCGAGGGGTGCCACACGTTCCAGGGTGGCCACCACGGTGGCGTCGTGTCCTCTCTCCCAGCCGTCCCCCCGGTGATCACGCGGGCAGAAGGTGCAGGCTCCGTACTGGCAGCCGAAGGAGGTCTCGAGCGCGATCTGCCCGCCGCGTGCAGCGATCTCCAGCACGAGGGAGTCGTCGGGATACACCAGCTCCGGCGGTTCCACGCGCTGGGGGACACTGGTCAGCGGTGCGGGTGCCTCGCCGGGCCGGATAAGGCCCTCGATGCCCGGCCATGCTGAGGGATTACGGAACTCCCGGCATAGCCGTTCCAGCGGGCGTTCGCCCAGGCTCGTGGCGACGAACGCCGCTCCGTCGCGGGCTGCGTCGAAGAGGGAGGCAGCCCGATTGGGGGAGAACGCCGCAAGGATGTTCCCCAGTGCCACCAGGCGGGGCTGGTGCTTGTTCACCAGCTGAGCCAGGTCTTCCAACATATGCCACTGGCCGAAGTTGACCGACACGCCAACGATGTCGAATTGCTCCCGGTCGAGCAGGTCTTCGACGTGTCGCAGGGGCTCGTCCACCATGTTGTAGTCGACGACGGTCACCCTCGCGCAGTGGGTGAAGCGCAGCCACTGGCTCAGCCGGGCGATGCCCAAGGGCAGGCGGGCGCCGCGATACCGCTCTGCGTCCCCGAGCCCGACCAGCAGCAAGCGAGGGACGTCGAGGCGGTCAGCCAATGATGTGCTGAGAGGCAGGCGCACCGAGTACCTGCCCGCCTCCTCCTGGGTGCGGACGGGGAGACCGTGGTCGCCGCGGAGGATTTCCTGCACAAGCGGCGGTTCGGGAAGGGAAGCTGGCTGGACGCCATGAATATGGACGCTCGCGCCATCAGTCCAGCAGGCGTAGGGGCGCAGTCCGTCACCACCCAGGTAGACCGGGCGGCTCACCAAGGCGTCCTGGAGAGCGGTCTGAACATCTTCCCACGGAGCGGTGCGCCGGGAGAACGGGGTCAGGATCTCCTGCACGATACTGTTCGACATGCAGACCTCTCAGCTGTACTGGGGAACGGCGCCGCGAAACATCCCGTGCGATGCTTCGAAATCCATGGCGTTGCGCCCGCAGCCCTTCCAGTACGGCTGGATTGGGAAAGCGTCGTGCAACTCCTGCAGGCCGGAGGCGACCTCCGCGAGGTGCCGGTAGGTGGGGCGGATACTCAAGCCCAGCGCCGAATGCCGGTCACTGTGGTACGCGTTGATGATGGGCGAGATGCCTTCGGCAGCCAGTTTTTGCGCTCCGGCGAGCGTGGACTTGGCCGGTTCGAGGCCGGCAATCAGGATCGAGTGGGCGCGGTAGGGGCCGACGACGTCCCGCAGGCGCTCCAGTGCGGTCAGGATGGACTTCTGCCCGTAGTCCGCGTGCTTGCCGGGTGCGATCGCGGCGAACCGCTCCGGATCCCACGCCTCGAGGTCGAAACCGGCGTGGACATTGGGAATCTCCCCCAGGGCGTCAATAATGTCCAGGTCCCGCGGGGGCATGGCCACGAGGTGCACAGACACCTGGTCGGTTAGGCCGGCCTCTACAAGCGCGTCCGAGGCCGCGTGGACCAGCTTGAGTTGATTACGGAAGCCACGGTCAAGGTCACGCTCGTTGCCGCCGACGATCATCACTTGGTTGATCGCCTTGCGGTCTCCAGCGATGACGGTGGCCACCGCGTTGCGTACTTCGTCGTAAGTCAGACGCCCGGCGAACTCTCCGTTCTCGCGGGCAGTTCCGTCCAGGGAACAGAACCGGCACCCTGTCCCTTCGGCGAAGAAGTAACACGCACGGGGTGAGAAGAAGGCCAGCGCGCTGCCGCCGTAGAGGTTGCTCACCCGTGCGATCTCGGCATCGGAGTGCAGGGTGCTCAGGTCGGTGACCAACTCGACGGGCTGGCCTTCGGGCAGCAGGTCTGAGACGACGACGGGGCCTGTCTCCTCCGACCAGGTCAGCTGCCAGCGCGTCTGGCCGTAGTCATTGACAGCTACGGTGACGGACCGCTCACCGCTCAGCCGAAGTTCCTGTGGTGGTGCAGGTGCGTCGGTGGGACCCCAGTTCGGGCTGTTGTAGAAGTTGCGGCGCCGGACGTAGCCGTCGGTGCCGCCGAACCACGTGATGAACTCCGGTGCGAGCGATATGCCGTTGGCCAGGAGTGCAAGCTTGATCCATGCGTTCTGGGACATCAGTGGAACCCTTCGATTGCTCGTGGCGGAAGGGGACTGCGCGCAGTCCAGGAATGCTGGTAATCGCGAGTGCATGACCGCAAAGGGACACGACACATCCGGCGGAAACCCTGATGTGATCAGACCGCTGGGGTTTCCTGGCAGGCAGGGCGGGAGGCGATCGTGTCTTTGAGGAAGGAGAGCTTGGAGTAGAACCCGGAATGACAGGTGACTCCGAGGGCGTCGAGCTCGCTGCGCACGGCCTTCTCCAGGCCGAGGAGTTCCGGCTCTATGGAGTCACGCGACAGGCCCTCATGCCGGCGTGAGTGGTGGTACTCGATCTCAACCTGTCGCAGCGTCTGCGGGTAGCCCTCGACAACGACCTCGTCCACCTCGATGCCGTAGAAGTGGCCGGTCTGCGTTGATTCGACGTTGACGTCGAAGCGTGTCCGCACCAAGTGGGGCAGGCGCCTAACCGTGAGCCGGGGAAAGGTCTCCTTCAAGTAGCCCTCAAAGTCCGTGCCTTCCGGCAGCGTGACGTCAAACTTGAAGACCTCCCTTCGCCGCAGGGCGTCATGGGCGAAGGTCTTGTGCTTGAGCAGGAAGGATCCCTCTGGTTTGGGTAGAAACGCGAAGTACCCAACCTCGTTTGCCGGCCCAGTGATCTCGAACGTGTCCTGGTGGTGCTGCCAGCGTTGAAATTCCGTGCCTACGTCTGGAATGAACCCCCGCAGGTCACCACGGGATACTACGGCGGCGAGGTGGCTGGCGAGGTCCCAGGGCGTCTGAAGCGACTCGACCGTGATCTTCGCCTCGACTTCTGTCTCCGGCTCGAAGTTGAAGTACTGATTCGCCTCGCCGGCGATCCGCTCGTTCCAAGGGCGAGCGAGCGCAAGTGCCTCTCGTGCCTTCTCCAGGACAGGGGTCTGTGCGGGCAGCGCCAGTGAACCCACCCGCGTGAAGACGAGGCCGATCTCTCGCATCCGCGTGCATGTCAGCACCTCGAGGTGCTGCTCGCTGGAGCTAGATGCGACGGCACGGAGGAGGAGCAGAGGTGCAACTCGACTGGTGCTACCCGCGTCCACACCTGCGGTCTGCGACAGCACTTTGGTGACCTCGGGGGCCTGGCCAAGTCCCTGCCACACATTCAGAGGTCCAGCCAGTTCAACGACTTCCCCGCCATGCTCGGGGGCAACGATCAGACGCGACGCAACGCAGTCCTCTCTCGCCAGGCGGGCGCTTGCGTAAACCGGGGCCAATTCGCCAGGTAACTCCGCAACGATGAGGGGAAGGGTCGAGGGGACGCGCGTAGAGAACTGGTGCTCGATGCTTCCGAGAACAAGATGACGGACTGTCGCGCCGTCACTGGCGGTGGAATCCGACACTCGGACATGACTGGACAAAAAAAAGACCCCCGAAGGCTCACCATTAAGCTTCTTGCAAACTTCGCGAGTGCCTGTTAAGGCGCGTCGGTGAGGAGCAATCGACTGCTCAGCACTCCACCAGACACTGCGTGCTTGGATGCGCTGCAAAGAAAGTAAAAAATAGCTTCAGATGGAGCGTACAACCAAGGCGATCATTGTCAATGAGATTGAGCCTATGCCATCGCCCGCTCCGGTCGACCGGCCTCCAGCTTCTAGGGAGGTGCACCTGACTCTCTCAAACGTTCGACTTCGGCATTGAAGCATGGTGCCGTAGCCGTCGCAAGGAGTTCTCCATCCGATCGCCCGCGGTTCATCGCTACTGTCGCGTCCGAGATATCGAATCAGGTCACGGGACCCAAGAAATGCTACAAAGTGTAATGTTCACCTATCTGGAGCTTTGGTGCACTGTACGGAAAAGACCGACAAAGCGATCAAGTTGTCGGCAACCGGGACAACGCCCTCGGTGTCCTGTGAGGAGGCAGGAGAACCTTGACGCGCACAGGGTCGGCTGGTTGGGTATTCGGTGGCGTGATGAATAGGAGCCCCCTGAGGGCTGAGTCCCTGTCGCCATCACACCGCACGCATACGACCCGCTTTGGAAATGCGCGGATCGGTCACATCGCAGCTTGCCAGACTGAATTCAGGGGGGGGAGCGTGCTGTACAGCCTCAGTCAGCTCCGCGACACAGATCCGCCGGCACCGGGCACCCTATACAAGCTCGTTCACGACTTCAGTTCGATTGTCAACAATCCTGAATTCCCGTGCATATTCTCTTCATCTCCTTTTGTGCGGCAGGAGATTTTCTTCGGCCTAGTTCAAGAAGAGGATATCGAATCCATAGTGCAGCTGCTGAAAGAATTGTGTTCCCGTTTCCGAGAAACTCCCGACGCCGTCGGCGTCCTATTTGTTCCACAGTCAGAACACGTCACCCTTGAGGATGACTTAAAACTGGCTCGCAACATCGTGCGATCCGCCATGCAGCAGAATGTCGCGGACGGAAACGCCGAGGGCCTACCGAGCCCGGGAGACCCGGATTGGAGGCTGTGGCTCGACCACACCGAGCTATTCATTAATTTCAGCTCGCCTCGACACCGAAGAAGGCGTAGCCGCAACGTGGGTCCGTGTTTCACGCTGGTGGTACAGGCGCGCTCTTCCTTCGATCATCCCTCCTTCAAGAGCTCGCGCGCACGGGGCGAAATCCGCCGACGGCTCGAGTCCTACGATAAAGTGGGTCCACATCCGAGTCTGGGTGACCACCATGACCCCGATAATCACGACGCGCTTCATTTCTTTCTCGGGGACGACGACCAGCCGCTGAATGTTTCAGGGGGTGGCAGTGACCGCTAATGAGAATGCCACGGCCGAACCCCAGATGAATCAGAGCGGGAAACGTTGGCAGCCGAGCTCGCTCACAATCATCACCACGACCTCCGTCCTGTCGAAGATCGCGTACTGGCAACTGGGTATCGTGGTTCCGCTTGCCGTACTGGACGAGACGGATTCGGTGGCGACGAGTCTCCTGGTCTTTGCGCTGCGTGGAGTCGCGTACGTCGCTGCGCCGTTCCTCGGAAGCCTTATTGACCGGTTTGACAAACGCACGATGTTCGTCGGTGCTCAGGTTGAGCAAGCCGTCTGCATGGTGCTTGCGGCTGCGTTCCTCTCCAGCCCGTGGGTACTTTCCGTCTTGCTTCTTGTCTCAGGGTTTGGCGGTGTCGTCTCCACTATCACCGGCCAATTCGTCTTGATTCCCCGCCTCATCGCCCCGGCGGAACGCTCCGTGGCGATCGCAAAGTTGACATCGGCAATCGAGTTCTCCAAGGTCGCAGGGCTTCTACTCGGTGGCGTCGCATTCTCTGCGATGAGCCCACGCGCTGCCACGGCAACTGTTGCCGTAATATACGGCGCTGCGGGCGTGGCGGCACTGCTCCTCCCGAAAATGCGACAGGATTCTACACATGCAAGTCCCAAGCGAAGCATGTCTGTAGGATTCTCCTGGTTGATCAGGCCTCAAATCCTTTGGCTTGTTGTGACGATGTCTGTGGCTAACCTCGCGTATGGGGCGCTTGAGACTGCCCTGGTGACACTATTCGCCTCTCAGGGGCTGGACACGTTCCTCGTATCCGTCCTTGTTGCCATCGGGCTCTTCGCTGGTGGTATTGGTAGTCGTGTCGGCCCTCACATACTGCCGCAACGGTCTGCCGAGCGGCGGATCATGTTCTTCCTCGCGCTGGCTTTGATCTCTCTGCTTATTACGGCTATCCCTCGCACGGTAACTGAGGTAATCGGCTTCATTGGCGTTTCCTTCTGTCTTGGTGGAAGCAATGTCGCTTCTATCACCTATCGCCAGGAGATGATTCCTCTTGAGGTGGCCGGCCGAGTCAATGCGGTGATCCGCATGTTCATCCTGGGAGCCGTTCCATTGTCCGGCGTGGTGTATGCCTGGGCGGATGGACTCGGCCGGGAGCTCTTCTGGATTCCGGGTATTGGCGCCGCATTTGTCTCTGTTGTTGTTTGGACGTGGTTTGCACGACGTGCTGGCGATTCGTCCAACCAGGTGAAGGCTGGGCCGACTGAGGTCAGCCTGTAGAAGGGTCGCTCAAGTGCGGTCATCAGCAGGTGGGTTGGGGAGATCCTTCCTTGCCCGTCCGTCGGGGGTCGGGCATCATGACTGTTGGTTCAGGCTCGAACGACCGGCCGATCTAGCGCAACGGACAGGTGTCGCGTGATTATTGCTCTCGAAGGCATTGATGGTGCAGGAAAGACCACGACAGCAGCTCTTGTGGCTCAACAGCTGACTGAGCATGGGCACTCGGTTGTCTCAACAAGCAAGCGCAACACCGCGGTTCGTGAACCTTTCGCACGAGAGCAGCTTCAGGCATTGGCTGAGCGTCTCTGGGGCGTTCCGCATGATGCCCGGCTCAACGCCGTGGGCAGTCTTCACTGGGTATTTCTAAATGCGTCCTACTTCGCAGCGACACACTACGCGTTGAGTGCCGAACTTGGCGTGCGGCGCATTGCCGTCATGGACAACTGGATCAATAAGCTGGTGGCGAGGATGGCCAGCAACGGCGAGTTCAAGCTCGACGAGTTGCTGCAGATGCTAGCACCTCTCCCTCAACCGGACCTGGTCGTCATGCTGGACGTATCGCCGGAGGCGGCAGCTGGTCGACGTGAGTTCTCTGATGCAGAGCGTGGCCTGCTGGCTAGTGCAGACAGCACCTTTGAGACGTTTCAGGCCATCGTCAGGGACAATCTACTGCTCATGGCCGACCACTATCACTGGGATGTCATCACTCCCGGCGAGGCCACTGCCGACGAGGTGGCCTCGGAGGTTGTGCGTCTGGTGGAGGGCCGGCTTCCTGACTAGGCCTTCCATGACAGCAACTACGCACACGAGAAAGGGATTATGGGTGTCATGATCGAAGCAATGGAAGTGGAGCCGGGGTGCCCCACGTACGAAGATATCTGCACCTTTTGCAACGAGGTTTCCGGTGTCGAGAGCCCCTTCTACGACCTGGGTGTGGCTAAGACCTCTGATGACTACGTGCTCCACAGCAGCGAGAACTTCGTCGTCATTCCATGCATCGGTGCGCTGACCGACTGGTATGTGCTGATTGTTCCTCGCCGGCACACGCTGTCCTCCGGCTGGCTGAGTGAACAGGAGCGCGCCGAACTGCGAACCGTGAGTCGTGAAGTCATGGAGCGCATGGCCCGGCGCACGGGACAGGACGTCGTGCTCTTCGAGCACGGCAGCTTCAACTTCCGCGATAAGGGCGGTTCCTGTCACGATCATTCTCACGTTCACGTCGTGGCCACGGAAAGGCCCGTCCAGGACTTCATCGCGACGGTCTCTGACAGTGTTGACCTGGAAACCTGTGACGATTGGATCGACGCCGCCGCCACCATGGTGCGTGAGTCCAGCCGGTCTTACCTCGCCCTGGATAGCGCCAACGGATCAATGATCGCCAAGGCCAACAACGCACCTTCGGCGTTCTTCCGTAAGGCTCTTGTGCGCTGGCTGGACGGGGAACCGGGGGAGCACGATTGGCTCGTTTACCCGCACACCCAACGACTGCGCAACATGATCGAGACGGGGTTGTAGATCCCCGACCGAAGAACACACGACGCCCCGACCGGCCGGCTGGCATCCACCAACTCAACGCAGGGAACAAGCTTCGTGATCATATGCCTGGAAGGCATCAACGGTTCGGGGAAGACGTCCCTGGCGCAAATCCTCATGGACAGCTGGCTAGCAGCCGGTGGCCGGACGGCGGTGAAGGCGGAACCGGTACAGAGCACTGCCTTCGGACGAGATGTGCGCACGGCCATCATGGAGACCGGGGATCTCAACCCTGAGGCGGAAGCCCTGGCCTTCGCGAGCGCACGTCTCCATGCCGCAGACGCGATCGACCCTGCCGCTGAGGACCTCGTCGTCCTCGAACGATGGGCTGGAGCCGTGGTGGCGTATGGGACTGTCGCTGGCACAGACTCGCTGCTTCTGAGCGCACTGGAGTCGGTCCTGTCAGCCTCTGTCGCCATCGACCGCACAGTCGTGGTGGACGTCCCAGGCTTAGTAGCTGCTGAGCGGCTTGCCACTCAGTCCGACACCAACCGCTTCGAAACTATGGGCGCCGACTACCTTGAGCAGGTGAGGCAGAGCTACCTCGACTGGGGACGAAATCACGAATGCGTCGTCGTTCCCGGCACGCTGCCGCACAACGACGCCCAGGCCTGGGCCACCGAGCTGGTCAGCTCGCTGCTGGCCAGCGCTCGGCAGCACATTGCGTCGATGACGCATCATGTCCGGGACACCACCTACGCAGGAAGCGAGCGACAACAATGACAGCGTCTTCGGCGTGGCGGCTCGGAGGTTCCTATCTGTGCCTAGGGGTCGGTTGGCGCAGCGGCGTACCGTGCCTTGATGTGGTTGAGGCGTCGGCCAATGCCCCCAGCCATGTCCCGCTGGTGGGTCAGTTTCTTGGCTTCCGCGTCCCCTCCCCGCTGCGCTACTGCACCGGCCGATACGCCTTCTCAGAGCAGACGGACACGGTACACGTGCCCTGCCCAACTCATGGGGCAGCCGACAAGGGTGGTCAGTGCGCACAGTGTGCTAGCCAGGATGACTTCCGATTCGCCCATCATTTCCATACCGGGGGCCACGCCCCGGACTCCCTCGTTCGCTATATGCAGCAGCCGCACTGGGTATACATCGCCACCTTCGCGGACGGGACCAGCAAGGTTGGCACAGCAGCCAACCAAAGGCAGAAGTCCCGTCTGGACGAACAGGGAGCCCTAGTAGCCACGTACGTCGCACGCACAGCCGACGGACGCATCGCGCGCAACGTGGAGGACGCGATCACCCGCGATTGCGCAGTGGCACAGACCAAGAGCAGGTCGGCAAAGCTGGCCGCTTTGGCTGCGCCTCTGCCGGCGCAGCAACTGCAAGAACGCCACAATGAGCTGCTTCGCTCCGTTGTGTCACTCGTCGAGCGTCTTGCGCGTACGTCAAGCGGGCTGAGTGGCCTGCGTACGGCATGGGAACCGCCAGACGAGACGCGGGCCATCGTGACCGCGCCGCCAGGCGGGTGGCCTGTCTACGAGCACGATGTCCTGTCGGGCGAGCACGGACTGTATGTCGAGGGATGCTGTGGTCAGACTGCTCTTGTTCGGACGGAGGAGTCAGAGGCCCCCCTGCGTTACCTGGTAGACCTCGGAAAACTCAAGGGTATGCGCCTCGTTGCAGGCGAATTCTCCTCCCCAGGCTCCGCAGTGCAGAGCGCGCTGTTCTAACCGACCGCGTGTCCTTCCCTGGCTGAGACGGGGCCAGTTCTGACAACACGCGCCGACCTCCGCCCAGCAACTACTCAGAGGTTGAGCGGGCACGAGCAAGTGGGACAAGCATCGCGGGGGGCGAGGTCATGTTTGCGAGCGGTGGAGACGAACAACGAGCATATGAGCAGCCGCCGATGGACACATGCCAGCTCGACGACCGCAGGCGAATCGACAACCCGCTGCAACGTGCGGAGTTCGGACCCGGTCTGCCTACCCGGCGAGCGTACCGAAGAGCGGTACTGCGAGCGCGAAAGTGGATTTCGGGGCGGCGAACCCGGCGACGGTGGCCGCAGAGGTGTGCCCGAGCCCTGTGCCAGCCGACGCTTCAAGTTCCTCGGCTCCGACGCGATGCCCGGAGCCCTCAGCGGATTACTCACGCAGACCTGCTGGGTGATCCGACGCAGCAGCCCGGCATCGGACGGTCTGGCCTTGGGCGGCACCTTGACCAGACCCCGAGCACGCCCAGGGCACACGAAGATCTGAGCGGTCAACTGCCTGCCTGGGGGCAGCTGCCAGGCCCCGCCACATTTCTGTATCGCTGCCGGAGCCGTCCCGCCCACCGTGCTTGCGGAACGGCGATCCCATTTGCATCGTCCCGCGAGGAGAAGTCGTGACGCCAGAGGTCCTGCTCATTGGTTATCACCCGCACACTGCGCTAAGCAGGCGAGGACGTCTTCTGGTACCCATCAAGGAAGCCACCGTCCACCTCGTTACTAGCCCATATGGGCTCACCAACTTTGTGTCGCACCAGTTCCCACGCACCGCGATATGCGATGTGCGTGATCCTGCTCAGTTGAGGACGGCGTGTGAATGGGCCCTGCGGCGCTACCCAATTACTAGGGTGCTGGCCCTTCACGAGAATGTGGTGTTGCTCGCGGCAGAGCTGCGTTCTCAGTATGGGCTCGTCGGTATGGATGTGGAAACCGCGACACTCTTCCGCGACAAGACGTCGATGAAGGAACGCGTACGCAGCGTCCATGCAGCCCCGGTCCCAGAGTTCTCGAACCTCGACAGCTATGAGGTTTTGGACAAGATTGACTGGAATTCCGGTAGGAAAGTCATCAAAAGCCGTCTGGGGCTCGGGGCGAATGGAGTACAGGTCGTTGATACGCTTGACGCCGCGCGTAAGGCATGCTCGGGCCTAGATCTGCAGAACGACCACTACGAGATCGAAGACTTCATCGATGGTGACATCTATCACTGTGACGCGGTCATGCAGGACGGAAAGGTGCGATTCGAAAGCGTGGGGCGGTATCTTGCCAATCCGGCTGCTTACGAAGAGGGGGGATTTTTCGGCACAGCCTTGGTAACCGAAGGGCAGTTGCGAGAACGCATCGTCTCACTCAACGAGGAAGTCCTGAAGGCGCTGGGCATGCGGGACGGTGTGACCCACCTCGAGCTCTTCCATACCCCAGACGACACGCTGGTGTTCTGTGAGGTCGCCGGGAGGCCCGCCGGCGGGGGTATCCCCGCGGTCATCGAAGCTCAGCACGGTATCAATATTGCTGAAATATCCCTACGTCTTCAGGCAGGTCTGAAAGTGGAACTCCCGCCTCGTGATCCGGGAGGGAATGAGAGGGTCTGCGGCTTTGCTGCCTTCTATCCAGGACGGCACGACGGGCCTGGCGTCGATGCGAGCTTCTTCGACACATACGGGGTAGTGGAGCATTCCCACCACTCGGGAGCAGGCGACGGCAAGGGCGGAGTACGTCATTCCACCGATTTCCGAGACGTATACATCATGAGCGCATCCGACACGCAGACGCTGGAAGACAACGTCTCCCGCCTGCGGCGGCAATACCAGGGAACTACACCAGATCGTCGTGAGGAAGGGGACTGATTCATGACGCGGCGTCAACTGGTCCGGTCCTTCCGTGACATCGCAGACCTCCGCCTGGTGGATCAGCCGGTGGTGACACTGTTCAGTGGCGGACTGGACAGCACGTATCTGCTCCACCGGCTCAGACACAGCGGCGCCCGCAACATCCATGCCGTAAGTGTGGACCTTGGTGGAGAGGAGGCCTGGCCCGAGGTCGCGTCCATCGCCGACCGACTGGGCGTCGCCTGGCATCTAATTGATGCACGCTCAGATTTTGTGGAATCCTTCGTCCGTCCCGCGATTGCGGCTCAGGCTGTGTATCTCGACACCCACCCCATCAGCTCGTCGCTGAGCCGCCCCCTGATTGCACAAGTAGTCCTTGATGTCGCCCGGGAAGTTGATGCCGCCGCGGTACTGCATACGGCGAATCGCTCTCAGAACACTTTGCGTCGGCTCAACGGAGCGTTTCATTACCTGGGATTCGAGGGGCAGTACGGAAGTCCCTATGACCTCACCCCTGTAGATCGGGATCAGAAGATAAAGGAGCTATCAGTAGTAGGACTGGATGAGATGAGCCGCAGAATCGTCAGCGGCGATAATAATCTCTGGTGCCGTGAATTTGAGTCTGGCATAATCGACAACCCGGAACACCATGTAGTCCCGACCTCACTCTACCGCTGGACCCGGGCCGACGAGCCCTCTGGGCCTCGGATGCTCGACATCGGTTTCAAGGCCGGAGTTCCCGTTTCGGTCAACGGCGTCGATCTGCCCCTGTCGGGGGTTATCGCCACCCTCAATACCGACGTAGGACGCTACGGTATCGGTCGGTACAGCGGCTTGGAACACCTTGCCGATGATGTCAAGGTGCTCGAAGTGCGAGAAATGCCAGCTGCAGCGATCCTCTTGCGCTCCTATCGCCATATCGAGTCGGCCGTGACGGGGGCCGAGGAGATGCGCGAAAAGATGCACCTTGAACAATTGTGGGTGCGCGAGGCCCTCGAAGGGCGCTGGTTCGGAGCCCTGCGCCACGCATGTCAGTCCTTTATCGACGTATTCGCGTCGAAAGTGACTGGATCTGTACGATGGAACCTTTCTTACGGTAGGGCGGAAACTGTCTCTATTACCGCCGATAACCCGCTCTACGTCCAGAATCGCGAGGCCTGGGAACGCACTTCCATAGAGAGCGAAGGATGACGCAGAAGAATGTTTCTCGAAATTGAGAGATCGTAGATGAAATCTACTCAGTCAAGATGGCTATCCGCGACTAACCGTCTTGTGCGCCTTTCTTAGAATTCCCCGGAGAAGCAGTCGGCTCGAAGTCACGGCGAAGGCTTGCCGTCTGCGAGGGCTTACTTATCTTGTGATGCGGTGCAGGCAATTGGGTCTGCGCCGTCTTGGAGCAGACCCAATTGCAAGGAGTTAGAACCTTGACACTCAATGACCTGAATCGGGTGATCCAGGCCGAGCGAACCAGCCCCGTGAGTTCCTATACCGAGTGGGATCCCTTGGAGGAGGTCATCGTTGGCATCGTCGATGGGGCCAGTTTTCCCACTTGGCACATGTCCCTACCACCGGTCCTGCCATTGAATCAGCATGAGACCTTCCGTCAGCAGGCGGGTCGCCCGTTCCCACCCCACCTCGTAGAGGCGGCGCGCATGGAACTCGACGAGTTCGTCCGGATCCTGGAGGGCGAGGGCGTAACAGTACGCCGCCCCGAGCCGATCCCGCACAACCAGACGTACAGCACACTCAACTGGACTAGCACCGGCCTATACGCGGCCATGCCACGTGATGCTCTGCTGGTGGTCGGCAATGAGATCATTGAGTGCCCAATGGCCTGGCGGTCGCGCTACTACGAGTCTCTGGCCTACAGGCCACTACTTAAAGAATACTTTCGCGCGGGTGCCAGGTGGAGTGCCGGCCCCAAGCCTGAGCTCACGGACCAGCAGTTCGATCTGGATTGGGCCGACCCAGGTGAGGACGGCCCGACGCGTCTAGTCGTAACCGAGTTCGAGCCGACGTTCGATGCCGCGGACTTCACTCGCCTGGGGCGAGACATCATCGCCCAGCGCAGCAACGTCACCAACGACTTCGGTATCGAGTGGCTGCAGCGGCATCTGGGGGACCAGTTCAACATCCATGTCCTGGAGTTCAACGATCCGCACCCCATGCACATCGACGCCACTCTGGTGCCGCTGGCCCCAGGGAAACTGCTCATCCACCCTGAGCGAGTGACAGAGGTGCCGGAGCTGTTCAAGCGTTGGGACGTACTGCGTGCCCCCGCCCCCGTCATACCCGACTCTCACCCGCTCTACATGACCAGCAAATGGCTCAACATGAACATCCTCATGCTGGATGAGGAGCGTGTCATCGTCGAGCGCCAGGACGAGCCCATGATCAAGGCCCTGAGGAACTTCGGCTTCACGCCGATCCCTTGCAACTTCCGGCACTTCAACAGTTTCGGCGGCTCCTTCCACTGTGCCACGCTCGACGTCCGCCGCCGTGGCTCCCTCCAGTCCTACCTGTGACCTAGAAGTAGCTAATGAGGGTCACATCCCGCGAGGTGGTGTAAATGATCACGCGCTTCGCCCTCCGGTAGCTGGCTCGCGCCATCCTTCTGAGTGCTCAGTGGGCGTGGACCGAGTCCGTGAGGATGCGTTCGATGACGGTCTGGATGTCCTTCTCCGCGGCAGTCTGCCTTCAGATCCACCAACGGGCTCCGTCCCCCATCAGGGCACGCACGTTCGGTGGCCAGGCCTGGTTGGCCGGTCTCGCCAGGACCAGGTATTCGGCCTGTCTGCGACCGCCGACAGGCCGAAGGGCCCCGACAACGGGCGTGATCCGCACGGCTGGCAGACCAGCCTGCCGTCGCAGGTAACGCACCGCGGCCCGACGGTAAGGCTCGCCCGCCCGCACAGGTGCGTCCGGCACTGACCAGCACTCGGTGCCTTGGTGCCCGGCGAGCACCAGCAGGAAGCAGCGAGCAGCCGGATCGATGACGACAGGCCGGACGGCGATGGCGGGGGTGCAGACGATGCAGCCCAAACTCATGCTGTTCGACGAGCCGACCTCAACCCGCGACCGCGAACTCGTGGGCCAGGTCGTCACCGTCATGGAAGACCTTGCCGCCACTGGCATGGCCATAATCGTCGTCATCGACGAAATGGACTTCGCCCGCGCGGCCGCCGACGAAGTCGTCTTCATGTCCGAGGACGCATCGTCGAACAAGCAGACAAGCGCGCCGTATTCGTCGAGCGGCTGGCCGCCTTGACCCACTCGCCACCCACGGCATCGCGTGCATCCGAAGGGTCCTGACCGCCAGCATCTTCCTGTGTCCGGCCCGGAGCTGCACCTGGTTCGAGCGCAAGTTCACCGGCTCCTTGTGAGAGTCCAGTGCACGTCGCCTGAGTGCGCGCAGATCTGCCACCTCTCCAGAACGCCGCTGTCCGCCAAACGGTCCATAACGCGGGCGAGTTCGTGCTCGGGCATGCCGCAGTCACGTAGGACACGGTCGCTTTCGCGCAGCCCGTCTCCTGAGGACGGATCGCTGTGGGCGATGAGGGAGGTGCCGAGGAGCTGCATCCCTGGCTCTGCCACCCCGATCCGTGCCGGGCACCCAGTGCGCAGCGCCCAGTCGGCGGCGCGTCTTCGGTCAGGACGGGCGGGTGGCTGGGCGAGCAGTGCGGTATCGAGCAGTTGCGCGGCAGTTCCGGCCGCTCCGGGCGCGTCATCGAGACCCAGCCACCGCGCCTGCTCCAGCTCGCGGCAGGCTTGTGATGCGCCGACGCGAAGGCTGTGCGGCACGCCTGCAGGGAGGGTGACCCTCATCTGTGCGTTCATGCGCAGCGCGCACTGCAGGGCGAGGAGCCTCGCTTCAGCGGACACTTCCGAGGGCAGGGCCGCGGCAAGGTATCTGAGGATTTCGCCCACGCGCACGCGCTCGCCCGGCCCTCTCGTGAGCCGGGGGCGGCGCGGCCGTGTGGAAGTCGGGTGGAGGGAGCCGACAAGAACGGTGTCGGGGACGACGGCGGCCTGGTCGGTTGCGGCGGCGCACGCGCCGCAGGCGTCGACGAGGCGCCATACCCGGCCACCGCGTTCGCGGGTCAGGAGCAGGCGGATGGGTCCGTCGCACCCGCGGTGGCGGCGGTGCCAACGGCAGCCGCGCTCATGGCAGTGGCACGTCCGCAGATGGGGTGCTCGCAGGTCACCGCGGGCGTGCCGGGCGAGGTGGGCCAGCGCGGCCGAACGGGCGGAGGCCGCGGTGACCGGCCTGCCGGCCAGGGGGCACTGTTGGCATGTCAGGACCAATCGGCCCGCCTGGGACCGCAGCTCCACCGTCCAGGCGCGCGGCGCCGCAGGACACGCTGTGCGCAGTCGCATGGACAAGCGCCCCTCCTTCCCGATCCCGCACCGGCCCCTCCTCACCTGTGGCGGGCGGCGGCCACCGTAGTGCAGACCCCTGCCCTCCCGCCGCCGGGTCCATCAGGAGAAATAGGGCAGAGATCTGCACTGACAGGGCAGGGGTCTGCACCGTCGGATGGTCGGGTGACGATCTTGCCGCCCGACCCGGACCTCGACGCGCTACGGCTGGAGCTGGCGCGGCTGCGGGCCGCCCGCGGGTGGAGCTACGACGAGCTCGCGGCCCGCAGCGGCCTGGCCAGGCGCACTGTGATCGAGATCGAGCAGGGGCGCACCGTCGGCACGCTCAAGACGTGGCACGCCCTCGCCCATGCCTTTGACACGCCGTTCGACGAGCTCTTCGCGACCCTCTGCCGCGGCCATGAGCCGCCCGGGGACACCGACGGCTGATCAGAGGTCGGGGGGCTGGTGCGAATCACCCGAACCGGCAGTGCCACATCGAACGCGCGATCAGCCGTTCGCACTGCTGTCGCCCCGCGTTGGTCTGCCCGGGGGATCCGGCGGGCCGGGTGCTGTCGGCGCGGCATGTTGGCTGGCAGCTTCGCCCGCATGTGCTCTTCGCCTCATCCTTCTGCGCGCCGCTGGGACGGTAGCCGCATGAGCGCCCCACCCCGCAGGTCCCTGCGGGTCGACCCGGAGGGCGTCAGTCGGCTGCTGCGCTGCGGCCAGACCGCGTCCTGCCGCGAATGCGGCAATCCGATCGAGTGGTACGTGCGCAGCAACGAGCGCCGGGTGCGACTGCATCCGCACGAGATGCCCACCAGCCGGGTGCCGGAGTCCTGCCGCTGGCACGTCAGCTCCGGTGTCGCTCATCCCTCGGGCGACGGAAGCAGCTGGTGCCGCCTGCCGCACGCCGTACTGTGTCCCGCGCGTCCGGCGCCGCCGGACGCGCTCCAGCTCTCGGGGCTGCGGCGCTCTCTTGCCCTGCGCACGCGCAGGCTGCTGGATGCCGGGGTCTTCGCCCCCTCCGCGGCCTCGCCGCCGAACGGCCCGCGACCGGGCGAGGAGGTCTGCCGCCCGGCCAGGCCCGTGGTGCAACTGCTGTACCTGCGCTACCTGGCGTCCTGCCCCATCGACGAGATCCAGTGCGTCACCCAGACCCGGCGCCGCGTGCGCTGCAGCGCCAAGGTGCTCGGCCCCGCTCTGCGTGGCGTGTGGAATCTGGTGCCCGTGAGCGTGCACCGCGGTCAACTGGCACTGCCGTCGGACGTCATGGCCGTCTACAGCCTGTCCGCGCTGCCATATCAGGAGCAGTTGCGCTGGCGCAGTCAGCGGTGTCTTCAGCATGACGCCACCCCTACGGCCGGTGATCTCGCCGTGGCGGACTGGGAGCCCTTCGACCCGCTCCGCCACCACGAACACATCCACACGCGCCTGCCCGCTCACCGGCGCCGTCCCGGTCCCGGCAGTCCCGCACCGCGGCAGACCCACTCGTGACGATGCGCCAGTACGCTGTCGAGATCTCCTTGACCAGACCCGCTACCGCCCGGGAGCTCGACCGAGCCCGTCGCAGGATGTTGTTCGCGGCGAACGCCGACCGCACCCGGCTGATGACGGTGCACAGCGGCACGAGTCCGGGCCGCACCCTGCACCGGCTGCGGCGCCGGCTGGACGACGTTCTGCCGATCGACGTGCTGACCACGCACTACCCAGATCGCGACGGCCGCGTCCTGCTCAATGTCGACCTCCCCCAGGACGTCGCCGCCGCGATCCGCCGGGAGGCGGCCGCCAGCGGCCGGCGACCTCGGGACGTCCTGGGCGAGCGGATCACGACCGGTCTCGCGCGCGAGCGACGCGAAGGGCGTCACCGCCTTGAGTCGCAGTTGCACGGTCTGCTCGCCCAGCACACTCCGCAAGACGTGCTGGCCTGCGCGGCCGCGCTCCTTTCGAGGACGCCGGACTGCGTCAGCCCGCCCAGCCCACGTCGATCACCTCGATGCCGCCGAGGAACGCGGTGAACGACACCCACGAGCGGGGCCCGAACACCACCGCCGCATGCCACCCGCCGGGCTGGGGCCACGCGCGCGGCCGCACCAGCGCCGCGGCAATCGTCTCCATGACCTCCTGCCGTCCCTCCGGCGGCAGTTCATCCAGCGCATCCTCCGCCCGGATGGCCGGATCAACCTCGTACGGCACAACGCACCCCCGTGCTCGTGATCAGCGAAGCCCACACCGTACGGGCCTGCGGCCGGTCACGCACCGGCCTGTGGATAACTTGCGGCGCCCGGCTTCGGGCACCGGCCCCGCGCGGCAGCTTGGCCCGCGGCCACGAGCGACTGTCCTGCGCCGCACCCAGTGTGTCCTGGCGGTGCCGGTGGGTCGGCGGTGGGGACGGGCAGCCAGCTCGGGCGCTATGGCATGCCGTCGTCGAGCCTTCCCGGGTCGGTGCCGCCCGCGAAAACCAGTCGGTGTTGTCAGTGTGACCATCCATTCTGGAAGTTCACCTGATGACAAGGACTCTGGATCGACCATGACGTTGAACTTCGAGGCAGATCAGCCAGTAGTAGGACTGAAGAGACAGCAGGCGCTGATCAGGGCCGTCCTCGGCGCGAGTAGCGCAGACGAGTCGCGTTGGCTGGAGTGGAAGTCGCAGCATGACGTGTCGAAAGCCGAAGGAGCCTTCGCCGTCTCGAAGGCGGTCCTCGGGTTCGCCAACCGCTCGCCTGATGTGGCAGCTCGGTGGGCCGACGGCCATGCCTACCTCTTGGTAGGCGTTGATGAAACGGCGCTCTACGGCGTGACACCACACGACATCGAGAAAGTCGACTCCTGGCTGGGGCGCTATCTCGGCGACTTCGACCGCTACCAGTTCACCTACGTCCCCTTCGACAACGGTGAAGGAACGCAGCAGGTCATGCTGGTCGATGTCTTCCCACCACGTTGGGGCGACCCGATTCACACGCTGCGCAAGGAATTCCAGAATTTCTACCCGGGAACCGTCTTCCACCGGTATGCGGGCAAGACCCAGCCTGCCCGGCCACCCGAGATCGAGGCTCTCACCGACCGCGCCCGACGCGCGGCTCAGCGCATCGACGTCACCGTCGACCCCGCCAACGCGACGATCGCGGTAAACCGCGCGCTTGACGGAGTCCGCCAAGAGGCACGGAATCTGCTCCAAAAGGGCCTGCTGAGGCAGCTGGACGCGCCGCAGCTCAAACCTCCCTTTAGCTCCATGAGCGGCCTGGCCGGGACTCCGGAGCGCCGATCCCCCGAAGAGTTCCGAGACGAGGTGGAGGAGTTTCTGGACGCCTTCGAGGCCACTATGGATCTGTCGCTCGCACGCGAGATCGACCGCATCGGCTCACCCTTGCGCCTGAGACTGGCCAACCCCGGGGAGACATTCATCGAGCAGGTCGAAGTCATTCTCAGGATTCCCGACACGGTGCAGGCCTGCCTTGTAGCTGAGGAGGAGGTGGACTGGCCCACCCCACCTGTGACCTTCGGATCCCGGGGCTTTCACAATCTGACCAGCACCCTGGGTCCCGTCGGGTACTTCAACTACGCCCGGGCGGACTCCCAGTATCCGGAAATGGAGTACGAGGACGGCCACTTGGTCATCCGCTACCCGGCCGTAGACCTGCGGCCGCACGCCACCATGACCTTGGATCCGGTGGCTCTTCACAGCACGAGAGAGACATCGGAGCCTGTCCAGGTCGAGTGGTGTGCCACTGCCACAAACGTGAGTGGGACTGTCCGAAGAAATCTGTCCATCCCCGTACAGCGGATGGACATCAGCTACCGCCTTCCGCACGAGATGTTCTGACCGGGCCCGACTACACGCCGAAGCCCCGCGCCAAGGCGTCACCTCGGGGGCCGGCTTCACGGACTCACCCAGTCCAAGGACCCTGCAGCTACGCGAGCCCTCTTGGGACGGGAGCGGCGGAGCTCCGGGCTGCTCGCCTCGGGCAGCTGCACCCAGCTCAAGTACGTGCGACTTTTCGTATGCAGGGAACGCCTATACCCGTCCGCCCAGTTGCGCTGTAGCATCCCCGGCGGCATGCGCCTGACCTGCTTGGCCACCAACAGCAGACTGCTGCGGACCCGGGGCATACGGCATTCTTCAGCGATGAAGCCCGATCCCGAGCCCAGGTACAGCACTACCCTCAACCTCTGGACGCTGGCAGGAGTGCTGGTCGCTAGCTGGACACTTATCAAGACCCTGACTGAAGGGTGGCGCCGTACCGTCGGCCGCCGGCTCTATGCCACCACCCGCCTCCGCAAGATCGCGCCAGGCGTCAGGCGCGACTATGTCGAGTCCCTTTTCGGTGAACCGACATGGCAGTCAACGATGCACTGCACGCGGATTGCCCCGGCAGAGGAGCCCGAAGAAGCCGACGCCGAGGGGCGGCAGGTAGAACTCACTGTCCGGACCTGGCTTTTGTCGAAGCTCTGCTACCTGGTCACATGGTGCGAGGACGACATCGTGGTCATGTACGGGATCACCACGGCCAGTTCCGGCCCTGGGTGCGGGTCCATGAAACGCGGATCCGGCTGGGAAAGAGCACCTTCGCGGATCTCGCCGACACTGCCGTCATCCATCGAGCCTGGCTCGGCAACCGCCGCTTCGGATACCTCGAGGAGCACTACTTCGGCAACGTCGGCGGTTACCGATCGTGGTACCTCGGAGTCAACGATTTCGGCTACAACGCCGTCCCCGTCGCTGATGCCTGGTTCGACCTCTCAGACCTCTCCCACACCGTGCTCCTGCCCGACCGGCGTGAGGCATACCGGGCCAGGGCTCCGATCAACACGGTCGTCGTCAGCGGCAATGCCCAGTACGAGGAGGTCCAGGACGGCACCTTCTTCGGTATCTCCCTGGGCGTCGATCAGGACCTGGTCCGACTGGCCGATCCCGAGTACCACGTCCTCGACAGCCGGATCGGTCGCGCCCACCGGCAAATCCGGGCGTGGCGCGGGAACTGGAGCTATCACCGCTGGGAGAAGGAGCAACAGGCCCGGCAGGACCAGTGACGGTGCTGCGCGCTGGGTGCGGACAGGCCGTCGCAGCTCGAGCCGCCCGTACCCAGCCAGATCAGTGAGCATCACTCGCGAGCAGGCCCTTGAGTGCTGATCTGCGTCGCCGTGGCCCCTCCACCATCTTCTTGGCAGCGCTCGACCTCGTAGGCGCAGGAGGTCGGCGGTACCCGCTGCTCGGAGCTTCCTCCGTCCTGTCCCTGCAGGAGGAGCACGAGAAGCGTCACGACGACGGCCCCCACGGTGAGGGGAGTTGCCAAATCCTTCCACTTGTAGGCCGCGTAAGCGGTCAGCAGACCGACCAGGAGCAAGACAACGAGGTCTAGGTCGACGTGCCAGGTATCCATCCCTGCGCCTCTCGGCTCTGGCCTGCTCACAGCACTGTCCCGGCGGGGAGCGAGCAGGCTCTGCTCGTAAGCCCCTGGGCGGAAGTGCCAGGAGCCCTGCGCTAAGGCTCGCGACGATCACCGCCAGATCCTGGCCGACAAAATCGGGGGTTTTCTGCAGGGCGACGGAAGGCCATCGGACACCGGGCACTTTGCGATAGTGGACAGGTGGCGTCGGGAGCGTTGACCAACCAAGGCCTCGTCCTGCGAGACCTCTACGGGTGGCCGGGGTGGGTAATCGAGGTCGATATCAGCTGGCGGACCTGGAGCGCCGGGGAGGTTCGGGACATCCCTCCACCGCGCACCAGGCGCAACGCCCGGCGGCCATGCGACGACCCTGGGCTGGTACAGCGGATCAAGAAGGCTGCCGAGGCGTCCTATGAGGCGCCCCGCAGCTCGATCTGGCTTGTCTCACTGGGACTTCCCTCGCCCCACGGGAAGAAGAAGAACGGGGTGCGGCTGCGCGCCGAGACCATCGCAACCCTGTACGGGTACGCGCTGCGCCTTGGGCTCTCTCCCAAGCGCGCTATCTCCGAGGTCTACGGGCTCCCCGTTACAGAAGCCCGCGGTGAACGTGCGCAGTACTCCCGCAAGTTGGAGCGGTGGATCGAACAGGCCCGCAAGACGGTCAACCCGGTCACCGGCCGGCCGTACCTGCGGCCTACGACTCCGAACGGCACGCGCCGCGGTTGTGGCCTATCGGCCGACGGCACCCAATCGAGCCCCGCCGCGCTCAGCCAGCGCTGCCGGAACCGGTCCGGGAGGGACCATACGTCGGGTACACACTGACATTGCGAGTAACACGAACGCCGCCGCCCGCGCGACAGGCCGAGGAGGCTCACGAGCAAAGGTGGCGACTGATCGGGCCGGACCTGGTCATCGAGGGGCAATGGTCGAACGGCGAGGACCCGCCATCCCTTCCACTGCTGCGGGGAGTCAGCCCTGGTGAGACGCCGCTCCGGGTGCAGTCTCTGGCCAAGGAACTGGAAGAGCGCTACCCCGGAGCCAAGGTCCTGGCAACCGTCACCGCGCAGGCGATGGGCAACCCGGCGACGTGAACTGACCTTGGCGAGCGCCTGTCGATGACAACCTCCTAGACCTGGAGCTGGCCTGTGAGGCGGAACACAGTCGTCTTCTCCGTGAACGCTGCCACCGCGCAGCTCAACCGATTTCTCACCGTGATCACAGCCCCGAGCGGCATCACCTCCTACCAGTGCTCACCTCCACCCTCGGCGGAGCGGCGCACGAGGAGACGGCTCTACCCCACTGCCCGCTACCTGCTGGGAGCGGGTACAAGATTTCCACGCCCGCCGGACCACAATCACCCCGGGTGAGCGGACTGAAATCTTTCGTGCGCTACTAAAATCTCCACTGAAATGAATCTTGCGCTACTGAAATCTTCAGAGCCATCCGACAGCGCGACTGCCGCCGCTCCCAGCGTCCATCTGCACAGCGACGATTTTTGGCGCTATATCAAGCAGGGCTGGATCGCGCCTTACCTGCCCGAAGCACACGAGCAGAACCGGGTGGTTCTGCAGGTACTGGTCTCGGCAGCGTTCGGCTACGCCGAGGGCGGATACCAGGTGATCTGCGACGGCATCGTCGGGCTCTGGTTCATCGACCTCTTCCGCGTGACGGCCCGGGAGCGGGCCCTGCCGCTGAGCTACGTCATCCTTCGGCCGGACCAACACACCACACTGGCACGGGCAACGAGCCGGGCCGACGACGCTTTGACCGACGCCGAGCCGATTCGCTCACTGCACGGCCAGTTCAGCAACCTGGGTGCCTATGAGGCCCATGTCCTGGATTCCACCACCCTGACCGCTCAGGCAACCGCCGACAGCATCCTGCAAAACGTCGCGAGGGGCTCCTACCTCCTCAACCCGAGCGACAGCACCTCCGATGCGAACGACTCGATCCACAACTCTTGACAATGGCTCCCGGAGGGCACGTCGAGGCGGCTATGAAACGGCTCATCCTGCTGCTGAGGGACGAGCAGGGTGGCTTCTCGCTCGTTGACGAAACGTGGGCAGCCCCCCACAAAATGCTCATCGCCCAGTCCTCCAGGACCATTCCACAGGCCGCCGCACTTGCCGAAATCCCTGAGTGGGCAAGGACAACGAACTCAAGGGCCGTCGCGACGATGCCGTTCACGCTTCCTGGAGGAACTGGGGCGGCGAGGGCGTCATGCGCTCCCGCTACTTCAGGAAGCACGACGGCGCCAACATCGTCTTGGCCCTCGAGGAGGATGCGAGACTGCTCTTCGCGAACGCCGAGAGGCTCGCCCTTCTTCTCGGGGAGGACTGGCCGCAGGCGAGACTGCCGCGCCGGACCTGAGTAACCTCTCCTGCTGCAGGCCGGCCGGACGCGGGCGTACGGGGACGACACGGGTGGGCAGCCCGTGGTTCCGCCCCTGCCTTCGGGCTGAGGTTGGCACCGTCACTCGCAGACTGCGGTGGTGTGATCACACGTGCAGGCGTTCCCGGCCGGACGATGAATGAGAGGGCAATCCGGCCTTGAATGAAGCCTACTCGGCCCTCGGCGACACGCCTCGCGGCGATGAGGACGCCTCGCCTACCCTGACCCTCGACGTCTCCAGCATGGGGACCTTGCGATGCGCCGCTGGAGTGACAGGGGTGATATGTCGTCACTCCGCAGGAGCACGTGCAGTGACTTCGGTCTTCGGCGCACGTTGGATGGGCCGTGTCGAAGACCGAATGCAGCCCGAATAACGTCAGCTCCGCCGCAGCCGAGGAACCTCGGCCTCTGCCCTTTCTTCTGACAAGTCAACAAGGGGAAGCGGCGCGAACGTTGCTGCGCTACGTGGCCTCACTGGATCTGTCCAGTCCCGACGCCCAGCTTCTCGCCGTGGTGGTCGCCATTCGCGCAGCGCGCGGCGGCGTCGGCAACATCGCCGGGATGGATCTAGCTGCTCTGCGGCTGTCCGACGCACGTGGCGCCGTCTATGCCCTGCGCGGCCTCGGCTGGCAGTTGGACGATGCTCTCTTCGACGGCGACCCTGCTACACCCATCCCCGTTACCGTCCCCGACCTGACGCGGGAAGAAGACCACCCTCTGCCATTCGGCAAGCACGTGCGCTCGCGGGTGTCCGGATGGACCACACGGACCACGTCCGCCAAAGCGGTCAAGAAGCTGCCTCCTGTCACACGCCTTGCCATGCTGTTCCTCGCGGCGCACAGTACGTCCGCACATTTGACGCAAATCCCGCCGTACCTTCCCGAGGCCTGCCGCGGCGCGCTCCCCGAGCTTCTGTCCAAGGGCATCCTCACAGAGCTGACAGAAGAGCATTACCACCTCGATCCCGCCCTACGACACCTGACGTGCACGCGTCATGCCACCCCGCAGGAGCAGGAGCAGGCAACACAGCCACGGAACCACGCTCGGGCCACAGGCTCTCCGACCCGGCAGTTCCAGTTCAGCGCTGAAGCATGGATGCGGTGGAAGAGCGCAGCCACCCCCGCGCTGCGACGGCATGCCGAGGCGGTCGAGAACTGCGCCGTGTGCTCTTTGCAAGAGGAGCGGGTAGCGCAGGCGTTCATGGCCCCCGTCCGTTCCAACTTCGTCACTCAGACGGTCAGGGCGGCCTACGGTGAGTGGAAGAACACGCATGCGGACCGGGGCCCATTGGCGGCCGAGTTCACCGTGGCTTTTCGGGCTGAGCACGGACACGGACCGTCCTACACTCAGCTCTGCTCGGGGCTGGACTGGGATGTGAAGCGATCCCTGCGCGCGTTCATCGTGAGACGCCTGCTGACGAACGGATGGCTGATCGATACTGCACCGGTGCCCTGGACACTGCGCCCGGGGCCGGCGGCTCGGGCCGAGGGAATCAGCCTGCCCAGGGCGCGTGCTTCGGCCACCTCCGCGGGCGCCGGCCGGTAGCTGCCAGCCGGAGAAGACAGCCGGTCCAATAGGCCCAAATTGGTGATGGCCTGGCGCTTCTCGCAGGCTTGGCATGGGAGGTGCCCGGGGATTGCTGCGTAGGCGCCTTCGGCTGAGCGTCCAGAGGTGGTTCCGGAGGGGGGTGTGGGCCAGGCTCCCCTGCGGGTTCGGTTCTCCTTGGATGCGAGCGCGGAGAGCGCTTCGCGCAGGTCACCGGCGGACCAGAGGCGATCGGTGTCCTGGAGGACGCCAGCACCCTCCAGGACGCCCGGCTCGGCGCCCGGCAGAATTCCCCACACGAAGACCTGGCCCACGACGTCCGCGGTCTGCGCAACTCGCGGGGTGGGAGCGCATCGCCCAGATGCTTGTCGACTCGACGTCGGGCGGCGTCTACGCCCCGGATGCTGACGACGTCGTCCGGGCAGCGGCCGCCGACGCCGCGCGGATCGCGGCCCGCGCCGACGAGCTCCAGGCGCTGCGCGAGGTGGGCACGCCGGAGCAGACCGGGCCCCGCGACGGGCACGAAGCCGCGACGAAGTCACCCGCCGTGCGGGCGGGTATGTGCAGGCCAACGTCGACGCCTGGCTCGCCTCCGCCCTCGCCGCGCACCTCGGGCTCTACCGCGACCAGGCCGCCCGCGCGGCCGCAACCGGCCTTCTTACCGCGCCGGTCCTCGCGCACGCCGTGCTGCTCGCCGGACTCGCCAGCCTGCCCCCCGAGGCCGAAGTCGACCAGATGACGTTCGTGGCCCGGCTTGCTACCGCCGAACCCAACGCCAAAGGTACCCACGCCGAGTTCCTCGCCCGCGTCCAGTCGTAGCGCAGCATTTGCGCGGTCGTTCCGGCCCGCCCGCGATCATCGATGTCCGCTGGCCTTGAGCTTGGAGCGTTTGACGTCATACAGCGAGAACGGCTAGCCACTTTGCCCTGCCCGAGGCTGCGGCCAGTGTTGCGCGGGAGCCACCCGTCCGAGACAGATCCACATAGTGAAGGCGAACCAGAACTTCCCCAGAGCAGCTGAGCGATCCACCGATCCGAAAAAGTGTGTCTTGATGGTCGAGTCCATGTCCATGTGTCGCATTGCTCCCAGCAGTCGGAAGCGGCAGCGGCGTGTCCCCGCAGCCAGGCGTTTCAGACGGAAGCAGAGCTTGGCGGGTTGGGTCACGGCTGCTCTGGGGCCACGACACGACTTCGCTACCGAGCTCTGGCCGCGGATGATCAGTCCATTTTGGAGGCATGTACTTGAAAGCGGGCAGATAACTGCGAGTGGACCATCTGGACACAGACAGGGGGGTCTTGTGGCGGGCGAGGCGATCGCGGAGTTAGCTGCAGCCGGGGGAATGGCCATCGTGCAAGCGGCTGGGACAGACGCGTGGACGGAGGTCCGTAGGGCTGTGGCACGGTTGTTGGGCCGTGGCGAGCCGAATCGGGAGGCGGTGGAGTTAGAGCGGTTGGACCAGACGCAGAGCACTCTGGTCGGAGGCGAGGCGGAGTCGGATCTGCAGAGTCAACGGGCGCGGTGGGAAGGGATATGGCAGACCCGTCTGGAGATGCTGCTCAGCAGCGTTCCTCCGGAGCAACTGGAACTACACGTGCATCAGGTACGTGAGCTGATCGCTCTCGTCGGGACTTCAGCGCCGCCGCAAGCGCAGAGTGTCTCGGCGGGCCGTGACGTAACCATTCGTTCTGATCATGGTTCCGTGGCCGGGGGAGTGGTGCGCTTGGAAGGGGGTCTGCGTATCGAGCACCCTTTCCCGGGACCCCAGCCGGAAGGGAGCCCGTGAGGCCCGTCGTCCCGGAGGGGGCGCCTGCGGCGGGGGTGGTTGCACAATCCGGATCCTGGGCTGCTGGGCAGGTGCAGATCCGGCAGGTTGTCCTGGGCATGGAACAGCAGGCCCAAGACGCGCCGGTCACGCTCGCACCTCCGGTAGGGGACCGTGACCCCGCCTATCCGTTGCGAGGACGCGAGGCTTTGCTGGCAGAGCTGCTGCAGGTGTGCCGGTCGGGCGGTGGCGGACTGCTGCATGTGCTCCACGGTCTGGGCGGCTGCGGCAAGACCGCCTTGGCCTTGGAGTTGGTTCACCGTCTGCGCAGCGGGCGCACAGGGGTGCCCCGCCGGATGGTGTGGTGGGTGGATGCTCGGCACGCGGTGGTGCTGGGCACGGGCTTGAGAGCTGTGGCGCGGCAGGCCGGAGTCGGACGTGAAGAGGCGTCGGCCGGATGGGCCGTGGACGTGTTGTGGGAGCGCTTGGCCGACATGCGCGATGACTGGTTGCTCGTGATCGACAATGTTGACGACCCGCACGTCTTGGACGGTCCTGGGCGCCTGGTATCGGGAACGGGGTGGTTGAGGCCTCACGCCGCCCCGTCCGGGGTGGTCCTCATCACGACACGCGACGGAAACGCCCGCACGTGGGGGCCTTCGGCGAAACTGCACGCGCTGACCCCGCTTTCGGATGCCGCTGCCTCGCAGATCCTGATTGATCACGCGGGCCCAGAGGCGGGCACGCTTGAGGCAGCTCAAGCGCTGGCCACTCGTCTGGGAAGGCTGCCGTTGGCGCTGCGTATGGCCGGTTCCTATCTAGCTGAGGTGAACGGGATGCCCAGAGCCTTTCGTGACCCTGACACTCCCATCAATTTCAGTGATTATCAGGCAGCGTTGGATGGGCCTGCTGGCACTGGCCTGCACCCGGCCCGAGCGATCGAGAAGACGTGGCGCATGTCGGTCGAGTACCTGCACGGACACGGCTTCCGTCACGCCGGGCCCCTGCTGGACATCCTTGCGACGTTCGCGGATGCCCCCATCCCGTACACCCTGCTCCTGCGGCCGGACGCTCTTGCAGACAGTCACCCGGAATTCGCAGACCTGGACGGACCTGCGCTGTGGGCCACACTGAGTGAGCTGTCCGCACTTGGTCTCATCGACCTGCACAACCCTCAGGACGCTCCGCCCACGGTGTCCCTGCACCCGCTGATCCGTGACGCAAGCAGATCCCGGACGCAGGTATCACAGGCCGCGCATCTGCTGAACTGGGTTCTGCAACTGGAAGAACTGCGCCAGCCCGAGGAACCGGGAGCCTGGTCGGCCTGGCACGCTCTCTTCCCTCATGCGCTCACTCTGCTCGATCATGCCCGGCAACCGGAGCTGGAACTGCCCTGCCGTGGTCATCTGGCGGAAGCTGCCGAGGCCGCGGGCCGCTATCTGCGCGCCCGGGGGCAGGTCCATGAGGCGGCCCACCAGTTCGAACGCATTCTGGCTGTCAGGCTGGAGTTTTGGGGGCCACAGCACGCCGGCACCCTCTCAACGCAGCAGCACTTGGCCCGGGCACTGCACGACCTCGGGCAGATGGAGCAAGCACGCCACCTCTACGAGATGGTCTGGCGTACCAACCGCGACCTGCAGGGAGATGAACATCTCCATACCCTCATCGCACGCCATGAATTGGGCAGACTGCTCCACGACAGCGGGGACCTGCGCAGCGCTCACGCGCATCTGTCGGCAGTGCTGCAGGCGCACCGTGATGCGCGGGGAGATGAGCACCGATACACGTTGACCGCCCGGCATGAACTGGCCCGTGTCCTGCACGACGAGGGTGACTTCCACGCAGCGCGTGACGAGTACGAGCTGGTCCTGTCCGCACGGCACCGGTTGCTCGGCGAGCACCACCCCCGGACGCTGACGGCACGTCACAACCGGGCGTGTGTCCTCGCAGACCTCGGGATGCTGGCTGAGGCGCACCACGAACTCCTTGCAGTCACGGCTGCCCGCCAGCGAGTTCTCGGCGAAGAGCACCACGCCACTCTCAGCACGCAGTACCGGCTTGCGCGAGTACTTCATGCTCGTGGGAAAGCCGCCCAGGCCGAAGCCCTGCTGCGCGGCGTGGAGGCATCCGCCTCCCGAACCTTGGGTGCTGCCCACCCTCAAACGCGCAAGGCAAAGGAAGCGCTCCAGGCCCTGGGTCGGTCCTCCGACCCCCTCTGATGCCTCGCCGCCGTCAGCGGCGAGCACGTCGAGATGGCGGTTAAAGCCCGGTCAGGGCCCTGGTGAGGCTTTGGATGCTGCTGACTGTGCCTGTCACCCCCGCTTGCCGCAGCAGGCGGAGCTGACGGGGAGAGGAGGCAACCCCTATGAACTCCACCCCTGCGGCGCGGGCCGCCAGAAAGTCTGCCACCGACTCTCCGAGGAGGACAGTCCGTGTGCGGTTGGCCTGCAGCGTGGCAGTGGCCAACGACACCAGGTGCGGATGCGGTTTCATCCTGCGGGGATCCACCGGGCGGCCAAAGACGCCCAGACGATGGGGCGTGATGGAAAAGTTGAGGTCGGCAAGAAATGTCTCCACTGCGTCGGCCGCATGGTCGGTGACGACTGCCGCGGCCCAATCGCGCTCGGAAACGATGCGCAGGAACTGGGTGACACCGGGCAGCGGCTCGGCTTGACGTGCCGCCTCCACCTCCAGTGAGGTGAGCAGATGGTCCAGTCGCCGCAGTGTGGAGGACGTCCCGTGGCGAACTGAAGCGCGCAGCATGCCTACCGGATCGGTCGTGGACTGGCTGTCGAGGGGAAGATGAAGACTGTTGGCCGCATGGGTGAGTTCATGAGTGACTGAACTCCGATTCGTGGTGAAGAGCCGGCACAACAGCCCGTCAAAGCTCAGCAGGACCGTGTCGATCTCGGCGAAACGCCGCTGAAGTTCTACCAGTGGCAGGTGTCCATTTGAGGTGACGCTTCGAAGCTGCAGGTGGGAACGAGTACGCGGGTAGAGCGCGTCGTACCAGGCCCCGAACTGGAGCTGGTGCTTTACGCCTTCCTCGGAAATTGCGTACTGAACGACGTCCTCAGTGGACCCCGCGCGGAAGGTGTCGACCAGATTCCCGGGTATGGTTGCGAGGGTCTTGGCGGAGGTGGTGAGTTGAGCAGCGCTCAGGGGCACTCCGAGAGTTTCTGCAACTGAGTTCAGGTGGGATAATGCGCGCCAGTGCTCAGCGGTCAATGTGCAGCGGAAGAAGGAATCCATTCGCTGTGGAAGCGTCGAGACGACCTGCTGGACGCGCTCTGTATGAGCCTGTATTCCGATAATTGCTTCGCTTTGTTCATTGGCGTTTGAAGAGAAGTCGGCCGTTGCCTGGAGAGATGCCCGGCGACGCAGTAAAGCGCGTAGAGTGTCGATCTCCTGTCCGGCGATTACGGCGATAGTGGTGGCCGGTCGGTTCCAGAGAGCGGCGAGATCCTTCACTTCGCCATCCTCCGTCGACGGAATTCCCACGTGGCCACGGCGCGTGTAGCAGTGGATAAGTGACTGAAGTACCGGCGCTGCTGCAGCAAGCCGTTCCTTCACTTTGGGCGACTGGTTGATGGCATGCTCGACCTCCGGGGCAGACACGCCGAGTCTGTCAGCCAACTCGGCAAGGAGCCCGTAGCCTTGCAGGGGAAACAGGCCTTCGCGTTCGACGCGACCGTACGAGCGCACAGACAGCCCAACGGCCTTGCTCAGGTCCTGGAGGCGGTAGCCGTTGAGACGGCGCAGATCCGCCAAGGTCCACTGCTCTTTGGTCTTCGGATCAGCCAAGTCGAGGGGAGCGACGCCGAGTGCCTCGGCGAGAGTTCTGATCCGCGGAGCCTCGGGTCGGCGTCTGCCGGACTCATAGAGGAGGATCTCCTCCTTGGACGCTCCGATGCGAGCCGCCAGGGCGGCAAGGCTCAAGTGGACCGCCGACCGTGCCGTTCGCAAGCGTTCACCGTCGAACCCTGTCGCGAGCCCTCGGGCCATCGACACTCCCTCCCAATGCTCCGATACTCATACTAGAGATGCGAGGAGCCCCCCGTAGGCGGGAACTTAGCTTTCCATACGGGGCATTGACCTGGTGGTATGTCATTTAAGGGTGCAGGGCGATGCTGTAGTGGCAGCGCGTTGGATCCAGTGTGGAGACCGCTTGGCGAGGACCCGATGCCGTCGTTCGACTGTAACGGGCCCCGCATCCAAGTCATTTGCGGTGAGCGAGGATGCGGGGCCGAGGATGATGACGGTTGTGTCTGGCGCTCCTCCCCGGTGAGGGAAGGGAACCTGTGGGCCGATTGCCGTCGGCTTACGGGAACCGGGGGTGTACCCCCAGCGCGAGGCACTGGTTGCCGTCTTCTGGATCCCCTGGACCCAGTGTTGCGGGCACCATCGGGTCTTCTTCCTCCCTTCTCGGCCGGTTGAGCGCGCTCGCGATCAGCCACTCAGCGTGTGCGCTGCGGGAGCGCTCAGCCGGCCGGGAAGGCGGTCATAACACTACCTGTCGAAAGCCACTGCGCTCTCAGCCCCATCCGAACGGAAAATGTGCCTCAACTTCCCCTTGGGAACCGGATTTTGCGGCCCTGCTCAAGTGCACGGGCCCCTGCGCCCGGGTGGTGAAGCAGGCCTTGCCGCGCGCTGGGGGGTCTGTGATATCGGCCACTTCCGCTGGGCTTAATCCGGATACTGGGCAGGTACTTTCGTTGCTCGGAAGCGTAAAACGAGCAGTGGTAGTCGAATCTTGAACCGGGTTGTGACTCGCGGAAATGGCATGGCCCGGGCAAGGGCCGATCTTGCGTGGTCACGGATCCGTCTTGTACTCCTCCTGAGCGGTTCCCATCGCGTATGAGGGCGGCGCCACTTGGTGTCGAGCTGGCTTACGTGCACGGAGCATCCCCGGTCGAACACGGCATAGGGGCGGCTGAGTGTCCCTTGAGGGGTGTTGTATGCGGATGCCCTCTGCGCAGATCACCTTTCCCGGCGGCTTTCCTCTTGCTCCGGTCCTGACGTTGCTGTGCTGCCGCTGCCTGTTCCCGCCTCGTCACTGATCGATCTGAAAAGTGAAGAAGGCGATCAGATTCGATCCGGTAGGCAAGTCATGGGATCGAAAACTACTTCCATTTGGCTGCCAGCACTTCACCGGGTTGCGATGGGACGGAGGAATTGGCGAGGCCGCGGTCCAGCCGTGACGGCACTCGTTGCGCCGGCTGGCGTTCGAAGAGCAGACGAGAAGATAAGCGTCGCCCGCTGCTCGCCGAACACCGATCCGCAGCGTCATGCCACCGAGTACCGGCACCCGCGGGCCATGCAGATGCAGGGCCAGCGACCGGACAGCAGTCACGGAAGGGATGCGGGCCTTCGCCCGAGGCCCAGCGCGTGGCGGGAGGACGGGAGTAGTGCGAGCGCCGCGCGCAGGAGGATGAGGCCATCGTGCTCTCCGGGGCAGGTCGTGGACACAGGTCCGGCGGAGGCTCGCCAGATCACTGCTGGCGGGACCCAGTGCCGCCCAGCCCTGTGGCTGAACGCGAACGACGGTAAGAGAAACGCGGCAGATCATCTGGCAGTTCACCGGCCCAGAGTGCGAGTTGAGACCCTTCCGGCCGGCGCGGAACCGCCTTCCCCTGTCGCGGACAGGTACGGAGTGTTCGGTCGAACGGAGCTGCCCATACTGGGCCCCCACCTCGTTTGCGCTGGTGAGAAGCTCGTGCGACGAGCACTATGTGGCGCATCTAACTGTGTTCGACGCTGACCGGCGCGGTGAGGCTGCAGCCGTCGGCCGACTGGGCAGAGCCATGAGCGCGCCGGAGCCGCCCGCGCATTTGCAGGCAGCACAGCGGCCGAATCAAGACATTGTTGCCCCAAGCGTGCATATCTGACGGGAGGGCGGTGATTCTCCTAACGTCGGCCCGAAATGCAATTGCATTCGGGCAACGGGGTGTTCGTTCACCGCAGGAGGTCGTCCGGTGGGGAAACCGACGTGTGTGCACAGTCGTCATGCTGGCAGTGGCAGGCAGCCTCAGGTCCGCTGGCGGAAGAGTTCGCACAGCAATCCACAAGGAGCGTGCCTAGAGATTGCCGAGCCGGTCGGCGGCCAGGTCTGGTTCCGTGACTCGAAGGTGCCCGCCGGGCCCGTGGTTGCAGTGTCCAGGCCCTCGGCGCGCGCCTTCGCCTCCGCGGTGGCCGACGGTCACCTGTAGGGGGGGCGAGCGCGGTACGGCGCCAACCGCGGTATGCACGTGCAAAGACAGGTTGCTGTGTCGTGGTCGGCCCGGCGGCGTTGTCACCGGAACGACCGCTTCCGGCGACAACGCCGGGCAAGGAAGCGACCGCAAGCTCAACAAGTCACTCAGTGCCAAACATTCGCAGTAACCAGCCGGTGATAAGGGCACAATGCAAGTGCATTCCGCCCCTGACATGGGCGGACAGGACCGGATGCCTGGGAGGGCCATGGCGGAGGAGCAGTCCGAACACCGACAGGTAAGAGAGTCGGACTTAGGGCAGGACAGACCGCACAGCGCACGGATGTACGACTACTACCTCGGCGGCAAAACCAATTACGCCGTCGACCGGGCCGCGGCTGAGACCGTCATCGGCCTGTTCCCGGCGATCCAGACTGCCGCCCAGGCCAACCGAGCCTTCATGCACCGCGCAATGCGCACACTCGCCGAGCAGGGCGTACGTCAGTTCGTGGACGTGGGCACGGGCATCCCCACTTCGCCCAACCTGCACGAGATCGTTCAGGCCGTGGTGCCGCAGTGCAGGGTGGCCTACGTCGACAAGGACCCGATTGTGCTCGTCTACGCCGACGCGCTCCTCGATACCTCTCCCCAGGGGGCCACCTCCTACGTCCAGGCGGATGCCTCCCAGCCGGCCGACGTCATCGCCGCAGTCAAGCGCCAGCGCCTCATCGACTTCGAACAGCCGGTCGCCTTGAGTCTGCACGCCCTGCTGCACTTCTTCACCGGAGACGATGAGCCCTACCGCGTGGTCAGCCGCTTCCTCCAGGAACTCGCCCCAGGCTCCTATCTCAGCCTGTCGCACGCCACCGGGGACTTCGCACCGGAACCCTGGCAGGCCATCGTCGACACCTACACCAAGCGGGGGACCCCCGCCCAGGTACGCAGCCGGGCGGAGGTCTTGCGGTTCTTCGACGGTCTGGACCTGATCGAGCCGGGCCTGGTCGTCGCACATCACTGGCGGCCGGAACAAGGCAGCGGGCCCAGCCTGGTCAGTGACGCACAGGTCTCCCTCTACGCCGGGGTCGCCCGCAAACCCTGACCGCACAGCGGGGGATCAACGGCGGTAATAGCGCAACAGGTCGCTGATCTTGCGAAACGTAGGGCGGGGCGCCAGCGAGGCCACCAGCAGAGCGTCAAAAGCCTTCGTCCGCCGGTCGACCGCCTGGTCATCCTGGACGATCAGGCCGCCGTCGAACCCTTCCGCGTAGATGATGGTGGGCAGCATTCCGGCGAAGTCGAAGATCGTCGTCGGCCCCAGATCCACCGGCAGGTTGTAACGGCCCAACTCGGCAAGACGGAACTGATAGCGCGGATTGTCTGACAAGGCGAGCAGGTACTCCAACTGCTCCCGCATGATCTCCGGGGACCCTACCGGCCGTCGCAGCGTGACCTCGTCGATGATGAACATGCCCATCTTGTTCGCCGGAGCGCTGGCGAAGCGCGCCTTGCGTTCCTCGCGCAGTTCGGCGAGCGCGTCGCGCTCCCTGGACGAGCTGCTGGTCCGGTCGATCAGCGCGCGGGAATAGGCCGACGTCTGCAGCAGGCCGTGCAACTGGAGTGGCTCGTACGCCCTCATGCGCTGGGCCAGGTCCTCGAAGCTCACTACGGCCTGCACGTACTTGGGTGCCACCCACGACCACGGCTGCCACCAGGTCGCCTCGTTGGCTCCCGAGGCAAGAGCCAGCAGCAGTGCCTGCTCCGAGGGGTCATTGATGCCGTACACGTGAAAGAACCGCAGCAGGTCGCGTTCCTTGAACTGGTGATGCCCCCCTTCGATACGGCTCACCTTCGACGGGGAGCACCCCAGGCGGCCGGCCACCTCCTCCTGCTTGAGGCGAAGGCTCATGCGCTGCCTGCGCAAGGCGTAGCCCAGCACCATCCGCTGCGCGGACGGTGCCGGTTCGTCCCGCAGATACCGCAACCCGCGCCCGGCCTTGGAGTTGTCGTTATCGCCCGGTTCACCGGCCCCCGCCAACTGCTGGACCACTGTTGCTCCTTGACGCCATGAACAGAGGGTGAAGCTGTCGGCGCTCATCGTGCACGAGCCGCCATGATCTGGCGGGAGATTCGGAAAAGAGTCCAAAATCGTTTGTATGTGTGCCCGGATTGTGCGCCCGGCACCGTACCCGCTAGTGGTAAGCGCGAGACACGTGCTGCGTCACGGGCCACTGCCGAGCCACACTCACGTCGAACGGCGCCAGCGAGACGGGGCCGAAGCCTGCCTGGGGAGTGTCACGTTGGGCCAACGGCCGAATGCATGGCTGCTGGCACGTCGGGACGCGTGTCGTCGGTAGTGCTCACGCTGCTCTGAGTTATCCACAGGCATCACGCGCTCTCCCGCCAAACCGTACGGTGCAAGCTCCAGGAGATGACTGAACACGGGGGTGTGCGATGACGTATGCGGTGAACCTTGAGTTTGACGTCGAGAAGGCCTTGGCGACGCTGTCCGACGATGACCAGCGGGAGGTCATGGAGCTCATCGCTGCGGCCCTGGTTGCTCCTGACTCCTGGCCCGCGTTGGGTGGTTGGGACGGGGTCCTGCGATCCGGTCCCCGGATGTGGATCATGTTCACCGCCTACCTCGACGGGATCGATGTCGTTGCTATTGGAGTGAGCGGCGACCCGGTCCCAGGCCTCGTAGCAAGCCTGCGACTGACTGCGAGGCTGCATGATGGCGACGCAACGTGACCTAGGTCGCTGTGTGTTACTGGGCGGTACCTCTCGCTGTGTGCATCGTGTGCCAAAGTGCACACGGGCTGCTTACGCGATGCACGGCGCTAATGGCCCTTTTGTGTTGAATGGATGCGTGGGGTGGCGGGGGCGTATAGGTGAGCCAGCAAGAGCCGAGAGCCGGGATGTATCTGCGGCAGATCGACGTCAAGAACTTCCGGTCGTGCTACGACGTCCAGGTCGATTTCCGGCCCGGCATCACCTTGCTCGTAGGCGTCCCGGCAAGTCAAATGTCATAGAGGCCCTCCGGCTGGCCACGACACCGCTCAACCGCCGTGCCACGCGCTGGTTCGACGAGCCTGATCTCTCGCACGGCCGTGAAGCCGAAGAAGCATAGTTCCGTGCCGCCTACGACGGTCTGTCGGCTGCCCAACGAGCCCACTACATAGCCGCGCTCGACATGGAGACGAACCAGGCCTCCTACACGACGACTTACAAGCGGAATGAGTCCCGACAGCAGATGCGCCCCAGCGTGAAAGCAGGGCCGGTGGATGGGCCGGACGCCGAGCCCGACAAGCGCGACCAGATTGCGCATGGAGACTGGTGATGACGACGTCCCGCGCCAAGCGACCGACCGACGGGGATGACGCGGAGGCGCGTCTTGTGCGGGAGAACTCTCAGTTGCGGCACGCCGTCGACGCCCACGCGACGATCGACCAGGCCATCGGTGTCCTCATCGCCACCCACCGGCTGTTGCCGGCGGCCGGGTTCGAGGTACTGCGCGAGGTCTCCCAGCACACCAACATCAAACTGCATACGGTCGCTGAAGCGGTGATCGCCTGGGCCCTGAGACACACACTTCCCGAACCGGTGCAGCAGGAGCTGGACGCCGCCGTGCAGCGCCGCAGGGAAGACACCCCGGACGGACCGGGACCGACCGGGAGAGGGCAGGTTAGGCGTGTAGGGCCTGCTTGACGCTGGGGTAGCAGGCGATGACGGCATCGACACCGACCAGCGCAAGCACCCGCACGACGAACGGGTGGGCACTCGCGATCCGCACCCACCCCTGCATCTGGCTCACCTGCCGGTGGCAGGCGATGAACGTGTTGATGCCACTGGAGTCCATGAACGACACCCCGCTGAGGTCCACGACGATCCGCCAGGGTGCCGGCGTCCCGTCCTCGAACTGCAAGGCCTTGTGGAAGACCTCCCGCACGTCGTGATCGATCTCGCCGCGCACGGTCACCACCCGGACCCCGTCGACCACGGCATGCTCGACGAAGAGTCTCTTGGGCTGGTCCGCGTTCTCGATGTCGGCCACGTCTCCTCGACAGTGTTCGGCGGTACCCCGGTTCGGGGTGCGTGCCGAGTCTGCCCCACCGCTCCGCCCGGCTACACCCGGGCGGCCGTACCGGACCACATCCTTGCAGACTGCACGGATGGCAGGCGGGTACCGGCCCGGGACCGGGGAGGGAGGCGATGCCGGTGGGATCCCATACCGGCGACGGCTGTACCGAACAGGCGAAGGCAGAGGAAGTGGTCTTGCGTGCTGGCTTCGCCCTGGAAGCAGAGGACGGGTGCATCGCCGACGCCCGCCACCACGCCGCCGCATTCCTCGACCAGGCCCACGCCGGCCATCACCTGCCGGTGACCTCCCGCGCAAGGGACCTCACCCAGCTCGTCGTCAGTGAGCTGGTCACCAACGCCCTCAAATACGCTCCCGGCCCTGTACTGATGGAACTGCGCGTCACGGCCCGCTCGGTGGAGATCGTGGTGTGGGACAGCGACCCCCTGGTGCCGACGGCCCGGGCGGCGGATCCCGGCAGGATCGGCCAGCGCGGACTGGAGATCGTCGAGGCCGTCACCGAAAGCCTGTTCATCGAGCAGGAACCGGTCGGCAAACGCATCACCGCCCGTATCGCCTTATCCGAACACCCGACAGCCTAAGACCGCGTCATACGTGGTGAGTCGGACGAGTCGCTTGTAGCAGTACAGGGCGGCGGCGAGTCCAAGAAAGCCAAGGTAGTTGCGGGGTGGACTTTGGTACTCAGTCCGCCGCGTGAGCGTCCGAGTGCGTGATCGGCGGGCTCGCCGGGGTGGGCCGCCCCTTTTTGAGGGCTCCGGCGGCGTGCTGGTGGGCCCGGACGACCGTGGAGTCCACTGACACCGTCCAGCCGATGTCGTCGCTGTCATCGGCCGCTGCCAGGACTGCGGCGAGGATCCGTTCCCAGGTGCCGTCCACGGCCCACCTGATCAGCCGTTTGTGAGCGCTCTGGAACGAACCGAGCTCGTCCGGAAGGTCGCGCCAGGGCGAGCAGGTGCGGTACTTCCACGCGATGGCCTCCAGCGTGCGGCGGTGGTCGGCCCACCGCCGCCCACGGACCGGCTCGGCCGGCATCAGCGGCTCTGACCCTAGTTGGCGACGTCGACTCCGTATCCCCGGGCGAGAGAGTCGAGTGCGTGGTCGTAGCCCTGGCCGATGGCTCGTAGGCGCCAGATGGGGCCTCTGCGGTAGATCTCTGCCAGTAGCAGGGTGCGTTCGGTTGTCGCGGCATCGAGGGTGGCCCGGGTGAGGGGAGAGCCGCTGGTGCCGGGAGCCGCACCGATCTGGATCGGGCCGACTGCTCCGAAGGTGGCGGGGCCGTCGATGGCCGCGGCGACGACGACCTTCTGCGTCGCGGGCGGCAGGGATGCTAGATGAAGCGCGATGGTTTGTTCAGCGGGTCCGCCGGTCAGCAGCCGCACAGTCCCGGCGGGGTTTTCCGGGGCGCCGTAGAAGATAAAGTCCTCGTCGAAGAGGACCTGTTCGTCCTCGTCGAGGATGAAGGCGACAACGTCGATCTCGCAGTCGCCTTGCGGAGCCCAGGTGGCTGTGATGTACCACTCGGGCGCCGGTTGGCCGGCAGTCATGGGCAAATCGATGACTCCGCCCCGCGGCAGCACGTGCGGTTCCTTCGGTCTGCTGGCCGCAGTGTCCAGGTTGGTGGAAATCGGGAACATGAGCCAGTCCGCGTCGTGCACGGCAAGGCCGAGAGCGGTGATGCGGCTCATGCGACGGTCCTTGTCGCCGTCGACGAGGACGACGACGTCGGTGACACTCGTGGACAGGTTGACCGCTGCGGACCCGCCCAACTCGACCACGCGGCTACGAGCTGCGGCGGCATCGGCGTGAGCACCGCCAAGCACCAGCACTCGGCGGCCCATCAGCGGCACGCCCAAGATGCCGTCCGCTTCGCCGGGTTGGCGCGGGACGGGGACAGCTGTGCCGGGGGAGGACGGCGTCAGGGCAGACACTTCCGGGACGGACGCAACAGCGGATTCTGGCACGGTGGCCTGGACTGCCGTTGGCGGAGCGGTCAGAGATGCAGCGACCGTCGCCTCATGCACCGTCCCGTTCTGCACGTCGGCCAACAGCCGCAGGAACGCGTGCTCGTCGATGACTGGCACGCCCTCGGCGGCTGCACGTCGGGCCTTCGCGGACTGCGAGGCCGGCTCGTTGGTGACGAGCACGCTGGTGTGCCGGCTCACGGAGGTCATCATGTTGAGCCCGGCCGCGACAGCCCGCCCGACCAGCTCCGCCCGCGCGTGTGCGGTCTCACCGGTTATCGCGATCTTCATCCCTTGCAGCAGCGGCCCGCCGGGGGCCATCCGCCCTGGATTGCGGTAGGCGCACGGTGTCTTGGGCGGCTTCGGCGTGAACTGCGATTCCGCCCGTGGCGGGCAACTCACCAGCGGCAACGGCAGATCGAGCCGCGCTGCTTCGCGCAGCGAAGCCCGCAAGACCCCGGCAAGCACCCGGGCGTCGTCCAGTGCATCGTGCGCGCGCTGCTGCGGTACGCCGTAGTGGGCGGCCAGTGTGCCCAGCTTCATGTCGTCGGTCGGCGGGTCAACCTGCCGGTTCAGAGCCAATGTGCACAGCCGCTGGGACACCGGCAGCCACATCCGCGCGCGGGCGAACTCGTAGGCCAGGAAGTCGTAGTCGAACTGGGCGTTGTGGGCGACCAGGACCCGGTCCTGGAGCATCGCCCCGATCCGACCGGCAACCTGGTCGAAGGTCGGCGCACCCCGCAGCCGCTCGACGGTCAGCCCGTGCACCTCCACTGGCCCCGGATCGCATCCCGGGTCGAGGAGCGTGGAGAACTCGCCGGTCTGCTCACCGTCCGGTCCGATCGTGATCACTGCGACGGCCAGCACTCGGTCCCGCCGCGCGATGAGCCCGGAGGTCTCCACGTCCACCAGGGCCCAATCACCGGCGTAGTCGCCCGTGACGGGCAGGTCGAAGGAGGCGGAGACAAGACTCATAGTGGCAAGGATGATCCGATATGCGGCCCTGCTTCAACCCGTATGCCGTTTTGCCCTGCTCCCGGAGCCAGTGACGATGGCCTGAACGCGCGCCGGTCCCCGGACCTCAAGGCGGCGAACCAAGACCAACGCCCGTCCGCCCGGCTATGCCGGTCGGGCGCTGCACACTCAGCCCGCGGCAGACCAGGACGAGTTGGCGGAAGCGCTAGACGGCGTAGCACTCCGGAGACCGGCGACCGGCAATGGCATCTGCAGCTCATCTATGCTGCCCGGCAGCGAAGCGCCAGCCTGGCGCATCGCACGCGGAGGGTCGTGGTGGGCTGGGTGCGGAGCCCGATTGCGTGGAGTCGGCGTGGGTCACCAATGCAGAGAGCACCCGGTCCTCCGACTGCCGGAGTTGCTGGCTCTGTGCTCCCGGGCCGACCAGGACCTGAAGCGTCTCAGTGAGCTGTCGGGCCTGCGTCACTTTGAGGGAGGGTCGTTCCGGGGCTGGCACCATCACGTCACGATGGTCTCGGCGGCGCACGCGTTCGGCCTGCTCGGGCGGGCGTCCGGCACCGACGGCTGGCAGTCGCCGTGAGTCCGGGAGGCTGCCGGCTAGGTCGGGATTCTGTCGCAGCCCGTCCGAAGGCGGGCGGAGCGGGCCGAGAGCGGGGTCCGCCAGCAGAATGCCTTGGTGCAACTGGCGCAGGCGCTTGGGACGGTTCTTATGCCGAGTTCCTCGGCGAGTACAGCGGACAGGTGCTGGCAGACCGTGAGGGCCTGGCACCCGCTGGCCCGCCGACAGACCAAACAGGTGACAAGGTATCAGCAGAGCGTGACATCGCCATATCGCCTGGTGCATGGTGAACTCGGCCTTTCGGAAGGCCCCTCCCGACACTGACCGACCGCGGTGCCTCGGGACGAAGGAGTCGTTCTTTGCTCCATTCGAGATGCACCAACAGATCTCGATCACGCACTCTCGTCCTGCACTTGGCCGCGCCGGGTCGGCGGCTGGCAGCCATGCGCCAGGGAGAGAGCTATGCCCCGAGGACACGCCGACCGCAACGCCAGGCGTTACCAGCAGTACACAGGGATTGGCCACCAAGCGGCTCTCCGGCAGCTCCAGGACCGTGCACCCGGAAACCGGCCGATCCCAACGGCCGAAGGTGCCCAGCAACTCCTTGAAGGCCTCGTCTTCCAGCACCTCAAGGGAGACGTCGACTACTTCGCGCACCCCGTGGGAATCACATCGGTTCTTCCCGCCACGGGCAGCCTCACCCTCACGCTCGACGCCTCCTCGACACGGCACGGCCATACGCTCGCCGCCCATGCGATCGAGGGCCTGCTCCCCGTCGAACTCCCAGCGTCGGAGCGATCCGAAGACGACCCGGAGATCATCGGCGTGCAGGGCATCCGAGTACTTCGGGCAACCCGGACTGCTCTCCATCTCACTCTTGTGGGCACCTCCGCCAGCCTGATCCTCACCAGCGCTGGCGACACCGACTGGAAGACACTCCTCGACACACGGCACAGAGAGCTGACGGATGCCGGCTACCGGCCCTGCTGGGGCGATCCCTTGTTCGCCGAGCAGGAACGAGACTTCCGCGCAGCGCATGCCAAGTGGTGCCTGGCGACGGAACGCTCTTCCTGGCTTTCCAGCGGCCTGCTCCGCCGGGTAGGACTCCTCCACGAAGTGGGCGCCGCCTACTGCACTCGGTACTGGGTCACCTGGGACGACTGGAAGTTCGAGCTGCGCCACGACCCGGGTGTGCAGCCACCCCACGATCTCCTCGTTGATCTCCTCATCCACTCGTGGTGGGGTATGCCGCTGAGCGTGGACCTGCGGCACTGCCAATGCGACGCCTCCTGGGCCGATCCTCGATACGACCGTGAATGCCGTCTCGAACTCAGCGGCCCTGCAGGAAGCTCGGGCACACTCCAGCTCCGCTTCAGGGCCATGGGAACGTGGTGCGGGTCGCGCGATACCTATGAAGATCTCCTGCGCGCCGGTGCCGCCCCTCGGTGGCTGGGCCGCGTCATGCCGCGGCACCATGGTGCCAACGCGGAGGCAAACCAAGAGGAATGACCGAGAACCGTGAACGGCACAGCGCTGCCATTGCCGCACGAATCTGTCGCCGTTCGGTGGTCGATCCGTCAGCCTCCGCGTATCACCAGCGCCTGGACACCCCGATCTGAAGCCACCTGCGCCACTGCCGGTCATCCGATGTCGGGGCGCCCACCTGATCCGCGTTGTGTGAGAAATCCGTCGACTTGAGAATGATCTAGGTACCTCCGACGCGAAGATACGGCGAATCCACCATATAGACGCCGTCCCATCGCCAACGGTCTCCCCTGCGGGACATGACCACCATGCGGAGTTCGTAGAGTTGACTGGCTCCAGTGCTTGACGTTTTACAGGGGGACAGTATGGCAGCAGCAGTTCAGCACTCGCGCCTGGGCGCACTTCTGAGCCGGTGGAAGGATCTTCTCGAGTCCTGGCTGCGAGGGCATTCAGAGACATGGCAGTTCGCCGTGGGGCATGCGCTCGCATTCCCTTTCGTGGCACTTCAGTTGATCATGGTGACGATCGGCTCAGGACGAGGCGCTGTGATCTGCTTGGCGCTGGCGAGCGTCGCTTGCGTCGCTGCCGGATGGTTGATGCGCCCTTGGTTTGAGGCGCTGCCGCGGAAGGAGCAGCGGCGGATCACGACCGTGCCGTTGATCGGTTACCTGAGCCTGGTCGCCTTGTTTGTCCTCTGTTGCCTGCTGTTGGGTCCGCAGGATCGTGGCCGGGCATCGATGCTTCTGCTCCTCGTGTGGACGTGCCACTCCCTGTACGGGTCCGCTTTCGAGCCGTCGGGCTTCGCTTACGAGCGTCTTCGCGGAAGGCTGCGCCGAGCCGCGCCGGTGCGGGTCGCTGTCATCTGGTGCGGGATGGCGGGGCTGTTCTTCCTGCTCGAGGGATTGAGGGAGCACGGCGAGTACAGGACTGTCGTGTTCGGGACCATGGTCACGTTGAGCCTGGCAGGCGTGGCTGCGTCGCTGAAGGTGTTCGCTCGGGTCCGTCGGCTCTCCACGAGCCTTGAAATCCATGTGGACAAGTTGGTCATCGAGTTGGAGAGACTGCGCGTCCTTCCGGAGGAGAAGCATTCCGAGCAGCAGATCGCGGTGGAGAGTGCTTGGAGAGACCTTCGCAGGATCCTGCTTACCAAGATCGATACCGGGTTCAACATCTCCGGGGTCTTCGTCCTGCCTCAGACGGCGTTCAGGGAGTTGCAAGAGGATGTGCACCGGGCTCAGCGGGCTGCTAGATCGGACTTCGCGACGCATCGCTCCGTGATCGCCAGGCTCCGCCTTATCCGGATGTCGTGCGCCGGCGGGACAGACACGTTGGCGTAGCGGTTCACCGAGCGGGTCCAGGAGGCGGTGCTCAGGCGGGCCCAGCACAGGTGGGGAGGATCAGCGGTGACCCTGGCGCGGATCAGAGCACTGATCCGCTTCTAGTTCCAGGTCCATTGCCTGATGGCACCATGATCCTGGCAGGCTCACGCCCGCCAGACCGTCGAGCACGCGGTTATCACGGGATTCCCTCGTGCAGAGCCTGCGGAGCGGTCCTCTCGCTGCGATGAGATCAGATCTTGCACCGGGTTCACGGGCGTTGGCCCCCTGCCAGGCCGACGCCCGTCGTGAGACCTGGCTCCGGCGTTACTTGCCGCCGGGCTATATGCGACATAAGTGCTACTCGTCTCGGAAGGGTGGTATCTGACGCATGGCAAGAACCGTGCCGTCCCGGCTGATCGAGACAACGCCGCCCCAGGTGTGGTCCCAGAATGTCCCGTGTCTCTTGGTCCTTCTCGCGTGGACCCGCTGCCGATAGGCGGCTATATCGGCCTGCCGTTTGGGCTGTTTCCTGGTGATGAGGGCATCGAGGATGTCGGCGGCGACGCCGGAGAACGCTTGTACTCGTTTGCCGTTGAGCCGAAAGACATGGTCCGTGCCCTCGAATTTCTCGCCCAGCAGGGTGTAGTGCAGGTCCTGGATGCTGCCGGAGGCGGCGTGTGCGAAGCCCTGGAAGAAGTCGCTGCCCTGGCGTGTGGTGAGGAGCGCGGCGGTGGATTCGCCATCCCCGGCGAAGGCCGTCAGGCCAGCGGCTCCGACACGGGCCAGAACGCGCTGGAACCACTCGTACTCCTCGGGGTCTTTGGGGCCGACTTGGCATCCGGGTTCGGAGGAGTCGGGTTCCTTGCTATGTCCTGGTTTGAGGATGCCGATGTCCGGGTTCTTGTCGTGTAGGTCCAGGCCGATGTTGGCGGCGGGGGTGCCCTCGGGGATGTGCAGCCAGCCGCCGGGGCCATCGGCGTGCAGGGCGTGGACTGTGAGAGGGTCGGTCAGGGAGATCTCCGTGCTGAACAGCAAGGCCGGGGTTTCGTTCCAGGCTCCGATGTGTACTCCGTCGGCGTGGACGGCTGCGGAGGCGAGCTGTTCGTAAGCCTTCTGCCGGTCGCTGTGGTTGCCTTTGCATGCGATGGGGATGACGCGCGAGGACTCTCCCGGCTTCCAGACCTCGGCGAAGAATTGCGGACGGTAGGGGTAGCCGACGGTTTTGGTTTTCGCTTTGTCGCGGCTGGTCAGCGTCCAGCCGGCCCGTAACGCGGTGTCAGCGCGGACGAAGGAGACGTTGTGGTCCGGGTAGCGGCGGGCGAGGATCTGTTCGCTGACGGTCAGTGCGAAAGCGTGTCCCAACTCCTCTGACTGCAGTGGCCCACGAGCTCTCGCGTCGAGTGAACCGACACGGATACCTGCTGCCTGAGGCTGTTCAGGACCTCTTCAGTCTTCGGAGTGCTTGCCATGACTGCCCTCCCCACGTCGGATGTCCCGGTCGACCACTGATGGTCGATCGGTCAATCAGTCGAACAGCGGCTCCAGTGCGTTCGGGCCGGCGAGGATGCGCCAGGCGGGAATACGGACCACGCGCGTGACAGGACCGGCCTTCGCACCCCGACCGCCAGAGGGCAGCCCGATGAGCAGGCCGGCTCGTTCATGTACCAGCCGAAGATGTCGTGCCGCATCACGGGCCGGCTCGGGGCCGGTGTCAACGACCACCGCGGTGTTGCCTTCGGCCGCGGTGATCAGCAGGTCGATCCGCTGTCCACCGACCAGCGCATCGCGTTCCAGCTCGACAACACCGCGCGAGGCGAGGACCTGCTGCATGGCGTCGGTGAGATCTCTGCGGTGCCGGTCCTGCCACAGGCGCGGCTCCGGTACAGGAGTTGGCTGCACACCGGCCGCCCGTGTCTGGTCCCACAGGAGCGAGCGTGAGGACAGCAAATGCGGGAGCCCTGTCTCCTGCTGCCAATAGCCATGGTTGCCCACCGTGATCAACTGGGATTTGGCGCGGGTGATCGCGACGTTCCAGAGGTTGACCTGGCTCGCCACCCAGTGGGCGGTTCGTTGCGGGGTGTTGGCGGTGGCCACCGGGCTGAGGATCATCACATCGCGCTGACCGCCCTGGAAGGCGTGCACCGTTCCCACCCGTACCCGGTCGCTGCCGATCATGCTCTCCAGGGCATCCTTCTGCGCGCGGAACGGTGTCACTACGCCCACGGTTGCACTCTCGGGCAGACGGCGGAGCAGTGCCCGCACGATGTCGACGACAGCGGCAGCCTCGGACGGGTTGCGCCAGGACTTTCCTCCCGGGCCGCGTGCCGACTCGCCCGAGGGCACATTCGCCCAGGCCAGTACGGGAGCCACTTCCCCGGTGTCCATGAGATCGACCGCGGATACCTGCCGGCGCACGTCGGTCATGATCTCCAGCGCGCCGTAGTAGCAGTGGCCGTTGACGATGTCGGCGATTTCCGGGTGGCAGCGGTAGTGCTCGTCGAGCAGCAGTGTGCTCTCGCCGTTCTGTGCGGCGGCCTGGTAGGAGGAGTGAACGTGGTAAGCGAGCCGTCGGTCTTCCAGCCAGGCCGCACTCAGTCCCGCCCTGACGCGGGCCTGACGTTCCTGTTCCGGCGAGATGCCGGGAATGTGGGTCAGCTGCATCGGGTCCCCGATGATCAGGGCCCTGCGGGCGCGGAACAGCAGGGGCAGCACCGCCGCGATGGAGCATTGGCTGGCCTCATCGATGACGACCAGGTCGAAAATTTTCGGGTCAGGCCTCAGCTGGCGCACCGCATGGGTGGTAATCGCCCACCCCTTCAGGTGGCGCAGCAGGTTCAGCTGGCTCCGCTGGGTCCCTTTGCGCTGACGCAGCGTCTGAAGCCGCTGGTCGAGCAGCGATCGCCCGCGATTGAGGACCTCCGCCGACAGGGCCTGGCACAGCTCTGCCGACAGTTGGGCCCGCGTCGTCGCACAGCTTGAGCGGGCCTGGCGCAGGGTCTCCTCGTCGTAGGCGAGCTGAGCCGGCATGAGTTCACGCACCTGGCTCTCCAGGCCGGTCAGTTTCGCCAGGTCGTCGAGGAGGTCCGGGGCAACGGGCCGTTCCCCCACCCATGGGGGCAGTTGCAGCGCTGCGTCGCTACCGGCAGCTGCGACGAACGCCTTCATGGCGCGCGTTCGGCGCCAGCGCCCCCACCAGCCGCCCGCCGCTGCTGCCCGGCGGGCCCTCGTTTCCCATCGCGCCGGCGCCGAGTGGTCGTCGGATTGCCACAGCCGTGACAGGAGCGGCACCGGAAGCTCGACCTTTCCGGCCAACTCGGCGCGCTGCGACAGCACCTGGGCCAGCCGCACCTCACCCGCGACCTGCCGTCCGGCCTGGTCGCGCAGGGCGGCGGCGCGCGAGCGCAGGTTGCGCAGTTCACCTGCCACGGTGGCGGAGCTGCGCCGGGGCTGGGCCGGCGGCGCGGACAGCAGTTGCTCCAGCTTCTCGGCCTCCTTGACCAGGGCCTCGACGTTGCCGGTACGCATCAGCAAGCCGGGAGCGATGTCGTCGCAGCGCTGGGCGACGACGTTCACCGCCTCGTTGTTGGTCGACGCCACCAGCACTGACTCACCTGCCGCGACGCAGGTGGCCACCACCGAGGTGACGACCTCACTCTTTCCCGTTCCGGGGGGACCGGTGGCCACGGTCAGCGGCTGCGTCATCGACGACATGACCACCTGCTCCTGGCTCTCGTTGGAGGGCCCTGCCGACACGACGAGAACGGGATCCGCTGTGGGGGCGGGGGCGCCGCCGTTCAGCAGCGCGTCAAGTGCCGTACCTGGGATCTCGTCCGTGCGGGTGGAGATGGCCAGGAGATTCTCCACAATGCCGTCGGTGGCGAACCGCTCCACGCTCGACGGGGCCAGGATCACGGCGGTGTTGTGCGCGCCGGGACGCAGGGCCTCGTTGACCGAGTCCCCGCTCAGACTGGAGGCGTCGAGCGGTTCCAGCTCCGGAAGGCCCAGGACGTCGAGTAACTCCCGTACGGCTTTGATCATCTGTGCGTCGTTGCCGTGTTGCCAATTGGGCTGCCAACGGGCGAGCAACTGGGCGGCCTCGTCCTCGGAGAGAAGCTCGGTCACGAGCTTGGTGTGCAGGGACGGAACCCCGCTCGGGCGCAGCACCGCTCGGCCGCTCTCGTCCGGCGCCAACTCCATTTGCTGAATCAGCAGCGGGGCGATCCCGACGTCCGTGCGCCGGCCGCCCTCGCCGCGCAAGGGGAGCGTGACGGCGGGATACCCATACCAGTACTCGTGCTGATCGGCAGCGCGCCCTGCGCCATTCTTCGCCGTGGTGCCGCCTGAGCTGTGCGCACCGGGCAGTTTCCTGGGAGCCGGAAGTGCCGGGCACAGACCGGACTGAACGGTCTCGGGTCCCCCATCCACCAGGAAGTACTGCGAGTTTCGTCCCGCCTGCCGGTCGGGCAGCATGCTCGCCGCGGCCTGGGCGCTCAGGCACTGCGCGTAATAGCGCAGCAGCCGCTGCCAGTCGTTGGCGTTCTCCTGGTCAGCCGCGGCCCGCTCACGAGCCTTGAGGTGAGCCGCAGACGTCGGGGGCGGTTCATGGGGCGGAGCAGGAAGATGGACCGGGCGGGCCACGGACCGGGCGAAGTGCAGCGTGTGGGTGGCGCGGATGGTGGACTTGGTCGGGCGTTGCTCCTCCGGTACACCCTTGCGCACCATCTGCGCGGTCAGATACTCGAAGAGATCCTCCGGCGATATCCAGCCGCTGTCCTTGATCCGCCCGTTCCGCAGTCCTTCGACGATTTCGCCGGTGAACCGTGAGGTACCGAGCGTCGATCCCTCGGGGGCCATGGCGGAGGCGGCTTGTAGCGCGTCCGAGGCGGTGATGAAGTAGACGCCGGTCGGGCGCAACAGGGTGCTGCGTTCCGGCTCGTCTGATGGCGAACTCTCCCGGCCCTTGGCATGCCAGCCCTGGACGACCGAACCGCTGGCACAGCAGTCAAGCAGCACGATCTTGGATGCGGCGCGGCAGGACTGGAGGGTCTGCTCCAGAAACTCCGCCGACACCGCCGTACGGGGAAGATCGGCAGGGTCGCTGTCGCGGGTCAGGAAGTAGAGCTGGTTGTCGGCCTCACAGAACTCCCCGTGCCCGCTGAAGTACAGCAGGGCGCTCTCACTTTGCTGGCGCTCTTCGAGGAACGACTCGATGGCGTGCAGCATTTCCGCACGCGTCGGTTCCGCCACCATCTCGCAGTCGTTGTACTGGCCGATCTCCGTGCTCTGCAGGACGGCCTGCATGTAGTGCAGATCGGCACGTACCGCCGGAAGGTCGTGATAGTCCTCGCTGTCGTACTCCGAGACGCCGATCAGAAGGGCGTAGCGGTCGTTGTTTCGCACCCTCGGTCAGCCCGTCGCGGGGGTGTCGCCGCCCTGGCCCGGCGAGCCGTGTGCACTGCTCCCGCCTGGCGGCAAGGAACCCTCCGCGAGAAACCGTTCGAGGCGCTCGTCGTCCTCACGCGCCTCGCGGCCTGTGATGCGCAGGGTGGCTCCGTCGGGACGGGTCGCGACGATCGTGCGCTGAGGGACCTTGGCCAGCCACACCTGTACGCAGGCCGCAGCCAGCGAACCGGCACTGAGGACCAGACCGACGGCCTCCAAGACGTCGCCGCCCTTGTCGGTGCTCACCGAGGGACCGGCCGAGGGCACGCACAGGAAGGCCGCCGGATCCGTCTGCAACGCCTCGGCCAGCAGCTCGCGGACGTCGCTGCGAGCCCGCAACGGATCCTCGTCGATCACAGAGATCAACAGGCGCGGCTGGCCTTTGCCGTCGTTGCTCACGCGTCCCCCTGCGATGTCAGCTGTTGCCGAAGATGCCCTGGGAAAGTACCTGACGAACAGGGCATAGAAGCGAGAACTTACCGGAATCAGCCGGTAGTTGACGCGAAAGCTACTTCGCCTCCGCAGACGTCATCAACCGGCGAGGGTGGTGCCGTCGGCCGGTCGAGCCCGCCCCGACACCGCTGATCGGCCAGGCTGGACTCCGTGGCACCTTCTCAAGTCGGCCTCGCACCGTGCGGGACCGCGGCTGTCATAGGCCAGCGTCGCGCCCAGTGCGCGATGAGCCCGGGCAGGGGAATCTCGTTGCCCATCGCCCGTTCCCAACACTCTTGGCCGGCATGTAGGGGCGTGCGGTGTCCCGCGTCAGATGTTGGCCTGACAGGCGGCGCGTGCCAGGGTCTGCATGTCATAACCCGCGGTGTTTTCAGACTGCCTGACGGGATTCTTTCCGCTGGCAATGTCGAAGGTGGCGACTGCGGCGGTATTGACGTCGGCCGGAAGGTTGTCGGCAATGCATGGGATCGCCATCACCACGACGTTGGCCTTGGCGTTCGCCCCACCTGGTCGCTGCGTTGACAGTCTGGGCAACAGCGACTTGCTGTAAGTCCAGGTCACCGACTTGGTGTTGCCTCGCTGCGATGGCACAGCTCCGGGGTTCTGGGCGGCAGGGAGTGAAGGGTCATAAATCGGCAGATAAGACCCAGGCTCCCGGAAACCCTGACCAGGCGGGAGCCACACGGAAAAGCCGATGTTCACCGCATGGTCCGCTGTGGCCGTCAAAACCTGCCGAGTCGAATCGAACTCCTTCAGCTTGGCGCGGGAAGGCGCGCGGTAAGAGCTGGGGCAGTTTTCGGGCGGCGCTAGCGGCAGATCTTCGTAATTCGACTCAGGGGTCACATAGGCGTCAGAAATGAACTGCGGATCGCTGGTCTCACCGGAAAGGTACTTGGCGAAGGTGGCCTTCCAGCCGGGTGGCTGCTTGGCTACGCGCAACCATCTGCTGGTGAACCATTGCTGTTGGTCGGAAGATCCCGAACCGTCAAGAATTGGATCACCGATGCAGTATTCAGAGAACCCGACGGAGCAGTCTGCCGAGAATCTGCCGTTCGCCGGGTAATGCCGCGCGGGGCCACTCCTGCTGTTGTTGCCGAACTCCCCGGCAGTAATTCCGATGTACTTTGCCTTGAGAGTGTGTGAGCCGGTACATGAAGGTTTGGAGAGACCTACTTTATCCGCGGGAACGAAGAGATTGACTGCCGAGATGAGCAGGACCACCGCGCCGGCGATCGCTGTGAGGAGACCTGCCCGGTCGACGAGCGACTCACCCGAACTTGGAGCTGTCCTGGCCACGATCGCGGCGACCACGCCGATCCCGAAGCTGGCGACGATGCCGTCCACACGTGAGACCTGAGTGTCGCCGTAAAGGATGCCCTGGTGCACAAAATATATGCGTGCCACCAAGGCGACGACTGCAAGTAAAAGCAGGGAAACCAAGACCGCAGGATTCTTCAGCACAGCGCCCCCACCGGAAATGATCCGTAGCTCGGTATAGCCGCCCGGGGCGGCAGTGGTAACCAACGGTACGCCCACACAGGTACCGCCCGGGGTGCATGCTGAATTTTCCTGCGGGCGCGGGGGATGCCTGGAGGGCATCCGCATCGATGGGGTGCGGACCGTCCGTGTTTGCCAGGTGGTGTCCTCCTGAACAAAGTCAGTTGGCGATCAAGAGACTTCTGGTGGAGCCCAAGGAGCTCGTCCTGCAGAACTCTCCTCCCTGAGGTTGATGGGACCTTCCTACAGGTGACAGAACAGTCACGGCAGGGGACATGACGCTCAAGCACGGGGCGTCCTGCCCCAGGCAATTTCGGCGACGTGGCGAGGCCGGGGGCCTTCGCCGGCCAATGCAGTTGCTTTACGCAACTCGGTGCTGGCGCTGGGGCGACTCCCTATCGCATGTGCCGACGAAGACGACCGCGACCGCCGCGGCGCGGTATGCCCGTCACGGAGTGCTCCCGCCCGCGGCGCGGCGCGCTGCCTTGTAGCGGTGGGCGCGATGAAAACGTGCATCAGGTGCAGGGCGCCACAAGGTGAGAAGAGCACGACTCGGCCACGGCGGCCGCGTTGTATGGGGCAAGGCAGTGCCGGCTGACTCGGCGGCCGTATGCCGCGGCCGACGGGCCGGGGCTCGCTGGCGGCTCCTTCTGCTGGAGGGCGAGCTCCGGCCGCCCGAGATGCGCTTGCCGTGCAGGTGCACTGCGGGCATCGAAACGACGTTTGCGGCAGTCGCTGCCCACGTTCGTCCCAACGGCACCGGCTCGCAGCGGGGCAGATCGCTTCCTCGGCCTTATGTCAGTCACCGTGACCGGTCGAGCTGATCAGCGCTATCAGGACGAGGAGGCAGGTGGTGAGGGTGATGACCTGCTCGGCGCTCCAGCCCTGCTGGATGGTGAGGGTGATCGCGGCGGCGGTCACGTAGGGCCACGAACGGTGGTGCGGCTGGGGGGAGTTGGGCTGTGACATGGCGGGCTCTCCAGGGGGACGGATGCTTTGCTGGAGACCCACGGTCATTCATGATGGCGTTGTTCCCTCGCAGCGAACGTGGTTGCCGCAGGTGGACACTCGTATATCGGGGACAACCCGGGGGTTGTCCCTGGACAAGCGTGAGACGGGGGAGTGGATGGGGCGGCCGCTAGGGGCGTTAAAGGGCCGGACGGAAGAGGCCAACGAGTTCGCCCGCTGGTTACGCAGGATCACCACCAACGTGACAGTGCGGTCCCTGGAGGATGACTTCCCCTACGGCAAGTCCTCCTGGAGCGGGTTTCGTGACGGCAGCCGGCTCCCGTCCCCGGATCTGGTCAAGCAGGTCGCTGAGCGCTATCTGCGCGAACCGGCGATGCACGCACGTCAGTTGGAACAGGGACTGCGCCTGCTGACGGCCGCTCACCAGGCGGCGAAAGATCTGGAGGACAGGACTGCCCCGAGTAGCCAGGACCTTTCGGCGCTGCTGGCGGCCAACCGCCGGGTCGACCCGGTGACCGTGGCGCTGCTGCGTCTGGACGACGCCCGGCTTCGTCAGATCGAGGCGATGCAGAAGCTGGCCGCCTCCGAGCGACGGCGCGAGGAGCTGGAGGCCATGGTCTCGGTTCTGGAGCAGCGCATCACGATCATCGAGAGCGAGCGTGACCAGGCCAGACAGGAGACCCGCGCCGAACTGCAGCGTGAGCTGCGGATGTCGCTCGAATACCGGCGCCAGGCCGACGAGAAACTGGCACACGCCCGCCGCGCGGAGGACCGCGCACGGCAGCTGCGGCTGGCGGCGGAGAAGCAGGTGGCCGCCGAGCGTGCCGCACTGATGCGCCTGGACCGCGACGCTGCCGCGGACACCCTTGGCCCGCCCATCCCGACGGACTCGGCGATCGACGGCCTGCACCTGCCGCCTCTGCACCACATCCGCGATCTCCTCGACGCCGCCCAGGAACAGCTGGACGCCCAGGACGACGAACTAGACGTCCTCGGCAAGCAGTTGGGCGCGGAGCCGGGCAAAGACGGTTACGGCGAATCCGTGGTCACCCAGATTGTTTGGGGCCAGGTAGTCGACTCCGGCGGCCCCCCGGCGGCGGATGTCCCGCCCCACGCGCTGGACAATCCCAGAAAACCCCTGACCGGCCACGACGGGCTGGCTACGCCTAAAGAGATCGGACCGGCCGCGTCACGCAAGCACGCCGTGGACGGCCGGCATGCGGTGTCCATTGAGCTGGTGGTAAGGCTGAACGCAGTGGACACCGCAGACGCGTTGTCGTTGTCGCTGTCCCAACTGCTGCGCCGTACCGGCGTGCAATCGATCGGCGAACTCAGCGCCGCGCTACCCGATCAGATGAAGGACGACGTGCTCCGCGCCGCTGTCGGGCGCTGGATCGACGGCGACGACGTGCCCGCCACTTGGAGCCAACTTGAGGAACTGGTACGGCTCATGGAGGCCACCGACGACGAAGTCGCAGCCTTTCGACAGGCCTACCAGCGGATCACCGCCAAGCGTTCCGCCACATGGTTCAACGGGGAGGACGACCTGGCCGAACTCGTCCCCTTCAGGGCAACAGAGTGGATCACCGCCGGCATGGCCCCCCTGGCCCTCACCGGCCTGACGACCGCCTACACCGCGGCCCTTCGGGCCATACCCGGACCGGGTGCGGCGAAGCTGGTGGCCTACGGCGTGGTGTTCTCGATCGTGTGCGCGCTCATCCTCTTCGCAGCGGTCCGGGTGGCCGTCCGCTCGGCCTGGGCGGAGGCGGCTTCGGTGCGTAAACGATTCACCGCCGCGGGTCTGGCCGCCAGTGTCCTGGCGCTGCCGACCGGGCTGGTGACGCCGTGGCTCGTGGACTCCGACGGGCCAGGACGCTGGCTCGCTGAACTCGTGCAACTCCTGTAGGCGCGATGCGGCCCGCACGCTCAAACAGCTGCATCGCGGCAGGACGTCGTTCCGCAATCTCATTGAGCAGTGTCCCTCGACGCACTGGCGAGTGGCTTGCTAGTGGAGGCGAAGACGGGCAAGTCAGATTGTGGACGCTGACCGGTGACCGACAGTGCGACGTGTTTGAAGGCCGTACCCGACCCGTGCGGTGCGTGGCCATCAGCCCGGACGGATGTTGGCTCGCCAGCGTCGCTGACGACCGCAGCCTGGTGATGCCCACTTTCGATCTGGCTCACCTTCGACGGAGAGCACCCTAGACGGCGGGCCACCTCCTCCTGCTTCAGACGAAGGCTCATGCGCTGCCTGCGCAACGCGTAGCCCAGCACCATCCGCTGCGCGGACGAGGCGGGCTCGTCCCGCAGATATCCGCGGCCGGCCGTTGGAGTTGTCGTTGTCGCCCGGTTCACCGGCCCCCGCCAACTGCTAGACCACTGTTGCTCCTTGACACCACAAACACAGGGTGAAGCTGTCGGCGCTCATCGTGCACGAGCCGCCACGATCCGGCGGGCGAACCGGAAAAGAGTCCAAAATCGTTTGTATGTGTGCCCGGATTGTGTTCCCGGTGCCGGGCCGCTGGTGGTAACGGTGAGGCTCATGCGGCGGCAAAGGCCACTCGCGGGCAGCACTCGGGTCGGTGACTCCTCCCGGCTGAAGGCGGGGGCTTCTCGTAACGCCGGGTTGGCGTTGCGACGGACCAGCCCGGACCTTAGAACGAGTCTGCGCTGGTAGGAGTCGTGCACTCGGTTCGAAGAGCGGCCATAGTCCGGACACGCTGCCTCGGTTGCCCGGCCTCCGCCAGTAATGAAGGCGGCGGTCACCGCTTCGACGTCCACGTCGTCGATTCCGTCGAACACGAGCGAGTCCCAAAAGGTTGCGCCGGCCTGCATGACCAGCACCGTCACCGCTCGCCGCGGTTGCCAGAGAGGCCGAGCGCGGAGCTGAGGGAGCGTCACTCCCTGATGCAGGGCGGGAAGGCGTACGCCGTCTCACGCGAATCTGTGTCCTTGTAATCGAACGCCGCGGTGACACTCCCCAAGATCTGCTAGAGCCCAGAACTCACCGACAAAGCCATTCACACCAGACCCGCGACCTGCGACTTCACGACGCACACCGCTCATTGCACCTGCCTGGCTCCGCGCAAGGGGGAATCCGCCTCCAGCCCGTCCATCCACCGGTCCACGGGCACCTCCGCCTCAACGGCGGACGAGGGCTGCCGCGGCCTGATGACGTACGGGATCGACGCCGGCGACGGGTCACGCAAGTTCAAGAACTGCTCCGGCACAAACCAGAAGTGACTGAGCCACGCTGCGCAGCACGGCCGACGTTCAGAAACCGTGGGCGGCCAGCCGTGCACGTGATGAAAAGTCAGGTGTGGCGTCACCCGCAACGCCCGTCGACACTGGCCCGGTTAGCCGACCAGGGAGTCTGGCCACGAGTGCCTTGGGATTCCTCCTCACTCGGCCGCCAGATGATCAGTGAGTTCGCCCGGGGTGACATCGAGGGCCTTCGCAATGTCAACCACGGTAAGGATGCTGGGGTTTCGCTGGCCGTGCTCGATGTAGATGAGGCCGCGAAAGCTCAGGTCGCTTCTTTCGGCGAGCTGTTCGAGGCTGTAGCCGCGTTCTTCTCTGATTCTGCGGATCTGCATGCCGAGAGACAGGAGGCGGGGGTCAGGTGTCGCGTCACGATCTTGCACAGTGTGACACCACTTGCTGTCCGATCAGAACACCATGAACAACTGTGCATAATCACGTTCTGCGTTGGAAAGAGTTACCCGTGAAAGCCCTGTACGCGGTGCCCATTCAGCCACCAGGGCAGACCGACAACAGATCGCCGAGGAAGCGTGAGGAAATCTGTGCCCGACGGACTCGCCCCATTCGACCGCTGGCACAAAAGATTTTCAAAACCCGAGCGAGGTGACCTCCCGTGCCTCTGCGGTACGAGCTTCCGACCCCTGTATCCGACCGCCGACCACGGACGAGGACTCCGCTGGCGGGCTCGTTACCTCGCGAACTCCGGAAAGGAACCGAGCTCCACATGCATCATGTCGCTGCGCTCACACCAGAAGCGCGAGGAACCGGCAAATCGAAAACAGTCAGCTTCTACACGCTGCACATGCGCCATCGAGGGAGGCGGGAGAATGGTATCGCCGTCTACGAGAGTTGCCTTCGTCTCCACATCCTCCCGTTCGCCCGCCAGCGGACGGCTTGCTCTCTGCACAGGGTCACCGCAGGCTTCGCGCTCACTATCGATCACACCTGGGGCATCGTTCTTGACTTCATTCAGACAGGCGAACCTGGTGAGTTGAGCAATTGGTACGAGTTGCCGGAAGGGGCTCTGTCGCCAACTGAGACATCGCCGAGCTCGATTTTTCGTGACGGTCTGCCGACGGAGTCGGCAGACCGTTTCGCGTTCCGTAGCTGCTTGCGGGCAGGCCGGTGGCCCGACCGTCGTGTCGGGTGGGCTCCGGGTTCCATTGCTCCGAAGACGGATGGTGCTGCTTGTAGGGACGGGGAAGCTACTGGTCAGACTGGGTTCAGCAGTGGGTCGCGCCGTTCGAGGGCGTCGGTGACGCGGCGTCCGGTGGTGACGAGCTGGCCAGCCCGGCTGAACAGGTGGCGGGGTCCCCAGAGCCGGGGCTTGACCTTCAGTGCAAGCATCGGCATCCAGGCCCGCAGGTCGAGTGCGATCTGCACGATCTCTAGCCAGATCCTTTGGGCAGTGTCGTGCAGGGGGAGGTTCCGCAGGCCGGTCGCGCGGGCAGCCCGGATGCGGCCCTCGGCCCGTACTCACAGGCGGTGGCGGAGTTCGAGCCCGGCGATGGGCTGGCCGATGGTGTTGCTGGCGAAGCAGGTGATGCGCATGTCGTCGGCGTCTGTGATCCGCAACTGGGCATCGGGGTGCGGTTGTTCCTTCCGGACGATCAGCCGCATGCCCTTGGGCCAGCCGTCGAGCACACCGCAGGTGAGTTCGGCGACCCAGACCCCGTCACGGATCTCTCTGTTGAGCTCGACGGCCGGGGTGCATGCTGCGGGCGGCACCTTGAGTACGGCCTGGTGAAGTACACGAAGGGTGCGTCATACGAGCGCATCAGCAAGGCGGATGACGGCGATGAAGACGGTGTCATCCGTCAGGGGGAGGACACCGCAGAGTTGGCCGAACGGCGCGGGATCCCCCTTGAGGGACGCCGCTTCCGGGACAACGACAAGTCGGCTACCCAGGGCAAGCACCGCCCCCAGTACGAGCTCCTCATGGCTGCCGTACAGCGCGGCGAAGTCGACGTCATCATCGTCTACATGCTCGGCCGGCTCTGGCGGAACCGGCGCGAACGGGCCGAGGGGATCGAGATCCTCCGCAAGCACCAGGTGTCCGTGCTGTGCGTGAAGGGCCCCGAGTTGGACCTCACGACCGCCGCCGGCCGTCTCCTCGCCGGCCTCCTCGGCGAGGTCGACACGTTCGAGGTCGAGCAGATGTCGGAGCGGGAGCAGCGGGCGATGCGCCAGCGCGTCGAGCGCGGCCTGCCGCCGAGCGGGCCGCGCTGCTTCGGGTACACCGCAGACGGCACGGAGCTCGTCGAAGACGAGGCCGCTGAGGTCAAGGACTGCTTTCGCGCGCTGCTTGCCGGGGCGACCCTCTCCGGGATGGCTGCCGGCCTGAACGAGCGGGGCATCCTCACTCGCAACGGCAGACCCTGGTCACACAACGCCATCCGGGGCGTACTGCTGAACGAGCGTTACGCGGGGCTTCGTCAGTACCACGGCGAGCTGTACCCGGGCAAGTGGCCGGTCATTGTGGACGAGGCCACATGGCGGGCGGCGAAGTACGTCCTTGAGGACGGGAGCCGGGCGATGAGCCCGGGAGCGGGCCGGCGGTGGCTGCTGTCGGGGATCGCCCGGTGCGGGGTCTGCGGCGATGGGACGACCGTGACGTCCGGGTCGCGGGGCGGCCCGAAAGGCACGCGGGGGCTCACGACGCCGCTGTACCGGTGTCGAAAGACGAAGCACCTGGCGCGCGGTACGGGACCGATCGATTTCACCGTCGAGGAGTACGTGATTTGGCGTCTGTCGCGCCCCGACGCCATCGATCTCCTCGTCGACGAGAGCGCACCGGGGACGGGGGAGCTGTGGGCGAAGGCCGTTGCCCTGCGGTCCCGGATCAGAGCCCTGACCGACGAGTTCGCGAATGACGACGATGCGGACGCCGTTGAATTCAAGGCCGCTATCCGCAGGATCAAGGCCCGGCTGGCTGACGTCAAGGTGGAGATGGCGGGCCTACAGCGGTCGCGCATCCTGGTGGACATCGTGACCGCCGAAGACCCTGTCAAGGCCTGGAAGGATCTGATGCTGGACCGGCAGCGCGCGGTGGTCGAGACGCTGGCCACGGTCACGCTCCTGCCCGGCCGTCCGGGCAGGGCGCCGTTCGATCCGCGATCGGTACGCATCGAGCCGCTCCCGGGGATGGGCTGACCCCGCGGGCGAGCAGTCCGCGCAAAGGGTGCGTGTTCAACGCGAACCCTTACCGCGGACGTCGCTCGCCCCTGTGCGACCGTTGATTCGCAGACCCACAGGTTGTCGACGGTCGGCTTCCGCTCAGACGGCTGGGCGCCAACGGGAAGATCGGAGCGTTCAGACGGCCACACTTGGTCGTCACAGATCAGGCTGTAGGCGCTGTTTTAGGAGTCGTCGCCTGAGGCTGGCAGCTTCCACGCCCGCCAGTCGGTCCGCTGCTCGTCGCCGTCTTCGGACTGCCACCATTCGGCGACGATGCGCAGCGCGTGGGCGTTTGAAGTCCTGGCCCGCTCGGACGACCACAGTTCGTAGCGCTGCTGTGGCTTGCTGAGGGGATGGTACGAGCGCAGGTTGCATACGATCACGCCAGTGCGGTCCAGGTCACTTGCCAGATCGTCGGGCGCCTGGAGGCCGACGACCCAGTCTGCCTCGTCCCCGCTTTGATCGGCGGGCTCGATGACGTCCCCCAGCACGTGCAGAGGGATGCGGCCGTGGAATCGCTCTCGGGTGACTGACCGTTCGGCCAGCGGACGGAAGTAGCCGCGGCTGGGGACGTCGAACTGCCGGTAGAGCTGCTGCAGCGAGCCAGGGTCCAGCGGAATGCCGATGAGCTGGAAGGAGACATTGCAGCGCATGACGTGACGTGTTTCTTCTGCGGAGATGCTACCTGACACGGTGTAGAAAGCGTTGTCACAGACTTCGAGGTAGACGAACTCCTCGCTGTGGTGCGGATCTTCCACGTCCCTGGTCCGTTCTTCCCAGTGCCTGAGGGCCTCGGCAAAGCCATCGGCACCACAGCCATGCCAGTTCCGGCCGTGCTGCTGGATGCTCCACTGACTCCGCTCTCACATCCACCCCAGTTCGTTCAGCGCGTCCAGGAGGCGGAGGGGGTCAGGCTGGCCCCATGCGGTGAGCGGCATATCCAGGCACACGCCGCTTCCCGCAGCCGGCACCCAGTCGACATCGGGCAGGTCGAGGCAGAAGACCCCGGGGCTGAACCCTCCTGCTCCGTAGAACCATGGCACCGTGTCCCCGCTGGCGTTGAGCAGCCTGTAGCGGCTCATAGGCAGCTTCCCTGCCGTCTTGCACGGACTGCGGGCGGCCTCCTCGGCCTCCCGCTCTTTTCACCGCGATGGACACGCCCGTGGACAACGAGTTCATCGTGCTTCAGGCGAAGAAGGCGGTCCAATTCCTGCGGAGCCCTCAGAGCCCTGAGGATGTCCACCTCATTGCAGACGAGGACCAGTCCATCCCTGCGGTCCCCGACGATCGCCTCCTCCGCTTGCTCGGTGATCCCGGACATGGTGAACAGCAGAGCCACAACAGTGCCGTCGAGACGGCCCAGGCGGCTGCGGACCGCATCTACGACCTTGGGTCCGGCAGGCCGGCGCTCTCACTTCGCTTCGACGAGATAGTGGCGGCTGTGGGAGATGACCGCGAAGTCGGTCTGCCGGGGGCGCGCCATCCTCGGATTGTGCACGACCTGGTAGTGAGCCTGTCGAAACATCCGCTCCAGCAGCGCTTCCAGCTTGTAGCCGCGGCGCTGCGCGTTGGAGACCGACCGCAGGGCGGCCAGATCGCGGAGCAGATCCGATGCATGCCAAGGTTCGATTTCGAGGTCTTCGTCCGCCGCGTCAGGGCGTTCCTCTTCAGGGGGGGCCATGACTGGTCATCTTGGCGTACGGCTACGACAACGCGGTCCCTCCAGCGGGTCCGGCTGCCCCAACACACTTGTGGCTCAAGGCCCGTCATCACGAGGTGGCGACCTTCCCTCGCGCCCGTGACATGCCGATACGGATAGTTGTGGCCGGGAGGCGGGCTGGGGGCCGCTCGCTGATCCACCTGCCGTACGCCGACGCCGGCCCGCTCAGAGCCGAACTGCGCCCGTCTGGCCGGTCCGCGGTGATCCGGTCGAACTACGTAAGGCCCGGGGGCCCCGGCAAACCTTCGCAGCCACCTGGTTGTCGAGAGTGAACTTCTGCTTCCCCCGGGGACGGCTACGATGTTCGGCTGGGATGTATGGGGTGTACCAATGTCAAGGTAAAGCAGTGGTGTTGAGGCGGGCGCGCGTGAGTGCCACGTACAGGGCGCGATGGTCTGCCCGTGCAGGGTCGAGGCCGTGTGCCAGGGCCGCAACGTCTGCCGGGCTCAATCTGACGGCTACGGTGTTCCACTCGCGTCCCTTGGACTGGTGAGCGGTAAGGCCAGGTCTCAGCTGGTCGTTTGCGAGCCGGAGTTGTAGACGATTCAGGGCGCGAAGTGGCTTGCGTGTGAGCTGGGTGGTAGCGATTGCCGGGATGTGCGCAGCGAGACTGCGTGTCAGCTTCTGCCACACTACGGCCGGTTGGTCGCCGTACTTGAGGTCAGTTATCGCGGACTGCAGGCAGGGGCGGAGCGTTGTCGCTAACGCTTCCCTTTCCAGCCCGAGCGTGACCAGAGTGTCGTGCAGAAACACTGCCTGCATGCCCAGCGCATTCTGTGCGATCTCATTGAGGAGCAGGGTGCAGATCGCCTCTTGAACCTGACCGACACCTGGCTTGATGGCGAGGGGCAGGACGTGTGGATCGCAATCCCATAATGCCTTCCATTTGAGGGCGAGGACCATATCGGCATCGCGGGCAGAACCGGTTGGCAGCGTGACGGGCAGGCTTCGGCGTAGGCGCCGTGCAAGCCATGTCTGTCTGTCGGTTCCCCACCGGAAGGAGTTGTCCAAGTGGTGTGTGACGAAGCCGTTCTCGCTTATATAGGCCGCCATGGCAGCGGGACGAGCGCCTCTGAACTGATAGAGGGCCTGCCAGGGGTCGCCGACCAAGGTGAGAGAGCTGGATGCTGATGCAACGAGTGAGAAGATGTCCCGGTCCAGATCGTTGGCGTCGAACACCTCATCTACGGTCAACGAGCGCACCGTGTTCTCGAAGTACGAGATGAGAACTCGGCGTGCGGGGCCAGCTGTGAGAGCCCCTTGAAGAGCCTCCCGTACGTTGTCATGGGTACACGTTCCGGCCGAGACGGCTCCCTTGAAGTGCAGAGCTGAAGGGTTGCTGGTGTCCTGGGGCTCGTTGACGGTTCTTATGACGACGTGGCCGCCGTCGACCTGCAGAACGGGTCTTATGCGGCCGGGTTTTGTCGGGAGGACCGTCCGCCATGAGTCCAACACGTCAAGTTCCGTGTGTCCTCCTGGCCAGTGCAGAACACCTTCATTGAGTAGGTGGAAGAGCAGGTCGCACAAAAGGGAGTCCAGGGTCACGACGCGGTGCGGCCAGCGCAGTGAGGCCGAACCCCATTGCCGGGCGATCCGCGTTCGTAGTTCCTCGGTGGCTGACCTGGTGAAGCTGACCGCTACGACAGCACGTGCGTCGGTGGGGGCGCCAAAGCGGTGTAGGCCGAAGCGCAGGGCCGACACAGTGGTCTTTCCGGAGCCGGGTGCCGCTTCGACGTAGACGCGGTCACGGGCGCTGCCACTCGCGGTGAGCTGTTGGGGTGTCAGTGCATGAAGCCCGGTGCTGGATCTAGGCATTGTTCTGTTCCTGCGGCCAGGCTCCGGGTATCGCTTGCGTGGGCCAGCTGCCTGGCTGGCGCCCTGCCGTGTGGTTCTGCCGGATCGGATGTGAGCGCAGAGGATCGTCCCAGTCCGCGGTTTCCTCGGCTTCGCCTGCCGCGGCACCGAACTCGAACTCGTGCTCGGCGTCAATGGGCTCGTCCTCTGGCCAGTACGCCGGGTCGTCGAGGTCGTCATCCCAGTCGATGACGTCAGGCAATTGCTCCCAGATGCTGTCGGGAGCAAGCCACTCGGGCGGTTCCGCGGCAGCGTCTTCGGACGCCAGATCGCTGGGGGAGTCTGGCACGGCCGGATAGAGGAAATTGAAGAGGTCTTCAAGGTGACCGGGTACGGATACGACGGAGAGGCCATCGTCCGCCTCGCGGTCGGCGTCGTTGGCTTCCCGGAGCGCCGCGGCGAAAGCGAGGGCAAACTCTGCCTTGCGCCGCGCACCCCGGCCCTCTTTGACTGCGGCCTCGCCGTCCTTTGCAGACCGTCGGCTGGCGAAGTAGGACCGCACGCTGTCCACGGTGACTTCGACCAAAGGATGGCTGGGGTCGACCGCTCGTTGGGCTTCCGCGACAAGGTCCTCATTGCCCGGAGTGATCGCCGGCTCAAGAGTGGGATGACTGATGAAAACCCGGACCACGGACGAGTCGTGCTCCGCCGCCCACCTGGGCACGTCACGTGCGCTGTCGAACGGAAGATCGCTGTCGCTGTCACGGAGGATCGCCAGCTTCGTGCACAGCTCCTTGCCCGGTGTCGCCAGGAGACGGGCAGCCCACTGGCCGACCTTGGTGCCCATCGGGACGATGCTCAGAGCATCAATGAAAGCTTGCTTGGCTTCGTCGCCACCCGCCCAGGCACGGCCGAACTCACGCACCACCGCGCCCTCAGTGACTCCTTCGACCAGGAGCAGACGCTCGGCGAAAAGAGCCGACGAACGACTTGCGTCCAGGTGCAATCTGACCATGCGCAGCGTGGCATCGCGATGCTCTTCCGGGACGACATCCTTGACGCACTGGCTCACACTTCCATGGTCAGTGCGACGCACAACGACGAGCTCGGTGGGGTCGCAGGCTGTGATGATGTCAGTGGCGTGACTGGTGAGAATCACCTGTAGCTCAGGGCGCGCCTTGACGACTCTGCGCAGGTAGCGGACCAACGAGTGCTGCAGCTGAGGGTGGAGATGAGCTTCTGGCTCCTCGATGATGACCGTTGCGTGAAACGGGGCCGTGGAGAAGAAGGAATCTTCCTCGGAAGCCGCCTCCGCCTGTGCTTGAGCCAGATTCTCGAACGCCTGCCGCGCCTGCTCCTCCTCGGACGGGAGTTCGCGCTCGCCGCTCTCTGGTGAGTTCGTGGAGGCGAGGGGAACCTCGGTGGAATCAGGTATCGCAGCCAACGTCACGGCAATATGCAGCAGGTTGACGTACCCCAGGCCAGAGACCTCCAGAGGCCGGGCTGCGGAGCGGCCCTCGATCACGGCGAGCATGATCTCCAGGACGCGAGCGAGATAGGTGTCGTCGATCACCTGGCCGCGCACATAGGGCCACTGTCGGCTCACGCCGGCGGACAGTCTGCCCAGCTGCTCGCCGATGCGTGCCTCAACGGCGTCTATCAAGCTGTCCTTGGCGAGATCCTCCAATAGCCGTGAGGCGCGAGCCCGTAGAGCTACCAGGTTGCGGCTGCCATGGAGTTCCTGCTGCCGTGCGCGTAGCAGCTCCACCAGGATGCGCACCTCGCGGCGCGCCAGTTCGTCCAGTGGCTGACGCCAGGCGGGAAGATAGATCAGCTTGAACTGGTCGATTTTCCGGGCGATGCCATGGCTGCTTGTCAGGCGCGAGGTAACCGTTCCCAGTTGGCGGTGCAGGGAGACACTCCAGGATTCAGCCTCTCCGCCGAGCCGCCGGTGCCCTGTGGCGTGAAGCTCGCGACCGAGGCGCCCCTCGGCATGGAGGTCGTCGGCCAAGGCGTACGCGATGTCGATGCTGCGCTCGACGCCGGCATCGGGCGACGCCAGCGCGGCTGAAGTCGGCCTCGGGAGCACGGGAAACCGGTTTCCCGGGTGTGCGAGGTAGATCGCGTCGGTGAGAGTGGTCTTGCCCGCGCCGTTGGGCCCGATCAGCACACTGAACCTGCCAGGAAGGTCACAGCTCATTGGCGTCTCTGCGCTCGCGCGCAGACCGCTCACCTTGACGCGACTCAGATGCATGGCAGGCCCCCCGATCGGCTCCGTCACTCTGGCAACATCATCGCTCAGCGGCCCGCTGCACTACCCAGTCGCCCCCGCTTCGCGGAAGCGTTCCGCTGCCCGCCGCGCGGCTGAGCAGCTAGCCAACGAACGGTTTGGCACAGGAATGTGAGAACCCTTCGACGGCGCGCTGAACCTTCCCCTCGGCGGTGTAGCGGGTGTGAAAACGCAGGGTTGATGCGGGGTGTTGATATGTACGGTTGCTGACGTGAACACAGATGGAGCATTTGACCCACGTCGCCTCGGGGTGCCGAAGGAAGTCGTGGACGAGGGCGCGCGCACCCTGCGCCATGCCCGCACGTCCCTCGAAGCCTTCGTTGGAAGCCTCTCCGAGGGGGACTCCGTCGACGGAATGTCGCCCGCCGATGCCAGCTGGGTCAGTTCCTCCCACCACCGGTATCGCACGGCACGTTCCCGGTTGTGGGCCTGGGCGGGCTGGAGCACGCAGCTCACTCTGGGTAACATCCTCGATCACGTGCAGGCCATCGAGCGGACGCTGGTGGGCGAGCCTGTGGCCATTTGGTCACTCGTTTCACTCTCGCGCGTCGTGCAGGAGGGCACCATCCGAGTGTGTCACCTCTATGAGCCCGGTCTCAGCCCGGAGCGGCGTGCAGTGCGCATCGCAGCAGCATGGCTGAACGGAGCCCGGCAGCATCAGACCGCGGCGAAGGACGTCGGCGCTCAGGCGGTTCCTGGGGCTGACAGGATCTGGCAGTCCGCCGAGCAGACCGCACAGCGTGCCGGGATGACCATCGGCCTGGATTCGAAGGGCCGTCCGAGCTCGGCAGTGCTGGGTTCGGCGGCAGCACCGTTCGCGGTGAACCTCACCGATATCGCTGCCAAGCGACCGACGCATCTTCCTGCCTGGTATCGCATATCATCCGCCACCTCGCACAGCACCGTATGGATGGTTGCTCAGGCTTTCGCGTACGACGAGGAGGACCAGCCGGTCTTGCAGGCCGACCCGGAAACCGTCTCCGCGGCGGTCCTGGCCGTCCTAGGAGCTTTCGAGGACCTCGTCGAAACTCTGGGGGCCTACCATGGAAAGGACGCCCACCAGGCGCTGCAGACTATTCGCCGCCGGACCGTCGCGGTCCTCGACCGCCAGCGCAAGTGGCGCCAGCAAGCTCAGGCCGATGCCCAGCAGGCCGCAAGCACGGGTCCGCTGACGTAATAGGAGGCGCGCACCACTCGGACCCGAACGAAAGGTCTTCTGCAGTCCGGTTGCTGTGCCCCGCTGGTGGTGGTCTTCAGCCGTACAGCCACTGCCCCCATGCTTTGCGGCAGGTCAAGACGGTGGCAGGGGATGCCCAGTTCGGCCAGTGCGCCGGGGGAGACGCGCTTGCAGGCCGTGTTGGGGGCGCTGGCGAAAGCGGCATCGCCAACCAGGCACGGCGCAGGCGCGTGGGCCGCCGGGCAGAGCTGTTCGTGATCGGCCCCGAGTCCTGCCGCTTCCTGACCACCAGCACCTCAACCGCGGCCTGGGCCCTCGTCCGCAGCCCAGGGGTACTGCGGACCTTCACCACCGTCTTCGGCACACCGAGCATGTCCGTCGCCCAGTTCACCGCGACCCATGCCACCCACGTTCAGATCACCGATCTGCGGGATCATCTCCCCGCTTCCGTCGCAGCCTTCCTGCAGTGAGCTGTTCTCGGCATGACGCGCAAGGTTTGCGAAGAGCCCCACACTCACGCCCCCAAGCCGCGGCGGCGCGTTCCGCCGCTAGCGCGGCGCCATTGAGCAGGTGGCGAGACGCCCGAGAACGTCAGCACGGTTGTCGTGCGAACCGCCCACCGGCCGCGTGATCGAGGCAGTGGTGGCGAACCGGCCGGCCCTCTGTTCAGCGACAGGCGCTGGGCGTATTCGTGAGGTGCCGTCAAGGGTCTTGGTGGAGGCCAATGCGTGTCCCGGCTGGTGTATTGACGGGGCTCGTTGGTGTCTTGTCTGGGGGCTTGGGCAGTCAGCGTCGATGTCGCGTCCGGCCGGTGGCGACAGGAGTCTCCTCAGGGACACCACCGGACCCGGGGATGCCCAAGACGAGACACCGGCGTGTCAATCGGGTAGGAGGGCCGGATCGCCCGGCCCTCCTACCCGATTGCCACGCCGTCAAGGGAGCACCTTAGGCGCAACTTCCGAAGCATTCCTGAAGTGCGGCTGCTGCTGGTGCCTCGGTTACAGGCGCTTCGCTGTGCGGTCGCGCAGCAGCAGCCACTGACCCGCGTCGGCGCCGCCTGAGCGCGCAGACGGTCCACGCAGCAGCACGGCGTAAGCCGTCTTCTCCGCCTTGCTCGGGGCGGCAGACTGGCCTGGCGCCTTGGAGGTCGGGAAGGACCTCGTCATGCCTTTCCAGGCCTTGTCCGCGTTCGGAGTGCTGAGCATCGGCCCTCCTAGGCCTAAATGGGGTTACCAGTGCAGTACACACACGCGTGCGTGCAGCCCCGGTAGGGGTTGACGGTCCACTCGAAGGGCATGCGGGAGGCGCCCGGCACCCGGTTGATGATCGAGCGGGCCCGGATCTCGTGGAACGTGATCCCGGCGAACTCGGGCGTGTCGAACGTACGGCTGACCACCGCGTCGGCGCCGAAGAGGGCGGCGTCGGCCCGTCCGTGTTCCGTGGACTCGGTGAGGTTCTCCCAGCGCATGAGGCCTCCTCGGTAGCACTGCCCTTCGAGTGAAACACTTGTTCGAATTCCGGCGCAACCCCGATTTGGGCGGCCGTGGCCCGGGGTGGTTGGCTTGCCCCGAGCCCGAGAACCCGAAGTCCTGGAGGAAGTCGATGGCGCAGGTCGAGGCCACTACGGAGCGGATCGTCGCGGCGGACGCGGAGAAGGTGTTCGACGCCGTCGCCGACTACAGCGGCACCCGCTCGCGGGTGCTGCCCGAGCAGTTCAGCGAGTACGAGGTGCGCGAGGGCGGCGACGGCGAGGGCACCCTCGTCCACTGGAAGCTCCAGGCCACCAGCAAGCGGGTCCGCGACTGCCTCCTGGAGGTCACCGAGCCCACCGACGGCGAGCTCGTCGAGAAGGACCGCAACTCCTCCATGGTCACCACCTGGCGGGTCACCCCGGCCGGCGAGGGCAAGTCCCGCGTCGTCGTGACCACCGTCTGGCAGGGCGCCGGCGGCATCGGCGGCTTCTTCGAGAAGACCTTCGCCCCCAAGGGCCTCGGCCGGATCTACGACTCGCTCCTGGACCGGCTCGCCGCCGAGGTCGAGAAGTAAGTCACCGGCACCCGGCGGCCGTTGCCCCCGGTCACCGGATCGAGTGGATCTCCGTGCGGCCCGCCGGGATGCCGTAACTCGTCGCGCTTGCCCGTAGTTGTCGCCTCATGCGGGAAATGCGGGGCAGGCGCGACGAGGGGAGCGGCACGTGGGCGTGACGACTGCGACGCACGAGGAACGGGTCGAGGCGCCACCGGAGATCCCCGCCCCCGCCGTCGAACTCACCCCGCGCCGGGTGCGGTTGGTCTTCTTCGGCCTGATGCTCGCGCTGCTCCTCGCCGCGCTGGAGCAGATGATCGTCGCCACCGCGCTCCCGAGGATCGTCGGTGAACTGCACGGCCTGGACCGGATGTCCTGGGCGATCACCGCCTACCTGCTCACCGCCACGATCGGACTGCCGGTCTACGGCAAGCTCGGCGACCTGCTCGGCCGCAAGGGCGTCTTCCAGTTCGCGATCGTCGTCTTCGTGGCCGGCTCCGCGCTCGCCGGACGGGCCGCGACCATGGACCAGTTGATCGCCTTCCGCGCGGTGCAGGGCGTCGGCGCCGGCGGCCTCATGATCGGTGTGCAGGCGATCATCGCCGACATCGTGCCGCCCCGGCGGCGCGGCCGCTTCATGGGCCTGATCGGCGCCGCCTTCGGACTCGCCTCCGTCGCCGGCCCGCTGCTCGGCGGCTGGTTCACCGACCACCTCTCCTGGCGGTGGTGCTTCTACGTCAACGTGCCCTTCGGGCTGCTGACCCTGGCCGTCGTCACCGCCGTGCTGAAGCTGCCCAAGCCGCGGGCCAGGCCCCGCTTCGACGTCCTCGGCGCCCTGCTGCTCGCCGCGGCCTCCACCTGCCTGGTGCTGCTGACCAGTTGGGGCGGCAGCGAGTACGCATGGGACTCGCGGATGATCCTCGGCCTCGGGGCCGGAGCGGTGGCCGCCGGCGTCCTCTTCCTGGTCGCCGAGCGCTTCGCCGCCGAACCCCTCATCCCGCTCAGGCTGTTCAGGGACTCCGTCTTCAACATCACCGGTCTGGTGGGCCTGGTGATCGGGGTCGCGCTCTTCGGGGCCGCCAGCTATCTGCCGACCTTCCTCCAGATGGTCGACGGCGCCAGCGCCACCGAGTCCGGCCTGCTGATGCTGCCCATGATGGCCGGCATCGTCGGCGCCTCCGTGGTCGCCGGGCAGCTCATCAGCCACACCGGGCACTACCGGATCTGGCCGGTCCTCGGCAGCGCCCTCGCCGCCGTCGGGATGTGGCTGCTGTCCCGGCTGGAGGCCGACACCCCCCGGCTCCACTACAGCGTCTGGATGGCAGTCCTCGGCGCGGGGATCGGCATGGTGATGCCGGTGCTGATCCTCGCCGTGCAGAACTCGGTGCGCCCCGCCGACCTGGGCACCGCCACCAGCGCCAACAACTACTTCCGGCAGATCGGCGGCAGCGTCGGAGCGGCGGTCTTCGGCACCCTCTTCGCCGACCGCCTCGCGGACTCGCTGCGACAGCGGCTCCCCGGCGCGCGGGGGCTGCCCGACCCCGAGTCCCTCACCCCGCAGCTCGTCCACGCCCTGCCCCCGGCGCTGCGCGACGGCTATGTCCGGGCCTACGCCGACGCCATGCCGAGGATCTTCCTCTACCTCGTGCCGGTGCTCGTCCTCGGCCTGCTCCTCGCCCTCTTCCTCAAGGAGAAACCGCTGGTGTCCCCCCACGCCGCCGACCCGGAGACCGAGACCGCCCCCGTCCCCCCGGCCCGCGCGCCGCAGCACACCGCCGCGGTCCCGGTGTGCGGCACCGTGCGGCACTCCGACGGGAGCGCGGTCCCCCGGGCCGCGCTCACCCTCATCGACGCGGCCGGAGCGCAGACCGGGCGCGGTACCGGCGGCGAGGACGGACGGTTCGCGCTGTCGGCGCCCGAACCGGGGCCGTACGTCCTCATCGCCGCCGCGAGCGGGCACCAGCCGCAGGCCGTCTCCGTGACGGCCGGCGACCACCCCGTCGAACTGGACGTCGTCCTCGGCGGCGCCGGACGGCTCACCGGCCGCGTGCTCTGTGACGGCACACCCGTACCGGACGCCGTCGTCACCCTCACCGACGCGCGCGGCGAGGTCGTGGCCACCACCCGCAGCGGCCCCGACGGCACCTACGCCGTCACCGAACTGGTCGCGGGGGAGTACACCCTCGCCGCCGGCGCTCCAGCGCTCCGCCCCGCCGCGCTGTCCGTCACCGTCCGGGCCTCCCGGGAGTCCCGCCAGGACGTCGAGCTCGCCGGCGGCGCGCTGCTGCACGGCACCGTGCGAGCCGGCGGCGGACGGACCGTGCCGGACGCGCGCGTGACGCTCCTGGACGTCGCAGGCAACGTCGTGGACACCCTCACGACCGGGCCCGACGGCACCTTCCGCTTCGTCGACCTGTCCGGTGGCGAGTACACCGTCATCGCCACCGGATACCCGCCCGTCGCCGCCGCCTTGCGAGTGCCCGGGGGCGCCCGCACGGAGCGCGATCTGCTGCTGGGACACGAGGACTGACGGGGCGTCAGCGCGGGGCGCGCGCCGGAGCGATCCGGTCCGGGCCAATTCCCGCATTGCCGCACACCGTGACCGACCGGCGCCGTACGGTGGAGGCAGGCGGCACAGATCTTGCGGAGAGAGGGCCTGGGCCATGGACCGTGGCACCGAGAGGGGCGCACCTCCCAGCCGCGGAGCTGGGAACGGCACGGCGGACGGCCCCGCCGCGGCCGGACGGGTCCCGCTGGCCGTGGTGGTCGTGGACCGCGACGGCCTGGTCTCCCACTGGAGCCGGGGCGCGAGCCGGCTGTTCGGCGCCGGCAAGGAGGAGGCCATCGGCCGTCCCGCCGCCGACCTGCTGCCCGTCTCCGGGGCCCTCCCCGACGAGCTGAGCACCCCGCCCCACGGTGTCCACGCGGCCTACGACGGACTGGGACCCGACCTGGAGTCCTCCCTGGACGGCGGGCTGTCCTACCCGGCCGCGGGCCGTGCCCGCCTCACCGTGCCCGGCGCGGACCGCGTCGACGTCCTGTGGTGGGCCTACCCGCTGGTGGGCCCGGGACGGGAGCGCCTGCTGGTGCTGGCCGCCGACGCGGGCGGGCTCCACCGCGACCCCGGCCTCGACGCGGGCGGTGCGGCCGTCGAGCGGATCGCGCCCGCCTTCGCCCTGCACACCGACTTCCCGGGCGCCGACGAACTCGCCCGCAGGCTCCCCGAGATCCTGCCCAGCATGAGCGTCGGCGAAAGCGCCCGCATCGTCGCGCAGATCCTCGAACTGGGTTATCCGGTCCTGGAGTTCAGCCAGAACGACCGGGTGCCCGTCACCCCCGACTGGGGTGTGCCCCGGCGCGCCGAGCGCAGGGCCCGCCGGGAGCGGGCGGCCCGGGCGGTCGCGGCCGGCCTGCCGGTGCCGCAGGACGAGCCGGACGAGGGCGAGGACCTCGAGTACGTCGCCGTGCGCGAGCGCCTGGAGTTCCTCAACGAGGTCAGCGGAAAGATCGGCACCTCCCTCGACCTGTCGCGGACCATCGTCGAGGTCAGCAAAGCCGTCGTGCCCCGCTTCACCGATGTCGCCGGCACCTATCTGCGCGAACAGGTCGTCGCCGGCGAGGGGTTCCCCGACGGGGTGCCCGACACCACCACCATGTGGCACCGGGTGGCCCTGGAGCACACCGACGAACCGGGCCGCTGGGACGACGTGGTGCCGGTCGGCGAGGCCATGCCGTTCCCCGCGCACACCCCGTTCTTCCAGTGCATGACCAGCGGTGAGCCGGTCCTCGTGCCGCGCATCAGCGAACAGATGGGGCACGCGATCGCCTCGCAGTTCGAGAAGCGGGACATCCGGCCGCTGATCACCGGCCGCTCCATGCTCGTCGTACCGCTCAAGGCCCGCAACGTGGTCCTCGGGTTCATGATCCTGCTCCGGCACCCCGAGCGCGCCGAGTTCAACGACATGGACCGGGTCACCGGCGCCGAACTCGCCGCCCGCGCGGGCCTCGTGCTGGACAACGCGCGCATGTACACCTTCCAGGAGTCCGTCGCCGAGACCCTCCAGGACAGCATGCTGCCGCACATCGCGGCGCGGATGGCGGGCTGCGACATCGCCACCCGCTATCTGCCGGGCACCCTCCTCGGACGCGTCGGCGGCGACTGGTTCGACTCCGTGAAGCTGCCCGGCGCGCGCACCGCCCTGGTCGTCGGTGACGTCATGGGCCACGGGCTCAACTCGGCGGCCATGATGGGCCAGTTGCGGACGGCCGTACAGACCATGGCCGCGCTCGACCTGCCGCCGGCCCAACTGCTGCGCAACCTCGACGACCTCGCCCAGCGGCTCGGCGACACCTACCTGGCGACCTGTCTCTACGCCGTCTACGACCCGATCGCGAGCGAACTGCACCTCGCCAACGCGGGGCACATCCCGCCGGTGATCGTGCGGGCCGCGGACGGCCGCAGCGAGCTGCTCGACCTGCCCACCGGCGCGCCCATCGGCGTCGGCGGGGTGCCCTTCGAGGCGGTACGCGTCCGCGTGGAGCCCGGTGACCGGCTGCTGATGTGCACCGACGGACTGGTGGAGGTGCGGGGCGAGGACATCGGGGTGGGCCTGGCGACGCTCACCGAGTCCGCCGCGCACCCGGCCGCGTCCATGGACGACGCCTGCGACGCGATCATCCGTGCGCTCAACCCGCGCGGCGGGCGCAAGGACGACGTGGCGCTGCTCATGGCCCGGCTCAACGGCATCGAGCCGGACGACGTGGCCGAATGGCGGCTCTCCCTCGACCCGGCCGAGGTGGGGCGGGCCCGGGCGGTGGTGCGCGAGCAGTTGCACGACTGGGGACTGGCGCGACTGGCCGACGGCGCGGAGCTCATGGTGAGCGAGCTCGTCACCAACGCCGTACGGCACTCGCACCGCAGGCCCGTCGAGCTGCGGCTGGTGCGGGAGGACACGCTGCTGTGCGAGGTGGACGACGACGACCATGATCTGCCGAACCTGCTGAGCGCGGGGCCCACCGACGAGCAGGGGCGGGGGCTCAGGGTGGTCAGCACGCTGGCCCGGGAGTGGGGCGCGAGCCGGACGAAGGCCGGCAAGACCGTGTGGTTCGAGCTGACCCTGCCGCGTCGCTGAGCGGTCCCTCGCGGAGGCGCGCGTCCAGCGGTCCCTCGCGCGGGCGCGCGGCCGGCGAACGGGCGGTGAAGGAATGCGCCGTGCGCTTGTCCGCGTGACCCCGGCGCGATACACCGTACTGGCCCGCCAGTGTGGCGGGTTGTGGCGCATCCTGGGGAGTTGGGCATGAGCGTGACTGGTCGGTACCGGGAGTCCTGGGAGGGCTTCTGGCGGGAGGCCCCGGCGCGGCAGGGGGCCGTGTTCTGGGACGCGGAGCCGGTGTTGACCGCCGGAGTCCACCTCGCCCACTTCGAGCCGCTCCTGGTCGATCCAGGGCTGCCCCTCGTGGACCTGGGCTGCGGCAACGGCACCCAGAGCCGTTTCCTCGCCGCCCACTTCACGCAGGTCGTCGGCGTCGACCTGTCCGCCGCCGCCCTCGACCGCGCCCGCGACGCCGATCCCGGCGGCCAGGTGACGTACCGGCTGATGGACGCCTCCGACAAAAGCGAACCGCAGAACCTGCACGCCGAGCTCGGGGACACCAACGTCTACATGCGGGGTGTGCTGCACCAGGCCGCGCCCGAGGACCGGCAGCAGTTGGTCGACGGGATCGCCACGCTCGTCGGGGAGCGCGGCCGGGCCTTCCTGGTCGAGCTCTCCGAGGCCGCCAAGTCCGTCCTGGTGGGCCTGGCGCAGGGCCCCGACGGGCCGCCCCCGAAGCTGGCCCCCGTCTTCCGGCACGGCATCGCGCCCGGCGAGGTGGCCGACGAAGCGGTGCCGGTGTACCTCGGGGCGGCCGGGCTGACCGTGGTGGCGAGCGGGGAACTGCCGCTCATCACCACCGAGTACCGCTCCGACGGCACCCGGATCGAGCTGCCCTCGAAGTGGTGGGTGGTGGGCCGCACCGCCTGACGGGCGGGGCGGGGCCGGTGAGGGATCGCCGGCTCCGCTGCGTCGGCGGGCGGTTGCCGGCGGTCCCGCGGATCAGGGGGAGCGGCGGGCGTGCTCCTTCCCGAGCCGAGTCCTAGCGGTGCGCCTGGGCGGTGGTCGAGCCCGTGACCGGCGAGGTCCTCCGGAACGCCCACTCCATCCGGGGCTCCATCACGCAGCGGAAGACCCGCCGTACGGGCGCGGTGCACAGCACGGTCACCACCGCGCCGGCGACCAGCGTCACGGCGATCGCGCCCAGCGGGGTGTGCGGCCACCGGTGGCCGGCCCAGTCGAAGTGGTTGCCGGCCTGCACGACGAAACCGTGCAGCAGATAGCCGTACAGCGTGCCCGCGCCCAGGGCCGTGAACCACATGCGGCGCCCCGGCACCCAGGACAGGAAGCAGGCGACCAGGACGAGCGAGCAGCCGAAGAGGGCCAGCGTCATCAGCGGGCCGTACCAGGCGGGCACCCCGAAGTGCTCGGCGGCGTCGCGGTGGAAGAACCACGCGTAGTCCATGCGCGGGACCGCCCAGTACGAGAACACCAGCGCGCCCGCGATGACCGGTACCGCGAGCAGCCGCACCCGCCATGTGCGCACCAGGGAGAAGTGCTCCGGGCGCAGGCACAGACCGAGCACGAAGTACGGCAGGAACTGCAGGGTCCGCTGGAGGTCGAGGTCGTCGCCGATGGACGGGCTGAGGGTGGCGAGCGCGGCGACCGCGAGGGCGACCGGCAGCGGCCACCGCACGCAGCGCCACAGGGGCGTGGTCAGCCGCCATATGAACAGGGCGGCCAGGAACCAGGTCAGGTACAGCGGGTCGAGGAGGCTGATCGGGCGGTCCGGGACGCCGTCCGACCACCGGGTGAAAAGGGTGTACGCCGTCTCGAACACGACATAGGGGACGACGACTCCGGTGACCAGCCGCTTGATCTTCGCCGGGCTCGCGTCGAACGAGCGGGAGAAATAGCCCGAGATGATGATGAAGGCGGGCATGTGGAAGGCGTAGACGAGTGTGTACAGCGCGGTGACGGCACGGCTGTCGGAGCGCAGCGGCTCCCAGGCGTGGCCCATCGCGACGAGCACGATCGCCAGGTACTTGGCGTTGTCGAAGAACGCGTCGCGCTGCTTCGGGCGCCCGGAGGTGTTCTCCGGCGCGGCGGTCGCCGCCGTCCCTCGTGCCGTCTGTACGGGCTGTGCGGTGTCGCTCACGCTTCTCCCTGTCCGTCTCCTGTGGAACCCGCGAGGGAGAATACGCGTCTTCCAGGGGTTGCCCGTGCGGCGGGGGTGAGCCGCGTTCGGTTCGCCTCACCCCTCGCGGGCGACGCAAACCTCCGCGACGCGTAACGTGGCGGACCATGAAGATCCTGATCAGCGCCGACATGGAGGGCGCCACCGGCGTGACCTGGCCGGCCGACGTGCTGCCGGGCACAGCGCAGTGGGAGCGGTGCCGGTCGATGTTCACCTCGGACGTGAACGCCGCCGTGCTGGGCTTCTTCGACGGGGGAGCCGACGAGGTCCTCGTCAACGAGGCCCACTGGACCATGCGCAACCTGCTCCTGGAGCGGCTCGACGAGCGCGTCCAGATGCTCACGGGGCGGCACAAGTCGCTCTCCATGGTCGAGGGCGTCCAGCACGGCGACGTCGACGGCATCGCCTTCATCGGCTACCACGCGGGCGCGGGCCAGGAGGGCGTCCTCGCCCACACCTACCTCGCCAACTCCATCACCGGGGTGTGGCTGAACGACGTGCCCGCCAGCGAGGGGTACCTCAACGCGCACGTGGTCGCGGAGTACGGCGTCCCCGTCGTCCTCGTCACCGGGGACGACGTGGCCTGCGAGGACGCCCTCGGGTACGCGCCCGGGGCGCTGAAGGTCGCCGTCAAGGACCATGTGTCGCGGTACGCGGCCGTGTGCCGTACCCCGGCCCGCACCGCCGCCGACATCCGGGCCGCGGCCAAGGAGGCCGCCCGGCTGGCGGTACGTCAGGAACCCGCGCAGGCGGGCCCGTTCACGATCGCGGTCGAGTTCGACGCCGAGCACCTCGCCATGGCCGCCACCGTGGTGCCGGGCGTCGAGCGGACCGGGGCGCGGAAGGTGGCGTACACGAGCGGGACCATGTACGCGGGAATCCGTACCTTCAAGGCGGTCACCACCATCGTCTCGGCCGCCGTGGAGGAGCAGTATGGCTGACCAGCAGGCACTGGACGAGGTCGTCCGGTTCACGTCCGACCTCATCCGCGTCGACACCACCAACCGGGGCGGCGGCGACTGCCAGGAACGGCCCGCCGCCGAGTACGCGGCCGAACAGCTCGCCGGGGCGGGACTCGAGCCCCTGATGCTGGAACGCACCAGGGGCCGTACCAACGTCGTGGCCCGGATCGAGGGCACCGACCCGTCGGCGGACGCCCTGCTCGTCCACGGTCATCTGGACGTGGTGCCCGCCGAGGCCGCGGACTGGAGCGTGCACCCCTTCTCCGGGGAGGTCCGCGACGGCGTCGTGTGGGGACGGGGCGCGGTCGACATGAAGAACATGGACGCGATGATCCTGGCCGTGGTGCGCTCCTGGGCCCGGCAGGGCGTACGGCCCCGGCGGGACGTGGTGATCGCGTTCACCGCGGACGAGGAGGCCAGCGCCGAGGACGGCTCCGGGTTCCTCGCCGACGAGCACCCGGAGCTCTTCGAGGGCTGCTCCGAAGGGGTCAGCGAGTCCGGGGCGTTCACCTTCCACGACGGCGCCGGGCGGCAGATCTACCCGATCGCGGCGGGCGAGCGCGGCACCGGCTGGCTCAAGCTCACCGCGAACGGCCGCGCCGGACACGGCTCCAAGGTCAACAAGGAGAACGCGGTCACCCGGCTCGCCGCCGCCGTGACCCGCATCGGCGAGCACGAGTGGCCGCTCAGGCTCACCCCGACCGTCCGCGCGGCGCTCACCGAACTCGCCGCGCTCTACGGCATCGAGAGCGACCTGAGCGACGTGGACGGGCTCCTGGAGAAGCTGGGCCCGGCGGCCAAGCTGGTCGAGGCGACCGTGCGCAACAGCGCCAATCCGACGATGCTGGAGGCCGGTTACAAGCTCAACGTGATCCCGGGCCAGGCCGTGGCCTACGTCGACGGCCGCTTTCTGCCCGGCGGCGAGGACGAGTTCCGTGCGACCCTCGACCTGCTGACCGGACCCGACGTGGACTGGGAGTACAGCCACCGCGAGGTGGCCCTCCAGGCGCCGGTCGACTCGCCGACGTACGCCCGGATGCGGGCCGCGGTGGAGGAGTTCGCGCCCGAGGGGGCCGTGGTGCCGTACTGCATGTCCGGTGGCACGGACGCCAAGCAGTTCTCCCGCCTCGGCATCACCGGGTACGGGTTCGCGCCCCTGAAGCTCCCCGAGGGCTTCGACTACCAGGCCCTGTTCCACGGGGTCGACGAGCGGGTCCCCGTCGAGGCGCTGCACTTCGGCGTACGGGTACTCGACCGCTTCCTGAGGACGGCCTGAGCAAGTGGGGGAGAACGTGCAGACCTTGGCATACGGTTCCTGGCCCTCGCCCATCGACGCGGCGCTCGCCGCCGCGCACGACGGCCACCCCGAATGGCTGGGCTTCGTCGGGGACGAGGTGTGGTGGACCGAGCCCCGGCCCGCCGAGGGCGGCCGCCGCACCCTGGTGCGCAGGCGCGCCGACGGCCGGGAGGAGCCGGTGCTGCCGGCCCCGTGGAACGTGCGCAGCCGGGTCATCGAGTACGGCGGTCACCCCTGGGCGGGCGCGGTGGTGGAGGGAGCACCGCTCGTCGTGTTCGTGCACTTCGCCGACCAGCGGCTGTACCGGTACGAGCCCGGCAGCGAGCCGCGCCCCCTCACGCCCGTCTCCCCGGTCGGCGGCGGACTGCGCTGGGCGGAGCCGCAGTTGAGACCCGACCTGGGCGAGGTGTGGTGCGTCCTGGAGGAGTTCACCGGCGACGGGCCCACCGATGTCCGCCGGGTCCTGGCCGCCGTGCCGCTGGACGGCTCGGCCGTGCAGGACCGGGACGCGGTGCGTGAACTCACCGACGACCGCCACCGGTTCGTCACCGGGCCCCGTCTCTCCCCGGACGGCTCACGCGCGGCCTGGCTCGCCTGGGACCACCCCCGCATGCCCTGGGACGGCACCGAGCTGGTCGTCGCCGAGGTCCACGAGGGCACGCTCCGGGAGCCCCGCACGGTGGCCGGCGGCCCGGACGAGTCCATCGCCCAGGCCGACTGGTCGCCCGACGGCCGCCTCCTGTACGCGAGCGACCGCACCGGCTGGTGGAACCTCTACCGCGACGGGGAGCAACTCTGCCCGCGCGAGGAGGAGTTCGGCGGCGCCCTGTGGAAGCTCGGGCACCGCTGGTTCGCCCCGCTGGACAGCGGACTGATCGCCGTCGTGCACGGCACCGGCTCGACCGCCCTCGCGATACTCGACCCGGAGACCGGTGAGCTCGTCGACGCGGCCGGCCCCTGGACCGAGTTCGCGCCCACCCTCGCGGTGCACGGCGAGCGGGTCGTCGCCGTGGGCGCCAGCCCGCGCACCGCCCACGAGGTCGTCGAACTGGACGCCCGTACGGGACGGGCCCGGGTGATCGGCGCCGAGCACGACGACCCGGTCGACCCCGCGTACTACCCCGAACCCCAGATCCGCGTCTTCACCGGGCCCGACGGCCGGGACATCCACGCCCACGTCTACCCGCCGCACCACCCCGGGTACCGGGCCCCGGGCGACGAGCTGCCCCCGTACGTCGTCTGGGCGCACGGCGGGCCCACCGGCCACGCGCCCCTCGTCCTCGACCTCTCGATCGCCTACTTCACCTCGCGCGGCATCGGCGTCGCCGAGGTCAACTACGGCGGCTCGACCGGGTACGGCCGGGAGTACCGCAACCGGCTGCGCGAACAGTGGGGCGTGGTCGACGTCGAGGACTGCGCGGCCGTCGCGCTCGCCCTCGCCGGCGAGGGCACCGCCGACCGCGACCGGCTCGCCGTCCGCGGCGGCAGCGCGGGCGGCTGGACCGCGGCCGCCTCGCTCACCATGACCGACGTCTACGCCTGCGGCACGATCGTCTACCCGATCCTCGACCTGGCCGGCTGGGGCACCGGGGAGACCCACGACTTCGAGTCCCAGTACCTGGAGAGCCTGGTCGGACCGCTCGCCGAGGTCCCCGGACGGTACGCGGAACGCTCGCCCGTCGAGCACGCCGACCGGGTCACCGCGCCCTTCCTGCTGCTGCAGGGCCTGGACGACGTGATCTGCCCGCCCGCGCAGTGCGAGCGGTTCCTCGCCCGGATCGCCGGCCGGCAGGTGCCGCACGCCTACCTCGCCTTCGAGGGAGAGGGGCACGGCTTCCGCCGCGCGGACACCATGATCCGCGCACTGGAGGCCGAACTCTCGCTGTACGCCCAGGTGTTCGGGCTGAACCCGCCCGGCGTCCCGACATTGGAGCTCACCAGGTGAAGGAACTCGTACGGCCGTCCAGGCTCGCGCCCGGAGCCCGCGTGGCCGTCGTCGCCCCCAGCGGACCGGTGCCGGAGGAGCGCCTCCAGGCCGGCCTGGACGTCCTGCGCGGCTGGGACCTCGACCCGGTCGTGGCACCCCATGTCCTCGACCGGCACAGTGGGTTCACCTACCTGGCGGGCACGGACGCCGACCGGGCGGCCGACCTCCAGAACGCCTGGTGCGACCCCTCCGTGGACGCCGTGCTGTGCGCCCGCGGCGGATACGGCGTGCTGCGCATGGTCGACCTCCTCGACTGGGACGCGCTGCGCGCGGCCGGGCCGAAGGTGCTGGTCGGGTTCAGCGACGTCACCGCGCTGCACGAGGCGTTCGCCGCCCGGCTCGGCCTGGTCACGCTGCACGGCCCGATGGCCGCCGGTGTCGACTTCATCAAGAACGCCCGCGCCCAGGAGCACCTGCGGGCCACGCTGTTCGCGCCGGAGACGGTCCGCACGATCGCCTCCGGCGGCACGGCCCTCGTCCCCGGCCGGGCCCGCGGCACCACCCTGGGCGGCTGTCTGTGCCTGCTCGCCTCCGAACTGGGCTCCGCGCACGCCCGGCCCGGAGCACGCGGTGGACTGCTCTGCCTGGAGGACGTCGGCGAGGAGACGTACCGCCTCGACCGCTACCTCACCCAACTCCTGCGCGCCGGCTGGTTCGACGGGGTGCGCGGGGTGCTCCTCGGCTCGTGGGAGAGGTGCGAACCGTACGAGGGGGTGCGGGCGCTGCTCCTCGACCGGCTCGGCGGCCTGGGCGTACCCGTCGTCGAGGAGTTCGGGTTCGGGCACTGCGAGGGGGCGCTGACGATCCCCTTCGGGGTGGCCGCGGAACTCGACGCCGACGCGGGCACGTTGACCCTCGACGAACCCGCGCTCCGCTGACGAGGGGGTGGCCGGGAGGCCGGACACCGGCCGCCGGTCACCCGGTGGGGGGCCCTCGCCGTGCGGGACGCGGGCGGTGGGCCCACCCTGGGCGTATGAGCCCGAAGACCTCCGAGAGCGGCGGCACCACCAGTAACACGGGCGGGGCCGCGGCGCCCGCCCGCCTGGTCGTCCTGCTGCTCGCCGTCGTCGCCCTGATCTTCGTCTTCGAGAACACCCGGGCCACGAGGATCCGGCTGCTGGGGCCGGAGGTGACCGTGCCCCTGTGGACGGCCCTGCTCGCCACCGGCCTGATCGGCGCCCTGTGCGGGGCGTATGTCGTGAAACGCCGCGGCTAGGACGTCGTAGGCTGGCGGAATGCCGCACACCGCTTCCCGTTGGCTCGCCGAAGGCCCCCGCACCGGCATACGCCACTTCACCTACGAGGACGCCGCCGAGTTCACCGCCCGGGCTCGGGAGAGCAAGGAACTGCACCAGCCCTGGCTGTTCCCGCCGGACAGCGAGAGCGCCTACCTCGCGTACGCCGGGCGGCTCATCGAGGACCCGACCAAGGCCGGGTTCCTGGTCTGCGAGAAGGACGGGGAGCGCGGCGACGGGGCCATCGCCGGGTTCATCAACATCAACAACATCGTCCAGGGCGGCTTCCGGTGCGGGGCCCTCGGCTACGGCGCCTTCGCGCACGCCGCCGGGCGCGGACTGATGCGCGAAGGGCTGGAACTCGTGATCGGCCACGCCTTCGGGCGGATGGGGCTGCACCGGCTGGAGATCAACGCGCAGCCCCGCAACACCGCCTCCCTCGCCCTCGCCCGCAGCTGCGGCTTCCGGCTGGAAGGGTTCTCCCCGAAGATGCTCCACATCGACGGGGAGTGGCGCGACCACGAGCGCTGGGCGCTCACCGCCGAGATGCGGCCTTCCGGTTGATCTTCATGGTGTCGAGGTCGGTGACCGTCGACTTCAGGGCCCCGAAGCCGTAGCCGAGCTCCCGCAGCGCCCGCTCCGCGCGGTCCTCGGCGATCGCGCCCGCCATCTCCTCGCCGTCCGCCGCGTCCGACACCACCACGTACCGCATCGAGAAGTGCTTCAGCGGCGCCGGCTCGTACGTCAGCGAGCCCTCCTCGCAGAACCGCATGTTCGCCATGCCGTGCTCCGCGGCCTCGGCGAGCAGCCGGGTGCGGGCCTCCTCGGTGAGCCCGTCCCAGGTTCCGCGCACGATCACCCGGTAGGTGTGCTGCTCGCTCACTGTCGCTCCCTCGCGTATCTCCGTGGACGGCCGACTGTACGTCGGCGAGGATGATCCGCATGCGGAATATCGTCGTGCTGGACGCCCCCTCCAACCTCGGCCTGCGTCCTCCCGCCCCCGGTACCGTGCCCGGCTGCCACAAGCTCGCCGGCGCCCTGCGCGAGCAGCGGATCGTGCAGCGGCTGCGCGCCCTGGAGGGCGGGGTGGTGGTGCCGCCGCGCTACGACCGCGGGGACTGGCAGGAGGGCGACGGGGTGTTCAACGCCGCCGCCATCGCCGCGTACACCGTGAAGCTGGCCGACCGCATCGAGCGCCATGTGCGCGCCGGGGACTTCCCCGTCGTCCTCGGCGGCGACTGCTCCATCCAGCTCGGCGCCTCGCTCGCCCTGCGCCGCATCGGGCGGTACGGACTGGCCGCCGTGGACGCCTCGCCGGACTTCCGGCACCCCGGCAACTCCGACCGGATCGGCGCGGCGGGCGGCGAGGAGGTCGCACTGGCCACCGGGCGCGGACAGCAGGACCTGACGGACCTGGAGGGGCTCAGGCCCTATCTGCGGGACGAGGACGTGCGGTACTTCGGGATCCGGGACGCGTTCGAGGAGGACCGGGCCGAGCTCGCCGCCCTGAGGATCCCCGTCGTGACCGTCGGCGACATCCGGGAGTGGGGCGCGGACGCCCTCGCCCGGGCCACCGCCGAGGCCTTCGAGACCCCGGAGATCGACGGCTTCTGGCTGCACCTGGACGCCGACTGCCTCGACCCGTCCGTCATGCCCGCCGTCGACAGCCCCGACCCGGGCGGTCTCCTGCCCGCCGAACTCGTCGCGCTGCTGCGGCCGTTGCTCGCCTCCCCGGCCTGCGCCGGCCTCAACGTCACCATCTACGACCCCGACCTGGACCCCGAGGGCACGGCGGGCGCCCTGCTCACCGACATCGTCGTGGACGCCTTTGCGCAATCCTGACCGGCAGCTCCCCTGGCCGACTCGCCGCGGAGCGGTTTCCATGGTGATCGTGACGACGATCCGGCGAGACGCGATCACCCTGCCCGCCGCACCGCTGGGCCCCGACAACCCCCTGCCCCCGCTGCGGCTCCCGCACGAGGTGCACCGCGTGGACGTGCGCCACCGGGACGACCTGCCCCGCGACATGGCCCGGCAGGCCGGGTACGGGCACCTCGGGAGCCTGCTGCCGGTCCGCGTCCGGGACGGCTACGGCAGGCAGCGCGCACCCCGCACGTTCGAGACGCTCGTGATCGAGAACGACCGGCTCACGGCCACGGTCCTGCCCGGTCTCGGCGGCCGGGTCGCCTCCCTCGTGCACCGGCCGACCGGGCGTGAACTCCTCTACCGCAACCCGGTGTTCCAGCCCGCGAACTTCGCCCTCAACGGCGCCTGGTTCTCCGGCGGCATCGAGTGGAACATCGGCGCCACCGGCCACACCACCCTGTCCTGCGCCCCCCTGCACGCCGCCCGCGTGCCCGCCCCCGACGGCGGGGAGATGCTCCGCCTGTGGGAGTGGGAACGCCTGCGTGACCTGCCCTTCCAGGTGGACCTGTGGCTGCCCGACGGCTCGGACTTCCTGTACGTGGGGGTACGGATCCGCAATCCGCACCAGCGGCCGGTGCCGGGCTACTGGTGGTCGAACATCGCCGTGCCCGAAGGACGCACGGTGCTCGCCCCGGCCGAAACGGCCTGGCAGTTCGGCCACGAGCGCCACCTGCGCCGGGTCCCCGTCCCGCCCGACCCCCTGGCCGGCCCGCACGCCACCGACTACTTCTACGACCTGCCCGACGCACAGCGCCGCTGGATCGCCGCCCTCGACCCCGACGGCCACGGCCTCGTGCAGACCTCCACCGACCTCCTGCGCGGCCGCAAGCTGTTCGCCTGGGGCACCGGCAGCGGCGGCCGGCGCTGGCAGGAATGGCTCACCGAACCCGGCACCGGCGGCTACTGCGAGATCCAGGCAGGGCTCGCCCGCACCCAGCTGGAGCACGTACGCCTGGACGCCGAGAGCGAGGTGGCGTGGCTGGAGGCGTACGGGCCCCTGGCGGCGGCACCGGTGACGGCCGAGGCGGAGGCGCGCCTGGAGGCCGTGCTGCCGCGGGCCGCCGTCGACGAGGCCCACGCCGCCTGGACGCCGTACGCCGACGCCGAACCCGCCGGGATCCTGGCCGTCGGCTCGGGCTGGGGCGCCCTCGAAGTCCTGCGCGCCGGCTGGAAGCTGCCCGGCACCCCCTTCGAGGAGAGCACCCTCGGGCAGGCGCAGGCCCCCTGGCTGGAGCTGCTGCGGGCCGGGTCCCTGCCCGAACCGCGACGGGTACGTCCGCCCGGCGAGACGCTCGTCGCCCCGCACTGGCGGGACATGCTGGAGACCGCGCCCGCCACCCCGCTCACCGAGTACCACCTGGGGGTCGCCCAGTGGCACGCCGGCGACCGGGCGCAGGCCGTGCGCAGTTGGGAGCGGGGTCTCGAACTGGCGCCGTCCCGCTGGCCGTTGCTGCGCTGCCTCGCCGTCGCCGACCAGGTCACCGGCAACCGGGAGCGGGCCGCCGACCGGTACGCCGACGCCTTCGACGACCTGTGCCAGGAGCGGCGCGACGACGGCGAGTCCTGGACGGCGGCCACCGCCGCGCTCGGCCGCGAGACGCTGGAGGCGCTGCTCGCGGCGGGGCGTACGGCCGAGGCGCGTGCCGGGTGGGAGCGGCTGTACCCGGCCATCCGCGCCCGCGGCCGCTTCCGGCTGATCGAGGCCGGACTGCTGCTCGCCGAGGAACGGCCCGAGGCGGCCCGGGCGGTCTTCGAGGAGGGCTTCGAGGTCGCCGACCTGCGGGAGGGCGACGAGGCGATCGGCGACCTGTGGAGCCGGATCAGCGACGAACCGCTGCCGCCGCACCACGACTTCCGCATGCGGCCCGGGACGCAGGGCGCCGGTCCGGCTAGGTGACGTTGCGGTCCACGTACTCGTACACCACGCCGTCCGGGTGCATCGCGATCAGGTTGCGGCCCACCGGCGTGGGCACCGGGCCCGCGACGATCCGGGCGCCCAGCTCGCTCAGGAGCCGGTGGGCCTCGTCGACGTCCTTCACCGCGATGGTCGCCGCGACCTTGCGCAGCACCTCCAGCTCGGCCTCGGGGCCGCTCATCAGCAGGAAGCAGCCCACCGCGGCCACCTGGACGCCGCCGCGCTCGAAACGGAGGGCCGTGGCGCCCGCCAGCCGTTCGTAGAAGACGACCGCGGCCTCCAGGTCGTCGACACAGACACGCAGCGTGGTTCCCAGAATGTCCATGCGGACGAGCCTAGTTGGGGGGACCGGGGCGCGGTGATCGTTTCACGCGATCCTCCCCACCCGGCCGCCCGCAGCGCACACCGGGCCGGCGTTACGCGCACGCCCGCACGGGTACCCGGCGGTCATGGAGCGCTTGGATCACCTGGAGCATCTGGACAGGCATCTCGTCGACGAGCTGGCGCAGGTGGCGCGCGAGACCGTACGCGAGGAGCTGCGCGAGCAGACGCGCAAGCAGCGCCGTACGGCCATGCTGTACGCCGCGTCCGGCGCCGTCGCGCTGTACGCGGGAGCGGCCCTGGCACTCGCCGTGGGCCTCGCCCTCGCCCTCGGACTGCCCGACTGGGCCGCCGCGCTGATCACCGCCGTGATCCTGGCGGCCGTGGCCTACACACTGCGCGGGGCGGCCAAACCGTCCGCGTCCCGGCCGACGGCCGCGCGGGACGCCGAGGCGGCGGCCGTGCCGGACCGGGCCGCCGGGGGAGCGGCGCCGGTCGCCGCGCCGCCGAGCGGGCTCGGGACGCCGGTCCCGCCCATGCCGTCGGTCGCCCCCGAGACCCCCGCGAAGCCGGGCGCCGCGCCGCGACAGGACGACATCGACCCCGAGCAGCCGCACCACCGGGCCTGACGCCTGGTGCGCGGCGCATGGAAGGAAGCACGCGTGAAGCACGGCAAGGTCGTCGTGGTGACCGGGGCCAGCGGCGGCGTGGGACGGGCCACCGCCCGGGCCTTCGCCGAGAGCAGAGCCCGGGTCGCCCTGCTGGCCCGGGGCCGCGAGGGTCTCGCGGCCGCCGCCGACGAGGTGCAGCGGGCCGGCGGTGAGGCGCTCGTCGTGAGCGTCGACATGGCCGACCCCAAGGCCGTCGACGACGCCGCCCAGCAGGTCGTGGACGCCTACGGACACATCGACGTCTGGGTCAACAACGCCTTCACCGGGGTCTTCGCACCCTTCACGCAGATCACCCCGGACGAGTTCCGGCGGGTGACCGAAGTGACGTACCTGGGCTATGTGTTCGGCACCCGGGCCGCCCTGCACCACATGCTGCCCCGGGACCGCGGCAGCATCGTGCAGGTGGGGTCCGCGCTCGCCTACCGGGGCATCCCTCTTCAGTCCGCGTACTGCGGGGCCAAGCACGCCATCCAGGGCTTCAACGAGTCCCTGCGGTGCGAGCTGCTCCACTCGGGCAGCGGAGTCCGTACCACGATGGTGCAGCTCCCGGGCGTCAACACCCCTCAGTTCGACTGGGTGTTGAACCGGATGCCGGGCAAGGCCCGGCCGGTGGCGCCGGTGTACCAGCCGGAGGTCGCCGCCCGCGCGGTCGTCCACGCGGCCTCCCACGCGCGGCGGCGGGAGTACTGGGTGGGCGGGTCCACCGTGGCCACGCTCATCGCCAACGCGGTCGTACCGGGAGTGCTGGACCGCTACCTGGCCCGCACCAACGTCGAGGCGCAGCAGGAGGAGGGCGGGCACGAGGGCCCCGGGAACCTGTGGGCCCCCGCGGACGGGCCGCACGGCCGGGACTTCGGGGCGCACGGCCGGTTCGACGACGAGGCCGTGTCCTCCAGCCCGCAGGGCTGGCTGTCCCGGAACCGGGGACGCATGCTCATGGCCGCGGCCGCCGGCGGGGTGGGCGCCGCGGTGACCGCCGGTCTGCGGCGCCGGGGCTGAGACGAGGACCGGCCGGGCGGGGGAGCACCGGGGCCGGGGATCCGGGCCACGCGGTGCTCCCCCGCTCCGTCCGTCATCCCTGCTGGAGCTGGGGCAGCACCTTCGTCCGGTAGAAGTCGAAGAAGCCGCGCTGGTCGGGGCCGATCTGGTTCACGTAGACCCGGTCGAAGCCCGCGTCGGCGAAGGCGCTCAGCGCGGAGACGTGCTCGTCGACGTCGTCCCCGCACACCGCCTTCTCGCTCACCATCTCGTCGGTGACCAGCGGTCCCAGTTGCTCGAAGTGCCGCGGCGAGGGCAGGATCTGGGCCATCTCGCCGGGCAGGAACTGGTTGAACCACAGCTTGCGGACCGTACGCACGCACTCGTCGCGGTCGATGCCGTAGCAGACCTTCGTGCCGCCGATGACCGGCTTCCCGGCCCCGCCGCCCTTGCGGAACTGCTCCACCATCGACTCGTCGGGCGTCATCGTGATGAAGCCGTCGCCGACCCGGGACGCGAGCGCGGTGGCCGCCGGGCCGAAGCCGGAGATGTCGATGGGGACCGGCTCGTCGGGGATCGTGTACAGACGGGCGTTCTCCACCGTGTAGTGCGTGCCGTGGTGGTTGACCTCCTCGCCCGTGAAGAGGCGGCGCATCACCTGGATCGCCTCCTCCAGCATCTCCAGGCGGATGTGCGCGGGCGGCCAGACATGGCCGAGCACGTGCTCGTTCAGGGCCTCGCCGGAGCCGACGCCGAGGCGGAAGCGGCCGTTCGTCATCACGGCCGAGGTCGCCGCGGCCTGCGCCACCACCGCCGGGTGGATCCGCACGGTCGGGCAGGTCACGGCGGTCTCGATCGGCAGGGACACCGCCTCCGAGAGCGCGCCGATCACCGACCACACGAAGGGGCTCTGGCCCTGCGCGTCGTTCCACGGGTGGTAGTGATCGGAGATCCACAGCGAGCTGAAGCCCGCCTGCTCGGCCATCCGCGCCTGCTCGACGAGGTCCGCGGGACCGAACTCCTCGCACGACAGGAAATAGCCGTATTCGGGCATGGGGGGTACCTCCGGCGGTTCCGTGATCAGAGGGGCCCCGTCCGAGTACCCGGCGGCCCGTGCGGAAACCGGCGTTTGGGCGCTCCGGGCAGGGGGACGCGGAAGGCTCCCGAGGTACGCGACAGCCCCGGAGGCGAACCGTGAGTCGACCCCGCATCGTGATCGTCGGTGCCGGCTTCGCCGGGTACCGGACGGCCAAGGAACTGTCCCGAAAAGCCCGCGGCAAGGCCGACATCACCCTGCTGAACCCGACCGACTACTTCCTGTACCTGCCCCTGCTGCCCCAGGTCGCCGCCGGCCTCCTGGAACCCCGGCGGGTGACCGTCTCTCTCTCCGACACCCTGCCGAGGGTGCGGCTGGTCCTCGGCGAGGCCGACGGCATCGACCTGGACGCCCGCACCGTCCACTACACCGACCCCGAGGGCGGCCGCGGCACCCTCGGCTACGACCGGCTCGTGCTGGCCGCCGGCAGCGTCAACAAGCTGCTGCCCATCCCCGGCGTCGCCGAGCACGCGCACGGCTTCCGGGGCCTGCCCGAGGCGCTGTACCTGCGCGACCACGTGACCCGGCAGGTGGAGTTCGCCGCGGCCGCCGACGATCCGGAGACCTGCGCCGCCCGGTGCACCTTCGTCGTGGTGGGCGCGGGCTACACGGGGACCGAGGTCGCCGCGCACGGGCAGCTCTTCACCGACGCGCAGGTGCGCAGGCACCCGCTGCGCCGGGGCATGCGGCCGCGCTGGATCCTCCTGGACGTCGCCGAGCGGGTCCTGCCCGAACTCGACCCGCATCTCTCCCGCACCGCCGACCGCACGCTCAGGGAACGGGGCGTGGAGGTGCGGATGGGCACCTCCGTGAAGGAGGCCACACCGGAGGGGGTGCTGCTGACCGACGGCGAGTTCGTCGCGACCCGGTCGCTGGTGTGGTGCGTGGGAGTACGGCCCGATCCGCTCGCCGAGTCGCTCGGACTGCCCATGGAGCGCGGCCGGCTGCTCGTCGACCCGAACCTCCAAGTGCCGGGCCGGCCCGAGGTGTTCGCGTGCGGGGACGCGGCCGCGGTGCCCGATCTGGAGAACCCGGGGCAGTACACGCCGATGACGGCACAGCACGCCTGGCGGCAGGGCCGTGTCGCGGCCCTCAACGTCGCCGCCTCGCTCGGAGCCGGGGTGCGCCGCCCCTACGAGCACCGGGACCTGGGCTTCGTCGTGGACCTCGGCGGCGCGAAGGCCGCGGCCAATCCGCTCGGCGTCCCGCTGTCCGGCCTCGCCGCCGGTGCCGTCACCCGCGGCTACCACCTCGCCGCGATGCCGGGCAACCGGGTCCGGGTCGCCGCCGACTGGCTGCTGGACGCCGTACTCCCGCGCCAGGCCGTGCAGTTGGGCCTCGTGCGGTCCTGGTCGGTGCCGCTGGACACCGCCTCGCCGGAAGTGGCACGCGTCCCCGGACGACCGCAGGAGCAGCACAAGGCCGACGCCCGCTCCGGACCCGGCGCCGCGACCGAGCGGGAGACCGTTCCGGGGCACGGGACGCCGCAGCGCGGAGCGGCCGCGCAAGGTAGGCCGGACGGGTCGGGCGACCTCCTGGAGGAGGCCGAAGGGGCCGAGGAGGCCGAGATGACCGACGCGCGGGAGCCGACCGACGCGGGGAGCGCGGGCGAGGCGGTGATCGCGGAGGCGAAGGCCCGCGAGACGGCCGAACGGGAGTCGCCCGGGCGGGAGCCGGTGCGGTGGGGGTCACCGGAGTGGGAATCGCCGGAAGAGGTGCCGCCGGGCCTTTCCGCGCAGGACCGGGCGCCCGCACCCGCCGGGAACCCGCCCGGCCCGGAACCGGCCAGGAACCAACCGGGCCCGGAGCCCGCCAGGAACCAGCCCGGCGATGAACCCGCCAAGAACCAGCCGGCCGCCGAACCAGCAAGCAACCAGCCCGGCGGTGAGCCGGGACAAACCCCCGGTCCCGCCAAGCGCACTGACGCGGACCCCGCGGAAGGAGACTCATGAACACCGGTGAACTCGTCGAACTCGCCCAGCAGTTGCGTGTGGACAGTGTGCGCGCCTCGGCCGCCGCGGGCTCCGGGCACCCCACCTCCTCGATGTCCGCCGCGGACCTGATGGCCGTACTCCTCGCGAACCACCTCCGCTACGACTTCGAGCGCCCCGCACACCCCGGCAACGACCGCTTCGTACTGTCCAAGGGACACGCCTCACCGCTGCTGTACGCCGCGTACAAGGCGGCCGGTGCCGTCGACGACGAGGAACTGCTGACCTTCCGCAAGCTCGACAGCCGGCTCGAAGGACATCCGACCCCGCGCAGGCTCCCCTGGGTCGAGACGGCGACCGGATCACTGGGCCAGGGCCTGCCGGTGGGCGTCGGCATCGCGCTGTCCGGGAAGAAGCTGGACCGCGCCGACTACCGCGTGTGGGTGCTGTGCGGCGACAGCGAGCTCGCCGAGGGCTCGATCTGGGAGGCCGCCGAGCACGCCGGACACGAGCACCTCGACAACCTCACCGCGATCGTGGACGTCAACCGGCTCGGCCAGCGCGGCCCCACCCGGCACGGCCACGACCTCGACGCCTACGCCCGCCGCTTCCAGGCCTTCGGCTGGCACACCGTCGAGATCGACGGGCACGACGTGGACGCCGTCGACCGTGCGTACGGCGAGGCCGCGTCCACCAAGGGCCAGCCCACCGCGATCCTCGCCCGCACCCTCAAGGGCAAGGGCGTCGCCGACATCGAGGACCGCGAGGGACTGCACGGCAAGCCGCTCAAGGACGCCGACGAGGCGATCGAGGAGCTCGGTGGCGTCCGCGACCTCCGCGTCCGGGTGCAGGAGCCGCCGGCCGCCCGCATCCTGCACGCCGTCCGCGCCGGGCACCTCGAACTGCCCCGCTGGGACACCGGCGAGGAAGTGGCCACCCGCGACGCCTACGGACAGGCCCTCGCCGCCCTCGGCACCGGACGCGGTGACGTGGTCGCCCTCGACGGCGAGGTCGGCGACTCGACCCGTACCGAGTACTTCGCCAAGGAACACGCCGACCGCTACTTCGAGTGCTACATCGCCGAGCAGCAGATGGTCGCGGCCGCCGTGGGACTCGCCGCGCGCGGCTGGGTGCCGTACGCCGGCACCTTCGCGGCCTTCCTCACCCGTGCCTACGACTTCGTGCGCATGGCCTCCGTCAGCGGGGCCGGCATCAACCTCGTCGGCTCCCACGCGGGTGTCGCCATCGGGCAGGACGGGCCCAGCCAGATGGGCCTGGAGGACCTGGCGATGATGCGGGCGATCCACGAGTCGACCGTGCTGTACCCGTGCGACGCCAACCAGACGGCCCGCCTGGTCGCCGAGATGGCCGGCCTGGACGGCATCCGCTACCTGCGTACGGGCCGCGGCGAGAGCCCGGTGATCTACGGCCCCGACGAGGAGTTCCCGATCGGCGGCAGCAAGGTGCTGCGCTCCTCGGACGAGGACCGGCTCACCGTCGTCGCCGCGGGCGTCACCGTGCACGAGGCGCTCAAGGCCGCCGAGGCGCTGGAGCAGGAAGGCATCCGCATCAGGGTCGTCGACCTGTACTCGGTCAAGCCCGTCGACCGGGCCACCCTGCGCCAGGCCGCCGAGGACACCGGCTGTCTGCTGACGGTCGAGGACCACCGCGAGGAGGGCGGCCTCGGCGACGCCGTCCTCGACGCCTTCACCGACGGCCGCCCCGTACCGCGCCTGGTGCGCCTCGCGGTCCGTACGATGCCGGGCTCGGCCTCGCCGGAGGAGTCGCTGCACGCCGCCGGCATCGACGCCGAGTCGATCGCGGCCGCCGGGCGGCTCCTCGTGGAGCAGGCGATCGTGCCGTGAGCGGGGACGACGTACGGACCGTACGCGCCGGGAAGCGCACCGTGCAGGTGCACCGGCCCGGCAAGGTGCTCTTCCCCGGCGGCGACGGCGCCAAGGAGTACACCAAGGGCGACCTCGTCGACTACTACCGTGCCGTCGCGCCCTTCATGCTGCCGCACCTGCGGGGCCGTCCCCTGATGCTGGAACGGCATCCGGACGGCCTCGCCGGGCCCCTGTTCATGCAGAAGAACACCCCGGACTCCTACCCGGAGTGGATCAGCCGGGTCGAGGTGCCGAAGGAGGGCGGCACCGTCTGCCACACCGTCTGCGACGACACCGCCACCCTCCTGTACCTCGCCGACCAGGCCTCCCTCACCCTGCACCGCTGGCTGTCCCGGGTCGGGAGCGTCGAGCGGCCGGACCGGATGGTCTTCGACCTCGACCCGGCCGGCGACGACGACTTCGCCCTCGTGCGCGAGGCGGCCCTGCTGCTCGGAGAACTGCTCGACGAGCTGGAACTGCCCTCGGCGCTGATGACCACCGGATCGCGCGGGCTGCACGTGGTCGTGCCGCTCAACGGCCGGCACGACTTCGACGAGGTCCGCGAGTTCGCCAAGGACGTCGCCGACACCCTGGTCGCGGGCCACCCCGACCGGCTCACCACCGCCGCCCGCAAGAAGGACCGCGGCGACCGCCTCTACCTGGACGTACAGCGCAACGGCTACGCGCAGACGGCCGTCGCCCCCTACACCGTGCGGGCGAAACCCGGAGCGCCCGTGGCCACCCCGATGTCCTGGGACCAGCTCGACGATCCGGACCTGGACGCCCGCCGCTGGACCGTCGCCGACGCGGTCGAACAGGCCCGCACCGATCCCTGGGCCGGAGTGATGGCCAAGGGGCGCGCGCTGGGACCGGCCCGTCGCAGGTTGAACGCCTTGATGCCCTCTTGAAGGTTTGGCGAAGGAACGAGCGGCCACCCGAGGTGAGAGGTGCCATGTCGAACACAAAAAACTCATCCGAATCACAGAATTCACGGAACTCCCGCAAAGGGACAGAAGAGGACACGGAAGAGAACGTGGCGGAGAACCGGCGGCCGAACCCCATGGAGGTGCTGCGCAACGCGCGCACCCAGCTCGCCGAGCTGACCGGCATGGCCGCCGAGAACGTGTCGTCGTTCGAACAGACGGAGGACGGCTGGTCCCTCGAGATCGAGGTGCTCGAGCTGTCCCGCGTGCCCGACACGATGAGCCTGATGGCGAGCTACCAGGTCGAGCTCGACCCGGAAGGACAGCTCACCGGCTATCGGCGTGTTCGTCGTTACGAGCGCGGTCGCGCGGACGCACAGAGGCAGGGCGGCCGCTAGACCGCCGCCCCGGCGCACAGACATTCACTCACCAGCACACAGAAAAGGAGGCGCGGTCGACATGACCGTTGTCCCGGCACAACAGGGCGGTGGCGGAGGCGGCTCCAGCGGCCTCTACGACGTTCTGGAACTGGTCCTCGACAGGGGTCTCGTCATCGACGCGTTCGTACGGGTCTCCCTGGTCGGCATCGAAATCCTGAAGATCGACGTACGGGTCGTGGTGGCCAGCGTCGACACGTATCTGCGCTTCGCCGAAGCGTGCAACCGGCTGGACCTGGAGTCCGGCCCGAACAAGAGCCCGGGTCTGCCCGACGTCGTCGGCTCGATCACCGAGTCGGGGGCGCGCGGCAAGTCCAAGGGCGCGCTGTCCGGCGCCGCGGAGACCATCTCCGACGCCTTCAAGCAGGCACGCGAGGGCGACGGCCAGAGCGAGTCCAGGCCGCGTGCCCGTAAGTCCACCGCTTCGCGCAGGAAGGAGGAACAGGAGTGAGCACGTACGTGTACGGCATCACCGCCGCTTCCCACCCCGCGCTGCCGGAGGACCTGGCAGGCGTCGGTGAGCCCGCGATGCCGGTGCGGGTGCTGAAGGAGGGCGAGCTGGCGGCCATCGTCAGCGATGCCCCGGAAGGGCTGCGGCCCAAGCGCCGTGACCTCCTCGCCCACCAGAACGTGCTGAGCGAGGCGGGCGCGGACGGCTGCATCCTGCCCATGCGGTTCGGCAGCGTGGCCCCCGACGACGGGACCGTCACCGGAGTGCTCGCGGAACGCCAGGACCACTACAAGGAGCGCCTGCGGACCCTTGAGGGCAAGGTCGAGTACAACGTCAAGGCCACGCACGACGAAGAGGCCGTCCTGCACCGCGTGATGTCCGACAACCCCGAGGTCCGGGCCATGACCGAGGCCAACCGGCAGGCGGGCGGCGGCAGTTACGAGGACCGCCTGCGGCTCGGCGAGATGGTCGTGGCCGCGGTCAAGGCCCGTGAGGCCGAGGACGCCGGCGAGGTGCAGCGCGCCCTGGAACCCGTGGCCGACGCGATCAGCGTGGGCCCCGAGTCCTCGGGCTGGCTGGCCAACGTGTCCTTCCTCGTGGAGCGCGACGCGGCGGCGTCCTTCCTGGACGCGGTCGACGAGCTGCGCAAGGCCCATCCGCACCTGGATCTGCGGGTCAACGGCCCGCTGCCGCCGTACAGCTTCGTCGACCCGGGCCCGGCCGAACCCGCGGGCACCACGGTCGGTGTCGACCACGCGGAGGAGTGAGTCGGTGTGGGTCTCATCGGAGAGGTGCTGCTGCTGCCGTTCGCCCCGGTGCGCGGCAGCGCCTGGGTGATCAAGCAGGTGCTGCACGAGGCGGAGCGCCTCTACTACGACCCGGCGACGGTCCGGGCCGAACTCGCCCGGCTCGAGGAGCGGCTCGAGGCGGGCGAGATCGACGAGGAGGAATTCGACCGACAGGAGGACGAGCTCCTCGAACGACTGGAGATCGGCCTGCGCGGCGGCGCGGGGACTGGCGACGGGACGACGAGATGAACCGCATGGGACTGGGCCTCGCCATAGGGGCCGGATACGTCCTCGGACGTACCAAGAAACTGAAACTGGCTTTCGCCGTCGGCTCGGTGGTGGCCGGCAAGAAGATGAACCTGACCCCGCGGGCGGTGGCCGAACTGGTCTCCCAGCAACTGCTGAAGAACCCGCAGTTCAAGGAGATAGGCGACACGCTCCGCCAGGACCTGCGAGGCGTCGGCAAGGCGGCCTCCGGTGCCATGGTGGAGCGGCAGATCGACGCCATCGCCGACCGGCTGCACGGACGGACCGCCCAGGTCCGTGACCAGCTCTCGGGTGTGGCGCCCCAGGTGCCGGGCCTCTCCGACGACGAGGACGAGGAGTCCGAAAGGGACGAGGAGCCCGAGGAGGAGGAGACTGGGAACACGGAGGCCGAGGCCGACGAGGAGCCCTCGGACGACGAGGCCGAGGAAGACGGGGCCGAGGACGAGCAGGACGAGGCTCCGGCGGCGAAGAGGACCGCCAAGAAGGCCCCGGCCAAGAAGACGGCCGCGAAGAAGGAGCCCGGCCGCAAGCCGCCCGCGAAGAAGACGGCGCAGGGCCAGAGCCGCTCGGGCGCCAAGAAGGCCGCGGCCAAGAAGACGACGGCGAAGAAGACGGCCGCCAAGAAGACGACCGCGGCCAGGGGAGCCGGCCGGAGCACGCGCTCCCGGCTGCCGAAGGGAGGCGGTGAGTGATGACCGAGACACTCGGATCCGCCACCGACAAGGCCAAGAGCAACCCGCTCACCGACGTGGCCCACAGCGAGGCCGCCGACCGGCTCAAGGCCGAGTTGCAGGAGTACTTCGCCGCGCAGGCCCAGCGCATGCTGGTCGGTGTCGGGCGCAAGCTGGGCGAGACCACCGGCAAGCTGAACGACATCGCCGAGGGCAACAGCCCCGGTTTCGCCAAGCTCGCCCTCGACGGCGGCAAGAAGCTCGCCGAGGGCAAGGGGCCGCTGCGCAGCGCGCTGGAGCTCGGAGCGGGCAAGGCCAAGGACAGCGTGGTCGGCGCCTTCAAGAACCTCGGCGGCGGCAAGGGCAAGAAAAAGGGCGGCGCGGGCCAGAAGCCCACGGTGATCATCGAGTACATCGATGTCGGCGTGGACCTGCGCACGGCCTACGACCAGTGGACGCAGTACCAGTCCTTCTCCACCTTCGCGAAGGGCGTCAAGAGCGCGAACCGCGCCGACGACACCCACACCGACTGGCAGGCGAAGATCTTCTGGTCCAGCCGCAGCTGGAAGGCGACCACCACCGAACAGGTTCCCGACGAGCGGATCCAGTGGACCTCGGAGGGCGCCAAGGGCACGACCAAGGGTGTCGTCACCTTCCACAAGCTCGCCGACAACCTCACCCGCGTCCTGCTGGTGATCGAGTACTACCCCACGGGTCTCTTCGAGAAGACCGGCAACATCTGGCGCGCCCAGGGCCGTCGGGCCCGGCTCGACCTCAAGCACTTCGCCCGTTTCATCACCCTCAAGGGGGAGGCGGAGGACGGCTGGCGCGGCGAGATCCAGGACGGCGAGGTCGTCAAGAGCCACGAGGACGCGGTGGCGGAGGAAGAAGAGGCCGAGGGCGCCGAGGAAGAGGACGAGGAAGAGCAGGAGGGCCCCGACGCCGAGTACGAGACCGAGGACGAGCCCGAGGAAGAGGGCGAGCCCGAGGACGAGTACGAGGAGTACGACGAGGAGGAGCCCGAGGACGAGGTGGCCGAGGACGACGAGGCTGCCGAGGACGAGGTTCCCGAGGACGAGGAAGAGATGTCCGAGGAGGAGCTGCCCGAGGAGGAAGAGGAAGAGGAGTACGCCGAGGGCGGGAGCCGACGATGAGCATGCCCAGCCGGCTCCCGGATCCGTACGGACAGGGGAGCGGTGCCAACCTGGCCGACATCCTGGAGCGTGTGCTGGACAAGGGCATCGTGATCGCGGGAGACATCCGCATCAACCTGCTCGACATCGAGCTGCTCACGATCAAGCTGCGGCTCATCGTCGCCTCGGTCGACAAGGCCAAGGAGATGGGGATCGACTGGTGGGAGGACGACCCGGCGTTGTCCTCCCGCGCCCGCCGTGACGAACTCGCCCGGGAGAACAGCGAGTTGCGAGAACGGCTCGCGCGCCTGGAGGAGCTGGAGCCCACTCGGCGTGCCGAGGAGGAGGAGAGTTCATGACCGGACTGCGGTACGTGTACGCCGTCTGCCGTCCCTTCGGCACCCCGTTGCAGGCCCAGCTGGCCGGGGTCGCCGGGGACCCGCCCAGACTGCTGCACCACCACGGCCTGGTGGCCGTGGTCAGCCACGTACCGGAGCGCGACTTCGCCGAGGAGCCGCTCCGCAGGCATCTGGAGGACCTGGACTGGCTGACCCGGACCGTGCGCGCGCACCAGAGCGTGATCGACGCGCTCACCGTGGTGACCACTCCGCTGCCGCTCCGGCTCGGCACCGTGTTCCGCGACGACAGCGGGGTCCGGGTGATGATCGAGGAACGCGAGGAGAGCTTCCGGCGCACCCTCGACCGGCTCCAGGACCGGGTGGAGTGGGGCGTCAAGGTGTACGCCGAGACGGCGGCCCCGGCCGGTGCGGAGCCCGCCGAGGCGCCGGCCCGGCCGGCCTCGGGGCGGGACTATCTGCGCCAGCGCCGCCAGCGGGTGCGCTCGCACGAGGAGATGTGGCAGCAGGCGGAGGCGTTCGCGACCCGGCTGCACGAAACGCTGTCCGGATATGCCGAGGACGCGCGGCTGCACGCGCCGCAGAACCCCGCGCTTTCCGGGGCGTCCGGACAGAACATTCTGAATGCGGCCTATCTGGTGCCGCGCGCCGACTCCGAGGAATTCGTGGAAATGGTGGACCGCACGAAGGACGACGTGCCGGGAATGCGGGTGGAACTCACAGGGCCCTGGGCGGCTTATTCCTTCGCGGGGGAGGAACAGCAGCCGTGACCGTCATCGAACGCCGCGAGGTCGCCCTCGTCGACCTGCTCGACCGGCTGCTGGCCGGCGGGGTCGTCATCACCGGGGACATCACCCTGCGCATCGCGGACGTCGACCTCGTCCGCATCGACCTGAACGCGCTGATCAGCTCGGTCAACGCGCAAGTTCCCTCACCGTTCGAGGAGTTGCTGTGACGGCCCGACGCAATCGGCTGGACCTGGAGCCCGACACGGTCGAGCGGGACCTGGTCAAGCTCGTGCTGACCGTCGTGGAGCTGCTGCGGCAGCTCATGGAGCGCCAGGCGCTGCGCCGGTTCGACGAGGGCGACCTGAGCGAGGAGCAGGAGGAGCGGATCGGGCTCACCCTGATGCTGCTCGACGAGCGCATGACCGAACTGCGCGAGCGGTACGGACTGCGGCCCGAGGACCTGAACCTGGACCTCGGGCCGCTCGGACCGCTGCTTCCCCGGGAGTGATGCCGGGGGCCGTCACCACCTGTACCAGCGGCCCCTGCCTCCGGACGACGTCGTGCCGCGCATCAGGAATCCCAGCAGCCACAGCACCAGCACGGCCAGTGCGATCCACCACAGTATTTTCACCGCGAATCCGGCGCCGAACAGAATCAGCACCAGAAGCAGGACCAGCAGAAGCGCAACCATGATGTGTACCTCCTGCTGTCCGAGTATCCGGAATACGAAGATTCAGGCGCTTTTCCGGCACAGAATTTCCCCGTGCGGCACACAGAACCACCCGTCGTCCTGCCGGCCCCATTTCCGCCAGGCGTCCGAGACGGCCCGCAGCTGCTCCACGGTGGCGTGGCCGCCCTCGACGGCCCGCTCCGCGTACGCCGAGGCCAGCGTGCGGTCCGCCCACAGCCCGCTCCACCACTCCCGCTCCTCGGCGGTGGAGTAGGTCCAGGTGCCGGAGGTCGCGGTGATGTCCGTCAGCCCGGCCCGCAGCGCCCAGGACTTCAGCCGCCGGCCGGCGTCCGGCTCCCCGCCGTTGGCCCGGGCCACCCGGCGGTACAGGTCCAGCCAGTCGTCCAGCCCCGCGGACGCGGGGTACCAGGTCATGGCCGCGTAGTCCGAGTCGCGCACCGCGACGAACCCGCCCGGCCTGGTCACCCGCACCATCTCGCGCAGAGCCCGCACCGGGTCCCCGACGTGCTGGAGCACCTGGTGGGCGTGGACCACACAGAAGGTGTCGTCCGGGAAGTCCAGCGCGTGCACGTCGGCGACCGCGAAGTCGACGTTGCCGAGTCCGCGCGCGGCGGCCGTCTCCCGGGCCCGGTCCAGGACGCCCGGCGCGTGGTCGACGCCGGTGACGTGACCGTCGGGGACCAGGGCGGCGAGGTCGGCGGTGATCGTGCCCGGCCCGCAGCCGATGTCCAGGATCCGCATGTGGGGCTTCAGCGAACCGAGCAGGTAGGCCGCGGAGTTGGCGGCGGTGCGCCAGGTGTGCGAGCGCAGTACGGACTCGTGGTGGCCGTGTGTGTAGACGGCGGTCTCCCGCGGCTTCTCCTGCTGCGTCTCCGGCGATGTCGGCATGACTGGGCTCCCCTTCTCGACAGGTCCGTCGGTACGCAGAACCGTACGCCCGCATGTCGAATGGTGAGACCCCCGTATTGGAATGTGGACTGATGGATCGTCAGCTCCCGGGCAGCGGGCGGTACACGGTGAGCGCCTCGGGCAGCTTCTCCAGGGTCACCTCGCCCCGCACCTCGGTCACCTCGCCGTCGTAGGCGAGGAGCGTGCCCGGCGCGACACCCGTCAGACGCAGCCGTCCCACCTGGACCGCCGCGTGCGCGGGGGAGCGGGTCAGCGGACCCGCGACGGCCGCGGCGAGCAGGCGCAGCGCGGGCCGGCGCCCGCCGTGCACCACCCGCACGTCGAACCGGCCGTCGGCGAGGTCGGTGCGGCGGCCGGGGGCGAGACCCATCCGGTGGTAGGTGCCGTTGCCCACGAACAGCAGCCACAGCGGCCGGGTCCGGCCGCCGAACTCGGCCTCCAGCGGATGCCGGTCGGCCCGCAGCACCCGCAGCGCCCCGAGCACCCCGGCCGGCCAGCCGCCGATCCGGCCCGACCAGCGCTCCCGCTCCCGCACCAGCTCCGGGTACACGCCCAGGCTGCACCCGTTGACGAAGACGCCCTCCCGGCCGTCGCTGACGTACCGGCCCACGTCGACGCGCACGGCCTCGCCCCGGCGGACCGCACTGGTGAGATCGCGCGCGCCCTCCACCCCGAGGTCGTAGGCGAAGTGGTTCAGGGTGCCGCCCGGCAGCACCGCCAGGGGCACGCCGTGCCGCAGGGCGATCTCGGCGGCCGCGTTGACCGTGCCGTCGCCACCGCACACGCCCAGCACCGTGGCACGGGCCGCGGCCTTCTCCAACTCGGCCCGTACATCGGTCGGTTCGCACTCGACGATCTCGGCCATCGGCAGCCCGTCGTGCAGGGCGCGCACCCGCTCCGCGGTGCCCGAGGCGGTGTTCGCCACCATCACCAGACCCTCGCCCTGCGGCAGCGCGGGAACCTCCGCGCGGGGCCGGGCCGGCGGCACGACCTGGGCGCGGGTGGGCACCAGGCCCCGTACGGCGAACGCGGCGCCCGCGCCGAGGGCCGCACCGGCCAGGACGTCGCTCGGGAAGTGCACGCCCGTGTACACCCGGGACAGCGCGACGGACCAGGCGAGCGGGCCCACCGCCGCGCCCCACGCCGGGGACTCCAGCGCCACGCCGGTCGCGAAGGCGGCCGCGGAGGCGGCGTGCCCGGAGGGGAACGAGGTGGTGATCGGCCGGTGCCCGAGCTGCCGGGCCCGCGGGACCGGGTCCAGGGCGGGGCGGGTGCGGCGCACCGAGCGCTTGCCGAGGGTGTTGACGGTCAGGGAGGCCAGGGTCAGGGAGGCGAGACCGCGGGCGGCGGCCCTGCGGGACCGGGGGGTGCGGCTCGCGGCCATCGCGGCGGCGGTGGCGAACCAGAGGACACCGTGGTTCGCGCTCCTGCTCAGCCGGGGCAGCACCGGCTCGGCCGCGGGCCAGTTCCGGGCGGCCGCGAACGCGAAGAGACGGGAGTCCAGGGCGAGCAGGCGGTCGCGCAGCGGGCGCACGCCGGTGCGGAGGGCGGTGAGATCAACGTCTGGGCTCATGCCCTTGCGGGTACCCGCCGTCGGGGCGCTTGGTCGGTGCCGTCCGCCGGCCGTACGGAGCCGGTCGCGCGGTTCCCCGCGCCCTTTATGTGTTTGCCCGGGTCTCGCCTCTGCACCCACAATGCCGCCCATGGGACATCTGGAAGCCGCACATCTCGAGTACTACCTTCCCGACGGGAGGGCGCTGCTCGGCGATGTGTCGTTCCGGGTGGGCGAGGGGGCCGTGGTGGCCCTCGTCGGGCCGAACGGCGCGGGGAAGACCACCTTGCTGCGGCTGATCTCCGGCGAGCTCAAGCCGCACGGCGGGACGGTCACCGTGAGCGGCGGCCTGGGTGTGATGCGCCAGTTCGTGGGGTCCGTGCGGGACGAGACGACCGTTCGGGACCTGCTCGTGTCGGTCGCGCCGCCCGGCATCCGGGAGGCCGCGCAGGCCGTCGACCGGGCCGAGCACCTGATCATGACCGTCGACGACGAGGCCGCCCAGCTGAAGTACGCGCAGGCGCTGTCCGACTGGGCCGAGGTGCGCGGGTACGAGTCCGAGACGCTCTGGGACATGTGCACGACGGCCGCGCTCGGGGTGCCCTACGACAAGGCGCAGTTCCGGCAGGTGCGGACGCTGTCCGGCGGTGAGCAGAAGCGGCTCGTGCTGGAGGCGCTGCTGCGCGGCACGGACGAGGTGCTGCTGCTGGACGAGCCGGACAACTACCTCGACGTGCCCGGCAAGCGCTGGCTGGAGGAGCGGCTCGCGGAGACCCGCAAGACCGTCCTGTTCGTCTCCCACGACCGGGAACTGCTGTCCCGGGCCGCCGAGAAGATCGTCTCCGTGGAACCCTCGCCCACCGGTGCGGACGCCTGGGTGCACGGCGGCGGGTTCGCCACCTACCACGAGGCGCGGCGCGAACGCTTCGCGCGCTTCGAGGAGTTGCGCCGGCGCTGGGACGAGAAGCACGCGCAGCTCAAGAAGCTGGTGCTGAACCTCCGCCAGGCGGCCAGCATCAGCCACGAGCTGTCCTCCCGCTACCAGGCGGCCCAGACCCGCCTGCGCAAGTTCGAGGAGGCCGGACCGCCGCCCGAGCCGCCGCGCGAGCAGGACATCACCATGCGCCTCAGGGGCGGCCGCACCGGCGTCAGGGCCGTCACCTGCAAGGGACTTGAACTGACCGGCCTGATGAAGCCCTTCGACCTGGAGGTCTTCTACGGTGAACGGGTCGCCGTCCTGGGCTCCAACGGCTCCGGGAAGTCGCACTTCCTGCGACTGCTGGCGGGGGACACCGGCGTCGCCCACACAGGGCAGTGGAAGCTCGGGGCGCGGGTCGTGCCCGGCCACTTCGCGCAGACCCACGCCCACCCCGAGCTGTTCGGCCGCACCCTCCTCGACATCCTCTGGAAGGAGCACGCCCAGGACCGCGGCCCCGCGATGTCCCGGCTGCGCCGCTACGAGCTGACCGGACAGGCCGAGCAGAGCTTCGACCGGCTCTCCGGAGGCCAGCAGGCCCGCTTCCAGATCCTGCTGCTGGAGCTCCAGGGCGTCACCGCGCTCCTCCTGGACGAGCCCACGGACAACCTCGACCTGGAGTCCGCCGAGGCCCTCCAGGAGGGCCTGGAAGCCTTCGACGGCACCGTCCTCGCGGTCACCCACGACCGCTGGTTCGCGCGGTCCTTCGACCGGTACCTCGTCTTCGGCTCGGACGGCCGGGTGCGCGAGACCCCGGAGCCGGTCTGGGACGAACGACGCGTCGAACGGGTCCGGTGACCGACGGCCACCGGACCCGTCCGCGGCCTCTCAGGCCCCGCGCAGCAGGGCGCCCAGGCCGCCCACCGGGGCCTCCTCGGCCACCGGCGTCACCGACAGCGCCGGCGCGCCCGTCGCCACCGCCGACCTGATCAGCGCGTCGTCCGCGCGCACCGACCAGGTGATCTGCTCACCGAGGATCGTCAGATCCGTGCGGCGCACCGCCACCTGGTCCGGGTCCTCCCCGGCCCAGACCCCGCGGTGCGCGTCGGGCCCGTCCGGACGTATCAGGAGCTCGTCGATACGGTGTTCACGCGCGGCCTCGACCAGCGCGGAAAGGCCCTCCACGGCCCCCGGGCGGCCGTCGTCGCCCGGCGCGCGGGCCGCGAGGAACCGTTCCAGCTCCCGCTCCGCGCGCCGCCGTACGCGCTCGGCGCGGGCCCGCTCCACGTCCTCGTCGAGCAGCCGGCTCCCGGCGCCGTGCCCGGCCTCCACCACCCGGCCGTGCAGCCGCTTCGGCAGCCGCTCGTGCACCGACCGCTTCTCCCGCTCCGCACCGACCAGGACCAGCAGATCGGCACCGGTCTCCTCCTGGCAGACGGCGAGCGCGTCGGCGATCTCCGCCGCGTTGTGCTCCCAGCTGTTCTCCACCCGCAGCTGGAAGTGCCGCTCCGACCAGTCCGAGCTGCTCGTCCGGTGCACGGGCCACTGCCTGCCGGCGACCGACCCCGCGCCCTGCCTGCCGAGCGCCCCGCGCAGCTCGAAGTCGGCGCCCTTGCGGTCGACGTACGCCACCACGCACACCGGGTCCTCGCCGGCCAGTTCCAGAAGGGGCGCGGTGTGCGGCAGCGGGGCCCAGCACACCAGGCCGGCTTCCGGGGACCTGGTCAGGGGCGGGTCCAGGACCACCTCGCCGGCCCGTGCGAAGACGGCCCGGCCGCGCGGTTCCGACGAGTGCCGCAGTTCCTCCAGCGCCTCCCGCACGGCCACGCAGGTCTTCTCGTCGGCGCCCTGCGCGGACAACTCGCGGGAGACCGCGACCGCCGCCAGGTGCCGTTCGTGAGGGGTGTCCTCCGTGCGCCGTGAGGTGTCGACGTACACGGAGGCCCAGGGGCCCGGATGTTCGTAGAGTGGACGCAGGAAAGCGAGATCCATCGGTTCCCTCCCGGATGCCGCTCGGGGGCAGTGCGGTAATGCTTGCGGGGCGGGTACCCGAGGCCCATGAACGAACACGACGAGCGGACCACCACCATGACCGGAGTCGACCCCAGCCAGTTGGACGACCAGCAGCTCATGAAAGAGCTGGAGACCATCCACCGCACCCGGCACGAGACCCTGCTCCACGGCTCGAACGACGCGCTCAGCACGCACAACGAGCGCATGGCCCGGCTCGAGGGCGAGTATCTGCGCCGCAACCCGCGCCGGACCGTGGCCGCGGGCCGGACGCGCGAGGGCGCCCGGGAGCGCGGGTCGGGGGAGTCGGCGACGCCGGCGCTGGACTGACCGTGCGCAGCCCGGGAGCAGCCGAAGGCGGCCTGCCGATCCCCTGATCAGCAGGCCACCGGTGCGCTGCCCGCAGGGCTCAGTGGCGCGTCGGCCCCCGGCGCCGGTGCGCGGCGATCGCCGCCGCGGACGCGGCCGGGAGCCCCGGCTAGGCGGCCTCCTTCGCGAACACGTCGAGGAACGTCTCGCAGAACGCCTTGAGGTCGTCCGGCTTACGGCTGGTGACCAGTTTGTTGTCACCGTGGTCGCAGACCTTCACCTGCTCGTCCACCCAGGTGCCGCCCGCGTTGCGGATGTCCGTCCGCAGACTCGGCCACGAGGTGAGCACCCGGCCCCGTACGACGTCCGCCTCGACGAGCGTCCACGGCGCGTGGCAGATCGCGGCCACCGGGCGGCCCTGCGTGAAGAAGTCCCGCACGAACGCCACGGCCTTCTCGTCCATCCGCAGGAAGTCGGGGTTGGCCACCCCGCCGGGCAGCACCAGAGCGCCGAAGGAGTCCGCGGACGTCTCGCCCACGACCTCCTGCACGGGGAAGGTGTCCGCCTTGTCGAGATGGTTGAACGCCTGGATCGTGCCGGACTCCGTCGAGACGAGCACGGGTTCGTGCCCCGCGTCCACCGCCGCCTGCCACGGATCGGTGAGCTCGATCTGCTCGACGCCCTCGGGTGCGGTCAGAAACGCGATGCGCATGATGATTCAACGTCCTTTCCTGGAAAGCCTTTTCCTCATACGGGTTCCCCGCCGTCCGGGTCCGCGCGGCTGATGTCGGCGAGCGCCGAGCCCGGGTCGCGGGCCTCGGCGATGTCGCCGAGGCTCACCATGCCGACCGGCAGACCGTCCTCGACGACCGGCAGCCGCCGCACGGCGTGGGCCCGCATCAGCGCGGCCGCCTGCGTCACCGGGTCGCCGGGGGCGACCGTCAGCGGGTCGGGCGTGCACACCGACCGGGCGCTCACCGTCAGCGGGTCCACGCCGTCGGCGACCGCCCGGACCGTGATGTCCCGGTCGGTGAGCACCCCCACCACGTGCTGACCGTCGGCCACGACGACATCGCCGATGTCCTGCGCGCGCATCAGCCGCGCCGCCTCGACCAGCGAGGCGTCCGGGCGGACGGCCACCACTCCGGGCGTCATCACGTCCCGGACGAGCTCCGCCGTCACGGGGTGCCCGCCGTCCGGGTCAGTGCCCGCGCCAGTTCCTGCACCGTGGCGTAGGTCTCCTTGCCCGGCAGTGCCTCCACCGCCTCGGTGAGGGGGTCGGGGGCGTTCTTGCGGCGCAGCACCCGCGCCAGCTCCCCGGGAGCGGCGGGGAACGAGCTGCGGCCCAGGAGCCGGGCCAGCTCCAGCCGGACGGTCTCCAGCGACGCCCCGTCGCTGCCCGGCGTCACGGGTCCGCCCCAGACCTGCGGATCGTCGTCGGCGGTCGGCTCCGGATCGTTCCACTCCTCGGTCCGGGTGGGGTGCCCGGAGCGGAGCAGTCCCTGGAGTTCGTGCTTCATCTCGTCGTCGCGGTGGCGGCTCAGCCGGTCGCTGCCTCGCTGCATGTCTCCCTCCAGATCTTCGGGGTCCGCACCGCGTACCCGTGCACCGGAGGCCGACACGGGGTTTGCCGGACAGAAGTCGGGAGACCCGTTCGGAACCCCCCGCGCACCTCCCTTGGGAAGGACATGGCGATGGTGCTCCTCGCCGCGCTCATACCGATCCTCATGCTCGCCGCCGTCCTCGCGCTGGGCAGGTACGAGGAAGTCATGCTGCCGGAGCCCGAGGGCGACCGGCTCGAACCGGCCGCCCTCCCGACGGCTGCTTCGCCCGCCCCGGCGGGAACTCCGGCACCTTCGCCCTGAGGCCCCGCCTCCCCCTGGACGCCCGGTTCTCCGCTCGCCTCCAGTGACCCGTACGGCTGCCTGGGGCGTCCGTGTCCGGGGAGTCGGCCCGCGGGCACCGAGGGTTCGACCACGTCCTCCACCGTGGCCCTGTCCGCGGTGGTCCCGGCGACGGCGTCAACGGTCTGCTGTCGCCTGGGGTTTGCCCCGCGAGGCCGGGGGCAGGCGCACTCACAGTGCTTCGGACCGGAGGCACGTCCGTGGGAGCGGCGATCGGCCGCCACGGCCGCGCCTGTCCGCACGCGAAAGCGTCCCCACGCCGATCGTCCACCAGAGCACGATCCAGGGAGTTGCGACGCACATGCCCACTCCAGTGAGCGCGAAGCACCACCCGCACGACGACGCGCCCGACACCGCCGAGGCCTTCCGCAGGCTCGCCGCACTGCCCCCGGGACCCGAGCGCGACACCCTGCGCGGACAGGTCGTCGAGGCCTGGCTGCCCATGGCCCGCCGGCTCGCCGGCCGCTTCCGCAGCCGCGGCGAGAGCTACGACGACCTGTGCCAGGTCGCCGCCCTCGGCCTCGTCAAGGCCGTCGACCGCTACGACCCCGAGCGCGGCAACGCCTTCGAGAGCTACGCCGTGCCCACCGTCACCGGCGAGATCAAGCGGCACTTCCGGGACCACATGTGGACCCTGCACGTGCCGCGCCGGGTCCAGGACCTGCGCAACCGCGTCCGCCTCGCCTCCCAGGACCTCGCCCAGACCGTCCCGGGACACGGGCCCACGGTCGCCGAGATCGCCGAGCACGCGAACATGAGCGAGGAGGACGTCCTGGTCGGCCTGGAGGCCCTGGACAGCTTCACGGCCCTCTCCCTGGACGCCGAACTGCCCGGCAGCGAGGACGGCTACTCGCTCGCCGACGCCCTCGGCTCGGCCGATCCGGCGCTGGACACGGTCGTCGACCGCGAGTCCGTCAAGCCCCGGCTGGCCGCCCTGCCGGAGCGGGAGCGCGCCATCCTCTACATGCGCTTCTTCGGCGACATGACCCAGAGCCGGATCGCCGAGCAGCTCGGCATCTCCCAGATGCACGTGTCCCGGCTGATCAGCCGCTGCTGCGGACGGATGCGCGAGGAGATCATGCGCGACGCCGCCGGCTGACCCGGGCACGCCGCGGGGGCCGGTCCCGCGGCGTCGGGTGTCACCCACTCGGCCCTCCCCGTCCCGCCAATGGCCTTCGGCCGCGCGCGGGACGGGGAGGGCCGGGCTGTGATGGCCGTGGGTGCGACCGTCGTGCCCTCGGCCCGGTCGTCGAGACCCCGACGCCCGACGACGGGCCCCCGCAGCCGTCGGCCGAAGGAGTCCGCCCCATGCGCCGCACCGCCCGTCTCCGGGCCCTGTCCGTCGTCCTGCCCGCACTCGGGATCGCCCTGGGCGCCGCCGCGCCGAGCGCCTACGCGGATCCGGCCGCGGAGGTCAGCCCGAGCAGTGTCCAGCCGGGCGGCAGCGTCACCGTGTCCGTCTCCTGCGATCCCGGCACCGGGACACCGCCCGCCACCGTCGACGCCACCTCGGACGCCTTCGAGTCGCAGACCGTACGGCTGGAGTTGGTGCCCGGCGAGGACGACCAGGTCTCCGGCCCCGAGTACAGCGGCACCGCCCGGATCTCCGCCGACCCGGAGCTCCAGGACGGTACGGGCGGTGACGGCACGGACTCCGCGTGGACCGTCGACGGCACCTGCCCGACCTCGGACCGCGCGGCGGGCAAGGCGTGGACCGCCACCTTCACCGTCACCCGGGGCACCGGCACCACCACCGGGAACACCACGGGCACCAGCCACCGCCCGTGCCCGCCGCCGCGCACCGAGACGCACGCCGAGCCGCGCACCGAGACGTACACCGAACCGCGCACCGAGACGTACACCGACAGCTGCGGCACCGCGGTCGTCCAGAGGCCGGTCCGGGCCGGCCAGGGCGGCTCCTTCACCGACTCCGTGCCCGCTCTGGTCGCCGGCGGACTGCTGATCGCGGGCGCCGCCGCGGGCGCCGTGTACCGGCTGCGCCGCAAGGCCCCCGGCACCGATGTCCAGGATCGAAACCTCACCTCCGTGTGACAGGCGCAACCCGCGCGGGCGCCCATGGGACGACCGTCCGGTGGGTACGCGGAGCACGGGGAGCGCGCCAGGCGCGAGGGGACGAGACGGCGGACAGCGCCTTGCGGAGGTGACCATGCGGACCGACCCGGAAGGCCACGGCCCCGTCCGCTACGGCCCTCCGCTGCCCGACGACGGGCTGCCCGTCCTGCCCGACCTCGCCGCCGTGCTCGCCGCCGCGGCCGCCCGCCCCCACGCCGAACCCGTCGGCGGCGGCACCCGCCTCCTGGAGGCCGCCTGCGGCTACGCGGCCCGGCGCGGACTGCCCGCCGGACCCGACCACGTGGCCGCCGCCCCCGGCGCCCCCGCCCTCCTGCTCGCCCTGACCGCCGCGCTCGGCGGCGACGTCCTGGTGCCCCGCCCCTGCGCCGCCTGGTGGGCGCCGTACGCACGCCTGCTGGGCAGACCCGTCTTCCACGTGGCGACACCGGCCGAGTGCGGCGGGGTCCCGGACCCCTACGCCCTCCTGGAGACCGTGCGCCGGGTGCGCGCCGAGGGCGGCGACCCACGGCTGCTGGTGCTGTCCGTCGCCGACGACCCCACCGCCACCGTCGCCCCGCCCGAGGTCCTCCACGAGACCGTCGAGGCCGCCGCGGGCGAGGGCCTGCACCTGGTCAGCGACGAGACCTGGCGCGACACCGTGCACGCCCCGCACGAGACGGTCCTGCTCAGCCCCGCCGAGATGCTGCCCGAGCGGGTCACCGTCGTCACCGACCTGGCCGGCAGCCTGCTCCCGGCCGGCTGGCCCGCCGCCTTCGCCCGCTTCCCGGCCGACGGCAGCGGCGACGGCCTGCACGCCCGCGTGCTGGACATCCTGACCGCGCTCGGCGCCCGCATCGCCGCCCCCGTCGCCGCGGCCGCCGCCCACGCCCTCGCCGAACCCGAACCGGTCACCTCCCGCCGCGCCGCCGCAGGACACCTCCACGCGCGCGTGGCCGCCGCCGCGCACTGCGTGGTCGTCGGCGCGGGCGCGCTCTGCCGGCCCCCGCGGGCCGGCCGCCACCTCTACGTCGACCTCGGCCCCCTGCGGCCCGCGCTCGCCGCGCGGGGCGTCGGCGACGCCCAGGACCTGGAGGACTTCCTGACCGCCCGGCTCGGCATGCCCGCCCCCGGCGGCCACCGCTTCGGCGACGACCTCGGCGCGCTGCGCGTACGGCTGTCCACCGGCCCTCTGCTCGGCCGTTCCGACGAGGAACGCGCGGAATGCCTCACGTCACCCGCGCCGTTGGAACTGCCACACGTGCAACGCGCGTTGAACACCCTGGAGTCGGTCTTCGACGAACTCCGCGACGACGCTCAGCGATGGGAGCCTCCTCGATGACGCAGCAGTCCGAGTCGACCACCAGCACGCGAGTGGCCGACGAGCCCCCGGCCCCGTCCTCCCTCGCGCCCGCGTCGCCGCCGCTCGCCGAACCACGCCCGTTGGGGGAGCGCAGAGCGTGGCCGAAGTCCTTCCACGACCGCCTGACCGCCCCGCTGCCCGGTCTGAAGGCCATGGCCCGGTTCGCCCGCGAGGGCGCCGTACGCCCCGGCCCCGAGGGACTCGCCGACATCCCGAGGCTGCCCTACGCACCGGCACCGCTGCCCGCCGTCGACGCCCGCACGGTCGCCGTCTCCTGGGCGGGGCACGCCAGTTGGGTGGTCCGGATCGGCGGCCTGACCGTCCTCACCGACCCGGTCTGGTCCCGCCGCATCCTCGGCACCCCGGCCCGCATCACCCCGGTCGGCATCGACTGGGACGCCCTGCCCCGCGTCGACGCCGTCGTCATCAGCCACAACCACTACGACCACCTGGACGCCCCGACCCTGCGCCGCCTGCCGCGCGACACCCCGGTCTTCGTCCCGGCCGGCCTGGCCCGCTGGTTCCACCGCCGCCGCTTCACCGCGGTGACCGAGCTCGACTGGTGGGAGGCGGCCGAACTGGACGGCGTCCGCTTCGACTTCGTGCCCGCCCACCACTGGTCCAAGCGCTCCCTCACCGACACCTGCCGCACCCTGTGGGGCGGCTGGGTCCTCACCGACCGGGACGGCCGACGCGTCTACTTCGCGGGCGACACGGGCTACGGCCACTGGTTCTCCCGCATCGGCATGCGCTATCCCGGCATCGACCTCGCCCTGCTGCCCATCGGCGCCTACGACCCCCGCTGGTGGCTCAGCGACGTGCACTGCGACCCGGAGGAGGCGGTGCGAGCGGCCCAGGACCTGGGCGCCCGGCGCATGGCCCCCATGCACTGGGCGACGTTCGTGCTGTCGGCCGAGCCCGTGCTGGAACCGCTGACGAGGGTGCGGGCGGCGTGGGAGAAGGCGGGCCTGGACCGCGAGGACCTGTGGGACCTGCCGGTCGGCGGCTCACGGGTGCTGGAGCACCCCTAGGAGCACCCCGAGGAGCACCTCCACGGGCATCCCCAGGAGCACCCGGGGAAGCGCGCCCTCAGGAACGGACCCGCTTCCACACCGTCGGCGCCGCGCTGATCGCCACGGTCAGCGCGACCGCCGCGACCACGCCCTCCCAGGGCTCCTTGAACAGCGATCCGCCCAAAATCCCGATGAGCTGATACGTCACCGCCCAGGCCAGACAGGCCGGCAGGTTCCCCCGCACGAACCGCCGCAACGGCCACTCGGCCATCAGACAGGCCAGCATCACCGGGATCCGCCCGGCCGGCACCAGCCGGGACAGCACGAGGACCGCCACCCCGTGGTCGGCCAGCTTCCCCTGCGCCTGGGAGAGCCGCTCCTCCGGCGCCCTCGACCGAAGCGCCTCCAGCCACCGCGAGCCGTTCTTCGACTTCATCCCGCGCCGCCCCAGCCAGTACAGGGCGATGTCCCCGAGGAACGCGGCGACGGAGGCCGTGACGAACACGAACAGCAGCGCCAGGGGCGCCGTCTGGTGGAACGCCACGACGGCCGCCGAACTCACCAGCGCCCCCGTGGGGATCACGGGCACCAACGCCCCCAGGAACACCAGCAGGAACAGCGTCGGGTACCCGATCGCCTGTCCGGCGGCCCCGGGAGTCGCCCCCGTGGTCGCGGCCGCGAGCCACGTCACCGCGAGACCCCCAGCCGCACACTCTCGCCGTGCTCCAGCCGGTGCACGTCCACCTCGGGCGCGAGCTCCGCCGCCCGCCGCACGAACTCCGTGCCCGGCGTGTGGAATTCGTGCGGCCGTACCGCGTCCATCCCGATCGGCCAGTACGTCCCGTAGTGCACGGGCACCGCACTGCGCGGCCCCAGCCGGGTGAGCGCCTCGGCCGCGCGCCCCGCGTCCAGGTGCCCCTCCCCGAGATACGGCCCCCAGCCGCCGACCGGCAGCAGCGCCACGTCGACCGGCCCGACCTCCTTGGCCATGTCGTCGAACAGGCCGGTGTCCCCGGCGAAGTAGGTCCGCGCCGAGCCCTCGACGACGTAACCGAGCGCGGGGGAGCGGTGCGGTCCGAGCGGCAGCCGCCGCCCGTCGTGCCAGGCCGGGACCGCGCGTATCAGCAGGTCGCCGACGCGCCGCTCGTCGCCGGGCGCCACCTCGTCCACCCTGAGGTGGGTGAGCCGGCGCAGCCCCGGCACCTGGCGTGGTGCGCCCCGGGGCACGAGCAGGCGCGTGCCCGGCTCCAGGCGCGCCAGCGAGGGAACGTGCAGATGGTCGGCGTGCAGATGGGAGACCAGGACCACGTCCGCGCGCCGGGCGTCGGGCGGGGGCACCGCACCGCGGCGCCGGCGCAGATGCGCGAGCCGGCGGGCGAACAGAGGGTCGGTGAGCACGCGTACGTCCGAATCCGTGACCGTGCAGGTGGCGTGGCCCCACCAGGTGATCTCCACCGGCACCTCTTTGCCTCCTTCGCGCGACTCCCCGAAGCCTACGGGCTGGAGTAGGGTCGGCGGCGAAACCCGGAGGTGAGGGGGACACCATGGGAGCGTTCCGCGTCACGGCGATCGCGAGTCTGACGCCGCTGGAGGAACTGGACGCCGATCCCTTCCTGGTGGACTCCCGCAGCCAGCACGCCATGTGCGCGCGCTGGGCCGCGGAGCGGGGGTACACCGTGCGGCGGGAGCTGCTGGTGCGGGGCCTGCGCGCCGACCACTGCGTGCTGTGGGACGGGGTGCGGGCGGGACGGGACCTCTTCGTGGCCCCCAGCTTCCGCGTCCTCGCGAGCGCCCTGTCCTCGGTGGAGGAGTTCACCGCCGAGTGCGCCCGCCGCGGGGTACGGGTCGAGACGGTGGGCTTCGCGGAACCCCACTACGACGCCCAGATGAAGGCCAGGGTGCACCGCAGGCTGTCGATGCCGACGGCGGGATACGACGGACGCTGACGGTCCACCCGTATGACACGCTGATCCCAGCGCCCGCACCGACGACGGGCCGGGACGTGAGGTGTGCGGGGCGTGGGTGCGGGGCGTTGGCGACGGGTGGCCAGTCAGGTCGGACGGAGCGTCACGGTGTGGGCCGTCTCCACCCTGACGATGCTGGTGCTGGCCGGCATCCTGCCGGACTTCCGGCTCCAGTCCCCGACCGGTGACAGCGCGACCCGGATCGCGGTCACGGCGGCGTTCGGCGCCGGCGCCTTCGGTGTGCTGTCGGCCGTCGTGTGGCCGCTGCTCGTACGGCTCCTCCTGCTCGTGCCGACACTGGTCCTCGGGCTCCTCGTCTTCTTCCTCAACGGGGCGCTGCTGCTGCTCGCCCTGCGCCTCAACCCCGCCGAGCGCGGCGACGCCGCCCCGGAGACCGCCGTGGTGGTCGCCGCCGTCATGTCCGCGGTCGCCTCCGCCACCGGCGGTGCCCTCGCGGTGCGCGACGACGACGCCTACCGGCGCCGCCTGTACCGGCTCGCCGACCGCCGCCGCAGACGCGGCCCCGTCGGCCCGGCCACCCCCGGCACGGTCTTCCTCCAGCTCGACGGCGTCGGCCACGACATCCTGCTGGCCGCGGTCGGCGAGGGCCTGATGCCCACGATCGCCCGCTGGATGGGCCACAGCGACACCCCGGGCCGTGCCGTCCGCCCCACCCACCGCCTCACCTCCTGGCGCACCGACTGGTCCAGCCAGACCGGCGCCAGCCAGCTCGGCATCCTGCACGGCAGCAACCACGACGTCCCCGCCTTCCGCTGGTACGAGAAGGACCGCGGCGAGGTGATGGTCTGCAACCGCCCCACCAGCGCCGTCGAACTCCAGCACCGGGCCGTGGAACAGGCGGGCCACGGCGGACTGCTCACCGTCGACGGCGCCAGCCGCGGCAACCTCTTCTCCGGCGGCGCCGAGGAACAGGCCCTGGTGCTGTCCATCGCCACCCGCCGCCGCAGCCGCGAGACCCGCTCCCGGGCCGGTTACTTCGCCTACTTCTCCGACCCCGCCAACGCCGTGCGCACCGCCCTGTCCTTCGTCGCCGAGGTCGGCCGCGAGATCGGCCAGTCGACCCGCGCCCGGGTCCGCAAGGAGCGCCCGCGGGTGAGCCGCGGGGGCCTGTACCCGCTCGTCCGCGCCTTCGCGACCGTCGTCGAGCGCGACGTCGTGGTCGCCGCCGTCATGGGCGACATGCTCGCGGGCCGTACCGCCGTCTACGCCGACCTCGTCGCCTACGACGAGGTCGCCCACCACTCCGGGCCGGCCGGCCGCGACGCGGCGAAGGTCCTGCAACGCCTGGACCGCTCGCTCGCGCTGATCGAGAACGTCGCCGAGCACGCCCCGCGCCCGTACCGGATCGTCGTCCTGTCCGACCACGGCCAGAGCCCCGGCGAGACCTTCCGCGCCCGCTACGGGCTCACCCTCGGCGACCTGGTCCGGGCCGGCTGCGGGCTGCCCGTGCCGCGCAGGGCCGAGCGCACCCACAGCGGGGCCGAGGCCCGCGCCGCCGTCCGGGCCGCGCTGCGCCGGCCCGGCAAGGAGGGGCGCGAGAAGTACCGGCCCGCCCGCGGCTCGGAGCCGATCGTGCTGGCCTCCGGCAACCTCGGGCTGGTCTCCTTCCCGGACGTGCGCCACCGGATGAGCAAGGAGGAGATCGACGCGCGGCACCCGGCCCTGCTGACCACCCTCGCCAACCATCCCGGCATCGGGTTCCTCCTGGTGCGCAGCGAGGAGCACGGCGGGGTGGTGCTGGGACCGTTCGGCACGGAGATCCCGCTGGACCGGCTGGACGAGGATCCGGGGCCGTTGGCCGACTTCGGGCCCGGCGCGGTCGAGGCGGTGCGGCGGACGCACTCCTTTCCGCACACCGCCGACATCATGGTCAACTCCTGGTACGACCCGGCGGAGGGCGAGGTGCTGGCCTTCGAGGAGCAGATCGGGTCGCACGGGGGGCTGGGGGGTGCGCAGGGGAAACCTTTCCTGTTGTCGCCGCTCGCCCTGTCCGCGCCGCCCGAGGGGCTGGTCGGGGCGGAGGGCGTTCATCGGGTGCTGCGGCGGTGGCTCGACGAAGCGGGGGGTCCTCAAGTGCCGTTGGAGAAGGCCGAGGAGAAGGCCGCGTAGTGGTTTGGCCGCGGGGCGGTGGGGGTTGGGCGCGCAGTTCCCCGCGCCCTTCGGTGGGCCGAGTCACCCTGCGATAATTCAGCTGCGGTCGTTCGGCCGGGCGCCCACACTGTTCGAGTCGTCCTCTCGAACACCCTCTGGAGCCACCGCTTTGCAGGCTGCCGTCACCGTTTCGCCCTCCAAGATCCCCGACCTCCTCCTTGGCCTCGCCACCGTGCGGCCCGTATTCGTCTGGGGCGCCCCCGGCATCGGAAAGTCCTCCCTCGTCAGGGAGTTCGCCGCCTCGCTGGGCCTGGAGTGCGTGAGCCTGATCGGTACCCAGCTCGCTCCCGAGGACCTGATCGGGGTGCCGCAGATCCGGGACGGCCGGTCGGTGTTCTGCCCGCCGGAGTCCATCGCGCGCGACGAGCCGTACTGTCTGTTCCTCGACGAGCTGAACGCGGCCGGCCCGGACGTGCAGAAGGCGTTCTACTCGCTGATCCTGGACCGCCGGATCGGCGACTACGAACTCCCCAAGGGCTCCATCGTCATCGGCGCCGGAAACCGCGCCACCGACAACGCCCTCGCCCGGCCCATCGCCTCCGCCCTCGTCAACCGCCTCACCCACGTCCACCTGGAGGCGTCCGCGAAGGACTGGCTGGTGTGGGCCGGTGAGAACGGCATCCACCCCTGGATCGTCGACCACCTCACCGACCGGCCCGACCACCTGTGGTCCAAGCCGCCGAAGACCGAGGAGCCCTTCTCCACGCCCCGCTCCTGGCACATGCTCTCCGACGCGCTGCACTCCTTCGGCCGGGACCTCGACGAGGAGACCCTGAAGGTCCTCGCGCACGGCACGCTGACGCCCCGGCACGCGACCGCGTTCTGCGGCTACGTCAAGATCGTGCGCAGCCGGTTCGGCATCGAGGCGATCATCAAGGGCGACGCCCGCTGGCCGAACCGCCTGGAGGACCGCGACCTGCTCTACTACCTCGCCGAGTCCTTCCGCGGCCGCCTGCTCAAGGAACTCCCGGTCAGCAAGGAGCACATGTCGGCGAACGGCCGCCAGACCGCGTACCGCGCCAAGTCGCTGCTGGTCCAGCTCGCCGAGATCTCCGTCGAGGTCGCCCAGACCGTCATCGCCTCCGACGCCGACGGCAACCCCGTCCTGCCGTCCTGGTTCCTCGTCGAGGCCGCCCGGGACATGCCCCGGCTCGTGGAGGCGCGGCGGTGAGCCGCCGCCCGGAGAAGAAGAAGCGGGACCTCGCCGGTGAGGCGTTCGCCGAGGGCATGCGGCTGCTCAAGGCCAACCCGGCGCTCGCGGCCGTCGAGTTCGACGTCTGCCGCAAGGAGGACTGCCGGTTCGCGCCCCGCGACGGGCTCGTGGTGGCCGACTCCGACGGAGACCTGCACGTCCACCCCCACCGCCTCGCCGAACCCGCCGCCTGGGCCTGGGCGCTCGCCCACGCCGTCCTGCACCTCGGCTTCGGGCACGTCCCCGCCGTGAAGGGCGAACGCACCCAGCCCGACCGCTTCGACCTCGCCGCCCGCTGTGTCGTCGTCAACCGCTTCCTGCTCGGCTTCACCGTCGGCGAGACCCCCGAGCACCTGCCCGCCTCCTACCCCGACGGGGACGAGGAGCAGCTCGCGGCCCGCTGGCGGCGCGACGGCATCCCCGCCGTCTACGAGCACTGCGGTACCGCGGGCCCCGACCCCGACCAGCTGCTGCTGCGGTGGGTCGGCTGGTCCCAGCCGCCCGACTGGCAGCTCGCCTTCGCCACGGCCCTGACCCGGACCGTGTCGGCGGCGATGGACATGGCGGGCGGCCGCCGCGACTCCCTCGACGGCGAGCCGCCCCGGCAGCGCCCCTGGCAGCGGGCCCTGAGCTGGTTCATCTCCTCCTACCCGCTGCTCGGCGGCATCGCGGCCGGCGTCACCCTGGTCGCCGACGCCGAGATCGCCCGCGCCCACGGCATCGCCGTCGCCGCCGTCGACACGGAGGCCGCCGAGATCTACATCAACCCGCTGCGCCGCCTCGACGACGAGGAATGGCGGTTCGTCCTCGCCCACGAGATGCTGCACGCCGCCCTGCGCCACGGCGACCGCTGCGGCACCCGCGACCCCTACCTCTTCAACGTCGCCTGCGACTACGTCATCAACGGCTGGCTGAGCGAGATGCAGGTGGGCACCATGCCCGAGGGCCTGCTCCACGACCCCGGCCTCACCGGCCTCTCCGCCGAGGAGGTCTACGACCGCATCGCCGGCGACCTGCGCCGCATGCGCCGGCTGTCCACCCTCCGCGGCAAGGGCACCGGTGACATCCTCGGCGGTCCGCTCGGCTCGCCCCGCGACTACGTCGACCTCGACGAGTTCTACCGCCGGGGCCTCGCCCAGGGCCTCGACCTGCACCAGCGGCAGGAGCGCGGCTTCCTGCCCGGCGGCCTGGTCGAGGAGATCCGTGCGCTCAGCCACCCGCCGCTGCCCTGGGACGCACAACTCGCCCGCTGGTTCGACGAGTTCGTGCCGAGCCCGCAGCCCGTGCGGTCCTACGCCCGTCCCGCGCGCCGTCAGTCCGCCACCCCCGACATCCCGCGCGCGGGCCGGTACTTCCCGCCCGAGGAGACCGCCCGCTGCACCTTCGGCGTGGTCCTGGACACCTCCGGCTCGATGAGCCGCACCCTGCTCGGCAAGGCGCTCGGCGCGATCGCCTCGTACGCCGAGGCCCGTGACGTACCGGCCGCCCGGGTGGTGTTCTGCGACGCGGCACCGCACGACGCCGGCTATCTGCCCGTGACCGACATCGCCGAGCGGGTCCGGGTGCACGGCCGCGGCGGCACCGTCCTGCAACCCGGCGTCGACCTGCTGCACCGCGCCGACGACTTCCCCGCGAGCGCCCCCGTGCTGGTGATCACCGACGGCTGGTGCGATGTGCTGCGGGTGCGGCGCGAGCACGCCTATCTGATCCCGCAGGGAGCCAGGCTGCCGTTCACCGCACGGGGGCCCGTCTTCCGGGTGAGCTGAGCCGTAGTGTGTGATCGGATGGATCCCGCACTCCCGTCCGCGGGACCACAGGAAAGGACTGATCGTGGCTACCACGCGCTCCGCACACACCGTCTGGGAAGGCAGCCTCCTCGAGGGGAGCGGTGTCGTCAACTTCGACTCCTCCGGTGCCATCGAGGCACAGCCGGTCACGTGGGCCTCGCGCTCCCAGGACGCCAACGGCAAGACCAGCCCCGAGGAGCTGATCGCCGCCGCGCACTCGAGCTGCTTCTCGATGGCGCTGTCGCACGCCCTGAACGGCGCGGGCACCCCGCCCACCAAGCTCGTCACGTCGGCCGACGTCTCCTTCCAGCCGGGAGAGGGCATCACCGGCATCCACCTCACCGTCGAGGGCACCGTGCCGGGTCTCGACGAGGACGGCTTCGTCGCCGCCGCCACCGACGCGAAGGCCAACTGCCCCGTCAGCCAGGCCCTGAAGGCCGTGCCGATCACGCTGGACGCGAAGCTCGCCTGAACCCCGGGGCACCAGCCGCGCAGACCGCTCGTCCGGGGCGGTCTGCGCGCTGCCGCACTCGGGAGGGCCAGGGCGGGAAGGGACGCGATGATCACGGGAACAACGTCCGGCGGCACGGCGGGACTCGACTCCGGCACCCGTCGACTCACCCGTGTCCTGGTGCTGTTCAGTCTCAGCGGCACACTGGACCCGCGGTCGCCCTCGCTCGGCAGTCTCGTCGACCGTTTCGACTTCGGCCGCTTCGCCCTGCACCTGAAGTCCAGCGAGGCGGTGCTGCCCGCGCCGGTGCTCGTGGCGGACGCGCCGCCCGGGGAGCTGCGGCTGCCCCACGGCCACCACGGACTCGCCCCGGCCTCGGCCGAGCTCGTCGTGCTCACCACCCCGCGCGGTGACGTCACCCTCGTCCTGGACTGCGAGTTCGCCGGCCGCACCCCCGCGGGCGCCCTCGCCGCCTGGCTCGCCGACTCCTGCTTCGACCGGGACCGCATCACGCTCGGCGGCCGGCCGCTGCTCGACGTGGTGCGCGAGCGGCTGGCCCCCCGGGAGCCGCTCGCCTTCGGCCAGAACGTCCACCAACTCGTCTTTCCCGGAGGCGAGTTGCGTGAGGAACTGCTCGGCGCCGACCCGGCCCGGCAAGCGGTCGTGCTCAACGAGCTGGTGTACCGCGGGCGAAGGGCCACAGCGGAGCCGCCCCACCTCAGGAGCCACGGCAGCACCCTCTCCGCGCACGGCCGCGGCGTCTCCGTCCACGCCGGCTGGGCCGAGCACGTGGAGAACGGTCTGACGCTGGTCGCCGTCGGCATGGTCTCCGCGCTCGCCGTGCTCCAGCGCACCCGGCTGGCCGCCTTCGCGACCATGCGGGCGAACGAACAGGCCTCGGCGAGCTCCCCGTACGAGATCCGCTCGCTGATCTCGCAGCTGTCCGCGGGCGTCAACGAACTCCAACTGGACCTGGCCTTCGGGGTGGAGGCGTACGTCGACAGTCTGCTGATCCCGGAAACGGTCATGGAGGCCTTCCAGTCCTCCCTGCGGGACGCGTTCGGCATCCGGGACAGCCTGGACAACTCCGCCCGCATGGTGGAGCGGCTGACCTCGGTGATCAGTGCCCGCTCGGCGGCCCTCGACGCGGAGCTCGCGGAACGCGACGACCGCCGTGACCGCACGGTGTCCGTCCTGGTGGCGATCGCCACGCTGATCGCCCTCCCGCCGACGCTGCTGCTCGCGTTCTTCGGCGCCAACGCCTCGACCGTGGACCCGCACCGCTCCGTCTTCGATCCGCGCTACCTCCCGGCGTACGTCCTGGCCTGGGTTCCCTTCCTGGTGCTCGCCGTGATCGGATACGTCCGGATCATCCGCGCCGGCCGACGCTCCGGCGCCCTGCTGAGCCCGGCCGCCCCGGTCCCCGCCCGGCGCCCGCCGTCCGGAAGCTGACCGCCGTATGCCACGACGTCCCGCCGTCTCCGCCCACCGGGGCGGCTCCGAGCGTGCCGGCGCCGCGACCTGGGAGGCCTACGAGGACGCGATCGGGTCGGGCGCGGAGTACGTTGAGTTCGACGTCCGGCGCACGGCCGACGGGGTCTTCGTCGTCCACCACGACGCCCGGGCCGGCGGCACCGGGCCGTTCCTCCACGAGATCACCCACGCCGAGCTCAGCGCCCGGGCCGGGCACGCCGTGCCGGTCGTCGACGACGTGATGGCGCTGATCGCGGGGAAGCTGGTCGGTCACCTGGACCTGAAGGAGAGCGGCTACGAGCGGGAGCTGATCGACCGGGCGGTGGCCCTGCTCGGCACGGACGGCTTCGTCGCCACGACCCTGGAGGACCGTTCCGTCGCGGCCGTAGCGCGGGCCTTCCCCCGGGTGCGCACCGCGCTGTCCCTGGGGCGCGACCGCAAGGAGATCGCCCGGGCCCGCCTCGCCGGCACCCGGCTCAGCGAGCTCCTGCCGATGCGCCGGGTGCGCGCCTGCGGCGCGAGCGGGGTGGCCGTGCACCAGCGGCTCGCCCGGGCCACCGTGCTGCGCCAGGCGGTCCGGCACGACCTGTTCACCATGGTCTGGACGGTCAACGACGACCCCCTGATGCGGTCGTTCCTGGACCATCCGCGCGTCGACGTCCTGATCACCGACCGGCCCCGGCGGGCGGTCGCCCTGCGCGGGGAACCGTACGAGGAGCGCGCCCCGGGATACCCGTCCCACTGAGCAGGGCCACCCGCCCCATTGACAAGAGCGCACTCAAGTTTTGTGCTGGAGTGCGGGAAGGCTCTCCGGTGGACATCCCTGGCGGAAGGGGACGGCGATGGGACGTGCGGTCGGGATCGATCTCGGGACCACGAACTCGGTGGTGGCCGTGCTGGAGGGCGGTGAACCCACGGTTGTCGCCAACGCGGAGGGGGCCAGGACCACACCGTCGGTCGTGGCCTTCGCCAAGAACGGCGAGGTGCTCGTGGGCGAGGTCGCCAAGCGGCAGGCCGTCACCAACGTCGAGCGCACCGCGCGCTCGGTGAAACGGCACATGGGCGACGGGAGCTGGCGCTTCCCGGACCAGGGCTCGATCGACGGCACCCGGTACCGGGCGCAGGAGCTGTCCGCGCGGGTCCTCCAGAAGCTGAAGCGGGACGCCGAGTCCTATCTCGGCGAGGACGTCACCGACGCCGTGATCACGGTGCCCGCCTACTTCGACGACACCCAGCGGCAGGCCACCAAGGAGGCCGGGGAGATCGCCGGCCTGAACGTGCTCAGGATCATCAACGAGCCCACGGCGGCGGCGCTGGCGTACGGACTCGACCGGGGCGAGGAGCAGACGGTCCTGGTCTTCGACCTCGGCGGCGGCACCTTCGACGTCTCCCTGCTGGAGATCGGCGACGGCGTGATCGAGGTCAAGGCGACCAACGGCGACACGCATCTGGGCGGCGACGACTGGGACCACCGGATCGTGGAGCACCTGGTCAAACGCTTCAAGGGGCAGTACGGCGTCGACCTGGGCAACGACAAGATGGCGCTCCAGCGGCTGCGCGAGGGGGCCGAGAAGGCGAAGATCGAACTGTCGTCGTCCTCCGAGACCACGATCAACCTGCCCTACATCACCGCCTCCGCCGAGGGCCCCCTGCACCTCGACGAGAAACTGACCCGCGCGCAGTTCCAGGAACTCACCGCGGATCTGCTGGACCGTTGCAGGACGCCCTTCCACCAGGCGGTCAAGGACGCGGGCATCAAGCTGTCCGCGGTCGACCACGTGATCCTCGTCGGCGGTTCGACACGGATGCCCGCGGTGACCGACCTGGTCAAGGAGCTCACCGGCAAGGACCCGCACAAGGGGGTCAACCCCGACGAGGTGGTGGCGGTCGGGGCCGCGCTCCAGGCGGGTGTCATCCGCGGTGACGTGAAGGACGTGCTGCTGCTCGACGTGACCCCGCTGTCCCTGGGGATCGAGACCAAGGGCGGCATCATGACCAAGCTGATCGAGCGCAACACCACGATCCCCACCCGCCGTTCGGAGATCTTCACGACGGCCACCGACAACCAGCCCTCGGTGGGCATCCAGGTCTACCAGGGCGAACGCGAGATCGCCGCGTACAACAAGAAGCTCGGCGTCTTCGACCTGACCGGGCTCCCGCCGGCGCCCCGGGGCGTCCCCCAGATCGAGGTGGCCTTCGACATCGACGCCAACGGGATCATGCACGTCTCGGCGAAGGACCTCGCGACCGGGCGCGAGCAGAAGATGACGGTGACGGGCGGATCGGCGCTTCCCAAGGAGGACATCGACCGCATGATGCGGGAGGCCGAGCAGTACGCCGAGGAGGACCGCAATCGCCGCGAGGCCGCCGAGACCCGCAACCAGGCCGAGCAACTCGTCTACCAGACCGAGAAGTTCGTCCGCGAGAACGGCGACAAGGTGCCCACCGACACCAAGGCGGAGGTCGAGTCGGCGGTCACCGAGCTGAAGCGGCTCCTGGAGGAGAACGCCGACACCGGCACCCTGCGCGGCGGCGTCGAGAAACTCGCCTCCGTCAGCCAGAGGATGGGCCAGGCGATGTACGCCCAGGCACAGCAGCAGCCGCCGCAGGACGAACCGTCCTCCCCGCCGCAGGAGGAGGAGGGCGTGGTCGACGCGGAGATCGTGGACGACGAGAAGGACCAGAAGGGCGGCGCCGCCTGAGAAAACGTCAGATCTTCGTCCCGCGGCCGCGGCCCCGGCTAGAACAGGTGGGCGGTCGGCAGCGTGGCGCACACGGCGTCGAGGACCGTCGCGTACGGCGTGCCGAAGTCGGTGAGCCGGGAGCGCAGCCGCTCAAGGCCCTCGCGGTGCTCGGTGAGCAGGCCGAGGTCACCGGTGCGGGCCGCGCACTCCAGTACCGCGGGCAGGAAGTCCGGCGGCTCCTCACCGGTGAGCTCCAGCCCGGCGGCCCGGTAGACCTCCTCGAACCGCACCAGCGACATCCCGCGCCGCCGGGTGCCCTCGCCCTGCCACCGGCTCAGGTGCAGGCTGTGCCGGTCCGTGCCGTCGAAGACCCGCACGTAGTGGGCCGCCAGCTCCTGCGCGGGCGTCACCGCCGCGTGGTCGACGAACTCGCGCAACTGCGGGGCCGCCTCCCGCAGCAGCGGCAGCCGGGCCCGGAAGTCGTCGTCGGGATAGGTCAGGCAGAGCGCCGCCGCCTGGTAGAGCACTGCGTCCGAGGGCATCGGGCCTCCTCCGCGTCGTCCGTGGTCTGCCGGTGGCGCGGCACGTGGAAGGCGTCCACCGGCACTCCGGCAGCAGTCGGGTCACGTACCGGTCCTCGTCCCCGGCGACCGCCGGGGCCGGTGCGTCCCCGCCGCTGACGGGTCGTGCCTGCGGCGGTCGCGGTGGAAGGCGTCCGCCTCGCGGTCGCCGGCCGGCCCGGGGCCGCGTACGTCGGGGGAGGCCGGGCCGGGCCGGAAGAACCGCCCGGCCGGCGGCGGCGCCGCGCCCGGCTTGCCCTGCGGTGTCTCCGTGTCGGTCACGTGCGCTCCCTTGCTTGCCCGCGGCTCGCTTCGAACCTAGGGCGGGGCGCGGGAGCGCACCCGTTCACGGCGCCCGTACGGGTCAGACCTTGCGTGCGACCCCGGAGTACACCGGCACGATGCCCTCGGCCTGGGCCGCCACGTCCTCGGGACCCGGACGCCAGCCCGACACCGGGATCACCCCGGGGCCGAGCAGCTCCAGACCGTCGAAGAAGCGGGAGAACTCGGCGAGCGAACGGGGGAAGAAGGGCGTGCCGCTGCGGCGGAACTGCTCCGCGGCCTTCTCGATGGCCGTGGGGCTCAGATCGGGTGTGACCTGGGAGAGGATCAGGTAACTGCCCGGGGCGAGCTCGGCGAGGTACCGCTGGAGCAGCGCGTACACGTCGTCGTCCAGGTAGTGGGTGAGCGCCACCAGGGACAGCGCGATCGGCTGCGAGAAGTCCAGGGTCTCGGCGGCCAGCCGCAGGATGGTGTCCGGGTCGCGGACATCGGCGTGGACGTAGTTCGTGGCGCCCTCGGGGGTGCTGTGCAGCAGGGCCTGCGCGTGCCTGAGGACGATCGGGTCGTTGTCCGCGTACACGACCTTCGACTCGGGGGCCACCTCCTGCGCCACCTGGTGCAGGTTGGGCTCGGTGGGGATGCCGGTGCCGATGTCGAGGAATTGTCGGATGCCGGCCTCGGCGGTCGTCCGCACCGCCCGGTGCATGAAGCGCCGGTTGGCGCGCGCCCCGCGCACCACCGTGCCGTCCACGGCGAGGATCCGGCGGGCCAGCTCCTCGTCCACCGGATAGTTGTCCTTGCCGCCCAGCCACCAGTCGTACACCCGGGCGGGGTGGGGCCGGCTGGTGTCGACGGCGGGGGCCGCCGCGTCGGATCCGGTCATGCGGTGTCATCTCCCCTGTGACGTGGTCGTGGTGCCCTGGCGGGTCGTCGTGCGGCCCGCTCAGAAGTCCTCGCGGCGCTCCCGCAGCAGCTTCTTCGTGCGCTCGGCCGACGCGGCCCGCGCCGACATGTGGTCCAGGACCTCCAGGTGCGTGGCGACCTCCTGGCGGGAGTCGAGGTACAGCGCACCGGTCAGGTACTCGGTGAAGACCAGGTCGGGCAGCTCCGGCTCGGTGAAGCGGAACAGCGAGAAGGGCGCGTACGTCCCCGGGTGCGGCCCGTCCTCGAACTCGCACACCTGGAGCGTGACCCGGTCCCGCTCGGCGAACTCCAGCAGTTTGTCGAGCTGTTCGCGCATCACCTCGGAGCGGATGCTGACCGGGCGGCGCAGCACCGTCTCGTCCATGATCGCCCACAGGTGGGGGGCGTTCGGCCGCTCCAGGAGCTGCTGCCGGGCCATCCGCAGCGACACGTGCCGCTCCAGCGCCTCGGAACCCGCCTGCCCGATCGTGCCCGCCTCCATCACGGCACGCGCGTACGCCTCGGTCTGGAGGAGCCCGGGCACGAAGTGCGGCTCGTAGGAGCGGATGATGCCGGCCGCGCCCTCCAGGCTCACGTACAGGCTGAACCACTCGGGCAGCACGTCGTGGAACCGCTGCCACCACCCCGGCCTGTTCGCCTCCTCGGCCAACTGGACGAAGGCCTCGACCTGGTCCCCGGGCACCCCGTACGTCTCCAGGAGCACCTGGACGTAGGGGATCTTCAGGGCGACCTCGGCCATCTCCATCCGGCGCACGGTGGCGGGGGCCACCCGCAGTACCTGCGCGGCCTCCTCACGCTTGAGGCCGGCCGCCTCCCGCAGTTCCTGGAGCCGTCTGCCGAGCACCACCTGGCCCACGGTCGGCGCAGGTCGCCGCTCACTCACGCCACGCCTCCCCTACGCGTCGAAGCTTGCGTGCAGTGTGCCATGTTCCGCTGCCGGTCTCACCGGTCACGGCCGTTTCCCTCCTCACCGCTCCGGCCCGGGACCCGCCCCTTCACGGCAGCAGCGAGTGCAGGTGCTTGACCGTCGCCGGGTCGGCCGGGAGGAACGTCTCGATGGCCAGCTCGGCGACGGTCACGTCCATGGGCGTGTTGAAGGTGGACGTGGACGACACGAACGACAGCGTCCGCCCCTCGTGCTCGATCCGCATCGGCAGCGCGAAGTACGGCACCGGCTCCGCCTGTTCGGAACCGTCCACGGACCCGGTCTCGGGCACGGGGTACGCGGCCACCTCCTCGTACAGGTCCCGCAGCGACTCCGAGCGGCGCAGCGCGATCTGCCGCCGCATCTGTTCCAGCAGATGGCCGCGCCACTCCCGCAGGTTGCGGATGCGCGGGGCGAGGCCCTGCGGGTGCAGGGTGAGACGCATGGTGTTGAGCGGGGGCCGGAGCAGGGACTCCGGGACGCCGTCGAGGAGCATCATGATGCCCCGGTTCGCGGCCACGACGTGGTACCCGGCGTCGAACACCAGCGCCGGGTAGGGCTCGTAGCCCTGGATGAGCCGCTCGATCCCCTCCCGCACGGCGCCCAGCGCCGGATCGTCCAGCGGGGTCTCGGGGAAGCGCGGGGCGTAACCGGCCGCGAGCAGCAGGGCGTTGCGCTCCCGCACCGGAACCTCCAGGTGCTCGGCGAGCCGGAGCACCATCTCCTCGCTCGGGCGGGAGCGGCCCGTCTCGACGAAACTGATGTGCCGGGCGCTGGAGTCCGCCCGCAGCGCCAACTCCAGCTGGCTGACCCGCCGTTGTTCCCGCCAGGCGCGCAGCAGCGGACCGACGCCGTGGCCGGAAGGGGTGGCAGCGGGGGAGGGGAGCGTGGTCATACCGCGACGGTAGTCGAGAAGCGGGGGGACGAGCGGGCCCGCGACCGGTGGCCCCGGCAGGCCGGATCACCGCGCTCCCCGACGGCCCGGCCGCCGGCGGTATTCCCGGCCGGCCACCGGGCACCCTCCTGACCAGGGCCGCGGCGGCACAGGTGTGGGACGCTGAGGACACCGACCCCCCCCAGGAAGGAGCGTGGCCATGCCCGTCGAACCCCTGTCGCAGAAGGAGATCGAGGACCGGCTCGCGGAGCTGCCGGGCTGGTCCGTCGACGACGGCCGCCTCACCCGCTCGTACCGCCTCGGCACCCACTTCGCGGCCACGGCGATGGTCGTGCACATCGCCCAGGTCCAGGAGGAGCTCGACCACCACTCCGACCTCACCCTCGGCTACGACACGGTCGCGCTGTCCGTGCACACGCACAGCGCGGGCGGCGCCCTCACCGAGAAGGACTTCGGGCTCGCCCAGCGCGTGGAGGCGCTCGCCGCCGGTCACGGGGCCCAGTGAGCCGGTGCTCGACTACGACAAGGAGGCCGACGCCTACGACGCCACCCGCGGCGGCGAACCCAGGGCCGCCGCGGCCGCCGACGCCGTGCTCGGCCTGATCCCGCCGGACACCCGCCGCCTGCTCGACGTGGCCTGCGGCACCGGGATCGTCACCCGCAGGCTCGCCGCAGCCCGGCCCGCGACCCGGGTCACCGGCGCCGACCTGACGTACGGCATGGCCCGCATGGCCGCCGCACGGCTGCCCGGCGCGGTCGTGCTCGCCGACAGCCGGGCGCTGCCGTTCCCGGACGGCGTGTTCGACGCCGTCACCAGTGTGTGGCTGCTGCACCTCCTCGACCGGCCGGAGGACGTGCGGGCCGTGGTCGCCGAGTGCGCCCGGGTGCTGAGACCGGGCGGGGTGTGGGTCACCACCGTCGACAAGGCGGCCGCCCACGACGTCGGCAGCGACATCGACGCCGTCCTCGCCCCGCGCCCGCGCCGCCCGGCCCCGGACGCGTCGCCGCTCGTCGAGTCGTACGCCGCCGGCCACCTCCTGCACCCGGCCGGCCGGGCCCGTTTCCAGGGCCGCGGCCAGGGCCGCAGCCCCCGGCGGACCGCCGCCGACCTGCGGCGCGGCTGGTTCACCCTGCTGCCGCCCGGCGACCCGCGCACGGAAGCCTTCGCCGCCCGCGTGGAGGCACTGCCCGACCAGGAACTCCCGCGCCCCGACCCGGTGTTCAGTGTCCGGGCGTTCCGGAAGGCCGGCTGAAGTCCATGGTCCAGTTGGTCACCCAGCTCTCCCCGCCGTCGACGGAGAAGGCCTGCTCCCAGTGGGCCGCGGCCGGGGACACGCCGGCCCACACGAACCGCACCCGCACGTCTCTTCCGCCGTAGGTGTCGTCGCCGTGGAACACGCCGCGACCGTCCTCGAACCCTCCCACGACCGGCGGGAACAGCGTTCCGCTGCGGCTCGTGGCCCAGTACAGCGACCACTGCCCGCTCTCCCGGTCGTAGAGCCGCAGGGTCGCTCCCTTCGCGTCCAGGTGCGGCAGGTCGATCTCGTCGATGTTCGCGGCCCCGTCGAACAGCGGCCGGCAGCGGCTGGTGGCGGGGAACTCCTCCCAGGCGCTGTCCGGGTCGAGGAAGTCGGCCCGGCGGCGGTTGCGGACCTCCCAGTCGCCGTGGAAGAAGTCGAAGTCGTGCGGGCTGCTCATGAGCGGTCCCCCGTGGTTCCTTCGGGCAGCGAGTCGGCCAGGTAGGCCTGGAGGTCCGGGACTTCGGGTGCGAGCAGATGCCGCACCCAGGCGTCCCGTTCGTGCAGGATCGGCGGCAGCTCCCAGACGCAGCCGATCCAGGGCAGGTCCGGCACGACGAAGTGGGTGGGATCGACGTCCGGGCAGCGGAGCGCCGGCTGCCCTGCGGCGGCGCCCCGGAAGTGCAGCACGTTGTCCCACACCCAGCTGTAGGCGTTGAGATAGGCGCCGGTGTCCCCGCCCCGGTGCAGCACGACGAAGCTCGCTGGCGGGGTGCCGTCCGGCTCCGGCAGCAGCTCCGGGAGGATCTCGTACGCCGCCTTCTCGACGTCGGGCGCGATGCCGGCCGGATCGTCGGTGACGTGGTAGCGCTTGACGTGCCGGCCGGCGACCTCGATCGGCGGTGGCACGGTCAGCAGCTTCTCGGTGAAAGCCATGTCCGGGACGCTAGACCCGCTCCACTGACATCCTGTGTCAGTGAAGGCCGGCCGACTCGTCTCGATCCTCCTCCTGCTCCAGACCCGGGGCCGGATGACCGCCGCCCAGCTCGCCGAGGAGCTGGAGGTCTCCGTGCGCACCGTCTACCGGGACGTCGAGGCGCTCGGCGCGGCCGGCGTCCCGGTCTACGGCGACGCGGGACACGCCGGCGGCTACCGTCTGCTCGACGGCTACCGCACGCGTTTGACCGGGCTCACCCGGGACGAGGCGGAGGCCCTGTTCCTGGCCGGCGCCCCCGGACCGGCCGCCGAACTCGGCCTCGGCCCGGTCCTCGCCGCCGCCCAGACCAAGGTGCGGGCCGCGCTGCCGGCGGAACTGCGGGCCCACGCGGACCGGATCAGCGGCCGCTTCCACCTCGACGCGCCCGGCTGGTACGCGCAGGCCGAGGAGGCCCCGTACCTGCCGCAGGTGGCGGAGGCGGTGTGGAACAGCAGGGTGCTGCGGGTGGTGTACCGCCGCTGGGCCGAACCGACGGACGTGGAACGGCGGTTGGAGCCGTACGGGCTGGTGCTGAAGGCGGGGCGCTGGTACGTCGTCGCGGGGCCGGGCCCGCGCACCTTCCGTGTGGACCAGATCCTCGAACTGGACTGCACACAGGAGGAGTTCAGCCGCCCCGAGGGCTTCGATCTGGCCGCCCACTGGACGTCCTACCAGCGGGACTTCCACGACCGGCTGTACCGGCAGGAGGCGGTCGTGCGGATGGCACCGGGCGTACGGCTGCCCAGGGCGGTCCACGACCGCGTCGACCCCGACGGCTGGACCGTCGCCCGGGTCGCCGTCGAGTCCCTCGGTCACGCTGAGGGCGAGTTCCTGCGCCTGGGCACCGGCATCGAGGTCCTGGAACCCCCCGAACTGCGCGAGCGCATGGCACGAACGATCGCCGAACTGGCCGGAAGATACGGCAACCCGGCCCCTCCGTGCGGCGACTGAGGGACGGAACCCGTCCGTCCCCCACTGCTTCGGAGGTTCACCCGTGCAGCACCCCCACCCGCACCGCAGACGCCGCGTCCTCCTCTCGGCGGTCACCGGCGCGACCGCCCTCGTGGCCGCGGGACTCACCGTCCTGAACCCCGGCTCCGCCGAGGCCGCCACCGCCCGCCAGGTCGAGAAGCTCGACCGGGGCGTGGTCAGCGTGCACACCGCCGGCGGCAACCTGGTGAGCTGGCGCTGGCTCGGCACCGACCCGAACGACGTGTCCTTCAACGTCTACCGGGCCGGCACCAAGGTCAACTCCACGCCGGTCACCGGCTCCACGAACTGGTTCCACTCCGGCGCGCCCGCCGAGGCCGACTACACGGTCCGCGCGGTCGTCGGCGGTGTCGAGCAGTCCGACTCGGTCCACGCGGTCCAGTTCCGCGCCGGCTACAAGGACGTGCCGATCAGCCCGCCGGCCGGCGGCACGACCCCCGACGGCGTCGCCTACACCTACGAGGCCAACGACGCGTCCGTGGCCGACCTCGACGGCGACGGCGCCCTGGACCTCGTCCTCAAGTGGCAGCCCACCAACGCCAAGGACAACTCCCAGTCCGGCTACACCGGCAACACGATCCTCGACGGGGTCAGGCTCGACGGCACCCGGCTGTGGCGCATCGACCTGGGCCGCAACATCCGCTCCGGCGCGCACTACACGCAGTTCCAGGTCTACGACTACGACGGCGACGGTACCGCCGAGATCGCGATGAAGACGTCGGACGGCACGGTCGACGGCACGGGTGCGGTGATCGGCAGCGCGTCGGCCGACCACCGCAACTCCAGCGGCTACGTCCTGTCGGGCCCCGAGTACCTGACGATGTTCAACGGCCGTACCGGCAAGGCGATGCAGAGCGTCGACTACGTCCCGGCGCGCGGGACGGTGTCGTCGTGGGGCGACTCGTACGGCAACCGGGTGGACCGCTTCCTGGCCGGAACCGCCTACCTGGACGGGGCGCGTCCCTCCCTGATCATGGCCCGCGGCTACTACACCCGCACCGTGATCGCGGCCTGGGACTGGCGGGGCGGCGCCTTCACCCGCCGCTGGACCTTCGACACCAACTCCTCGACCAACAGCGGCAAGGGCTACGACGGTCAGGGCTCGCACAGTCTGTCCGTCGGGGACGTCGACAACGACGGCAAGGACGAGATCGTCTACGGGGCGATGGCGGTGGACGACAACGGCAACGGGCTGTGGACCACGAGGACGGGCCACGGCGACGCCCAGCACCTCGGCGACCTCGACCCCTCGCACGCGGGCCTGGAGTACTTCAAGGTCTCCGAGTCGACGTCCCAGCCGGCCGCGCTGTACGTCAACCCGGCGAACGGCACGGTGAACTGGAAACTGGCCGCCTGCTGCGACAACGGCCGTGGCGTGGCCGGGGACATCTGGGCGGGCAACGACGGTGCCGAGGTCTGGTCGGCCTCCGACACCTCGATCCGTGACGAGGCCGGTGCCACGAAGGGCCGCGAGCCGTCCTCGGTGAACTTCCTGTCCTGGTGGGACGGCGACACGGTCCGCGAACTCCTCGACGGCACCCACATCGACAAGTACGGCACCTCGTCGGACACCCGCTTGCTGACCGGGGCGTCGGTCCACTCCAACAACGGCACCAAGGCCACCCCGTCCCTGTCCGGCGACATCCTCGGCGACTGGCGCGAGGAGGTCGTCTGGCCGACGTCGGACAACAAGGCCCTGCGGATCTACTCGACCCCGATCGAGACGTCGACGAAGATCACGACCCTGCTCCACGACACGATGTACCGCACGGGCCTGGCCTGGCAGAACACGGCCTACAACCAGCCCCCGCACCCGAGCTTCTTCCTCGGCAACGGCATGCCGACGGCGCCCAGGCCGACGGTCTACACCCCCTGACCCCGGACGCTCGCAGACCCCGCCCGGCACCGCCGGGCGGGGTCTCTTCGCGCGGGCCGGTTCAGAGCACGGTGCAGTTCTGGTCGCCCACCTCGAAGGCGGCCGGTTTCGCGTTCGTTCCCGACCAGCTCCCCGTGAAGCCGAAGCTCACGGAAGAGCCCGCCGCCACGCCCGCGTTCCAGCCGACGTTCTTGGCGGTGACCGTCGCACCGGACTGGGTGACCGTGGCGTTCCATGCCTGGGAGACCGTCTGGCCGTCGGCGAAGGTCCAGCCGAGTGACCAGCCGGACCAGGCACTGGAGCCCGTGTTCGTCAGCTGGACGTCCGCCTGGAAGCCGCCCGACCACTGGTTGGTGATCTTGTAGGTCACCGCGCAGGCGCCCGACGGAGTCGGATCCGGCGGGTCGGTCGGATCGGTGCCGCCGCCCCCGCCCGTGTCGGACGTGTCGCCGTAGATCACGCCCCGGCCGTTGGTCGACACGTACACCCGCCCGTACACCCGCGGGTCACCGGTGATCGCCGCGCCGGTCCAGCCCCACTGGTGGGCGTCGTCGTTGACCCGGGTCCAGCTCGCGCCCTTGTCCGTGGAGCGGAAGATGCCCCGGACGCCACCGATCTTCGCGCTGGTGTAGAGCGTCTGGTACGACGCCCCCGGTGCCGCCTTCCCGAAGCCGATCGCGTCGGCCTGGTCGACGTTCGCGAGCTTCGTCCAGCTCGTGCCCGAGTTCGTCGAGTGCCACAGCCCGTACGCCCCGTCGGCCGCCCCGCCGGCCAGCCAGACGTCGCCCTTCACCCCCGGCACCGCCTTGAAGCGCACGCTGTCCCCGGCGGGCAGGCCGGTCGCCGCGGACGCCGTGAACGTCGCTCCGCCGTCCGTACTCACGTAGAACTTCCCGGACTTGAAGCCGTAGAAGGTCTTCGCGTCCACCCGGTCCGACTCCACGATCGCCCCGGCCGGGATGCCGCTCGACGCCGACCAGGAGGAACCGAAGCCCGTCGTGTACTGCACACCTGTGCCGGCAGGGCTCCACACGAACCGGCTGCCGTCCGGGGCGGCGGCCACCGTTCCGCCCCCGCTCACGCCCGAAGGGTCGCTGCCCGCGAACCAGTTGGCCCCGTTGTCCGTCGAGAACGCGATGTGCGGCCCCGAGTCGAGATTGCCGACCCGCACCACCGTGTTCGGGTTCGTCTCGGCGAAGTCCAGACTCGTGGTCGTGGTGAAGTTCGGGGAGGTGAACATCATCGACGGGACCTTGGTGAGGTCCGTGTGCCGGAAGCCGCCCACGTCACCCAGCGCGCTCAGCAGCGGGGCACCCGAAGGCGGTGACGCCAGGTCGTTGACCGCCGTCTCCTCCAGGCCCTGCACCATCGGCCTGATGGTGAACTGGCCGCCGGAGTCCCAGTTCGTGAGGTTCTCCGTGCCGTAGACCGTCGCCCCCGTCCCGTACATCATTCGGTCGGAGTTGAACGGGTCGATCTCCAACGACTCGGTCATCCAGCCGAGTTTGGGCGTCTGCTCGGGTGGCGACGGGTTCGCGCCCCACGTCAGCCACGGGGACGACGACACGTCCATGGTGTAGCGGTTCGCGCGGTTGGGGTACGACGTGTAGTCCCACGCCTTCGTCCAGGTCGCCCCGCTGTCCGTGGAGCGGAAGATCTGGGTGTCCGGCCACCAGGAGCTGTAGGCGGTGGCCATGACCGTGCCGGGTCTCTGCCGGTCCACGGTCAGTCCGCTGAAGCCGTAGTAGGTGTCGGCCTCCGCCACCGGGCTGATGTCCGTCCAGGCGCCGGTCGCCGTCGCGTACCGCCACACCTGGCCCTTGCCGCCGTCGTACGGGCCGCCCTTGTCGCTGTAGGCGAGGTACAGGTAGCCGTTCGCCGCGTCCAGGACGCCCTTGTGGGCCAGGTAGCCGGTCGGCTGCCCGGCGAGCCGGCTCCAGGTCGCACCGCCGTCCGTCGACCGGTACACCGAGTTCTGGACGTCGGCGACCCCGACGTAGATCGTCTGTGTCGCGCTCCCGGACGTGCCTGTCCGCTCGTCGAAGGTGACCCACACGACGCCCTGGTTGTCACTGGCGTAACCGCTGGTGTCGCCCGGATCCTGCCGGTAGTTGCCGACGTTGGGGAAGTTCGCCACCTGCGACCAGCTCACGCCCGAGTCCGTCGACCGCCACAGCCCCTTGCCGCTGGGTGCTCCGAGGTACAGGACGCTGTTCCGGTGCGGGTCGACCGCCAGCCGTTCGCCCATGCCCCGCCCCGGCATGTTCCCGCCGAGCTTGAACGGCAGGACGGTCTTCTGCCAGCTCGCGCCCCGGTTCGAGGACCGCATGACCGCGCCGTTCTTCGGGTCCCAGTCGTTGGTGTACGTCCCCACGGCCGCGTACACCTTGTCCGGGTCCACGGGATCGGAGGCCAGGCTGACCACGCCCGTGTGACCCCAGTCGTCCCAGCCGACCGAGTCGAGCAGCGGTGTCCAGGTCTTCGAGGACTCCTGCCAGCGGTAGGCGCCGCCGATGTCCGTGCGGGCGTACGCCAGGTTCCTCTCCTTGCGGTTGAAGACGATGCCCGGCACGAAACCGCCGCCGTCGATCCGGGCGTTCCTCCAGGTGTACGTGTCGGCGGCGAGCGGGACCTTCGCGGTGCTGTCGGCCGCCAGTGCGGGCGGGGTGCCGGCGAGCAGCCCGGCCGCGAGCGCGAGCACGGCCGTGAGGATGCGGGTTCTTCGCACGGGGGGAGTCCTTTCCGGAAAGGGGGGAGAGCGGGAGGGAAAGCGCTTTCCGAACGGTGCGAGAGGTGCCGGGCGACCCCCAGTGCGGGAGGGGGCCGCCCGGCTGGTCGGCCCCGTCGTCAGGTGACGGGGCCTCATACGCGGAGCCTTTCAAGCGGTTCCGGAGAAGGAGCGGTGCCTGTAGCGCTTTCAGGGGCGCGGGGAACTGCGCGACCAGCCACAACGGACCCGCAGACGACAGCCGACCTTTTCGCGGAGCGCTTGGCGGGGGCTATTCCAGAAGCTCCGCGTACGAACCCATGGCCAGGGCGATGTCCGCTTGGGCCCAGAACCGGTGGTACGTGAACGACGGCACCGCGCCGCCCTTCAGATACGCCTCGATCTTCGACCAGGCCGGATCGTCCTCGTAGAACGACCGGATCGACTCGAAGGTGGACGAGGAGTTGACGGCGTCGCCGTTGGGCATGGTCCCGGTCCAGCCGCTCGGCACGTACACCGGGTCGTCGAAGCGGTTGTAGTCCGCCCGGTTCTCCGGTACCGCGATGCCGAGGCTGTCCTGGTAGTTGGTCCACATGCCGTCCAGCAGGGCCTTCGCCGTGCCGGCGGCGGCGGTGTCACCGCTGCGGTCCGCGTAGTACGTCAGGGTCTTGGCGTACGCGGCGGCCACACCGACGTCGTTGGTGTAGTCGGCGACGGTGACGTGCAGCCCGCTGTTGGCACCGGGGCTCGACGCGTTCCAGGTGTCGGGCTGGCCCGACCACTGCAACGTCGACGGGATCTGGTAGGTGCCGTCCGGGTTGATCGTGGTCTTGGACAGCGCCCACTTGACCCACTTGTCCAGGACCGCCTTGGCCTGCGCGTTCCCCGTCTGCTGGTAGTACTCGGCGACCCGCTCCATCGACCACGCCTGGAAGCCGAACCACTGGTTGGACGGCGGGTCGTGGTAGACGGGCTGCTGGTCGTAGTACATGCCGTAGAACGTCGACTTCCCGGCCGGGGGAGGCGCGTAGCGGCCCGCCCAGCTGTTCGTCGCACCGCCCGCGATGGCACCCTCGTCGGACTGGAGCCAGCGGTAGAACTCGATCTGGCGGGTGAGCGAGGTGTTCCAGTCCGTCGCGCCCGTGGCCGACTTGGGCTTCAGGTCGGCGTACGAGCTCAGCGCGTACGCGGCCATCGGGTTCTGGTAGCCGCCGTGCGCGTGGCTGGATCCGATGCGCCAGGCCCAGCCCGCCGAGGTGTCGGTGGCGCCGCCCCAGGCGTAGTACCAGGACAGCAGGTACATCGAGGCGTCCTTGCCGGTACCGGCCGCGCAGGTGGACGGACCGACACAGTTGCCGATCTTCTTGAAGTACTTGTCGTACATGGCGTAGCGCAGGTAGTCGCCCATCTTCGCGGCCTTGCCCACGGTCGCCGAGACGTCGGAGCCCTTGCCCTGCTCCTTCGCCCACTTGGCGGCCCAGTACGCGGCCTGCACGGCACGCGCGTCGGCGTCCGGGGCGTTGGTGAACTTCCACTGCCTGGCGTACGACGAGTCACCGGTGAACAGGTCCAAGTACCCGTTCTTGCCACCGTACTTGAACTGGTCGCAGGTCGGCTGCGGCACCGTCTCCCACACCGACTCCTGCGCGCCGCGCTGGAAGGTGTTGATGTACGACGGTCCGGTGTCCGTCGGCCCGGCCTCGCACTTGCCGGGCGAGTTGCCGTAGCCGTAGACGTTGTCGACGTCCTGGAGCCAGTGCATGCCGTAGATGTCGTCCGTGCCGTACGCGCTCTTCAGCTCACCGGCGATCGGGTCCGAACCCACCGAGACCGAGGAGTCCAGCTTCGCCGGGTACTCGTTCGGGGTGTCCAGCTCGGGCGCGTAGGTGGCCGGCTTGGAGGCGTTGTAGAAGGAGTTGGTCGGCTGGTCGGCGTGCGTGGGGATCATGTACTTCTCCATGATTTCCCAGGCGCCGTTGAACTTGGACCAGTCGCCCGTCACCTTGCCGTACATGGCCTGGAGCCACAGGAGGTAGCTGTATGCCTCCGAGGTGGTCTCGTGGCCGTGGTCCGGCGCCTCGACGATCAGCGTCTCCACCGAGTGGTAGGGGATGCCCTCGGGGGAGAAGTAGCCGTTCGCCGGGTTGGTGATCTTGCCGTACAGATCCAGGAACCGGGCGTTGTACGTGCCCGTCGCCGCGATCTGGGTGACGTTCACCGAGGCCTTCGCGTGGCCGGTCGCCGTCGACTCGAAGGTCGCCGCGCCGGTGCCGGAGGAGTCGGCGGTGATGGTCACCGTCTGCGCGGTGTTCCAGTTCGACGGGGTGAAGGTCAGCGAGGCCCCGCCGGTCACCGACAGACCCGAGTTGCCGCCGGTCCTGGTGGTCGTGACCGTCACGTTGGCCGAGGGCTGGGTCGACAGCTTCACGGTGTACGTGCCCGTCCTGCCCTGCTGCACGGCCAGTTGGGTGGCCGAGGCGACGACCGCGGGCCCCGAGGCGACCGTGATGCCGACCGGCGTGGACTCCGCGGACGCGCCCAGGCTGTCGTACGCCTTCGCGAGCAGTGAATGACTGCCCACGGTCAAGCTTGAAACCGAGAGCGAGTACGGCGAGGTCGTGTCGGTGCCGAGCAGCGTGGTGTTGTCGTAGAACTCCACCTTGCTGATGGTCGCGTTGTCCGCCGCGGCGGCCGTCGCGGCGAGCGGGACCGCGGTGCCCTGGGTGTAGACCGCGCCGGCCGCCGGGCTGGTCAGCACGGTGATGGGCGGTTGGTGGGCACCGGTGCAACTGGTCCCGTTGACGGCGAAGTCGGTGGGCGCCGCGTTGGTGCCGCTGTAGGTGAACTGCGCCCCGGTGGTGACGGCGGCACCCGCGGCGATGTTCGCGTTGTACGTGGCGTTCTTGACCGTGACCGTCTGGCCGGACTGGCTCCAGGTGCCGTTCCAGCCGTTGCTCAGCTTCTGGTTGCCCGTGTAGCCGTACGTCAGGGTCCAGCCGTTGATGGCGTCCGTGCCGCGGTTGGTGATCGTCAGATCCGCGGTGAAACCGGAGCCCCAGTCGTTGGTCTTGTAGTCGACACTGCACTGAACTGCGGCTGCTTGTGCGGGAGTCGAAGCCGCACTCAGCATCGCGAACGGCAGTGCCAGGGCCGCCACGACAGCGGTCCACAATCGCCGGGCGGTCCGGCGTCTCCTGGTGGGGGGCATTGCTGGTTCCTCCTTGTGCGGCTCGGAGAAGTCAAGGCTTGAACCAGTGGGAGCGCTCCCATAGTGGAGACGTGCGTTCAAGGGGTCAAGGTGCTTGAAGAGTCGAAAAGATTCGACGAACGGGGCCTGGGAAAAGTCAAGTAACCCCCTGTTCTTTGCCGTCACTTGGCGCTACCTTCCTCAACACCAGTGGGAGCGATTCCATCAGTCGACGCGTCCGTGACGGCGCGCTGATCTGCAAGGAGTCGCTCATGCGACACCCCCCGCGTTCAGCACTTTTACTCGGGTCCGCCCCGCGGAGATCGCGCCGGTCACGCTGGTCGGCCCGTTCGTCCGCCGGGGGTCCGGGGCTCATCCCCCCGGGCACGGCAGTAGCCGTGGCCGACGCGGTCGCCCTCCTCGGGTCCGTGCCGGTTCCGGTGGTCACGGCGTCCGGTGCCGCCCCCGCCTGCTCGGTGGAGCATTTCGTCACCGGTCAGCGGGACAGCGGCTTCCAGGGGTCCGTGCTCGTCACCAACAACACGGGCGGCGTGCGCAGTTGCCCGGGCGTCGAACCCGCGCCCGCTCGGATTCGACGCACCCCGCCTCGACGCGCAGTGCCGACCTGTTCGACGAGCCCTGCCGGACCGCGCCACCTGCCCGGACATCGGGTACCGGGCCGCCGGCATGCGGGACCTCGTCGACAGCGTCCGGGGCACCGGCGCCGCCGACCTGATCCCGGCCGGCGGTGTCGCCCGCCCGGAACACCTGGGACTGCCCCTCGGGGCCGTCCCTGATCAGCAGCGACTGCACATCCACAGCGTTCGGCACCGGGCTGCGTGACCGTCTGCGCGCCCTGAACGGACCGCACCCGGTCACCGGACCGCACCCGCTCCACCACCCGCTCGACGGACAACTCCCGCGAACGAGAAGGAAACCCGCACTCATGAGTCGTACGAGAACAGCGCTCCTCGCTGCCCTGGCGCTCGTCGCCGGGGCCTCCGGGACCGCGCTCGCCGTGACCCCCGGGGACGCAGGTATCGCCGCCGTCCCCTGCACCGTGGACTACAAGGTGCAGAACCAGTGGGACACCGGATTCACCGCCGCCGTCACGATCACCAACAACAGCGCCGCCAAGTCGAGTTGGTCGCTGAAGTGGTCGTACGCCGGGAACCAGAAGGTCACCAGCGGCTGGAACGCCAAGATCAGTCAGAGCGGAACGGCCGTCACCGCCGCCAACGAGAGCTACAACGGCACGCTCCCCACCGGTGGTTCGGCCAGCTTCGGCTTCCAGGGCTCCTACAGCGGCACCAACGCCGTGCCGGCCACGTTCACCCTCGACGGGGTGACCTGCAACGTCGACGGCGGCGGCCCCACCGACCCGGGCCCGACCGACCCCGGCACCCCGGGCACCCGGGTCGACAACCCGTACGCGGGCGCCAAGGTGTACGTGAATCCCGAGTGGTCCGCCAACGCCGCCGCGGAACCGGGGGGCAGCCGCATCTCCAACCAGCCCACCGGCGTGTGGCTGGACCGGATCGCCGCGATCAACGGCACCGGCGGCAAGATGGGACTGCGCGCCCATCTCGACGAGGCGCTGAAGCAGAAGGGCTCGGGAGAGCTCGTCGTCCAGCTGGTCATCTACGACCTGCCCGGACGCGACTGCTCGGCCCTCGCCTCCAACGGCGAACTGGGCCCGACGGAGATCGACAAGTACAAGACGCAGTACATCGACCCGATCGCCGCGATCCTCGCCGACCCCAAGTACGCCTCGCTGCGGATCGTCAACACGGTCGAGATCGACTCGCTGCCGAGCCTCGTCACCAACGTCACGCCGCGGGCCACGGCCACCGCGAACTGCGACACGATGAAGGCCAACGGCAACTACGTCAAGGGCGTCGGCTACGCGCTCAACAAGCTCGGTGACGCCCCCAACGTCTACAACTACGTGGACGCCGGGCACCACGGCTGGCTCGGCTGGGACGACAACTTCTCCGCGACCGTCCAGCAGATCAAGCAGGCCGCCACCGCCGAGGGCGCCACGATCAACGACGTGCAGGGCTTCATCACCAACACCGCCAACTACAGCGCGCTGAAGGAGCCGAACTTCACCATCAACGACTCCGTGAACGGCAAGTCCGTGCGCGAGTCGAAGTGGGTCGACTGGAACCGGTACGTCGACGAGCTCTCCTACGCCCAGGCGTTCCGGCAGGAGGCCGTGAACCAGGGCTTCCCGGCGGGCGTCGGCATGCTGATCGACACCTCCCGCAACGGCTGGGGCGGCTCCGCCCGGCCCACCGGCCCCGGTGCCATGACCGACGTGGACACCTACGTCAACGGCGGCAAGATCGACCGGCGCATCCACGTCGGCAACTGGTGCAACCAGGCGGGTGCCGGTCTCGGTGAGCGTCCGAAGGCCAGCCCGGCCGCCGGGATCGACGCCTACGTGTGGATCAAGCCTCCGGGTGAGTCCGACGGGGCCAGCTCGGCCGTCCCGAACGACGAGGGCAAGGGCTTCGACCGGATGTGCGACCCGACGTACACCGGCAACCCGCGGAACAACAACAACATGTCCGGTGCGCTGCCGAACGCCCCGCTGTCGGGGCACTGGTTCTCCGCGCAGTTCCAGGAGCTCATGAAGAACGCGTACCCGGCGCTGTAGTCCGCCGACCACGGGACGCGACACCCCCGCCGGGGTCCGGTCAGTGCTCCTTGGCCAGGCCCCGGCGGATCGCGTACTCCACCGCCGAGTAGTCGCCGTCCGGCCGGTCCAGCACGTGCGGCCGCGCCGTGAGCAGTGGCGGCTGTGCCATGAAACGGGGGTTCGTGCCGTGGTGGGGCTGGGCCGCGTGCACGAGGAAGGGATGGCAGAGGTAGACGTCGCCGGGGCTGCCGGTGGCGTGGGCGAGCGGGCGGTGGGCCGAGGCCTCGGCGACCGCGGGGCCCGACTCCAGGAAGGACGCGCCCTGTTCGCCGTACGGCTCCAGGACCGCGGGGACGTCGAGATGGGAGCCCACCCTGATGCGGGTCGGGGCGTCCGCCTCGGTGACCTCGCTGAACAGGAACAGCATCAGCAGGGCGCGGTCCCGGGACCGCAGATTGGTGTGGTACATCCCGGCCGGGGCGCCCTCGGGGAGGTAGCTGCCCTCGATGTGCCAGCCCGCGTCGTCGGGTTCCTCCGCGTGCGGAAACCGCAACGGGAAGCTGCCCAGTGAGTAGCGGGACTGCCAGCGGTCCTCGCCCACCAGCAGGTCGAACGCCTCGTGCAGGACCGGAGTGTTGGCGGCCGCCGCGAACGGGCCCTGCGCCATGTCGGCCACCCAGACCACCGGGTCCTTCCAGGTGGCCCGGTCCTCACGGTCGTAGCCCGTCTCCCGCCACAGCAGCGACGCGCAGTGCTGGGCGACGCGGGGCGGGAAGGCGCCCTCGATCCGTACGAAGCCGTCGTCGAGGAAGCGCTCCACCAGTTCGTCGTCCATGGGGTCATCGTGGGGGACCGGCGGGGGCGGGCGCATCCCCTTTTCTTTGCGTCCGCTTTGCCGTGCTTTTTGCTGTCGTGGCAACATCGCTGGTGTCATCGCGGTGCGTCGGCGCACGCTGGCCGCATCCCGAGGAGAGGCTGGCACCATGGCGCACGATCACGACGAGCACGGTCACGACGAGCACGGTCACGTCCACGGTGGTCACCACCACGACCACACCGACATCGACTGGTCCAGGATGGCCGAACACCTGGAGACCCAGGCCGAACTCTTCACCCCCCTCTACGAGCGGGCGCTGGCCTGGCTCGGGCACAAGCAGACCGAGCCGGGGCTGGTCGTCGACGCGGGCAGCGGGCCCGGGGTGCTGTCCTGTCTGCTCGCCGAGGCGTTCCCGGCGGCCCGGGTGGTCGCCGTCGACGGTGCCGAGCCGCTGCTTCAGCGGGCCCGGGCCCGGGCCGAGCGGCTCGGGGTCGCCGACCGCTTCGGCACCCTCACCGGTGAACTGCCGGGCATCCTCGACGACTTGGACTACCCCGTCGACCTGCTCTGGGCCAGCCGGAGCCTGCACCACCTGGGCGACCAGCGGGCCGGCATCGCCGCGTTCGCCTCCCGGCTGGCGCGGGGCGGCACCCTGGCGTTGATGGAGGGCGGACTGCCGGCACGCTTCCTGCCCCGGGACATCGGGATCGGACGGCCCGGGCTCCAGGCGCGGCTGGACGCGCTGGAGGAGGAGTGGTTCGCGCAGATGCGCGCGGACCTGCCCGACTCCGTCCCGGAGGTCGAGGACTGGCCCGCGCTGATGGCCTCCGCCGGGCTGCGGCACACCGGGACGCGCAGCTTCATGCTGGACCTTCCGGCACCGACGACCGACCGGGCCCGTGCGTACGTCGCCGCGTCGCTGGGCCGGTTGCGGGACGTCTTCGCGGACCACCTGGACGCGGACGACCGCACCACCCTCGACCGGCTGCTCGACCCCGAGGACACGGCGAGCGTGCACCGCCGGGCGGACGTGTTCCTGCTGGCGGCGCACACGGTGCACACGGCGGTGCGGACCGGCTGAGGAGGGGACACCGCAGGCGTGCGCTGCGGCACTTGACTTCGAGAGCGCTTCAACTGATGTACTCCCCGGCGTCCACGAGTTGACGCAGACGCACAGCAGACACACAGGGGGAAGCCATGTCCGAATCACCGGTCGCGCTCATCACCGGCGGTGGCAGCGGTATCGGGGCCGCGGTCGCGCGGCAACTGCTCGACGCGGGGCACCGGGTGGCCGTCACCGGTCGTGGGGAGCCGCGGCTGCGGGCCTTCGCCGAGGAACTGGGCAACCCGGAGGGGCTGTTGACGTTCGTCGGCAACGCGGCCGAGTACGGCGACGTCAGGGCCGCCGTGGACGGCACGCTCAAGGAGTTCGGCCGGCTGGACACGGTCGTGGCCAACGCGGGCTTCGCCACCCATGACACCGTGGCCGCGGGAGACCCGGCCGGCTGGTCCGAGATGGTGCTGACCAACGTGCTCGGCCCCGCCCTCCTGATCCGCGCCTCCATCGACGCGCTCAAGGAGAGCCGCGGCCGGATCGTCCTGGTCGGCAGCGTCGCCGGGTTCGTGCACACGCCCGGCAACATCTACGGGGCGACGAAGTGGGCGGTGACCGGGCTCGCCGAGAACACCCGCCGTGAGGTCACCGAGTTCGGTGTCGGCGTCACCCTGATCGCCCCCGGCCGGACGGAGACGCCGTTCTGGGACAGTTACGGCAGCCTGCCGCCGGGGCACCTGCTCACCGCGGACCAGATCGCCGCCTCGGTCGTGTGGGCCGTACGGCAGCCGGAGGGCGTCGACATCAACACCGTGGTCGTCCGGCCGGTCGGGCAGCCCGTCTGAGCCGCGGGGCACCGGACGCACGACGGCCGGCGGCGGGACCCTGATCCAGGGGCCCGCCGCCGGCCGAACCGCTGTGCCGTCAGGCGGCGTTGAACGTCGCCGGGTCCGGGCCGAGGCGCCTGTCCTCGTTGAGCGCCCTGATCGCCGCCAGGTCCTCGTCGTCCAGGCTGAAGTCGAAGACCTCGATGTTCTCCTTGATCCGGGACGGGGTCACGGACTTGGGGATGACCACGTTGCCCAGCTGGAGGTGCCAGCGCAGCACGATCTGGGCCGGGGTGCGGCCGTGCTTCTGGGCGATGGCCACGACGGCCGGGACCTCCAGGAGGCCCTTGCCGGAGCCGAGCGGCGACCAGGCCTCGGTCGCGATGCCCTGCTCCGCGTGGTACTCGCGTGCGGCGTGCTGCTGGAGGTGCGGGTGCAGCTCGATCTGGTCGACGGCCGGGACGACGGACGTCTCGGCGATCAGCCGCTTCAGGTGCTCGGGTTCGAAGTTGGAGACGCCGATGGCCTTGATCCGGCCGTCCGCGTACAGCTTCTCGAACGCCTTGTAGCTGTCGACGTACAGGTCGCGTGCGGGCGTGGGCCAGTGGATCAGGTACAGGTCGACGTAGTCCAGGCCGAGCTTGTCCAGCGAGGTGTCGAAAGCGCGCAGGGTCGAGTCGTAGCCCTGGTCGCTGTTCCAGAGCTTGGTCGTGACGAAGATGTCCTCACGGGCCACTCCGGAGGCCGCGATGGCCTTTCCGGTGCCCGTTTCGTTGCCGTAGATCGCCGCTGTGTCGATGCTGCGGTACCCGGCCTCGAGCGCGGTGGCGACGGCGCGTTCGGCCTCGTCGTCCGGCACCTGCCAGACGCCGAAACCGAGCTGGGGCATCTCGACGCCGTTGTTGAGGATGATCGGGGGGACCTTGCTGCTCACGAGCTCTTGATCCTTACGGTTGTCGTCAGATGGTTCTCCCATCGTCAACGATCACAAGCCGTGATGCATTCCTGACGGGAGAATCCGTCCGGTCACTTTGGTCCGGACCATTGACCGCCAACGGCCCTGCGGCGACTCTGGATTGTGTCACTGAACGCCGTACATGAATGTGAACACCGCCGATCTGTGAGGTGATGTATGTCATGAGCACATCCAGAAGGGCACTGCTGGGCGCCGCCCTCGCCGGGGCCGCGGGAGCGGCGGCCGGCCTGCCCGCCGCCACGGCCGCGCACGCCGCCTCCTGGCAGCAGAAGTGGGCGCCGACCGCGAGCGGTGACGGCCTCGGCGCCTTCGAGACGGTCGAGGACGACCGGGCCGACTCGCACCCCGGCGGACAGCCCCACATCTACGCCACCGGCAACAACTGGCGCTTCAACATCCACATGGCCGACCGCGACACCTCGACCGACCGCCAGCGCCAGGAGGTCACCGGGCTGCGCACCAGCGGCAGCAGCTACCTGCGGTGGACCGAGGGCCAGACCTGGCGGGTCACCTACTCGATGTACATCCCGAGCTCCCTGAAGGCGACCACCAGCTTCACCCACATCATGCAGATGAAGCAGCCGGGCACCGGCACCTCGCCGATCGTCGTGCAGTCCCTGCGGCGGGTGAACGGGGCGCAGACCATCGAACTGAAGCTGTTCGACAGCGACACCCTGGTGGGCCGCACCAGCCTCGACCCGCTGCACGACAGGTGGACCGACGTCGACTTCCAGATCAAGGTGGGCAACGGCTCGGCGGGCTCGGTCCGTTGGATCCTCAGGTCGGGCGGCGCCACGGTGGTCGACGCGTCGAAGACCGGGGTCGACACCTTCCTGGCGGACCGGGTGCGCCCGAAGTGGGGCATCTACCGCTCCCTGGGTGACACCTCGGGGTCCCTCCAGGACACCTATCTGCTGCTGACCGACCTGCGCGGCTACCAGCTCGTGTGAGACGGCTCAGGCCCGGTACAGCGCCTCGACCTCGTTCGCGTACGCCGTCTCGATCGCCTTGCGCTTCAGCTTCAGCGACGGCGTCAGCAGCCCGTGCTCCTCGGTGAAGGGCTGCGCCAGGATGCGGAAGGTGCGGATCGACTCGGCCTGCGAGACCAGGGTGTTGGCGGCCACCACCGCGCGCCGCACCTCGGTCTCCAGGTCGGCGTCGCGCACGAGCTCGGCCGGGGACATCCGGGGCTTGTCGCGCATCCCCAGCCAGTGCTCGACCGCCTCCTGGTCGAGGGTGACGAGGGCGGCGACGTAGGGCCGGTCGTTGCCCACGACGATGCACTGCGAGACCAGCGGATGGTCGCGGACCCGCTCCTCCAGCACGCCGGGGGAGACGCTCTTGCCGCCGGAGGTGACGAGGATCTCCTTCTTGCGGCCGGTGATGGTGAGGTAGCCGTCCTCGTCGAGGAAGCCGAGGTCGCCGGTGGCGAGCCAGCCGTCGTGCAGGGCCTCGTCGGTGGCCTTCTCGTTGTTGAGGTAGCCCTGGAAGACGTTGGCGCCGTGCAGCCAGACCTCGCCGTCGTCCGCGATGTGCACGGTCATGCCCGGGATGGGCTGGCCGACCGTGCCGTAGCGGGTGCGCTCGGGCGGGTTGGCGGTGGCGGCCGCCGTGGACTCGGTGAGGCCGTACCCCTCGTAGATGTGCACGCCCGCGCCGGCGAAGAACAGGCCCAGCTTGCGGTCCATGGCCGAACCGCCGGTCATGGCGTGTCTGATGCGGCCGCCCATGGCCGCCCGCATCTTGGAGTAGACGAGCTTGTCGAAGAGCTGGTGCTGCATCCGCAGCCCCGCCGAGGGGCCGGGACCGACGCCCCAGGCCTTGGCCTCCATGGCGTCCGCGTACTTCACCGCCACGTCGACGGCCTTCTCGAAGGGGCCGGCCTTCCCTTCCTTCTCGGCCTTGCGGCGGGAGGCGTTGAACACCTTCTCGAAGATGTACGGCACCCCGAGGAAGAAGGTCGGCTTGAACGCGGCGAGGTCCGGCAGCAGGGCGGCCGCGTTCATCTGCGGCTGGTGGCCGAAGCGGACCCCGCCGCGGATCGCCGCGACCTGGACCATCCGGCCGAAGACGTGCGCGAGCGGCAGGAACAGCAGGGTCGCCGCCTCGTCGCCCTTCTTGGAGTGGAACACCGGCTCCCAGCGCTCGATGACGGTGTCCGCCTCGTACATGAAGTTGCCGTGGGTGATGACACAGCCCTTGGGACGGCCGGTGGTGCCCGAGGTGTAGATGATCGTCGCGACCGAGTCCGGGGTGACCGCCTGGCGGTGGCGGTGCACCACCTCGTCCTCGATGGCGGCGCCGGCGTCGTACAGCTCCTGCACGGCGCCGGAGTCGAGCTGCCAGAGCCGGTGCAGTCGCGGGAGCCGGTCGATGACCGTGGCGATGGTCATCGCGTGGTCCTCGTGCTCCACGATCGCGGCCGTGCACTCGGCGTCGTACAGCGCCCAGAAGCACTGCTCGGCGGAGGAGGTGGGGTAGACCGGCACCACCTGCGCGCCGATCGTCCACAGCGCGAAGTCGAAGAGCGTCCACTCGTAGCGGGTGCGGGACATGATCGCGACCCGGTCACCGAAGCGGATGCCTTGGGCAAGCAATCCCTTGGCGAGGGCCATGACCTCGTCGCGGAACTCCGCCGAGGTCACGTCTCGCCACCGGCCGTTCTCGTCCTTGCGGCCGAGGGCGATGTGCACGGGGTCGTTCTGGGCATGCTCGAAGACGACGTCGGCCAGTCCGCCCACGGGGGGTGCCAACGCCAACGGAGGGTTGGTGAACTCGCGCAAACCCCGCTCCCCGCTCTCCCTGGCGCTCAGTGAAGCTCCGCACAGCGCCGTGAAAGCTACCCCACCCCGACAGCGGGCGGGAGGGGGGTCGAAGCCGAGGGGTGCTCACGTATGGCCAGGTCAGTACCGGAAAATGCCCTCACATGGGGAAGGGTCGGACAGAAAACTGACGGTTGAGTAAGTTTCGGTGCCGTAATCTCCACGGAATCTGTACGTCCCGGTTACGGCTCGCCGCGCTGGTGAAACGGTTGCCCACGACGAGGTGCCGCCTTCTCTTCCCTCAGCGCCACCGACCCGCGATGCGTCACTCGGCCGAAGCCCTCACCCCCGGTGCAGCCGGTCCCCGCCCGCCAGGATCGCGGCGGCGAGCGCCTCGGCCGCCCCCTGCGCGGCCGTCCGCCGGCGGCCGTGCACCAGCACGAAGTCCACCCGCCCCAGCTCCGGCAGCCCGAACCGGTCGGGCACCTCCACCAGCCCCGGCGGCACCAGCCCCCGGGAGTGCGCCATCACCCCCAGCCCCGCCCGCGCCGCGGCGATCAGGCCGTTCAGGCTTCCGCTGGTGCACACGATCCGCCACTCCCGCCCCTGCCGCTCCAGGGCCTCGAGAGCCAGCGTCCGGGTGATCCCCGGCGGCGGGTAGACGATCAGCGGCACCGGACGGTCCGCGTCCGGGCGGAGCCGCTCCGCGCCGATCCACACCAGCCGGTCGTGCCACACCAGCTCACCGCGGGGGTCCTCGGGCCGCCGCTTGGCGAGCACGAGGTCGAGCTTCCCGGCCGCCAGTCGTTCGTGCAGCGTGCCCGACAGCTCGACCGTCAGCTCCAGGTCCACCTCGGGGTGGTCGTACCGGAAGCCCTCGAGGATCTCCGGCAGCCGGGTGAGCACGAAGTCCTCCGACGCCCCGAACCGCAGCCGCCCGCGCAGACGGGTGCCGGTGAAGAACGCCGTCGCCTGGTCGTGCACCTCCAGGATCCGCCGGGCGAACCCCAGCATCGCCTCGCCGTCCTCCGTCAGCTCCACGGAGTGGGTGTCCCGGGTGAAGAGCTGACGCCCCGCGGCCTCCTCCAGGCGCCGTACGTGCTGGCTCACCGTCGACTGGCGCAGCCCCAGCCGCCGGGCGGCCTGGGTGAAGCTCAGGGTCTGCGCCACCGCCAGGAAGGTGCGCAACTGCGACGGGTCGTACACGGCCCCAGGTTATCGCGGAACATGATGACAGTCAGAGTGGTATGCGGGATTCCCGATCAAGGGGTGAGGGAGGACGATGGAGGGGGACCCTCCGGCCTGAGGGAGGTGTCCGCCATGACCCCGTACCGTCGTCGAACACGAGCAAGTGGAGCACCGTGAAGCGCCTCAAGTGGCCGGCCTGGATGCCGGTCGACCCGTACATCCTGCTGCTGCTCGGCACGGTGGGCCTCGCCGCCCTCGTACCGGCGCGCGGGACCACCGCGGACGTGGCCTCCGGAGCCTCCACGGCGGCGATCGCCTTCCTCTTCTTCCTGTACGGCGCCCGTCTGTCCACCCGTGAGGCCCTGGACGGCCTCAAGCACTGGCGCCTGCACGTCACGGTCCTCGCCTGCACGTTCGTGATCTTCCCGCTGCTGGGCCTGGCCGCCCGCGGCCTCGTCCCGGTCTTCCTGACCGACCCCCTCTACCAGGGCCTGCTCTTCCTCACCCTGGTCCCCTCCACCATCCAGTCCTCGATCGCCTTCACCTCGATCGCCCGCGGCAACGTGCCCGCCGCGATCTGCGCCGGCTCCTTCTCCTCCCTGGTCGGCATCGTCATCACCCCGCTCCTCGCGGCCGCCCTGCTCGGCAGCAGCGGCGGCGGGTTCTCGGCGGACTCGCTCCTGGAGATCGTGCTCCAGCTGCTGGTGCCGTTCCTGGCGGGCCAGTTGACGCGCCGCTGGATCGGCGGCTTCATCACCCGCCACAAGAAGATCCTCGGCCTGGTCGACCGCGGGTCGATCCTGCTGGTCGTCTACACCGCGTTCAGCGAGGGCATGGTCCAGGGCATCTGGCACCAGGTGAGCCCGCTCAGGCTCGGCGGGCTCCTGATCGTCGAGGCCGTCCTGCTCGCCCTGATGCTCGCCCTGACCTGGTACGGCGCCAAGGCGCTGCGCTTCGACCGCGAGGACCGCATCGCCATCCAGTTCGCCGGCTCGAAGAAGTCCCTCGCCTCCGGACTCCCCATGGCCAGCGTCCTGTTCGGCGCGCACGCCTCGCTCGCCGTGCTGCCGCTGATGCTCTTCCACCAGATGCAGTTGATGGTCTGCGCGGTGATCGCCAAGCGCCGCTCGCACGACCCCGTCGCGGAGGAGTCCCGGGAGGTCAGTGCGCGGGAGTCAGCCGCAGCGTCACGAACCGCGGTCGGTACAGCGCGACGTTCCGGTTGAGCTGGGCCGAAGCGAGGTCCGTCTCCAGCCGGTTGACGTCGTAACTGAGCACCAGCCGCCCCCCGCCGCTGAGTTCGGGGTGCGCCTGCGGGTTGTAGGCGGCGACCTGACCGGAGGGCAGGGACGGGGTGAAGTCCTTGTCCGGACCGTGCCAGGGCCCGGTGGGGGAGCAGGACCAGTACGAGGTCACGGCCGCGAGCCCCTTCGCCCCCGCGGCCATGGTGAACAGCACGTACGTCCCCTCCCGCCGCACGACGGAGAAGGCGCTGCCCACGCCGGTGCGCCGCCCGTCCCCGAGCACCGGGTGCGGACGGGTGCCGGTCGTCCACCGCGAGCCGTCCCAGTACTCCCAGGCGCCCGGCGCGGCGAGCCCGCCCTCCGGCACCCGGGCCACGTACGCCGAGGACACGGCCCGGGACGCGGCCCGGCCGTCGTCGCCGCCGAAGACGTACGTCCACCCGCCGTCCCCGACCAGCGTGGTCCCGAACAGCACCCGCCGGGACGGGTCCGCCACCCGCTGCTCGTCGAGGATCTTCGTGATCGACTCGACACGCAGGCCGGGCAGCGAGAGCGTGGCGACCTCGGTGGCGGTCGGCACACCGTAGATCCAGGGGTACGGTCCCGCCGTCCGCACCCACAGCAGCACCCGGACGACCTGTTCGTCCGAGCCGGGGCTGCGGGGTTCCACGCGGGCCGCGACCGGCCAGCGCCACTGGTTCGGGCCCGGGTCCGGGAACAGGGGTGCCGGGAGGGTGCTCTCCAGCCGGCCGTCGCGCATCAGCACCGCCGAGTTGCGCACCAGAGGGGCGGTGGTGTCGCGCCAGGGGTGCGACTCGCCGAGCGGGCCGGGCGGGGCGTACACCTGGCCGAGGTAGGTGTCGGAGAACAGCCACAGCAGCCGCCCGTCGGGCAGCCGTACCGAGTGGGTGCCGTCGCCGCCGGTCCAGTCGTCGCCGCGGGCGCCGTCGTCGCCGTAGCGGGCGAACTCGCCGGTGAGCCGGTCGTCCGCCGACCAGGAGCCGACGGTGAGCGGTGTGCAGTCGCCGTCCCGCCCGCCGCCGTCCGGGAGGGCGGTGAGCAGCACGGCTCCGAGCACCAGCGCCAGCAGCAGACCGACGCCGGTGCCGGTCCGCTGTCGTGCTCGTGCGTCCTCGGGCACGGGTCGCGACGTTAGCGGCTGTCGTCCACCCGGTCCATGGGCAGCCACAGGACGGTGTCCGCCGGTCCGGCGTTCCCGCCGGTGATCTCGGCGTCGGTCAGAGCCCGGCGCCACACCCGGACCTCGTCGATCGCGCCGGTGAGGCGGGCCCGGCCGTCCACGCGCTGCCCGACGTGCACCCCGAACGGAGCGTTGCGGCTGACCGAGCCCGGCACGTCCGGTGTGCCGACCGCCCTGCCGTCGGCGAAGAGCGTGAGCCGGCCGCCGCCCCGGCGCAGGGCCAGGTGGTGCCACCGCCCGTCGTCGAACACGCCGCTCGCGCTCACCGACGCCGTCCGCACGGCCGTAGCGCCCTCCCGCACGGTGATCAGCCCGCGCACCCGTCCGCTTGCCGGCTCCCCGCGCAGCCACACCTGCGGCTGCCGGTCGCCGACGCCACCCATCCACAACAGCGGCTGCTCCCCGGCCCTGGCCGTGTACCTGAACCACAGGGACGCGGTGAAGTCCCCGGAACCGAGCGGGAGTTCCTCGCGGTACGGCAGCCGTACGGCGTCGTCGGCGCCGTCGAGCTCCAGGGCGCCGCCGACGACCCCGGCCGTCTCCCGGGCGCCGCCCAGCACGGCCGCGGGCGGCGCGAGGGGAGCGCGGTCGGGGGTGGTCGGGTCGGGGCCGCGGCGCGGTGCCAGGCGGTCCCCGGCGATGCGGGCGAAGCGGATCTCGTCGCGCGCGTCGGCGGTCCCGGCCTCGTACAGCAGGCCCACCGTGCCCTCGTCGGCCGGGGCCAGGTCGGAGTAGCCGGACCAGTCCTCGGTGACGACGGTGGCGCGGTCGGGGGTGTCCCAGGTGCGGCCGCCGTCGTAGGAGGAGCGGATCGTCATCGTGCGGCGGCGGTCCGGGTCCGCCGGGCAGGACAGCAGCAGACGCCCGCCGAAGTCCAGGGCGGCGCACTGGACCTGGGGTGCGGGGAGGTCCGGGAGGGTCCGGAACGGTGCGGTGAAGCTGTCACCGCCGTCCTCACTGACGGCCTGGGTGCGGTGGCCGAGGTCGGTGCCGTCCTGTTCGCGCCCGCTGACGAGGACCGAGCCGTCGGCGCGTTCGGCGACCGTGACCTCGGACGGCTTCTGCCGGAAGGTGCCGTCGGCGGCGACCGGCCAGGAGTCGGTGGCGCCCACCCGCCAGTGCGCGCCGCCGTCGTCGCTCACCACCAGCGCCGCGTGGTTCACGCTCACCCGGTCGCCGTCCCACGTCTCGGAGTTGACCCCGAACACCAGCCGCCCGGCGTGCGGGCCGCGGCTGAGCTGGATGCCGTGCACGGGGCCGGTGGCGTACCAGGAGACCGGCTGTGGGGGCAGGATCGAGGCGCTCAGGCCGCGGGGCGCGGACCAGGTGCGGCCGTCGTCGTCGCTGTACTGGAGGTGCGGGGTGCGGTCGCAGGGCATCCGGCAGTTGCCGCCGTCCGCACGGCCCGTGTTGTAGGTCTCGGCGAGCAGGACGCGGCCTGTCGTACGGTCCACGACCGGGGCCGGGTTGCCGTGGGTGTCGCCGTCCCCCTCGGTGACCACCTGAAGGGGGCCCCAGGTGCGGCCGCCGTCGGTGGACCGTTTGAGGACGATGTCGATGTCGCCGGCGTCCCCGCAGTCGAGGACGCGTCCCTCGGCGAACGCGAGGAGGGTGCCCGCGGCGGTCCGGACGATCGCCGGGATGCGGAAGCAGGCGTACCCCGGGTCCCGGTCCGCCTTGAAGAGGACCTGCTGCTCCAACCCTGTTGCGACGGTGGGGCGTTGGGCGTGGACGGTGCCCGGCAGGGCGAGGAGGGCGAGCAGGGCGCCGGTGGCGGGGACGGCGGTCAGGGGGGATCTCAGACGTGCGCGGCTCGACGGCACGGGCACCCTTTCAGTTTCCGTTCATCCGGAAATGCGACATTCCGGTCACGGACCGTAGTTGTGCACCCCGCGCCCCACAAGAACCCCGCGCGTGTCCGTCACGGATGGAGTACGACCTTCCCCAGGTTGCGGCGCCCCTCGATCACCTCGTGCGCCTTCGCGGCGTCTTCCAGGGCGAACTCCCCGTGCACGGCGGTCCGAAGGGCGCCGTCCAGGAACAGCAGCCACAGCTCCCGCCGCCACCGCTCGTACAACTCCGGGCGCTCACGGGCGATCCGCGCCATCTGGAAGCCGGTCACGGTCCTGGCGCCGACGAGGAGGTCGTACGCCTGGATCGTCCCGCCGCCCGAGCTGTACGCCACCAGCCGCCCGCCCGGCGCCAGGGCGGCGAGCGCCGGGGTGAGCAGCTCGCCACCGACCGCGTCGAGGACGTAGTCGACGGGATCTCCCCAACTGCCGTCCCCGTAGAGGGTGGTGGCGTCGGCGCCGAGTGAGCGCACGAAGTCCGCCTTGGCCGGGTCGGAGACCGCGCCCACCACCCGGGAGGCACCCCGGATCCGTGCGAGCTGCACGGCGAGGTGGCCGACCCCGCTCGCCGCCGCCGTGACCAGTGCCGTCTCCCCCGGCTCGGGGCGTGCGGCCTCCAGGGCGCCCAGGGCGACCAGTCCGCTGCGGACCAGGGCGACCGCGTCGACCGGTGAGGCGCCGTCGGGAATCGGCGAGGCCATGGCCTCGTGGAGCAGTGCGAAGTCGGCGTAGCCGTGGCCGAAGCACAGCCCCGTGACCCGCTCGCCGGGACGGAAGCGGGTGGCCGCCGCGCCCACGGACACCACCTCGCCCGCGAGCTCGCCGCCGAGCGGGACCGGCTCTGCTGCCTCGGCCACCTTGCGCACCACGGGGAGCGTGACCCCGACCGCCTCGCAGCGCACGAGGAGTTCGCCCGGACCCGGCTCGGGGACCGGTGCCTCCTCCAGGAACAGCGGGCCGCCCGTGGACCCGTAACGGACACGACGCATCGACCGACCTCCCGTGAATTCATTGGGGTTCCCAACGATAGTCGGTCGATCGTTGGGAGGTCCAACGAATGGTGGCTAGGCTGGCCGCATGGCCGAAGCACCCCTGCCCGCGATCCGCTCCCTCCCCAGTTGGCTCCTCGGTCGTGCCGCCGCCCGCGGACGGGCCCTGGTGGCCGAGGCGCTGGCCGCCGAGGGCATGAAGATGTGGCACCACGTGGTGCTCTCCGCCGTCCGCGACCTCGCCCCCGTCGCTCAGGCCGACCTCGGCCGCGCGGTGCGACTCGACCCCAAGGACCTGGTCGGCATCCTCAACGACCTCCAGTCCGCCGCACTCGTCCTGCGTGCGCCGGACCCCGCCGACCGCCGCAAGAACGCGGTGTCCCTCACGGACGAGGGGGCGCGGCTGCTGGAGCGCTGCGAGAAGGTCGCCCGCCGGGCCAACGACGAACTGCTCGCCCCCCTCTCTCCGGCCGAACGCGCCCGGTTCATGGACCTGTTGATCCGGATCTCCGGCACGGAGGGCTGACGGCGGATAACGTTCCGTCATGACCGGACCTCTCGCGCTCGATCCCGCACGCAGCGCCCTCGTACTCGTCGATCTGATGGACCGGATCCTCGCGCTGCCCCTGGAACCCCGCAAAGGCACCGAAGTCCTCACCACCGCCCAGGAATTGGCGAACACCTTCCGTGAGGCCGGAGCGCCGGTGGTCCTGGTGCGCGTCGAACGGCCCGGCGTCGCCGACCAGCCGCCCGGCAGCGGGCTGGCGTCCGGGCTCGCCCGCCAAGGCGACATCGAGATCGTGAAGCGGACCATCGGCGCCTTCCAGGGCACGGAACTGGACGCGCGCCTGCGCCGACTCGGCGTCACCACACTGGTGTTCGGCGGGGTCGCCACCAACCTCGGCGTCGAGTCCACCGCCCGCGCCGCCCTCGACCTCGGCTACGACCTCGTCTTCGTGGCGGACGCCATGGCCGCGTTCACCGCCGCCGAGCACGAGGCCTCGACCCGGCTCGACTTCCCGCGTCTCGGCACGGTGGTGACGGCGGATCAGGTGCGCTTCCTGGCGGGGTGACCGCCCGGACCCGGACCCGGGCCCGGGCGGTCACCCCGTCGCCGGGGGCGTCACCCGCTGGTCCCGGCCCGCGCCAGTGACCGGCGATCCCGGGCCGAGCCGCGCACCGCAGGCCACCGCCCGGCGCAGCCCTCGTCGAGCGGCCGACGTGGCGAGACGTCGAATTGGTCAGCTCCGGGTGGCCGACGCCTCCAGCGCGAGCCGGTGTTCCCCCGCGTACACGTTCATGGAGGGGCCGCGGAGGAAGCCGATGAGGGTGAGGCCGGTTTCGGCGGCGAGGTCGACGGCGAGGGAGGAGGGCGCGGAGACGGCGGCGAGGACGGGGATGCCGGCCATGACGGCTTTTTGGGCGAGTTCGAAGGAGGCGCGGCCGGAGACGAGGAGGATGGTGCGGTCCAGGGGGAGGTCGCCGTGTTGGAGGGCGCGGCCGATGAGTTTGTCGACGGCGTTGTGGCGGCCGACGTCTTCGCGTAGGTCGATGAGGTCGCCGGTGGGGGTGAAGAGGGCGGCGGCGTGGAGTGCGCCGGTGCGGTTGAAGACGTGTTGGGCTTCGCGGAGCCGGTCGGGGAGGGTGGTGAGGAGGTCGGGGTCGATGTGGAAGGGGGGTGTGTCGGTGAGGGGATGGTGGGTGGTGGTGCGGACGGCGTCGAGGCTGGCTTTGCCGCACAGGCCGCAGGACGAGGTGGTGTAGACGTTGCGTTGGAGGGTGATGTCGGGGAGGGGCAGGCCGGGGCGGGTGCTGACGTCGACGACGTTGTAGGTGTTGGTGCCGTCGGTGGTGGCGCCGGCGCAGTAGACGATGTTGTGGAGGTCGTCTCGGTGGGCGAGGACGCCTTCACTGACGAGGAAGCCGGTGGCGAGGGCGAAGTCGTCGCCGGGGGTGCGCATGGTGATGGCGAGGGGTTTGCCGTTGAGGCGGATCTCGAGTGGTTCCTCGGTGACGAGGGTGTCGGGGCGGGTGGAGATGGCCCCGTCGCGGATGCGGATCACCTTGCGTCGTTCCGTGACTCGTCCCATATGTCTCTCAGTCCCGGTTCTGTACGAGCTGGTAGCCGAAACGGCCCTTGCTGCAGAGGCTGCCGTGCGCCCCCGACCCGTCGGGCAGGGCGGTGACCTTCACGATCTCATTGTCCTGCACGTGGAGCGTGACCCCGCAGCCCGCTCCGCAGTGCGCGCACACGGTGCCGGTACGGGTCTGCGACCCCTCGTCCCAGGTACCCGCCGCCCGCATGTCGAACTCCGACCTGGACGACAGCGCCCCGGTCGGACACACGTCGACGCAGTCCCCGCAGTACACACAGGCCGACGCGGTCAGCGGCCCGTCGTGCTCCACGGCGATCCGGGCACCGAGGCCGCGGCCGGACACGGCGACGGCGAAGGTGCTCCGCCCCTCGTCACCGCAGACGTCCACGCACCGGCGGCACAGGACGCACTTGCCGCGGTCCCGCACGTACAGGTCGTTGTCGACCCTCGGCGGCTCCGCGGCCCGGGCCGCGTCCGGGCCGAAACGGTCCGGTGACGCGCCGTACTCCTCGATCCACTCGGCCGCTCCCGGGGTCGTCGACAGGTCGGCCGAGGAGGCGAGCAGTTCCAGCACGATTCTGCGGCTGTGCCGGACCCGCTCGCTGTCGGTCCTGACCTCCAGTCCGGACTCGGCCCGGTGGGAGCAGGCCGGGACCAGGGTCGCGGCCCCCTCCACCTCGACGACACAGAGCCGGCAGGTACCGCGCGGGGCGAGCGAGCCGCCCGCGCACAGCGCCGGGACGTCCTTCCCGGCCGCCCGGCAGACGTCGAGGACCGTCGAACCCTCCGGTGCCCGCACGGGCTCACCGTCGAGGGCGAACTCCACCGCGCGGCGCGGGATCCCCAGCGGTACGGCGGTCATCCGTACGCCCCCAGACGGTCGACGGCCGACTCCACGGCGTTCCACGCGCCCTGCCCGAGTCCGCACACCGAGGCGTCCCGCATCGCGCGGCCGACCTCCCGGAGCAGGGCGACGTCGTCCGCCGCGGCCGTGCCCGCGCGCTCGACGATCCGGCGCAGCGCCTCCTCCTGGCGCACGGTCCCGACCCGGCACGGCACGCACCCCCCGCACGACTCGTCCCGGAAGAACTCGGCGACGCGGAGGAGAAGACGGGGAAGGGGCACCGTGTCGTCGAAGGCCAGGACCACACCCGAGCCGGTCCCGCCCCCCGAGGGCAGGGGCACGTCCGGTTCGTCCGGCCGTACGAAACCACCGGTGACCCCGCCGAGCAGCACCGCGCGCAGGTTCTCCCGGACTCCGGCCTCCGACAGCAGCGCGCCCAGTGTCGTGCCGGACGGCGGTTCGTAGACCCCGGGCCGGTCAACGGATCCCGACACGCAGAACAGCTTCGGCCTGCCGCATTCCCCGGTGCCGGTGCCGGTGCCGGTGCCGGTCGCCGGGTGGGCCGGTGCGGTCGCGGACAGGACGGGGAGCACGCCGACCAGCGTTTCGACGTCGTGCACCAGGGTCGGCGCGCCGAACAGGCCATGGCCCACCGGGAGGGACGGCTGGAAACGCGGCTCGCCCCGGCGGCCCTCGACGGAGTGGAACAGTGCGCTCTCCTCGCCGCACAGGTGTGCGCCCGCACCGCGCCGGATCTCGATGTCGAAGGCGTAGCCCCGGCCCAGGACGTCGTCACCGAGCAGCCCGCGGGCCCGCGCCTGGTCGACGGCGTGCCGCATCCGGCCGGCCGCCCGCGGACTGTCGCCGCGCAGACACAGGTGACCGCGGTGGGCGCCGATCGCGAACCCGGCGATCGTCATCGCCTCGACCAGCGCGAAGGGATCGCCCTCCATGAGCACGCGGTCCCGGAAGGCGCCCGGTCCTGACTCGCCCGCGGCACAGACGAGGTGGTGCGGGCGGCCGGGCCGGGACGCCACTGCCTGCCAGTCACGGCCGGCGGGGAAGGCGGCGCCACCGCGCCCGACCGGGCCGGAGCCGACGACCTCGCGGACGACTCCGGCGGGACCGAGCGCGAAGGCCCGGCGCAGGGCGGTCCAGCCGCCGTGGGCGCGGTAGTCGTCCAGGGACGACGGATCCACGACGCCGACCCGGCTCAGCAGCACCAGTCCGCCCCGACCCGCCTGCGGCACGGCCGTCGCCGCCGGCGGTTCCTCGGGCGCCGAGCCCGGAGCGGTCGCGGCGCGGACGGCCCCTTCGACGGTCGCCGGTGCCGAGACCGCCGTACGCACCGGGTCGCCCGCCCTGGTCACGAGCGCGGCCGGGGCGCGTTCGCACAGACCGAGGCACGCGCTGCGCTCCACGTGGACGCCGTCGCCGAGCCGTTGCTCGACACCGGCGCACAGGGCGGCGGCCCCGGCGGTGGCGCAGGCGAGGTCCGTGCAGACGCGGAGCACGGTGGCGGGGCGGGACCGGACCGAGAACAGGGGGTAGGAGGTGACGACGCCGTACGCCTCCGCCGGCGGGACGGCCAGCCGGCGGCACAGGTAGGTGAGGGCGCCCTCGCTGATCCAGCCGACACGGTCGTTGACCGCGTGCAGGCCGGGCAGCAGCAGGTGCCGGCGGGCCACCGGGCGTGAGGCGCACCGCGGATCGGCCGCGGAACGCTCCGTGCCCTGCCCGTACGACTCCGAAGGGCCCAACAGGGCGTCCACGGCGTCCCGTTCGTCGTCCGTCGGCTCGCCGTCGCCGAAGTGCAGGTCCACCTGATCCCACCTCCTTCCGGACGGGCCGCTGGGTCAGCCGAAGACGATCGTCGTGATCGGCAGCTTCTCGATCCGGACCGCCGGCCGCCCGGCGTCCACCTCGTCGGGGAGACGCGGGTGCATGAAGGCGAGCCCGGGCCTGAGGGCGGTGTCGATCCGCACGGTCGCGACGACCGAGACACGCCGCGAGGACACCTGCACCCGTGCACCCGGCACGACGTCGAGGCGTTCGGCGTCCTCCGGGGACAGCTCGATGCCCCGTGGCCCCCGGCCCCCGTGCCGCCCGCTGCCCAGCCGGATCGGGTACCGCTCGTCGACGGGGTCGGCCGGGGGATCGTGCTGCACGATCCCGAACACCGCCCGTCCGCCGCGCCCGGCAGGGTCCTTCTCCCACAACCGGCCGTGCAGGAAGGCCGGTCGGGGGCGGCCGGTGTCCGGGCAGGGCCACTGGAGCCCGGCCTGCCCCGTCAGGCGCGCGTACGTCATCCCGGCGTGGTCCGGCGACAGCGACCCCACCTCGTTCCACACGGCCTCCACGTCGTCGTACCGCCACTCGTGACCGAGTCCCGCCGCCAGGTCGCGGAGGATGACGAAGTGCTCGCGCGCCTCACCCGGCGGCGTCAGGGCACGCCGTACCCGCCGAACCCGCCGCTCCCCGTCGGTGGCCGTGCCGTCGGTCTCGGCCCAGGCGGCGGTCGCGGGCAGGACGACGTCGGCCAACTCGGTGGTCCTGGTGAGGAACGCGTCCTGGACGACGAGGAAGTCGAGCGTGTCCGGACGCCGTACGGGCCGCCCGCCGTGTGCCTGCGCCTTGAGATCCTCCGCCCGCGACCGGGCCGGGTCCGTGCCGACACAGTGCAGCGCCGTGAGCGTGCCCTCCTCCGCCGCCGCGCACATCTCTGCCGCGGCCAGCCCGTAGTGCGGCTCGACGGCGACACCCCAGGCCGACTCGAACGTCCGGCGGGCCCGGGAGTCGAGAACGTCCCGGAACCCGGGCAGCCGGTGCGGGAGCACCCCCATGTCGACCGCGCCCTGCACGTTGTCCCGGCCGGACAGGGGCAGCAACCCGCAGCCGTACCGGCCCACTTGACCGGTCAGCAGGGACAGGTTGACGAGCGCGCGGACGGCCGCGGTGCCGTCGCGGTACCCGGTGACACCCGGGCCCCAGCAGAGCTGCACGCGCTCGGCGCGGGCGAGAGCGTGAGCCAACTCCCGGACGGCGCGGGCCGGTACGCCCGTCACCCGCTCGGCGAGGGACAGCGTCCAGGGCTCGACCAGCGCCCTGTAGTCCTCGAAGCCGGAGGTGGCCCGCTCGACGAACCGGCTGTTGCCCAGGCCCGTTCGGACGATCTCGCGGCCGATCGCGTGGGCCAGGGGGATGTCGGTGCCGATGTCGAGGCCGAGCCAGCTGTCCGCCCACGCGGCGGTCGCGGTGCGGCGCGGGTCGACGACGTACAGGCGGGCGCCGCCCCGGATGCCCTTCAGGACGTGCCGGAAGAACGCCGGGTGCGTCGAACGGGCGTCGGAGCCCCACACCACGATGACGTCGGTGTGCTCGATCTCCTCGTACGACGAGGTCGCGCTGCCCGGCCCGAAGGCCGCGGCGAGCCCCGCGACGCTCGGGGCGTGCCGGGCCCGCTCCGGCACGTCGATGTCGTGGGTGCCCATGACCGCCCGGGCGAACTTCTGCGCCAGGTAGAGCGCTTCGTTGGTCAGGCGGGTGGAGGAGAGCATGCCGTAGGCGCCGCGGTTGCGTTCCAGCCCCCGCGTCGCGTGGTCCAGTGCCCGTGCCCAACTCGCCTGCCGCAGCGGCTCGTCGCGGGAGTCCCGGATCATCGGGTGGGTGAGCCGGGGGCGGGTCGGCGGGTTCGTCATGGAGCCTCCCCGCTCGATGTCGACGAAATACTGTCTACAGTATGTTCGAGAGGCGGGCAAGAACGCGTCCTGGAAACGGGCCGGTTCGACCGTTCGTCGCGTCCGGGATACCGCTCATCGCATACGGTCGACGTGCTGCCTTTTCAACCAACCTGATTCTTCCTACCGTTCGGGATCATGAGTCCCCCTGTCGCACCCCCGGGCTGGAGCCGCTGGCTCGTCCCCCCGGCCGCTCTCTCGGTCCATCTCTCCATCGGGCAGGCGTACGCCTGGTCCGTGTTCAAGCCGCCGCTGGAGTCCGCGCTCGGACTCAGCGGCACCCAGAGCGCACTGCCCTTCCAGCTCGGCATCGTGATGCTCGGCCTGTCCGCCGCGTTCGGCGGCACGCTGGTGGAGCGCAACGGGCCGCGCTGGGCGATGACGGTGGCGCTCGTCTGCTTCTCGTCCGGCTTCCTGCTGTCCGCGCTGGGGGCGGCCACCGAGCAGTACTGGCTGATCGTCCTCGGCTACGGCTTCGTCGGCGGCATCGGTCTCGGCATCGGCTACATCTCACCGGTGTCCACCCTCATCAAGTGGTTCCCCGACCGGCCCGGCATGGCCACCGGCATCGCCATCATGGGCTTCGGCGGCGGCGCGCTCATCGCCTCGCCCTGGTCGGCGCAGATGCTGGAGTCCTTCGGCTCCGACAGTTCCGGGATCGCCCTCGCGTTCCTCGTGCACGGGCTGTCGTACGCCGTCTTCATGCTCCTCGGTGTCCTGCTGGTGCGGGTGCCGCGCAGCGAGAAGCCGGTCGAGAGCGCGCCCAGCGCCTTCGACGGCCCGCAGGTCTCGGCGCGCAACGCGGTGCGCACGCCCCAGTTCTGGTGCCTGTGGATCGTGCTCTGCATGAACGTCACCGCGGGCATCGGCATCCTGGAGAAGGCCGCCCCGATGATCACGGACTTCTTCAGGGACACCTCGACCCCGGTCTCGGTGTCGGCCGCGGCCGGCTTCGTCGCGCTGCTGTCGGCGGCCAACATGGCCGGGCGCATCGGCTGGTCCTCGACGTCCGACCTCATCGGACGCAAGAACATCTACCGCGTCTACCTGGGCGTGGGAGCGGTGATGTACGGCCTGATCGCCCTGTTCGGCGACTCCTCGAAGCCGCTGTTCATCCTGTGCGCGCTGGTGATCCTGTCCTTCTACGGAGGCGGTTTCGCTACGATCCCCGCCTACCTGAAGGACCTCTTCGGGACCTACCAGGTCGGCGCCATCCACGGCCGGCTGCTCACCGCCTGGTCCACGGCCGGAGTCCTCGGCCCGCTGATCGTGAACTGGATCGCCGACCGCCAGGAGGAGGCGGGCAAGAGCGGCTCCGCCCTCTACGGGACGTCGTTCGTGATCATGATCGGACTGCTCGTCGTCGGTTTCGCCGCCAACGAGCTGGTCCGCCCCGTCAGTGCCCGCCACCACATCCCCGCACCGAGGGAGGCCGCCGATGTCACAGCCCGACAGCAGTCAGAGTCCGCCTGACCGGCGCCCTCTCATCGCCCTGGCCTGGGTGTGGGTGGGCGCACCGCTCGCCTACGGGCTCTACGAGCTCGTGCAGAAGGCGACGCAGCTGTTCACCAAGTAACTGTTCGGCAGGTGTTCGGGCGTCCGAGAGGGTGAGGGAAGCCGACAACTCGGGCGCCCGTTTCCTGTGGCCTTACGTGCCCTCGTACCCGCGAGTCACTGATCAGACTGGTGGATCCCGCTACCCAAGGCAACGAGGGGGACCCTCCATGAACGGCTCGCGGATCGCCGCAGTCGGCCACTACCAGCCCGCGAAGGTGCTCACCAACGAGGACCTGGCGGGCCTGGTCGACACCAGCGACGAGTGGATCAGGTCCCGGGTCGGCATCCGGACCCGCCACATCGCCGGCCCCGACGAGCCGGTCGACGAGCTCGCCTCGCACGCCGCCGCCAAGGCGCTGGCCGCGGCCGGGCTTACCCCCGCCGACATCGACCTCGTCCTGGTCGCCACCTCGACCGCCGTCGACCGCTCCCCGAACATGGCCGCCCGGGTCGCCGCCCGGCTGGGCATCCCCTCGCCCGCCGCGATGGACGTCAACGTGGTGTGCGCCGGCTTCACGCACGCGCTGGCCACCGCCGACCACACCGTCCGGGCCGGGGCGGCGACCAGGGCGCTGGTGATCGGCGCCGACAAGATGTCCGCGGTCACCGACTGGACCGACCGCACCACCTGCGTGCTCGTCGGCGACGGAGCCGGCGCGGCGGTCGTCGAGGGGGCCGACGTGCCCGGCATCTCGCCCGTGCTGTGGGGATCGGTGCCGGAGATGGGGCACGCCGTGCGGATCGAGGGCGAGCCGGCACGGTTCGCGCAGGAGGGGCAGAGCGTCTACCGCTGGGCGACCACGAAGCTTCCGGCGCTGGCCCGGCAGGCCTGCGAACGCGCCGGGCTCACCCCGGCGGACCTCGCCGCGGTGGTGCTGCACCAGGCGAACCTGCGGATCATCGAGCCGCTCGCGGAGAAGATCGGCGCGGTCAACGCCGTAGTGGCCCGCGATGTCACGGAGTCCGGGAACACGTCGGCGGCCAGCATTCCGCTCGCGTTCTCCAAGCTGGTGGAACAGGGTGCGGTCTCGACCGGGGACGCGGTGCTGCTGTTCGGGTTCGGAGGGAACCTGTCGTACGCCGGTCAGGTCGTCCGCTGTCCATGAGGCGGCCCTGACGTGTGGCTTGCGCGTCGCCGACGCGTCGCCGACGTGTGCAGTGTGATGAGGTCGACGCCCGCTTTACCTGGCCCCTGTGCGCCGTAGACTGTAGACAAAAGGCGACGAGTGGGTGTCCGGGGGTGCCGCCGCCGAGGAGGGGACCGGGATGTTGTCGACAGGTCTGCCGCAGGGATCCGTACCGAAGCTGGAACGTCCTGGTCCGTTGCGTGACCGTGTGTACGGGGCGTTGCTGGAGTTGATCACGACGCGTGCGCTGCAGCCGGGGCAGCATTTGGTGGAGAGTGAGCTGGCGGGTCATCTGGGGGTGTCGCGGCAGCCGGTGCGTGAGGCGTTGCAGCGGTTGAACACCGAGGGGTGGGTGGATCTGCGTCCGGCGCAGGGTGCGTTCGTGCATGAGCCGACGGACGAGGAGGCGGACCAGCTGTTGACGGTGCGTACGTTGTTGGAGGCCGAGGCGGCGCGGCTCGCGGCTGCGAATGCGGGCAGTGCGGGCGTTGCCGCGTTGGAGGAGCTGTGTGCGCAGGGTGAGCGTGCGGTTGCCGCGGATGATGTGGATGGTGCGGTGGCTCTCAATGCCCGTCTGCATGCCAAGGTGATGGAGTTGGCGGGCAATGCGGTCCTTGCTGAGTTGGCGGCGCAGGTGGATCGTCGGGTGCGCTGGTATTACACGCCGATCGCCCGTCAGCGTGGCCGCCAGTCCTGGATCGAGCACCGTGAACTGATCGCCGCCATCGCCGACCGCGACCAGCGCCGGGCCACGGAACTGATGCGGGAGCACACCGAGCACACCCGGACGTCCTATCACGCGCGTCAGCGGGGGTAGGCGAGAGCGGGGGTAGGCGCGGCGGTACGGCGCGAGCCGCCCTTCGTCGTCGTGATCGACGGTCCCGGCCGCGAGCGGCCACCGAGCCGGGGCGGGAGCACGGTCACCTCACCGGAACGCCTCCAGGTGGTCCCGTGCCCACTCGGTGAACGTCCGTGGTGGGCGGCCCGTGATCTCCTCCACCGTGGGGCGCACCACCGACTCGTCCAGCGTGCCGTCCGCGAAGAAGCCGAAGAAGGCGTCCACGTACGGCTTCGGCACACCCGAGGCCTCCATCTCGGCGCGTGCCTCCTCGTGACCCAGGCCCACAGCGCGCAGGTCACGGCCCAGGACCTCGCCGAGGATCCGGACGCGGTCGGCGGGCAACAGCGCCTCGGGGCCGGTCACTTCGAGAACCCGCCCCGCCAACTCCTCGGACACCAGGGCCCGCAGGGCGACCTGCGCGATGTCGTACGGGTCGATGTCGGTGGTCCGCACATCCGGGAACGGCACCCGGACCGTGTCCCCCTTCCGAACCTGGTCCGCGAGCCGGAACGCGTTGGTCATGAAGCTCGTCGGGCGCACGAACGTCCAGTCGAGGCCCGACTCCCGCACCGCGTCCTCCGCGGCGAGCAGATAACCGGCGACCGCGTTGTCCCGGTCACCGGTGGCCGCAGACAGCCCGGACAGCAGCACCACGCGGCGCACACCGGCGGCCCGCGCGTCCTTCAGGATCTGCCCCTGCCCGCCGTAACCCGGCATCAGGAACAAGCCCTGCACGCCGTCCAGCGCGTCCCGCACGGTCCCGGGCCGGTTCAGATCGCCCGCGACGGCCGCCACCCCCGTCGGTAACCCCTCGCTCCGCCCGGCACGGCTCACCGCCCGCACCCGCTCGCCCGACGCGGCCAGCGCCCGCACGAGCTCGGCCCCCACGTTCCCCGTCGCACCCGTCACCAGAAACATGTGATCCCCTCCGTACGGCCATCCTGCGGGGAGGGGCGCCAGGACACCAGAGGGCGGCACGTCTTTGTCCTGTGAGTGGGAAAAGTGGACAGCAATCTGTGCACAGCTTCTTCCCAGGTTCGGCAGCCGCTGCTACGTTCCCCTCGAAAGCCCGGCAACTGGTGGCCGAATGAGGCGGGGAGGGGCTCGTGAGACGTATGACGGCACGACCCGCGAACGCGCATCAGGCCCGGCTGCTCAAGCTGTTGCGTGACGGAGGCCCCAACTCCCGTGCGCAGCTGGGCGATCAGGTCGACCTGTCACGGTCCAAGCTGGCCGTGGAGGTGGACCGGCTGCTGGAAACGGGCCTGATCGTGGCCGACGGACTCGCCGCCTCCCGCGGCGGGCGCCGCTCCCACAACATCCGGCTCGCCCCCAACCTGCGTTTCCTCGGCGTGGACATCGGCGCGACCTCGATCGACGTCGCCGTCACCAACGCCGAACTGGAGATCCTCGGACATCTCAACCAGCCCATGGACGTCCGCGAGGGCCCGGTCGCGGTCTTCGAGCAAGTCCTGGCGATGGCGGCGAAGTTGCGGGCCTCGGGGCTCGCGGAGGGTTTCGACGGCGCCGGCATCGGCGTCCCGGGGCCGGTCCGCTTCCCCGAGGGCGTACCGGTGGCTCCGCCGATCATGCCGGGCTGGGACGGCTTTCCGGTACGGGAGGCGCTCAGTCAGGAGCTGGGCTGCCCGGTCATGGTCGACAACGACGTGAACCTGATGGCGATGGGGGAGATGCACGCGGGCGTGGCACGTTCCGTGGGCGACTTCCTCTGCGTCAAGATCGGCACCGGCATCGGCTGCGGCATCGTCGCCGGCGGTGAGGTCCACCGCGGGGTGACGGGCAGCGCGGGCGACATCGGGCACATCCAGGCCGTGCCCGACGGCCGCCCGTGCGCCTGCGGCAACCGGGGCTGCCTGGAAGCCCACTTCAGCGGGGCGGCCCTCGCCCGGGACGCCGTCGAGGCGGTCGAGCAGGGGCGCTCCGAGGAACTCGCCTCGCGGCTGGAGACGAACGGGCAGCTGACGGCCGTCGACGTGGCCGCCGCGGCGGCCGCCGGTGACGCCGCCGCACTCGACCTCATCCGTGCGGGCGGCAACCGGACCGGCCAGGTCATCGCCGGACTGGTCTCCTTCTTCAACCCGGGCCTGGTGGTGATCGGCGGTGGGGTGACCGGTCTCGGCCACACCCTGCTCGCCGCGATCCGCACCCAGGTCTACCGCCAGTCGCTGCCCCTGGCGACCGGCAACCTTCCCATCGTCCTCGGGGAGCTGGGCCCCACCGCCGGAGTCATCGGCGCGGCCCGGCTCATCAGCGACCACCTGTTCTCACCCGCGTAGGCACCCGCCTTCCCACGGCCCACCCGCACAGCGCTCCGCTCCGCCCTGCCCTGAAACCGGCCGCACGCCCGCCAAGGGGACCTCATGGCACCAGAACCACCGCTGCTCAGCATGTCCGGCATCACCAAGTCGTTCCCCGGAGTCCGGGCCCTCGACGGCGTCGACCTCGACGTCCAGGCCGGCGAAGTGCACTGTCTGCTCGGCCAGAACGGTGCAGGCAAGTCCACACTGATCAAGGTGCTGGCCGGCGCCCACCAGCCCGACACCGGCCGGCTGCGCTGGCGCGGCGAGGAGGTCACCCTCCGCTCTCCGATCGCCGCCATGCGCCTCGGCATCGCCACCATCTACCAGGAACTCGACCTGGTGGAGCACCTGTCCGTGGCCGAGAACGTCCACCTCGGCCACGAACCCACCGCCGCGGGGTTCGTCGTACGGGGCAAGGCGGCCCGCCGGTCGACCGCCGCACTGCTGCGGCGGCTCGGGCACCCGGAGATCGATCCGGCGCGCCTGGTGGGGGAGTTGTCGGCGGCGCAGCAGCAGATCGTGTCCATGGCGCGGGCCCTCTCCCACGACGTACGGCTCATCGTGATGGACGAGCCGTCCGCTGCCCTCGACCCCGACGAGGTCGACAACCTCTTCCGGATCGTCGGCGACCTGACCGCCGAGGGCGTCGCCGTCGTCTACATCTCCCACCGTCTGGAGGAGATCCGGCGGATCGGCGACCGGGTCACGGTCCTCAAGGACGGCCGGGCCGTCGCCGTCGGACTGCCCGCCAAGTCGACGCCGACGCGCGAGGTCGTGGCGTTGATGACGGGCCGCAACGTCGAGTACGTCTTCCCGGAGCGGCCCCCCGCCGAAGCAAGGAGCGCGGGCAAGCCGCTGCTGGAGGTCCAAGGGCTCACCCGGCACGGTGAGTTCGAGCCCCTGGACCTGGTGGTCCACCCCGGGGAGATCGTCGGCCTCGCCGGACTCGTCGGCTCGGGACGCTCCGAGATCCTGGAGACGATCTACGGCGCCCGCAAGCCCGCCGCCGGACAAGTCCGCGTGGACGGACGGGCGTTGCGGCCCGGCAGTGTCCGTGCGGCCGTCCGCGCCGGCATCGGACTGGCCCCCGAGGAACGCAAGGCGCAGGCCCTGCTGATGCTGGAGTCGGTCACCCGCAATGTGTCCGTCTCCTCCATGTCCCGCTTCTCCCGGGCCGGCTGGCTCGACCGGGGCGCCGAACTCGCCGCCGCCCGGGCGGCCACCCGTGAACTGTCGCTGCGGCCCGACAACCCCTCCGTGCCCATCCGCACCCTGTCCGGCGGCAACCAGCAGAAGGCCGTCCTGGCCCGCTGGCTGCTGCGCGGCTGCCGGGTCCTGCTGCTCGACGAACCCACCCGGGGCGTCGACGTCGGCGCCCGCGCCGAGCTGTACGCGGTCGTCCGGCGCCTCGCCGACGAAGGACTGGCCGTGCTGCTGGTCTCCAGCGAGGTCCCCGAGGTGCTCGGCCTCGCCGACCGTGTCCTGGTGCTCCGCGAGGGCCGTGTCGTGCACCGGGCGCCCGCCCGCGAGCTCGACGAACACCGTGTACTCGACCTCGTCATGGAAGGAAGCCCGGCGTCATGACGCAGCATGTGTCCCCGCCCCGGGGAAGCGCCGACAAAGTGCCTTCGGTGAGCGAATCGTCCGCCTGGCGAGGGGTGTTCGCCCGCGCCGACGTCCGCACCCTCTCCCTCCTCGGCGTTCTCGCCGTCCTGGTCCTCATCGGCGGGATCACCAAGCCCGACGAGTTCCTCGACACCCGCAACCTCCAACTCGTCCTCACCCAGGCCTCGGTGATCGGTGTCGTCACCGTCGGCATGACCTTCGTCATCACCTCCGGCGGCATCGACCTGTCCGTCGGCGCGATCGTCGCCCTCGCCTCGGTGTGGGCCACCACCGTCGCCACCCAGGAGTACGGCTTCGCGGGCATCCTCTTCACCGCGGTGCTCGTCGGGGTCGGCTGCGGCCTGGTCAACGGGCTGCTCGTCGCGTACGGCGCCATGGTCCCCTTCATCGCCACCCTCGCCATGCTCGCCTCGGCCCGCGGACTCGCCCTCCAGATCACCGACGGCAGGACGCAGATCGTCACCGTGCCCTCCGTCCTCGACCTGGGGGAGCGCGACGCCTACGTCCTCGGCGTCCCGCCGCTCGTCATGGTCTTCGCGGTCGTGACGATCATCGGCTGGCTGGTGCTGAACCGCACCACCTTCGGCCGCCGAACCGTCGCCGTCGGCGGCAACGCCGAGGCCGCCCGGCTGGCCGGCATCGACGTCCGCCGCCAGCGCCTCTACCTGTACCTGCTGTCCGGGCTGTGCTGCGGCATCGCCGCCTTCCTGCTGATCATCCTGTCCGGCTCCGGCCAGAACACCAACGGCAACCTCTACGAGCTCGACGCCATCGCCGCCGCGATCATCGGCGGCACCCTGCTCAGCGGAGGCCGCGGCACCATCACCGGCTCCGTCCTGGGTGTCCTGATCTTCACCACGATCACCAACATCTTCGCCCTGAACAACCTGCAGAGCGACGTCCAGCAGATCGCCAAGGGCGCGATCATCGTCGCCGCCGTGCTGGTCCAGCGCCGTACCGCAAGCACGACCTGAGGAAAGGGTCCACGGATATGCCTGAGCTCACGAGCCGCAGAGGACTGCTCTTCGGAACCGCCGCCGTCGGCGCCGGTGCCCTCCTCGCAGGTTGCACCAGCAACGATCCCAAGGACGAGGAACCGGCCGCGAACGACCAGCCGGCCGCCGCCGACTCGCCCGGCAAGCCGGTCACCATCGGCTTCGCCGGACCGCAGGCCGACCACGGCTGGCTCAACGCCATCAACGACAACGCCAAGAACCGGGCCAAGAAGTACTCGGACGTCACCCTGGAGATCACCGAGGGCTCCAACGACACCGCCCAGCAGATCGGCCAGATCGAGACCCTCATCAACAAGAAGGTCGACGTGCTGGTCGTCCTGCCCGCGGACGGCAAGGCCCTCACCCAGGTCGGCCTCAAGGCGATGCGCGCCGGAATCCCGGTCGTCAACCTGGACCGCATCTTCAACACCCCGCAGGCGTACCGCTGCTGGATCGGCGGCGACAACTACGGCATGGGCCTCAACGCCGGGCACTACATCGGAGAGAAGCTCAAGGGGAAGTCGAACGCCAAGGTCATCGAACTGGCCGGACTCGACAACCTGGAACTCACCCAGCAGCGCACCAAGGGCTTCGACGACGCCCTGAAGAACTACCCCAACATCCGCAAGGTGGCCCGCCAGGCCGCCGAGTTCACGGTCGAGTCCGGGCAGGCCAAGATGGCCCAGCTCCTCCAGGCCCAGTCGGACTTCGACGCGCTGTGGAACCACGACGACGACCAGGGCGTAGGCGCGCTGCGCGCCATCGACCAGGCCGGCCGCGACGACTTCCTCATGGTCGGCGGCGCGGGCGCCCTGTCCGCGTTCCAGGCCATCAAGCAGGACAACGGAGTCCTCAAGGCGACCGTCCTCTACCCGCCCACCATGGCCGCCTCGGCCATCGACCTCGCCCGCGCCCTCGGCCAGTCCAAGGGCATCGGCGGCCTCTCCGAGTTCGAGATCCCGGCCTCGCTCACCCTCTACTCGGCCGTCGTCGACAAGACCAACGTCGACCAGTACATGTCCACCGGCTTCAAGTGAGGCGTACCGATCCGGGGCCTGCCTTACGGCCCCGTCCGGGGCCGCCCGCCCCATCGGCCGGCCCGCGGTCCGACCGGCGGGCCGGACCGACCGCGAGCGGCGGTGGGCCCCGGCCGGGCCGGTCCGAGGGGCGGGCCCCAGAAGCCCGGTTCGTCGACGGACCGGGCTGCACCCCCCACCGCGCCACGACGACGAGGAGGACATCGCGCATGGCACAGCCGCAGCAGTCAGAAGAGGCCGAGGCGCCGCCGCTCCGGATCGGCATGGTCGGATACGCCTTCATGGGCGCCGCCCACTCCCAGGGCTGGCGGACCGTCGGGCGCGTCTTCGACCTGCCCCGCCGCCCGGTGCTCGCCGCGATCTGTGGACGGGACGCGGACGCCGTGCGCCGGGCCGCCCACCGGCACGGCTGGGCGGCCGCCGAGACCGACTGGCGGGCCCTGGTCGAGCGGGACGACGTGGACCTCGTCGACATCTGCACACCGGGCGACAGCCACGCCGCGATCGCCCTGGCAGCGCTCGCCGCGGGCAAGCACGTGCTGTGCGAGAAGCCCCTCGCCAACACCGTCGAGGAGGCCCAGGCCATGAACCGGGCCGCGGAAGAGGCTTTCCAGCGGGGCCAGTTGTCGATGGTCGGCTTCAACTACCGCAGGGTGCCCGCCACCGCGCTGGCCCGCCGGATGGTGGCCGAGGGCCGGCTCGGCAGACTGCGGCACGTGCGGGTGACCTACCTCCAGGACTGGCTCGTGGATCCGCAGGCCCCGCTGACCTGGCGGCTGCGCCGGGAACAGGCCGGCTCCGGCTCCCTCGGCGACCTCGGGGCGCACATCATCGACCTCGCGCAGCACCTGGCGGGAGAACCGCTGTCCGGGGTGTCCGCCCTGACGGAGACCTTCGTACGGGAAAGGCCGCTGGCCGGGACCGCCGCCAAGGGCCTGTCCGCCGAGACCGCCGCCGGCACCGGCCAGGTCACCGTCGACGACGCGGCCCTGTTCACCGGCCGCTTCACCTCCGGCGCCCTCGCCTCCTTCGAGGCCACCCGGTACGCCACCGGCCGGAAGAACGCCCTGCGCATCGAACTCAACGGCGACCGCGGCTCGTTGGCCTTCGACCTGGAGCGCCTGAACGAACTCTTCTACCACGACGCCACGGAACCCGGAACGCACGCAGGCTTCCGCCGCATCCTGGTCACCGAGCCGGATCATCCCTACCTGGACGCCTGGTGGCCGCCGGGTCATGGTCTGGGCTACGAGCACACGTTTGTGCATCAGGCCCGTGATCTGGTCGAGGCGATCGCGTCGGGCACCGCTCCCAGGCCGTCGTTCGCCGA
>NZ_JBIVSV010000014.1:0-311431 GCF_044756385.1 Streptomyces sp. NPDC091972 | reverse complement strand
CCTCCGTGCGGTGCAGTCCTAGACAGCTCCACCACACCGGAGGTCTTCGCCATGATCAAGCCCTGGCGGCGTTAACAACGCTCGTGATCAATACACCTAGGGCCGTCTTCGGCATGCGGCACGCCATTTGCCCCTGCCGTTCACCGGTCGTACCGTCTCGTTGAAGCGCTTGCGTGGAACCGATTCGATTCCCGCCGTCGCGGGAGCGCGACGTGCAGGGCGCGCGAGGCACGCATTGTGGGAGGCGTACATCGCGTCGGCCGCCGCTCCCGCCGCCGCGAGCCGAGCCACCTCTTGGGTTCCGCGCCGCTTCGGTGCGGAGGCGAGGCACTTCTGTGCTGGGCGCGAGGAGAGCGGGCGCGTCTTTCCGTGGGGCGACCTCGAAGCGGGCGGTGCTGCCTGGTTGCTCACCGACATCAGCCGCCTGGTTCATGGTGTCCGGATCGTGCCCAGTGCGAGAGGGGCCGGGCTGCGTCCCCTGCCGGGGCCCTCCGACTTGTTGCACGGCCCCCGGCGAAGGCGTCCGCCTGTCGACTGCCACATCGAGGTGGCCGGCGCGAGAGCGGAGCACGAGCCCCCCGGCGCTGTCCGCGCCGGGGGCGCTGCCCTGCCCGGGACAGCCGTGGGCTGGCGACGGCGGCCGGCCTGCACGACGACGTGAGAGGTCGTGCCCCTGTCCAGCACATACGTTCACGGGGCCGGTGAGTCTTGGAACACGTTTTACGCAACGCACGCAACTGCGACCCGCCCCGTCCTTGTCTGACAGGAGGACGGGCCCGTCAGGGCCGAAGAGCGAGAAGACGGGGCAGTTCGTGGGACGGCGCAAAGGCAGCATATGGGTCGCATTCGTCACCGGGGTGACACTGCTGGGCGCGAGCGCCTGCGGTGGGGGCGGCAGTGACAAGGCGAGCGGCGACGACGCGAAGGTGTCGGGAAAGCCGAGTGCGAGCGCCTCTCCGTCCCCGACGAAGCCGGCGGGCCCGCCGATGCTGCTGGAGACCATCACCCCGCAGACGGGAACCACGGTCGGCGTGGCCATGCCGATCTCGGTGATCTTCACGAACCCCGTCGCGGCGAAGGCGCGGGCCACCGTGGAGAAGCACATGAAGGTGAGTGCCTCACAGCCGGTGGCCGGCGCCTGGCACTGGATGGGCGACAAGCGCGCCGACTGGCGCCCGAAGACGTACTGGCCCTCCGGTACGACGGTGAAGATCGACGCCGACCTGACCGGCGTCAGCAACGGCAACGGACGCTACGGCGTACACGGCTACACGCACACCTTCAAGATCGGCGACGACGTGCGCGCGGACGTCTCGGTGACCGGCCACACCATGAAGGTCACCCGCAACGGCGCTCTGGTACGCACCCTGTCCATCAACGCGGGCAGCGCCGAGTACCCGACGTGGGACGGCACGATGGCCGTCATCGACAAGCAGGAAAAGGTCCACATGACCTCCTGCAGCGTCGGCATCAGCTGCGACAAGGGCAGCCCCGACTACTACGACCTGACACTGCCCTGGGACATCCACCTCACCCAGTCCGGCACCTACGTCCATTACTCGACCGGTGACCCCAACCCCGGCAGTGGCAGCGCACGCGGCTCACACGGCTGCGTCCACCTCTCTCTGCCGGACGCCAAGTGGTTCTACGGCCAGGTCAAGCAGGGCGACCCCATCACCATCACCGGCTCGCCGCGCGGCAAGGCCCCGGCCGACAACGGCTACGCCGACTTCAACCTGGGCTGGGACCAGTGGCTCGCAGGCAGCGCCTCCGGCGAACAGACGACGAGCACCCTCTGACGCACCTCACTGCCTGCGCTGTGCGCGCGATACGGACAGCCCGGCGGGGACTGTCACCGACTGGGCCTGGAGCTGGACGATGGGCGGCTACAGGCCAATGGGACAATGGTCCGGGCGGCGCAACCGGACGGCACAAACGGATGCCGCCGGCGACACCGCGTCACTCCGAGGGAATGCGGAACTCGAAGGTGGGACGGTCCCACGGCACGGCAGGCGGGTTCGCCGGCTCAGTCCCGGTCCGCACCGCACCCACGCGGTGGTAGAAGTCCTCGGCGGGAAGGTGCGAGACGACCTTGACACGGTCGAGACCCACGGCCCCGGCCTCGGCCTGCATGTGCGCGACGAGCAGCCGTCCGATCCCACGTCCTTGTGCTTCGTCGGCGACGAACAGCAGGTCCAGCTCCGGTGGGGCGAGGACGAGCGCGTAGAAGCCAAGGACCCGGCCGCCGTGTTCCTCGCCGCCGACGGCTACGAAGGTGCGGTGGGCTTCGATGTAATCCGGACCGACCCGGTAGCCCGCGACGGCGGCCGCGTACTTGCCCGCGTAGGCCCCTGAGCCCCGCACGAGCCGCGTGAGCCGTTTGGCGTCCTGCGCGACTGCCCGCCGTATCGTGACCGGCGGGCTGCTCGGAAAAGTACGTGAACCCATCGGGAGAGTAAATCGCACCGCGGGGTGCCTTGCCTCGGCGGGTCGGCCCTTGCCTGGGGCCCAGAGCCGTTCGAAGCCCGCGGTCGTTGCATCGCCAGCCTCGGGGACGAGAGCGTCCGCATCCGGATATGGCCACGCGTGCCCGGATGGCACCGTCGCTGACGGATGACACGAGGGAGGTAGGTGCGGAGCGCGACCTGCACCCGGGACAGCCGCCCGGGTCAGGCTCCTTCCGGTAGGCGGTCTCCGGACCGGTCCACCTCGGACGGGTCGTCCGGCAGAGAGCCTCCGGTCGTCCGGGTGACCACAAGACGGCGCACTTCGTAGGACATCTCGGCAGTCTCGGGTTCGGGGGCTGGATGGTAACGGCCCGCGCACACCGACAGGTTGACGATGAGGTAGGCACTCCAACCGGAGCCCACGCCCCGTCTGTCGGCGAAGATCCGCTCGCCTCCGAGTGTCCACACCACACTGCGCCGTCCGAAGGTCACGCCCAGATCGAGGACGGCCCCTGGACGCACCGCGTCATGACGGACGTAGCTCTGGCCCTGCCGGACATGGTTGGCCAGCTCCAGAAGGTCTGGGTTGTCGGGGTGGTACTCAAAGACGTCGACTTCATTGCCACCGTCCCGCCAGGTCCAGACAGCGGGCCACGCACCGAGTCGGGTGGGCAGGCATACCGTGGTCTCCAGGTGGTCCCCCGTGCGCACCATGAAGCCTTCGGCGCTCCCCTCGGTGGTCAGCAGCCCGGCGTCCCACAGGCCGTCCGCCCTGCGCCGGGCCCTGAACGTCCCCAGCCGGGAGTAAGCGGGGTCCGCGGTGAGGTGATCGAGTTTGTTGTCGCCCGGATTGGTCGGCCCTCCGTCCGGATAGGCCCAGGAGCGGCCCGCCACCCACTGGCGTTCCGAGGAGAAATCGGCGCTGAAAACGACGTCTCTCACCTGCGCTCTCCTTGCCGTCTTGCTGTCAGCAACAACACCGCCCCCCGGTGCATCTCCCAGCCGGACCGGCCTCATGCGCCATCTGCCCGCCCTCGGCCCGCAATTCAGCCTCCCGGGTGACGAGGCGCAGGGAATGCGACCAGCGAGGGTCGCTGTATGCGCGTACGCGGCTGGTGGAACCACGTCCACCGGTACCGGAATAAGACATGGTCTCAGAACTGATGGTATGTCGGTCCCGGATGGATCGGCTCTGAGCGGGGATCGTCGGGTATGTGGTGACGAGACGGCAGGAAAGCCTGATCGATGATCGGCTCTGGGAACTGGTAGAGCCACTGATCCCGGAACGGCCGCCACCGAAGGGTCCAGGGGGAGGCCACGGATCGATGATCGTGCCGCGCTGGAAGGGATCGTGTTCGTGCTCAGCACCGGTTGCCGTTGGCGCGACCTCGCCGCGTGTTGGCGCGAACGCGATCTGCAGCCTGCGATCCCTTCTGAGGCACGGAACTCAGGAGTCGCCGCTCACCGACCGATGCTGACGTGGCCGATGGGCCTGCGTTCCGAAGTGACCCACGGTCGCGACCTGATCAGTCGACGGGTTACTGGTCGAAGAACGTCTTCAGCACACGGGCCATGAGTTCGGGGGCGACGACGTGTCCTTGCCCGTCGAGCGTGTGTCGTTCGCTCTGGGGGGTGGCAGCTGCTACCGCGTTCGCGGCGCGGTCGAAGAAGTCGGTCGGGAGGCCCGCCATCTGGGGCTCGGTGATCGGACCCTCGGTGATCACCAGGACCGACTGAGTGATGCGGGCAAGTCGGTTCGTGGGGATCTTGTAGTCATTGAGGACCATGGCGTCCTTGACGAGCGTGTGGGCGAGCGCGACGGACAAGGCCCAGTACGGGTGCTGTTTGCCAGCCGCGATGTCCGCGTCGGGTCCGCCGGTAAGCCTCATGAACAGTTCCAGCATCTCCTCGTCCCGCCCGGCTTTGTATGCCTCGTGGGTGTCCGCGAGGTACTGGTTGAACCTCGGCCACAGGTCGTCCCCGATCACGTACGGCACGTCCCACACCGCGATCTTGTCGATCGCCGAACCTGCCGCTGCTGCCTCCAGCGCGAGGGCGCCGCCAGATGAGGCGCCGTACAAGTGAGCTGAGCCGCCGGCTGTCGCAATCAGCGCGTCGAGGTCTTCCACCTCCCGCGCCACGGCGTACGGCGGTGTATTGCCGCTGTCGCCCCGGCCGCGTCGTGCGTAGTTGTAGACCGTGAAATGATTGGCAAGGAGCCGGGCCAGCGGCGCGTTCTCAGCGCCGTCGTCTAGGGTTCCGCCGACGAGGATCACCGCCGGGCCAGTGCCTTTCCGGTCGTAGGCGATCCTCGTACCGTCGGCGGACGTCACACGAAGTGTCATCTCGTTCACTGCTTCTCTCCATATCTCGATGCGTGGTCGTCACCGTCGGAGCATGTTGACCCGCGCTGTGTGTAGCCGATGACGGTGCCGTCGGCTCAGGTTACGATTCATACTCCTAATTTAGGAGCATTCACTCCTGTTGTCTAGTACACTCGGGTGCATGAGCAAGAAGCGGGTGTTCGACGACCCCTGCGGCATCGCGCGAGCGCTGAACGCGGTCGGCGAGCGGTGGGCGTTGCTCGTCGTGCGGGAGCTGGTCTTCGGCCCGAAGCGCTACTCCGACCTGCACCGCGGGCTGCCGCAGATGAGCCAGAACGTCCTCGCGCAGCGGTTGCGCGAGCTCGAAGCCGACGGCCTGGTGCGGCGAAGGCGCCTGGGACCGCCTGCGCCCGCCGCCGTGTATGAACTCACCGAGCGCGGGCAGGAACTGGAGCCCGTGCTCCGCGCGCTCGCCCACTGGGGCAGCCGCGCTCCGCTGCCCGAGGACGGCGCGGCGGAACTGAGCGTCGACGCGCTGCTGTTCGCCCTGCGCGCGACCTTCGATCCGGCACTGGCGGGTGAGCTGTCGCTGCGCTGCCAGCTGGACGTCGCGGGAGACCGGTTCCGCGCCACCGTTGCGGGCGGACGCCTCGAGTTGGACCGCGGTGAGCACGCCGAACCCGATGCGTGGCTGACCGTGCCGGAGGCAGCGACATTGCGCGATCTGGTGTTCGCCGGTGCGGCGCTGCACGACGCCGTCGAGCGGGCAGACACCGAAGTGGCGGGCGATACCGAGCGGCTCGCCGCGCTGCTGCGCTGCTTTCCCGCAGCCGTGCGGTATCCGGCGCCACAGGACCCCGGGCCGCCGGATCCGGTATCACCGAACGCCGAACTCCCGGATCCCGCCGTCAGCGCAGGAAGTCGTCGAGGGTGAGCGGCAGTCCGCGGACCCCGGACACCGGTGGCGAGGTTACGCCGGCCGACAGTTCAGACTCCGCGGGCTCGCGGAACTCATCGCCGAGACGACAACGCACCACTTGGATAGCGACCCGCAGCTCAACGCCGGGCGGTGGTCCACGACCGAGCATGATCGACTTGTTGCAGTAGCCCATCCCCATAAGAACCAGCCGAGCAGTTCTGAAAACAAGTCTAAGTGCACACCGGCTACTCGCCAGTGGCGCCATCAATGGCCTCACGCAGGAGATCCGCATGGCCGACATGGCGGGCGTACTCCTCGATGACGTGCTCAAGGACGAACCGGACATCGGTGTCTCCGAACTCCGGGTTCGGCACGATTCGCGCGACGTCGACGGTCACCTTCGAGAATGCCTGCCGCGACTCCTCGCACGCCTTGAGGTAGTCCTCGTAGACATTCCTGGCCGGCGTGCCGTCCGACTCGTCATACCATTCGCCGCCATCAGCGGTGGCGTAGGTCCGATAGGGAAAGTAACGAGGGATTGTGTCGGCCAAGGTCCTCTGGAACCAGGCACGTTCAACCCCCTGCAGATGCCGCATGAGCCCCAGCAGGGTCAACGCCGACGACTGAATGGGACGTAGCCGCAGTTGCGCCTCCGACAGTCCCTCGCACTTCCACAAGAAAGTCGCTCGGTGGTAGTCGAGATTCGAGGCGATCACCTCCAGCCAAGGACCCGAAATCGTGCGCTCAGGTCGGATGATCTTCTGCACGACAATGTCGCTCACGCTAAAGTCTCCTCACCGGTCATCAAGCTTGGTCGCGTACGTCCGCACAGGAAGACCTCCCTTCGCATCGGAACTCATCGCTCGATGCCGTTCATGCACCGCAGGACCGTGGAGTAGGTCGGAACAGCGGGATGTGGAATACGGACTCGGCAGTTGCTCATCCTGTCCTCTGGCGCTCGGACGCCCCTGGTGCCCTCATGCGCTCGGCGGAAGCCGATTGGTCGGCATGGGCCGGCAACTGAGCACCGTCGGCGTGCACCGCATGCGCCACGCCCCCCCTACCCCGTTCTGGTGTCCTCGCCGTCTCCTCGGGCCGGGGCGGCGCCGCCCCGGCCCTGGCGGCCGGCTCGGGAGGCCGCCCTCACCACGCCACTGGCACGCACGACCGAGACCGCTGCCGCGCCGCACCAACGGGCAAGCGCGGCGACGCAGACGTCCATGGGCTACATGTCCCCTGAGAAGCGTTCCTTGTGGAAGAAGGAGGCTCCCGCCAAAACGCCGCCACCGCCGCCGGGCGCGGGACATCCTGCGCCAGCGCCACCTCACCGCTCCGCGCGAAAGCTTCCCCAACAGCACCGCCGGAAGCCCTCGCCGACGCACTCCAGCGGTTGGGCCACGCGTCCAACCGATGCGGCGGCGAGGCAAACGGCGTGGAGAAACTAAGCCCAGTGCCCGAACGAACAGTGAAGAAACCAAGGAGATCGATTGTGTGTTCTGGAATTTGCCGGGCACGAGGAGCGACGGAGGTTGATAACTATGGTTCCCCTGCTTGTCGTTCTTCTGCTGGCTCTGCTCCTCTTCGGTGCGGGTTTCGCCCTGAAGGCACTGTGGTGGCTCGCGGTCATCGTGCTGGTCGTCTGGCTGCTGGGCTTCGTCCTGCGCTCCGCCGACTCAGGTGGCCGCAAGGGACGCTGGTATCGCTGGTAACCCGCCCAGCAGCAATATGCCTGTGGCTCCGGCTTTGTCCGGAGCCACAGGCACGTTCGGATCAGGACATCCCTGCCGTAAAACGGTGTAACTGTCACCGGCCTGGGAACCGGGCCTCATAGCTGGGGTCCGGTGAGCAGTGGAACCTGCGCCTCCAGAACACCGGACCTCAGCCACTCCGATGACGCACCCGCCCCGCGAGGGTGCCCCAAGCGCGCACCGGCTCGGAGAGCAGACGGTCGACCTCGCGCCCCGGAACGCCCCGCTGCCGCGCCTGCGGGCTGAGGCATACGCCCGCTCTCTCATCGATCTCCGTCGAAGGGGTACGGGGTGAACGGTGCCTTCCACCGGAGCGGATACTCGATGATCGTGTCGCCGCGGTGCCTGTGCACCGCCTCTGCCGAGTGGTGGCCCTGACAGGGCGGGAAAAGAAAGTGATGGGGGACATGACGAACACACAGGGTCCGGTTGTGCCGGAGGTGGTGGACAGCCCCGCGCTGCGGACCCAGCCCACCAACGGGCTTGCGCGCTGGCTGCTGCGTCACCGGGTCCAGCCGGTGGGGCCGGCTGCCGGCGAAGCGCACACGGAGCCGCAGTCCTGGTGGAAGGTGATGTGCCTGACAGGCGTCGACTATTTCTCCAGCCTGGCTTACGTGCCGGCGATCGCCGCGGTCGCCGCCGGGGCGGTCTCACCGCTGGCGACCTTGCTGATCGTGGCGCTGACATTGCTGGGGATGCTGCCGATGTACCGGCGGGTGGCCAGGGAGAGCCCTCAAGGGGCCGGGTCGGTGGCGATGCTGGAGGATCTGCTGCCGTTCTGGTGGGGCAAGCTGTTCGTACTGGTCCTGCTCGGATTCGTCGCTACCTCATGGATCATCACCATCACTCTGTCCACGGCCGACGCCTCGGTCCACGTCGTGGAGAACCCCTTCTTTCCCCACGCCCTGCACGGCCATGAGGTGGCCCTGACGGTAGGGCTGCTGCTGATCCTGGGCGGGGTGTTCCTCCTCGGGTTCAGTGAGGCGGTCATGGTGGCCATTCCACTGGTGGCCGTCTTCCTGCTGCTCAACGCCGTGATCATCGGTGTCGGCCTGGCCGAGGTGTTCACCACGCCCGGAGCCCTGTCGGCGTGGACGGATCGGCTCGACGACACCGGAGGCGGGTTCGGTGATCTGGCCGGGCCGGCTTTGCTGGCGTTTCCGCTGCTGGTGCTGGGCCTGTCGGGCTTCGAGACCGGTGTCAGCATGATGCCGCTGGTCGCCGCGAGCGGCGGCGATCCCGCACAGCGGCTGGAGGCCCGGATCCGTAACACCCGAAGGCTGCTGACCACCGCCGCTGTGATCATGAGCGTCTACCTGCTGGCCGCCAGCTTCGTCACCACCGTCCTCATCCCCAAGGACCAGTTCCAGCCGGGCGGAGCCGCCAAGGGCCGTGCACTGGCCTGGCTGGCCCACGAACACGTCGGCGAAGCATTCGGCACCTTCTACGACATCAGCACCATCCTCATCCTGTGGTTCGCCGGCGCCTCCGCGATGGCAGGACTGATCAACATCGTGCCTCGCTACCTGCCCGACTACGGCATGGCTCCCGAGTGGGGACGCGCGGTGCGCCCCGTCGTCCTCGTCTACACCGCCATCTCCGTCGCCATCACCATCGCCTTCGACGCCGACGTCGACAAACAGGCCGGCGCCTACGCCACCGGCATCCTGGCCATGATGGTCTCCGGCGCGTTCGCCGTCACCGTCTCCGTCTTCCGCCATCACAAGCGCCTGGCGGGCACCGGCTTCGCGGCGCTGACCGCCATCTTGTTCTACGCCCTGGTGGCCAACATCGTCGACAAGCCCGACGGCATCGCCATCTCCGGTGTGTTCATCGCCGGGATCATCGCCGTCTCGCTGATCTCCCGCGTCTCACGCACCACTGAACTGCGCGCCGACCGCATCGTCTTCGACGAGGCCGCCCGCCGGTTCATCTCCGACACCCTCGCCCACGACCGCTCCATCAACATCGTCGCCAACCGCCGCCAGGCCGGTGACGCCGCCGAATACTCCGCCAAGGAACACGAACAGCGCCACACCAACCCGGTGCCCGGCCGCGCCGACGTACTGTTCCTGGAGATCGACGTCGTCGATCCCTCCGATTTCAGCGAGACCCTGACCGTCCGCGGTGTCGAAGTCGACGGCTACCGGATCCTGCGCGCCGACGCCCCGGCGGCACCGAACGCCATCGCCGCGATCCTGCTCGCCTTGCGCGATGCCACCGGCGTCCAGCCGCACTGCTACTTCGCCTGGGCCGAAGGCAGCCCCCTGGTCCACATGTTCCGCTACTTCCTCCTCGGCCGCGGCGACACCGCCCCCGTCACCCGCGAAATCATCCGCAAGAACGAGCCCGACCCCGCCCGCCGCCCCGGCATCCACGTCGGCAGCTGACCCCACACCCGCCGGACACCAACCGCTCAAGCACGAGCCGTACGAGCCGAAGCTGGAGGTACGGGACGCCGTTACCTGGTCCGCATATGAGGCTGACCGCCCGACGCTGTCTGCCAGGCGACTCTGGGCGTCGTCCGGAACGCCGAGGCGCGGGGCGAGCTGAACGAGGGCGGTCAGCTCGCTCGTGATGGCGGGGTCCTTGAGCCCCTCGTACTGGCCGTGGGCGGACAGCGGACAGCAACGCGTAGCTGGCCGCGATCAGCGTGGAGGAGGCACTGGTGCCGCCGAAGACCATCCAGCCGGTGGCCGAGCGGTAGCGGTCGCAGACGGCGACGCCGGTGTTCGGGTCGGCGACCGCCGATACGTCGGCCACCGTGCGGTTGGCGCAGCCGGAGCCCTGCTGCCGGCTGGGCTTGACGACGTACTTGGAGCAGCCCCACCCCACCCCGCTCCGCTCCAGACCGTGTCGGTCCGTCCGACGTGGAGGCGGTCTTCGGCCAGGTGTCGCGGACTCAGAGCCGCCGTAGCTGTTGGAGACGAATGTGGCGCCCAGTCGGACAGCGGTGTCCAGGGCCGTGCCGAGGTTGGCCATGCTGCCTGAGCCTGCCTCCACGAGCGGGATCTTGCAGTTGGGGCAGGCGGCGCCGACCATGTCGAGGTCGAGGGAGATCTCCTCGGACCAGCCCGAGTCGCCACGTGGACAGCTGGTCCTTCCGGCCATCGCTGGACAGGGCAGGCCCGCGATCAGGGCGAACCGGGACGTAGCTCACCCTCCCCCCGGGCTCACGACGACTCCCGCACCACGAGCTCCGTCGGAAGCGTCACGCGCCGGCGCGGCCTCTCGGGATCGTCGATCTCCTCCAGGAGGATCTGGGCGATCATGGCGCCGATCTCCTCGACGGGCTGGCGCACGGTGGTGAGGGGCGGGTTGGTGTGCCGGGCGATGATGGAGTCGTCGAATCCGACCACGGCCACGTCGTCGGGGACCCCCCTCCCCTGCCTGCGCAGCTCTGCCAGGGCCCCCGCCGCCATGACGTCCGAGGCGACGAACAGGGCGTCGAGCTCGGGGACCCGTTCAAGGAGTGAACGCATTGCCGCCGCGCCGCCCTCCTCGGTGAAGTCGGCCGAGGTCACGAGGCGGTCCGTGGCGTCGCGGCCCGCCTTCTCGAGGGTCTCGCGCCAGCCCTGGAGCCGGCTGCGCGCCACCTCCATGTCGAGCGGTCCACTGATGGTGGCGACGGTGCGCCGCCCCCGTGCGAGGAGGTGGTCCACGGCCGCCGCGGCCCCGCCCGCGTTGTCGGAGTGCACATGGCTGAGCGACTCGTCGGAGGAACGGCGTCCGGCGAGCACCGTGGGCAGCCCCATGCCCTCCAGCAACCCGGGCAGCGGGTCGTGCTCGTGCACCGAGACGAGGAGCACCCCGTCGACGCGCCGTTCCGCGACCGACTGGGTGAGCTGGTCCCGCTCGGCCTGATCGCGTACGAGCACCAGTTGGAGTTGCGTGCGGGTCTCCGCGAGGGCGGTGCTGACACCGCGGATCACCGCCGAGAAGTAGGGCTCCGAGCCCAGTCTGCTCTCCGACTCGGGGATCACCAGGGCCACGGAGTTCGTCCGGCTCGTCTTGAGCCCGCGGGCAACGGAGTTGGGGACGTAGTTCAGCTCGGCGATGGCGGCGAGGACTGCGGCCCGCGCCTTCTCGCTGACGAGTTCGGAGCCGTTGATGACTCGTGAAACCGTGGTGCGTCCGACACCGGCGCGCGCCGCCACGGTGATGATGGTCGGGCGTTGCCTCTCCCCCATGACGCCTCCCTCGCTCGGTGCTGCCCGGACGGCTTTCACCTGCGCATTGTGCCAGACCTGAGGAGAGCGCCCTCGAGGTCCCGGCGAGGGCCCGCGACATCTCTCGGCAACGAAGTGGATTCAACTTCTTGACAGACACCTTACGCGGCGGACAGGCTGCGGACTCCTGGGTGGGCACGTTCCCACCATCGATTGGGAACGTGCCCACCGGACAAATCTCCCCTTTGGGGCGAGTTGTGGGCTCGAACTCCGGTGCGTCAGCGCCGCCGCTAGGAGGACGAAATGGACAAGTTCCGAAGGAAATTGCGTACGAGGCTCGTGGCCGCCGTCTCGGTCGCGTCGGCCCTGGGTCTGGTCGTGGGCTGCGGAGGCAGTGACGGGGGAACCGGTGGTGGCAAGAAGGACGGCAAGGTCACCATCACCATGGGGCTCTTCGGCGTCATGGGCTTCAAGGAGACCGGTCTGCTCGACAAGTACATGAAGGAACACCCGAACGTCGTCATCAAGGCGGACGTCGCGGGCGACGAGCAGACCTACTACACCGCCCTGCAGACGCACCTGGCCGCGGGCAGCGGACTCAAGGACATCCAGGGCATAGAAATTGGTAGGGCCAAGGAACTGTCCGACACCCAGAAGGACAAGTTCGTCGATCTGGCCGGCGTGGCCGGGACGGACCACTTCCTTCCGTGGAAGCAGAGCCAGGTCACCACCGCCGACAAGAAGGTCATCGGCCTCGGCACCGACATCGGCCCCATGGCGGTCTGCTACCGCAAGGACCTCTTCCAGCAGGCCGGCCTGCCCACCGAGCGCGACGAGGTCGCCAAGCTCTGGGAAGGCGACTGGGCGAAGTACGTCGAAGCGGGCAAGCGGTTCAAGCAGAACTCGAAGGACGACAAGGTCGCCTTCATGGACAGCTCCAGCGGGCTGTTCAACGCCATGATCTACGGCAACTCCCAGCAGTTCTACGACAAGCAGGGCAAGCTGATCTACGCCACCAACCCTGTCGTGAAGGACGCCTGGAAGCTGGCCTCCGAAGCGGCCACCTCCGATCTGACCGCCAAGCTCCGCCAGTTCCAGCCCGGTTGGGACCCCGGACTGGCCAACAGCACCTTCGCCAGCACCGTCTGCCCGGCGTGGATGCTCGCGCACATCAGCGAGAAGGCGGGACCCAAGAACAAGGGCAAGTGGGACGTCGCCAAGGCGCCCAAGGGCGCCAACTGGGGCGGATCGTTCCTCGGCGTGATGGAGAAGAGCCCGGTCAAGAAGGAGGCGCAGGACCTCGTCGCCTGGCTCACCGCCCCCGAGCAGCAGGCCTACCTCTTCGAGAAGATCGGCAACTTCCCCTCGTCCAAGACCGCGTTGGAGATGCCAGAAGTCGTCGACGCCAAGTCGGACTACTTCAGTGGCGCCCCCATCGGGAAGATCTTCGGCGCCGCGGCCCAGGAGATCCCCGACGAGCAGGTGCTCGGCCGCAAGGACGGCACCATCAAGGACATCTTCTCGCAGGGCCTGACCTTGATCGAGGCGCAGAACAAGAGCCCGAACGAGGCGTGGAAGACCACTGACGAGCGCATCGAGAAGGCCGCCGGCTGACCTGGGGCCCTTGCCCGCCGCCCGGCGCCCCACGCACCGCCCGCACGGGGCGCCGGGCCCCTGCCCGCCTCTCCATCCCTCCAGGAAGGACGCCTTCCGGTGGCCATCTCCACCTCCACTCCCCCAGACGCGGCGCCCGGTGTCGGCGCGGAGCGTCAGCGGCGCCGTACGCTGCTGCACCGCCTCGACGTCCGGGGAGCGCCGTACGCCTTCGTCGCCCCGTTCTTCGTCGTGTTCGCCGCCTTCAGCTTCTACCCGCTCATCTACACCTCGTGGATCTCGCTGCACCGCGTCGAACTGTCGACCCTGAACCTCATGGAGTGGGTCGGCTTCGACAACTACACGGCGTTGTGGCACGACGACCGGTTCTGGAACGCGCTGTTCAACACCTTCACCATCGGCGTGCTGTCGACCGTGCCCCAGCTGCTGATGGCACTCGGGCTGGCGCACCTGCTCAACTACCAGCTGCGCGGCTCGACGTTCTTCCGCGTCGCCGCCCTGACGCCGTACGCCACCTCGGTCGGGGCCGCGGCCCTCGTGTTCACGATGCTCTTCGAACGCGACTTCGGCATGATCAACTGGATGCTGAGCCTCGTCGGTGTCGACAACATCGACTGGGAGAACAACAAGTGGGCAGCGCAGACCGCCATTTCGTCCATCGTGATCTGGCGCTGGACCGGCTACAACGCGCTGCTCTACCTCGCGGCGATGCAGGCGATCCCGCGCGACCGCTACGAGGCCGCGGCCATCGACGGTGCCTCGCGGTGGCAACAGTTCCTGAAGGTCACCGTTCCCGGCATCCGTTCCACCATCGTGTTCACCATCGTCCTGTCCACGATCGGCGCCACGCAGCTCTTCGGTGAGCCCCTGATCTTCGGCCAGGGCCCGAACGGCATCACGGGCGGAGCCGACAACCAGTACCAGACGCTGGGTCTGCTGCTGTACGAGGAGGGCTGGAAGAACTACCAGATGGGCCGGGCCGCCACGGTCGCCTGGGCGATGTTCCTGCTGCTCATTCTCGTGTTCGTCGTGCAACGAATCGTCAAGCGCGTCGTCACGCGCAGGGCCTGACCGGGAGATCTCCATGACCACAGACAGCATCCCGGTCCAGGCGGCGGACGCAGGCCCCGGGACCGTGCGGAAGACCCGCCGGACCACCCCGTCCGGTGAACGGCACCGCCGGCTGTTCCGGCACCCGGGCGCGGGACGTCAGCACCACGCGGGCCCCGTCGCGTACATCCTCCTGGGCTTCGCGGCGCTGGTCTCGCTGTTCCCGCTGTACTGGACGATGGTGGCGGCGTCGACCGACAACACGCGTGTCACCCAGACCCCTCCGCCGTTCCTGCCGGGGCCCCATCTCCTGGACAACCTCGGCAAGGCCTGGCAGGACGCCGCGCTGGGCAAGGCCATGCTCAACAGCCTGATCGTGGCCGGCGTGATCGCCCTCTCCACGGTGCTGTTCGCCACCCTGGCCGGGTTCGCGTTCGCCAAACTCCGCTTCAAGGGCCGCAACATTCTGCTGATGCTCGTGATCGGCACGATGATGGTGCCGCCGCAACTGGGCGTCGTGCCACTGTTCATGATGATGACGGAACTGGGCTGGGGCCAGAAGCTGCCCGCCGTCATCTTCCCCACGCTCGTCAGTGCCGTCGGCGTGTTCTTCATGCGGCAGTACCTCGCCGAAGCGCTGCCCGACGAGCTCGTGGAGGCCGGACGGGTGGACGGTGCGCACTCCCTGCGCATCTTCTGGAGCATCGTGCTGCCGATCGCGCGTCCTCCCATGGCTGTGCTGTTCATGATCACGTTCGTGCACGCCTGGAACGACTTCTTCTGGCCCTTCATCGTGCTCGACATGACCAACCCGACGGTGCCCGTCGCCCTCACCCAGCTCAGCGCGGGGTACGTGCGCGACCAATCGCTGATCATGGCGGGCGCGCTGCTCGGCACGCTGCCCCTGCTCGCGCTCTTCATCGTCTTCGGCCGCCAGATCGTCGGCGGAATCATGCAGGGGGCGGTCAAGGGGTGAATGCCGTGCCCTCTCCCCCGTGCCGAGCCCCCTGACGACTCCGCACCGCTTCGCCTCTCCCGCCCCGCAAGTCATCTGGAAGGACCCACGTGAGCACCGTAATCCGACGCGTCGCGCCCGCCCCGGAGAAGATCACCACCCGCACCTTTCCGCAGGGATTCACCTGGGGCACTGCGACCGCCGCGTACCAGATCGAGGGTGCCGCCTCCGCCGACGGACGCACTCCTTCGATCTGGGACACCTACTCGCACACACCCGGCAGGGTCCGCAACGGTGACACCGGTGACGTCGCCACCGACCACTACCACCGCTGGCGCGAGGACGTCGAGATCATGGCCGACCTCGGAGTGAGCGCCTACCGGTTCTCCCTGTCGTGGTCGCGTGTGCAGCCGACCGGCCGCGGCCCGGCCGTCGAAAAGGGGCTCGACTTCTATCGTGCCCTGACCGACGCGCTGCTGGAAAAGGGCATCGAACCGGTCGTCACGCTGTACCACTGGGATCTGCCGCAGGAGTTGGAGGACGCCGGCGGCTGGCCGGAGCGCGCCACCTCCGACCGGTTCGCCGATTACGCGACCCTCGCGGCACGTGCTCTGGGAGACCGGGTGAAGACCTGGATCACCCTCAACGAACCCTGGTGCAGCGCCTTCCTCGGATACGGCTCGGGCGTCCACGCGCCCGGGCGCACCGACCCGGTCGCAGCCCTGCGGGCGGCGCACCATCTCAACCTCGCGCACGGCAAGGCCGTTCAGGCGTTGCGCGCAGAACTGCCCGCCCGCGCCCAGGCGTCCATCACCCTCAACATCCATCACGTCCGCGCGTTGACCGAGACGGCCGAGGACCTGGACGCGGCCCGGCGGATCGACGCACTGGCCAACCGTGTCTTCACCGGCCCGCTGCTGGAGGGCGAATACCCCCAGGACCTCCTGGAGGACACGGCGAGCCTGACCGACTGGTCCTTCGTACAGCCCGGGGACACCGCCACGATCCACCAGCCGCTGGACTTCCTGGGCGTCAACTACTACACGCCGACGCTCGTCTCCGCCGCCACCGGCGAGGCCAGCCACGGTTCCGACGGCCACGGCGCGAGCGAGCACAGCCCCTGGCCGGGCGCCGACAACGTCGCCTTTCACCGGCCGCCGGGCAACACCACCGCGATGGGATGGGCGGTCGACCCCAGCGGTCTGTACGACCTGCTGACCCGCCTCAAGGCGGACTTCCCCGCGATGCCCCTGATGATCACCGAGAACGGAGCCGCGTTCGACGACTACGTGAACCCGGAGGGCGAGGTGTCCGACCCCGAACGCATCGACTACCTCCACGGCCACCTGTCGGCCGTGCACGAGGCCATCCGGGCCGGCGTGGACGTCCGCGGCTACTTCCTGTGGTCCCTGCTGGACAACTTCGAGTGGGGTTACGGCTACAGCAAGCGTTTCGGTGCCGTCTACGTCGACTACCCGACCGGCAAGCGCATCCCCAAGGCCAGTGCGCGGTGGTACGCCGACGTGGTCCGCACCGGCACCCTGCCGGAGGGGAGCGGCGGACACCGGTGAACGAGGGGCGGGCGTACGGCTGCCCGATGCGCTCAAGGCCTCGCAACCAGTTCACGGTGACGGCTTCGGAGAGCCCCCGCCCCGCCGACATCCCCCGCCGCCGGTCACGGCCGTGGTGGTGGGGGGCAGAATCTCCGCCCGGTCAGCGACCTTCCGGGCGGCGGCCGGCGCCATCGGCACCACCCTGGCCTTTCGGCCTTCGGTGGTGTCATGGCCTGATTTCGTCACCGGTGGGTCACAGGCTGACGAGCGTGAGAACTGCCAGATGCCCGGCTCTGTCTGGTTCGACGGGAGACGGCGAGAAGCCGCGCTCCGGACAACTGGAAGCCGGGGGACAGCATGCGGTACGTGAACGGAATGCGCGGTTCGATGATGGCGCTCGTCATGACTTCGGCGGCGCTGGTGGTAGCGGGATGTCAGCCCGGCGGGGTGGGTGCGGGCACCGGAGGCAGCGGCGTCACCCCGTCCGGGGCCGCCGGCTCAACGACCTCCTCCATGCCCGGCAGTTCCACCTTCGTTCCCTCGACGCCCTCGGCGTCCCGGCCCGCGCCCGCCGCCTCAACCCCTCCGGCCTCCACACCTGCTCCCGGCAATTCGGCGGCGGCTTGTACGGCGGGCACCCTGAAGGCGACCGCCCGTCAGGCCGCCGTGCGGCCGGCCGGTACGGGAACCGGGGCGGCCGTCGTCGAGTTCACCAACGGGTCCGGGCACACATGCGTCCTCAAAGGGCACCCCACAGTGGCCGGCGCCGGAAACGGCTCCCCCGAGATGAACGTGCCGCTCACCGTCAAGCCGACCGGAGCCGCAGCGTCAGTGGAGATGGCTCCCGGCGGCAGGGCGTGGGTGAAGCTGACGTTCGTACAGGTGCAGGGAGAGGGCGACGGGTACTGCGCGTCCGGTTCGGCCCCCGTGGTCTACCCCACGATGGTCGTCCGGCTGCCGGAATCCGGGGCCTACCAAGTCGCCCTGGACGACGGCCAGTTCGCCGAGTGCGACGACACCGTGACCGTCACCGCCGTATCGGCGCTCAGGCCCTCTTGACCGAGTGCAGGAACGGGGGGCCAGGTCGCGGCATCCGCACATCGCCATTACGGTGATCCAGGGTGCACTGGATGCCGCATCCGAGGGGACAGGCGCGCCAACTGCTCTTCTCCGCGCGGACGTTGGAGTCATTCGATGTCAGTGGGTCCTGGCAGGATCGCACTCATGACTACCTCGATCGTGGAAGAGCTCGTTCTGCGGGGGGCCGAGAAGCACGGCGTTCCCGGTCCTGTGGCGCACGAGCTGCTCGCCGGCTCCCGGCCGTGCCTCCACCTGGTCCCCTTCCCGAGCCTGACGCCCGCCCAGCGGCAACAGGCCCGTCCCGCCGCGCGCACCGGAGGCCTCCCCAGCCTGCCGGACGGCGTCGACTGGCCCGACGGCCGCGATCCTCTGGTACTGACCGTCGACTGTGCGGCGCTCCCGCACGAAGCCCTGGACATCGAACTGCCGCCCGACGGACGTCTGTTGTTCTTCTCCTCGATCGAGTACGAGCCGGAGTCCTCGGTCGTGCTCCACGTTCCCGCCGACGCGGCGACCGCACAACGCTCGGCGGCGTACGAGCTCGACGGGGAGCCGGAGCAGGTCAAGGTCTACGAACCGGATGATCTGTACCCGGTGCCGGGGCTGACCGTCTCACCCGATTGGCGCGACGCCCCGGCGACCAGCGCATTCCTCGACAGTGGCACCGACCGGGACGACATCCTGGACGACTTCGAGGACGCCGTGCGCAGAGCGGCAGCGGGCGGGGCCTCCTACGGAGTCGCCGTCCAGCTGGGCGGTTTCTCCAGCCCTTGGCAGTCACCACCGGACGAGGACGACCTCGTCCTCCTTGCACAGATACACGGACAGTCGATCGACTTCGACGTCTACACCCAGACCCTCGTCGTCGGCACCCGCGAGGACATCGCCGCCCGCCGGTACCAAGCCCTGGAGTTCGAGCAGCAGGTCTGAAGAACGGCATGTTCCGCTGCGTCGTCGAGCGCACGACGGGGTCATCGCTGTCAGGCCCGGCAGCGCGCACCCGACCAGGATCCCGGCGCGTGCCCTGCCCGCCGGCCACACCCCACATCCGGACCGCACGTTGCAGGAGATCGCCGGAAAAGGCTGCGACCTGGTCCTGCTGCGCGGCTCCCTGAAATGTGCCGGGGCACACAACCCGCCGAACCTTGCGGGTAAGTCCTGCGGCCATCCCGACGCCGTCCCGCCGCTCAAAGCGCTGGTCAGGGAGCCGGCCCCGATCGAGCTCGGCTTCGCCCGCCGCAGAAGCTCGCGTCTGCCTCCAGGTCCGCACGGATGACCTTGTCGCCGGACCCGCTACCGCCGCGGTCCCGCGACAGCGTAGGCAGCGCTGCCGCCGACCATGAGGACCAGGGCCGTCCAAGTGCCCGTTGCCGTGCCGGAAGGAAGCAGCATCCACATCGCCACCTCCATCGGCCCACTCGTAGGGGGTGGGGCGAGGAAGGAGAACGAGAGCCAGCCGAACGGCAGCGTCCATGCGTACTGGCCGCCCGCGAGCGCCGCGCCCAGGGCGACCAGTCCCATCAGGCCCGCGCTGTCCCGGACGACGAACGCGGCGGTGGCCATGGACGCGCCCGTGGTCTGCACAGTCAGCAGCGCCGTGGCGACGACCGCGCCGGCGAGCAGCACGTGCGCCGTTCTGCGGGGAATCCAGCGGATCGCGGCCGTCCGGTCCAAGGCGACATCCTGCCCGCCGAGCCCGGGCGAGAAGGCCATCGCTCCTGTGGCGAGAATGAGCACGGGCAGCCGTGGATCACCTGGTTCCGCGCTCTCGTCCCGGGCGAGCGCCCAGACCGCTGCCACGCCGATCACCACCGCGGCGAGCGAGGCGGGTACCTGACGAGAGCGTGCGTACAGCGTCAGCCATCTCACCGGGACGCACCGCCGGACAGCACCTCGAACGGGTCGCCCTCGCAGGAGAGCGCGGCCGCGCGCATCGCCTTGATCCGCGCGAGCTGTTCGGAGCGGGGAAGCGCGGTGAGCTCCCTCCACACCGGACGGGTCTCGGATTCGACCTCACGGCGCATGTTCTCCGGCGTGCCGTCGAGCGGCTTGAGGTCCCCTAGCACCCAGCCCGCCGCGATGGTCTGCGCGTACTCGTCTCCCCCGAAGCCGCTCCAGCCGACAGGGGTGCACCCCGGCACCATGCCCTTGGCGATGAGGGCGCGGGTGAGGTCCCTGCCCTTCGCGGCGGCGACGATGTCGTCGTCGAAGTCGAGGAGTACGGTCTTGCGGGTCCACTGCGGCGTGGACCCCTCCGGCAGTACGGCGGTGTTCTCCCGGACCGAGACCGGCGTCTGGTCACCCAGGGCACCGTGCAGCAGCCGCAGCGCCTCCTTTCCGGGAGACGCGAGGTCCGCGAGACGTGCCTGCTGCGTCCTGCTCACGCACACCGGGCCCTCGCACACCAGCTGCGCCGCGGCCTCGTCGACGACGTACATCCGGCGCGGATCGGAGGGAAGGACGAGCAGGGCGATCGCCGCGCCCGCCAGGACGGGCGCCAAGGCGGTAAGCCGGGCGCGCGGGGTCGCGGCGACAAGCAGCGCGAAGCCGGTGACGGCCATGCCGAGCAGCCAGATCGTCTGCCCGACGTGCACGGGGGCGGAGAGCGTGACGAACGCCTCGCGCACCTCTTCCACGGTGGGCGAAAGGAGCGAGACCCGGTTCGGCTCCGTGCTGGTGAACCCGTCCGCTGTGTTCGTCCGCGTCCGGCCCAGCGACATGTGCATGAGGGCTGTGAACACGAAGGCGCTCATGGCCAGCGCCGGTGGGGTGAGCGGGGACGGCAGGGCCCTTCCGGCTCCCATGCCGAGCACCGCCCCCGCGACGAGGAAGAAGGCCCCCACCAGTGAGACCGGCAGCCAGCCGACGTGCGTGTACTCGCTGTGGGCGAGCACCTGGACCCCGCCCACGAGGACGAGGAACGCGAAGGCCGAGACCAGTGTGATCGCCGTCGCGCCTGCCAGGACGGCCGCCCGGTGCCGGGCCGGGCGCGGCGTGCTGGTCAGCAGCTCGGACATCTTCGAGCGGTGATCGCGGAGTCCTTGCAGGGCCCCGAGCCCCACGGCGAGCGGCCACAGGTAGAACAGCAGGGAGCGGGTCCACAGGGCCAGTGGTGTCCACTGGGCCGTCCATGCCGTGGTGCCGTTCCACCAGGCACCCTCCAGCAGGTACAGGAACGCCAGCGCCGGTACCAGGACCACGCCGCCGGCCCACGGGGCGACCGAACGCCTCAACTCGATACGCAGGACAGAGCCGTTCACCATGTCCCCCTTCCCTGCTCGGGGTTGAGCAGCAGGGCCGAGTAGCCGCGCTCCAGCGGGCTGTCTCCCACGTGTTCGGGGCCGCCCACCGAAGCCAGCTCGTCCGGAGGGCCCTGGAAGACCAGCCGACCCTCGTCGAAGAGCACCACGTCGGTGCAGGCGGCGGCCACGTCCTCCACCAGATGAGTCGAGACGAGCACGCAGGTGTCCGTGCCCAACTCCTGCAACAGCTCGCGAAAGCGCAGCCGCTGCGCCGGGTCCAGGCCGACCGTCGGCTCGTCGAGGAGCAGGATCGCCGGGTCGTTGACGATGGCCTGGGCGATGCCGACCCTGCGCACCATGCCGCCCGACAGGGCCCGCATCCTCTCGTCGGCGCGGTCCGCCAGCCCCACCCGCTCGACCGCGCGCTGCACCGCCGCGGGGATGTCCGCTTTGGGCACCTCCTTCAGCCACGCCATGTACTCGACGAACTCGCGCACCGTGAAGCGCTTGTAGTAGCCGAACTCCTGCGGCAGATAGCCGATCCGGCGGCGGACCGCACGGTGTTCGCCCCTGTCGCCCACGGACTCGCCGAGCAGCTCCAGGCTGCCCTCGGTGGGGCGCAGTACGGTGGCCAGCGTCCGGATCAGGGTGGTCTTGCCCGCCCCGTTCGGGCCGAGGAGTCCGTGGACGCCGGTGCCCAGCGACAGGTCGAGGCCGTCGACGGCCATCCGTTTCCTGCCGACCCTGACCTTGAGCCCGGTGGCCTGGATCTGCCAGGCGTAGGGGGTCGGTGCGATGTCGGCCGCGCTCACGGCGGTCGTCATGGGGTGTTCCTTTCGCATGTTCTTCCCGATGGTCATCGATGAGCTCCCAGCACGGTGTACGCGCCTCTGCGGGCGATCACGACACCGATACCGACCGCTAGGAGCAGCCCCCACGCGGGCAGACCGCCCGTCTGCAGCGTGAAGGCCGTACGGCTCGTGGCGAGGGTCGGCGCCACGACCAGGGCGGCCCAGACGGTGGCCAGCGCGACGGCTGCGCGCCGCACACCGACGACACCGCCGAGCGCCAGGGTCGTCGAGGTGAAGGCCAGACAGGGCAGCAGCCACTGGGCCACCATCACCCCCGTCGCCCAACCGCCCACCGCCAGCACGGGGACGACGACGGCCAGCACGGACGCGGTGCGTCGCAGCACCAGATAGAGCCCGGCCCTGGGCACCGAGGCCGTCAGTTCGTACGCCGGGTCCAGAGCGCGCGACCAGGACGCCGCCACGCCCAGCACCGGCAGGACCGGCGCGAACAACAGCACCCACGACACCTCGCCGGAGCCCGTGCCGGACAGATCGAGCAGCAGCGCCGCCAGTGTCACGCCCACGACCATGGCCAGCCACGGCACCATCGCCGGGGTCATCCACCTCGACAGCGGCGCCGACCAGCGCCTTCGGCGCGGCATCGTGGCGGTGACCGCCAGTCGGGGTTCCAGGCGGGACCACACCGTGTCGACCAGCGATGCCACGCCGGGCGCGGTGGCTTCGACGGCGTCTGACAACCGGTCACGGCACACCCGGCACATCTCCAGGTGCGCCTCCACGGCCCACACCTCGTCGGCCATGAGGCCCGCGCCGCCGCGCACGTATCCCTCGATGATCCGCTTCGACGCGTGTTCGACACTCATGCCAGCGCCCTCCGCATCTCCGTACGGGCCCGGCGGGCACGGGTCTTGACCGTGCCTTCGGGCAGCCCGAGCAGCACCGCGGTCTCCCGGACGGACAGCCCGTCGAGCACCATGGCCTGCAATACCTGTCTCAACTCCGGCGCCAGGCACCTCAGCGCGTCCCCGACGTCACCGTCGACGGTTTCCGCGAGCGCCAACTCCTCGGCGGCGGGCACCACTTCTGGCACCGCCGCGGCCGGCGGCGGCTGCGCGTGGTGCGCTCTGCGCCTGAACGCGTCGACAAGGCGACGCGCCGCGATCGTCCACAGCCAACCGGTGGCCGTGCCCCCGACCGCGGCCCCGGCGAACGCGCCCGCCGCACGCCAGACCGCCAGGTAGGTCTCCTGCATGACCTCCGCGACGATCTGCTCGTCCCCGCACCGGCGGCGCAACCGCACCGCCATCCACGGCGATGTACGCCGGTACAACTCCTCGAACGCGGCACGGTCGCCCTTGGCCACCAGCCGGACGAGACGCTCCTCGTCCACTTCGTGCAGCGCTGCTCTGACTGATCTCACACCTGCTAGACGCCCGGCCCCCGCGACAGGTTTTCCCTTTGCTGTGATCCACGCCACACACGGAGGGCCTTGCCGTGGTGTGGTCCCTGGTGCTGGACAGGGAGACGACGAGGTTCAGCGCAACGCGCCGGGTGTGCCGCGGCAGTGTGACGCGTGCCGTCATCGGACTGAATGACTGAGGGCCACCGCCCGCTCCGCAGCGGCGAGACTGTCGTCCCGACGGCCTCCCGTAGGACCGCGTCTGACCGCGCTTGAGAACCGGGTTCTGGACCCGCGGCCGGCTGTCGACCTGCGGGTCCGGCCTGAGGTCCATGTCCTGGGCGGAATCGGCCAGTTGCCCCTGTGGCTCCCTCCGGTCGGCAGCCCACCCGGCATCGGCGAGGCCGGACCCCCACCGGGCCTGGTCATGGCCGCGGGCCCGTCACGCTGCACCTATGCCCGGATGCCGCCCTCCAGGCTCGCGGCCGGCCTCGTCGCCGGACACTGGCGGCCGCTGACCGGATTCCCGAGGCTTCAGCCGCGGCGCCACTGCTCGATGCGCTTGTGCCAGGCCCGATCGTCCGTGGTCTCCAGGAAGCCGCGGTGGTTGATGAGCAGGTACACCTCGTCGGCCGACGCATGGGTGGTGTGGAGGATGAGGGGCCGGCCGGCGTTCAGCAGGCCGCCGAGGAAGCGGCCGTAGAGGTGGGTGAAGCGGGTTTCCGCCGCGGTGATGTCCGCGCGGGTGAGGGTGAGTTCGCCCTTGCCGGACCAGCCGGTGAGGACGAGCAGGTCCGGGTGCAGGATGATCCGGCCGCGGCGCTGGAAGAGAGTCCTCTGGTCGATGCCGGCCGCGAACTTCGCCGCTGCCCGCTTCTGGCTCAACTCGTGGGCGGTGGCGCCGACGTAGTCGGCTTCGGCGAGCGGTGTGCCGGTTTCGTTCACGGGATCCTCCGGAGGATTCGGTCGTACGGTCCGCGGGGTGTGTGGATCACGGCGTCAGGAGTTGCGTGACCAGAAGGCACAGCGGTGTTCGGCCGCCGCGTCCACGTCGGCGAACGTGCTCCGGGACAGCCGCTGGGTATGTGGGAAGGGCGGCCAGCCCTCGCCGGGTGTGCCGGTTCTGGCGAACGTCGTCCACGCGGCGATCATGCGTCGGGAGAGCGCGGCCTGGCCGTCGTCGAGCCGGAGGTCGCCCATGCCGAACAGATACGGCAGCTCAGCGCTGTGGTAGGCGCCCAGCGGGAAGTCGGGGTGAAGGTCGGGTGCGGGTGGCCGACGGTCGGCGAACTCGTAGCTGTAGACCGGAACATGCCTGGCCAGCAGCCGGTCGGCGGCCAGGGTGGGGCACACCCAGCTGCGGTCGGTGCCGACCTTGGCCCAGGCCAGTGCGGGCGTGGCGCCGGGCGGGTACGCGCGGGCGATGCGGGCTGCCAGCCGCGGGCCGTAGGTTTCGGTGAGCAGGCGGCGGTAGTCCGCCGTCGTCATCGGCCCGTCCAGAGTGAACAAGGCGGCGAACAGCCGGTGTTCGTCACGGGTGTTGCCCTGAAGGACAGGTACGCGGTGGATGTCGCCGGCGGCGAGTGCGCGGGCCGGCGAGCGGGGCAGGACGCTCGTGCCGTAGGCAGGCTGGTGGAAGCGCCCGTTGAGGGACAGCACGTCCTTGACGGGCTTGGCGCGCAGGCACTTGAGGCTCCGGCAGCCCAGAGCGCCGCGGCCCTTGGCGGCCAGTTCGTCCTGGGGTGCGAAATAGGTGGCGGCGGGGTCACCGGGTGCGAGCGTGTTCTTGGGCCAGTTCTGCAGGCAGGAGCCGCTTTGGACGACCGCGCGATGGAAGAGCCCGGCGGCCTTCGGCGAGGTGAGCTGGGCGCACACGCTCGCGCCTCCGGAGGACTCTCCCATGAGCGTGACATTGCCGGGATCACCGCCGAACGCGGCGGCGTTGTCCCGTACCCAGCGCAGCGCCGCCTGCTGGTCCTGCAGGCCGAAAGCCCCGGAGTCGGGCAGGTCCGGATGGGCGAAGAAGCCCAGGGCGCCCAGGCGGGAGTTGACCGTCACGACCGTCACGTCACCCTGCCGGGCCATGTGGGTGGCGTCGTACTGATCCCCGGAGCCCGAGCTGAAGGCCCCGCCGTGCAACCAGACCACGACCGGCCGCGGGGCCCCGCGGTCCGCTCCCGCGGCGGGCGTGGTGACGTTGAGGTACAGGCAGTCCTCCGCGGAGTCCGCCGCCTCGGGCTGCGCACAGGCCGGTCCGGGCTCGACCGCCGCCCGCGTGCCGTTCCAGGTGGGCGGCGCGGCGGGCGGCCGCCAGCGCAGGGGGCCGACCGGAGGCGCCGCGTAGGGGATGCCCTGATAGGTGGTGACACCGTCGGCACTTAACCCCTCCAGGCGGCCCTGGCGGATACGGACGGTGTACGACCGGGCTTCGGGATGCTGATCGTGGACACGCTGGGGGTGCGCGTGCTGTCCGGCCGTTCCGGGCGAGGTCTGCACCGCATCGGCCGCGCCCGCCACCGCCACGAGGAGAGCTGCACTCATTGCGGCGCCGACAGTGGAGCGTCGCTTCGGCATGATCCCGTCCTCTCCCCCTTGCCGCTGCGGCGTGCACGCGGCCCGGCATTTTTTGCAATACGTTCGTATTGCAAAAGCGAGATTAGGCTGATCCGCCCAGGAAGGCAACCATCAGGAACGGAGGTGCCCGTCGACGTGCCGCGACAGGTAGACCACAAGGCCCGCCGGGACCAGATCGCCGAGGCGCTCCTCGACATCGTCGCCGACCATGGACTGGAAGCGATCTCCGTGCGGGCCGTGGCGGCGCAGGCGGGCGTCTCACCCGGACGCGTCCAGCACTACTTCGCCAACAAGGACGAACTGCTCGCCTACGCCATCGAGTACCAGGACTGGCTGGTCCAGCAGCGGTGGAACGAGCAGGCATGGCCCGAGGGCGAGCCCACTCCCCGCGAGGCGCTGCGCTGGGTGCTGCTGGAGACGATCCCCAGGGACGACCGGCGCCGCCGCGAGTGGCTCGTCGGTGTCGCGTACCTCATCCGCATGCTCGCCAACCCCAAACTGCGAGCCCTTTACGTCGACGGGCTGCCCCGCCTCTACCGGCTTCTCGCCGACCTCGTCCGCGCGGCCCAGGAAGCCGGCGACATCGCGCCGGACCGCGACCCCGATGTGGAAGCGGAACTCCTCTTCGGCCTCGCCGACTCGCAGGGACCGCCCGTCGTCCTGGGCCTGCGCACCCCCGAACAGGCCACCGCCACCATCGACTACTACCTTGACCATCTGTTCCGGTGACGGCCGACGGTCAGGCATCCGGTAGGACCACGGCGAACCTGCGCGCAACAACCCGGCGGCAGCCTAAGAGTCGGTCAGCGGCTCGCTTACGCTGCTCCGTCGAGGACCTGGCGCAGTCGATGCGCGAACTCGTCCGGCTTCCCCGCATAGCCGAACTCCCCGCCCATGAACCCGCCGTGATGGCTGGGGAACACGGTCACCTCCTGTCCCAGCAGTTCAGCGGTCGCGACGGCGGTGCGTCCGGTCAGCATGCCTTCGGACTCCTCGCCCACAGCGATCACGACGCGGGTCGGCGCGGCGGCGATCGCGTCGACATCCGGCCGATAGCCGCTGACCGCCCACGACCGGTCCGACAGCAGCGGATTGTCACGTGAGCCGTCATCATCCGTGGGCATCCCGAACGCGGCGGGGTCGGCCTCCGGCTGTGCGAAGTACGCGTCGGTGAACTCTCCCTTCCACGAGGTCATCGCCACGAACGCAGCCATCCCCGCACCCCATCCCCGCTTTTCGTAGGCCTCCGTGACCCCGGCCCGCGCCCGCACGGCCGCCGCTGCGTCCGGCGTGAGGGTGATGAGCGGCGGCTCGTGCGCGACCAGGACAGTCACGTCTGCGGGATACGTCGTCACGACCGCGAGCGCGGTGACCGCTCCCCCGCTGCTGGCGAACATCTCGACCGGCCCGGCCCCGAGCGCCTCGATGACCGCGTGCACGTCGTCTGCCTGAGTCTGGGGCGTGTGGTCGACCCGCCCGTCCTTACGGGTGCTGCGACCGAGGCCGCGCGGGTCATAGGTGACCACGGTCCGGTCAGGAAAGCGCGCGGCCAGCGCGGCGAATCCACTGGCGTCCATGGGCTGCCCGATCATGAACAACGGCGGGCGTCCGTCTGCGGTGGGCAACGGCCCGCGAACGTCGTAGACGAGGTCCGCGCCGGCTGTTTCGAGGGTGTGAGTCTCCATGCCTGTGCAGACTGGTCCCGGCCCCGAAACTCATCGGCGCGCCGGGCATCGCTCCGCAAGAGGGCCACACTCCCGCCTCGCGGCACGCCCCCGCCTGACGATGGGAGCGCTACCGGGAGATCCGGCACCGCGGGCGGCCGACGAATCGGGCACGTCCATCCGGACCCGGTCGGGCACCTTCGCCCCTCCCCGCTCCCCTGGCGAGAGCCATCGGCTTCCCCTACGGCGGTGGCGGATCAGCTCCCGCCACGCCACCGGGTCGCGCCCCTGAGACGCGGTCTCGACAACCCCCGGCGCCCCATCGGCAGGGCGGTGGTCTCCACTGTCGGCTCTGCTCGATCACCAGATCCGCGAAGAGTGACGTGAGGATGCACGAAGCCCCGTCGGGAAGGGTGACCACATGAGGCCCTGCCCGACGGGGCTCGGTCCGCCAGGCGGCGAGCTACTGGCGTCCGGCCGAGACCGGCTACCGGCGTCCGGTTGAGGCCGACGCTGTGTGCGGTGCCTTGCGGATCAGGCGAAGTTCACGTCGCTGCACCACATGTAGGCCTGGTCGAGGTGCGAGGCCTGCCAGATCACGAACAGGATGTGGTGACCGGTGTAACCGGAGGTCTGGACCGGGAACGTGATGTCATTCGCCGGGGCGAAGCGGCCGGTCTGCGTGATGAAGTCGAGGTTGCTCCAGCCCAGGGTCTGGGTCTTGGGGTCGAAGCCCTGCTTGCTCACGTAGACCTTGAAGTAGTCGGCACCGTGGGAAGCCTGGTCGTACAGGTGGACCGAGAAGTTGTTGCCGATGGTGGTGGTCTTCCACGGTCCGGGCTTGTCCAGGCTGGCGTTCCTGGACAGGTTGTTGCTGCAGAGCGTCCCGTCGGGGGTCCGGGCCTGGAACTGGCCTGCGAGGCCGTCGCGGAGCGCGCTCATCCAGTTCCACATGGTGTCGGCGTTGGCCTGGAAGGCCTGCCAGCACATGGGGTCCTGGGTCTGCATGGCCGGGTTCGTGTGTTGGCTACCCCACGTCTTCCAGCACTGGTACGCGCGGGTGGCGGGGCCGACGACGGTGCCGTGAGCCTGGGCGGGGGTCGACCAGGCGAGGGCACCGGCGACCACGGCGAACAGCATGACGAGCGCTTCGAGAGGCCGCCGGAGGGACGCTCGGGAACGTCCGGTTAACGGAATCTTCTTACGCATGTGGGGGGACTCCTTTCAGTTGCAAGGCTGAGATGGGAGCGCTCCCAAAGTTAGGTCTTCCGAGCGAGATGTCAATGAAGTACACAGAGTTGATTACAGAGATGACTGACGAGCAGGGAATCAGCCGTGAGCCACGGGTCGGAATGGTTCGTGGCTCCTCGCAACGAGGTGCGGGACGACCGCGTCAGGTAGGTCGCTCCCGATGGGCAGCCAGTCGCATCGCAGCAGGTCTCTTTTCAGCCACGCCTCCGCAACGTCCCTGCGCGAAAAGGTACTTCCGTACAGGATCATGCACCTGACATCTTGCATCCACCACTCGTTTCGTACGGCTCGGCCCGTGCCCTCAGCACGGCTGGGCCGTCTCCGGAGGATGCATTGATACCCCCCATATCCAGCCGTCCCAGACGCACGCTGGTGCTGGCGGCCACGCTCGGCGCCGCCCTTGTGTTCGGCGCCCCGGGTGCCCTCGCGGGCACGCTCCCGATTGGCCCCTCCACCGCGTCGGCCGCCAAGGCCCACGCTCCGGCCGCCGCGCCGGCTTCCCAGAGTGCGACCTGGGTGGCCGGGACGCGTGCCTACCTCGTGATCACCGCGCCCGGTGACAGTTCGGCGGTCCGCTCCGCGATCACGGCCAACGGCGGCACCGTCTTCTCGAGCTTCGACGCCATCGGCGTGATCGTCGCCCACTCGACATCCAGCACCTTCGCCACCACCATGCGCGGCGTCACCGGCGTGCAGCAGGTCGGTGCCACGCGTACCTCGGACGTCCCGGCCGACGCCTACAACCCTGCGCTCCCGCCCAATCCGGCCCAGGCCTCGACCCCGGCCGGAGAACCGGTCCGGGCCGACATGAGCCAGATCAAGGCCGACCAGGCCTGGGCCGTGAACCCGGGCTCCCCCTCCGTCACGGTCGGTGTGCTGGACACCGGTGTGGACGACCAGCACCAGGACCTGGCGCCCAACTTCGACGCGGCCGACTCCGTCTCCTGCGCCTACGGCAAGCCCGACACCCGTGCCGGCGCGTGGCGGGACGTCGACACGCACGGCACCCACGTGGCGGGCACCATCGCAGCGGCCAAGAACGGCAAGGGCGTCGTCGGTGTGGCACCCGGAGTCAAGATCGCCGCGGTCCGGGTCGCCGAGCCGGGCAACTCCTTCTTCTTCGCCGAGAACACCATCTGCGGCTTCGTCTGGGCCGGTGACCACGGTTTCAAGGTCACCAACAACAGCTATTACACCGACCCGTGGCAGTTCAACTGCCCGGACAACATCGACCAGGCCGCCATCATCGAGGGCGTCAAGCGCGCCCAGGCGTACGCCGAGGGCAAGGGATCCCTCCAGATTGCCGCGGCGGGCAACGAGAACTACGACCTCGCCCACAAGACGACGGACTCCGCGAGCCCGAACGACTCGACGCCGGTCACCCGCACCATCACCAACGCCTGCCTCGACATCCCCACCGAGCTGCCGGGTGTGGTCACCGTCGCGGCCAACGGCACCGGCGTCACCAAGGCCTCGTTCTCCAACTACGGTCAGGGCGTCATCGACGTCGCGGCGCCGGGCAGCAACGTGTACTCCACCGTCCCGGGCGGCGGCTACGGCAGCAAGAGCGGCACCTCGATGGCCACCCCGCACGTGGCCGGCGTGGCGGCACTCATCGCCGGCGCCAACCCGGGCATCACCCCGGCGCAGATCCGCGCCAAGCTGGCCGAGCAGGCCAACGACATCGCCTGCCCCTCGGACAGCCGCTGCACGGGCACGACGGCCGACAACTCGTTCTTCGGCGAAGGACAGGTCGACGCCCTCAAGGCCGTCGGGACCACTCCGCCGCCCGGCAAGTACTTCGAGAACCTCGCGGACTTCGCCATCAACGACAACGCGACCGTCGAGAGCCCGATCACCGTGTCCGGCGTGACCGGCAACGCCCCGGCCACCCTCAAGGTGGGCGTGGACATCAAGCACACCTACATCGGTGACCTGAAGGTCGACCTGGTGGCGCCGGACGGCACCGTCTACACGCTGCACAACCGCGCCGGCGGCAGTGCCGACAACATCGCCCAGACCTACACCGTGAACGCCTCCTCGGAGGTCGCGAACGGCACCTGGAAGCTGCGCGTCAACGACAACGCCGCCTCCGACACCGGCAAGATCGACGCCTGGAACCTGACCTTCTAGCGCAGGAACCGGCAACGCCCGCGTCAGCACGCACAGCGCCGACGACGGCTCCCCGCCCGCGGTCGCGGACAAGGCGGGTTGCGGATTGCTGGGCGGCAGAGGCGTATGGGCCCCGGCGACGGTGCAGACCGCGCTTGGGGCCCATACGCCGGAGGTGTCCAGGACTGGCCATGACGTGCACGCTCAGCGGTCCTGGGCTCGGTCGCCGGAGGTCCTCGGCGTCGGATCGGCGAGGGTGGGCAGGCGCCGAATCGGCGAGGGTGGGCACAGCCATGGCGGGTACACGCCACGGGACCTTGTCGATGTCCGCGTCCAGCTCGCGGCGCAGCACCGGGAGACCACACATGAAGGTGCGCCGATCAGCCTCGTCCACGGCGCAGGGCACGCCGGCCGAAGTCGTGGCCGACCGATACCGGTTGGAAGCGAAGCTCGGCTCCGGTGGCGCCGCCGACGTGTACCAGGGAATCGATCTCCGCCTCAAGCGTCCGGTGGCCGTCAAGGTCTTCCGGCCCGACGGCGAGCCGACGCTGCGGCAGCGCTTCGCGGACGAGGCGGTGCTGCTGGCGCGACTGCGGCACCCGGGGCTGGTCACCCTCTACGACGCGGGGCAGCACCAGGACCGCCCCTTCCTGGTGATGGAGCTGGTGAAGGGCCAAACCCTGGCTCAGCGCATCGCGGCAGGGGTGATGGAGCCTTCGCACGTGGCCCGGCTCGGCACCGCGCTCGCACGAGCTCTCGCTCACGTGCACGCAGCGGGCATCGTGCACCGTGACGTCAAGCCGTCGAACGTCCTGCTGGACACCGCGGACGTCCCGCACCTCGCCGACTTCGGCATCTCACGGATGGTGGGCGCCACCCGGCACACGGCTTCCGGTGCGCTTCTCGGTACCGCCGCCTACCTGGCGCCCGAGCAGGTGCTGGGCAAAGGGGTGGGACCGGCCGCCGACATCTACGCGCTCGGCCTGGTCCTGCTGGAGTGCTTGAAGGGTGAACTCGAATACGGCGGCACGCCGCTCGAAGCCGCTGTGGCGCGCCTGCACCGGCCCCCCGTGGTTCCGGTCTCCGTGCCTCCGCGGCTGGCCGAGCTCCTGCTTGCGATGACGGCGCTCGAGGACCAGGAACGGCCTGACGCCGAGCAGTGCGCCGAGACGCTCTCCGCGCTGTCCGCCGAGGCCGTCGTGCCGACCGCGGTGAACGCTGCCGACAGCGGCTGGGACGCGGTAGCCGGAGCAGGGGCGCGAAGTGAGGAAGGCCCCGCACCGACTGCCGCCGGGCCCGGGATCCGGCACCAGGCACCCAAGCCGCTCCGCTCCCGTCGCCCGCTGCTGGCCACCGGTGCGGCCGTGCTCACAGCACTGCTCGGCGCCACCCTGGTCGTCTCCGCGGACGGTGAGGGGAACAGCGCCGGCCGATCCGCCGCGGGCTCGCCCGGATCGACGCCCCTTCAGCAGCCCTCGTCCCCCGCCTCCCCAGAAGGCCCGGAGACGGCGGCCGGGCAGCCGGCCGCATCGACCGCGCCCTCATCGAAGGCTCATCGTCTCGCGACGTCGGCTGCTTCCGGCCCGCAGGCCCGTACGCCGTCGGTCGATCCGACAAGCAAACCCGGCCCGGGAGCGTCAGCTGATCGCAAGGACGCGCAGAACACCCGCCCCCGCCCGGACGCCGCACAAGCCGACGACAAGAACCCGCCCGAGAAGGCAGCGCACCCGAAAGGCCCGACCGCGGAGAAGGAACACCGCTGACTTACCTACGACGATGTCCGTGACCCGAGGTTGCCGCGACGTTTCAGGCAACAGCCGCACAGGGTCGAGTCGGAGCGCTGCCATCCGCCGCCTACACGTCTTCGGCGCCCCGGGCGGACCCTGCGCACCCGTCTCACCTGAAGGCAGAGCTCGCCACGTTTCCCGCAGAGGACACGCGGACTCGGGACTCCGCCGCTTCACCTGGTCGGCGCGGAGGTCGTCGGGACGGACTGGACGGCATAACTGTCGGTGAGAGAGAGGGCGGCCACGTAGCGGTGCGTGGTGTAGGCGGACCGGCTCACCGCGAAAGTCGACAAGGGATGCCAGGCGAGGTAGACGGCTCCCTCATCCGCAGCCTTCGTCACCGTGCCGCCCGTCTGGATGTCGCCGGTGTCCGTAGGGGGCATGCACGGGCGCTCCCCCACGGACACGCGCAGCCGGACGCCGAGACCGCCGTGTGCCATCCCCTGCTTCTGCGTCGCCGGGCCGTATGTGGTGGACAAGCAGGTCGGCTGCGAACCCGGGGAGGCGGTACTTCCCTGCTGCGACACGGCTGGGGACGGGTCACCGCCGGCCTGGCTCAGCCACGTGGCCATCCCGGTCAGCGTGTGCGGAGACTGCCCTGAGCCCACCCACTTCTGTTCGGCCAGCACCGTGTCGAGTTGCTGGAGGCGCGTGCCGATGTCCCCGTCGAACGCGAGGTAAACGACGCTGCTGCGAACGCAGTTGATCGGCGCCCAGTGCGCAGGCCCGAAGAACGGGTTCTGGTCCTCCGTCCGGCAGGAGTCCGCCACCGACGTTCCGACGGGGACTGCCCACGGCAGTGCCGACGTCAGCTTCGTCAGACGCGCGGAACTCCGCCGAGCTGCGGCCTCGCCGGCGGTGCGGGTGGGTGCGGAGTGCGCGAAGGCGCCGACGTCGGGCGGCGTGCGGTCCAACGTGCGGTGGATCTGCCACAGCACGTACAGCACCACAACGCACACCGCACCGACGGTGGCGAGCAGGGCGATCACGCATCCGCGTGGCAGTGCCCCTCCTCCACCGCGTCTGCCCATCGGGTGATCCATGGCTGCATGGTCGCGGCCCGACACGGGGTTTGGGGCAACGGATCGGTCTCCTTACGGTCTCGCACGGTGTGCAACCGTGCTGCCGTGGTGTGTCCGGACAGTGGACGAGTCGATACCCAGCGGAAAGACACGCCGGAAGGTGATCAGTGGTCGGCGCAGCACGGTGTCGGGTCCGGCACCTCGAAGGGGACGAGGGTGCCGCCGACGGCCGGCATGGCGGCCAGCACCAGTGCGCCGTCCTGCCACTGGGGCCGCACGTGGTCCCTCGTGACCAGCGAGGTCCGCGGGTCGGGCCGACCGGGCGCGCCGAGGACCGTCACGCGGTCGATCGCGGAGCGGGCGAGCAGCTCCGCGATCGTCGTCGTGCCGGTGAGGGACGCGACACCGGGATAGACCACGGCACGGCCGACCGCGTCCGGCAGGCCGTCGGCCACCTCGTGTCCACGGGCCGTCAGCCACTCCCGGGCGGTGCGCGGGAGCGGCGACGGCAGGGCGAGGGACACGACCACCCGCGGCCGGTCCCCGCGCACCAGGTGCGTACAGCCGAACGCACCCTCAGGCAGGGCTAGTTCGGCCGCCAGCGTGTGGAGCAGGTGATCGGCCGCGCGCAGGTCGCGGACTCCCGCATCCACGGTGAGGGCGTACGGTGTCACGAGGGCAGGACCCACACCGGGTTGGAGTAGAACCACAGGTCGCGCCACGGGTCGGCGTCACCGACGACGTCGATGGCCGGGCCCGCCGGATCGACCGCCGCGCCCATCGGGCCCACCCCGGACCGGTTGCCGTCGGTGCCGCGCAGACGGACGTACAACGGCCGGTCCACCCGCCCGAGTTCGTACGTCAGGCGGACCGTGCCGGCCGTCTTGCCGATCTCGTACGACTTCACGACCCTGGCCGTCGGAGCGGTGAACGTGTCCCGGTCGGAGACCGGACCGGTCACATCGCCCCGGATGACGTCCACGCGGGCCAACTTCGGCGTGAAGCCCGCCCAGTTGGGGCCGCCGGCGAGAGCCACGTCGACGCCGAGCGTGACGGTCGTCCCCTTCTTGACGCGCAGCGCGCCGCCGAGCGTGGCCCAGCGGCCGCCGCCCGAGACCCGTACGTCGAGGCCGCTGATCAGTTGACCGTGGTCGACCCACACGCGGCCGGCGCGGATGCCGTCCATGACGGCGGCGTACGAGAAGCCGTCGGCGCCGACGTGGGTGCGGCTGTACTGGCCGGGCCAGTAGTCGCCCTGGGTGATGTCGATCCGGCCGCCGTAGACCGGGTCCTGGTAGCGGCCGTCGGTGTCGAAGTCACCGGGGCCCCGCACCGCGGTGTCGGCGTACACCTGGTGGGAGTCGGAGTTGGCGGTGATCCACCAGGGCTTGCCCTCGGCGAGGAGGCTGTCCCACAGGCCGCCGACCGTGGCGGTCATCCAGTCGAAGCCGCCCCAGGTGCGGTAGCTCTCCGGCGGGTAGCCCGCGAAGGAGTTGGCGCTGGGGCTGTTGTCGTAGATGCCGCGGGCGCGGGCCATGCCGAGCGGGGCGGGCAGGCCCGCGGCCTGGTGGCCCGGCGCGCCCTCGAAGCCGACCGCAATCTGGTGGCCCGGGTCGGTCGCGTCACGCCAGGCGCGGATCTCGTGCGGGGAGTCGACACCGCGCCGCGCCGGGTGGTTGGCGAGCATCAGCGCGTCCTTGACCTTGCGGCGGCGGACCTGCTCGCCGAGGAAGGCGAGACCTGCGACGGCGAGGGCCTCGTTGGCCGGCGTCGAGTCGGAGGCGCCCTTCACGCTGCCGTCGTAGTCGGTCTCGAACTGCTTGAGGACCGACACCTCGTGCTTGCCGGGGTGCACGAAGACAGTGCCGTGCTCGGCGCCCGGGATGTTCCACTCCAGCCCCTGGAAGACCAGGGTGTCCTCGTAGGCGTCCCGCGCCGCCCTGATGTCCGGGTTGACCTTGTCCACGCCGATCCTGGCATGCGTGGCGCTGCCGTGGTCGGTGATGACCAGCCAGTCCATGCCGTGCCGGGCACCCTGTCTGACCTGGTCGACGACGCGGTACTTTCCGTCGCTGCTGTACTGCGTGTGGATGTGGTGGTCACCGGCCAGCCAGAGGAAGCCGCGTGTGCGGCGGCCGTCGGTGGCGGCCTGGGCGGGAGCGGCCGCGACCGGGCCGAGGACGCTCCCGGCGGTCAGCCCCGCGCCGAGAAGTCCGGCGCGTCGCAACAGCGAGCGCCGCGACTGCTGTTCGGGGGTGAGGGCCTCGTCGGGGACGGAGGTGTCGAAGGCGGCGGGCAGAGGGGCGGTGGGCGTGTGCCCGTTGTCGTGGTCATGGCCGTGCTCGTGGCCGTGTCCGTGGTGGTGATGCCCGTGTCCCATGAACGCCTCCCGGGTGCCGCTGCCTTCTGCGGCACCTCTGCGCCGCCTGTGGAGGATCGAGGCGGGACATGAACTCCGGAGGACGCGGACGTGATCGGAGGTCATCGGCGGGTCGACAGACGTCGGTCGACCCACCACCAACTTCCCGTCACTTGACAGCCGTTGTCCTGGCTGGACGTCTCGTGTTCCACTAATCTCCGTCCACCACATCGATCACCCGCTCCCGGGCGGGCGGGCGTCCACGGGGGAGATGCGTGTATGAGGACCTGGGATTCGAGAGACTCCTCGACGCGGACGGTTTCTTCGCGCACTTGTTAGGGCGGTCGCCGTCGGGTGCCGACCGCAAGTTGTTGTACGGCCCCGACCTGCCCGTGGTGCTGCTCACCGGCGGCCCGGGAATGGGCAAGGGGCGGCTGCTGCGGGCGGTGCACGACCGATTCGCCCGCCAGGTGCCGGTGATCCGCCTGGACTGCGCCTCACCTGTCTACGCGGACCGGGCCGGGTCGGAGCCCGATGCCCGCTCGGCGGCGACCGAGGCCCTGGTCGAGACCGCCCTGCTGCTGCACACCTGGCGGGGAACGGGCGGCGCGTTCACCTTCCCACGACTCTTCGCGGGCCTGGCGGTGATCGCGACCGGCGTCGCGGACGGCACCGGTGCGTCGATCAGGACAGAGGTCGAGCGGTACGAGGAGCTGATCCAGCAGCCGCGCCTGCTCGGCCTGGGAACGCGTGACTTCTGGCGCGGCGCGCTCCTCGGGGCCGTACGGAAAATGCTGGAGGTGCTGGCCGGACAGACGCTCGGCCCGTACGGGGCGGCCGCGCTCACCGCGCTGCTCGACGCCCTCTTCGATCGCGCGGCGCCCCGGGTCGAGGCGGAACTGACCCGGATCTACGGCGAGTATCCCGGCGCGGCCGGCCAGCCCAAGCACGGGCTGCGCAGGCTCGCCGAGGACTTCCGGGCCGGCCGCGAGCGACGGGAGGACCGCGAGCGGCGCGAGGACGCGGAGCGCTTCCTGTTCCGGGCGCTGCGCGAGGATCTGGAGGCCGCGTACGGCGGTCTGGGTGGCTGGCTGGGCCGGGTCGGCCGCCCGGGACTGCTCCTGGACCACGCCGATCAGCCGCTCGGCGAACGGCTGCTGCGCGCCGTTCTCACCGACCGCCGGGCCGGGCAGCGCGACCGGGTGGTGATCGTGGGCACGGCGCGCCGGGCGGACGGCGGTGACTTCCTGCACGGAGGGCTGCCACCGAGGGAGATGGCGGTGTTCCGGCCCGCCGACGGGGTGCCTGCCACCTGGTCCCGTCGCAGGGACCGTGAGGGGGACCTGGGGCCGTTGTCCGCCGGGGTGCTCATGCTGCGGATGCAGTTCCTCACCGGCGACCAGCTCCGCAAGGCGACGGAGCGGATCCAGTTGGGCGCGGAGCGGGAGGGCGGTGCGCATCGCCGCCGTATCACCGCCGCCGTGGCCCAGTTGAGCGGCGGACGGCCGCACACGGTGATCCGGCTGGCCACCGCCGCCGCCGACCACCGGATGGAGTCGGATGCCAACGACCGGGCCATCCTGGACGCCACGCTGCACTCCCCGGACGGCGGCCCCGAGCGGCGGGTGACGGACGTGCTCCTCCAGGAGCTGGTCCTCGACCAGCTGCCGGTGCGGCTTGCGGGCGAGCACCACGACCAGTGGCTCGATCTCCTCACCCATCTGTCGGTGGCGCACGACCAGGAGTGCGCGGACGTGCTGCTGCGCCACCACCAGGCCGGCCGCGTTCTGCGTCTGACGGCACACGAAGTGGCGCGACTGCTCAACGACACCGGGTGGCCCCACTGCAAGCGGCACTTCATCGGGGACTTCGGGCTGCGCCAGTTGCTGGTGCACCGGCTGTACGGGCTGGAACGCGACGGTGCCGCCTGGTACGCCGACCACCACCTGCTGCGCGACCACTACGCCGTGAGCGAGCCGGGCGGCAGCGCGTTCCGTTCGGTGACGACCCACCAGATGAACCACCACCTCGTGTCCGGCGGTGTCGACGACGTGGTCCGCCACCTCGTCAGAGCTCTCCCCGGCCGTCCCCGTCAGTGGTGCGAGGAACTGCTGGAGATCGCCCAGGCGCCCTATCCAGGCGGGGCGGACGAGCGCCGCAGGCGTGCCCAGGGTGAGGTGCCGCTCGACGGACCGCCGCTGCGCCGCACCGTCGACCAACTCCTGCACGCCGTGTGGCTGTGCGAGGAGCGCACCAGGCCGACCGGCGGCGAAATGGCGAACACCCTGGAGCAGTTGCTGAGGCAGCTGTCGGCCATGGACTTTGACGGCGCCGGAGAACTCGGTCCGACAGCGACCGCGTGGAGCCAACTGGCCGTGAACGAGCAGCCGTTGCTGCGCTGCGACTGCACCGATCAGCTCGGCCGAAGGAGGTAACGGGGATGCCCGGCTGGATACCCAGGTGGAACAGGCTGCCCAGGTGGGGCAAGATCCTCTACGCGGTGGCGGGCGTGGCGGTGTTCGTGGCCGCCGGCGTGTACGGCGTTCCCGCCCTCCAGAAGCCGGACACCTGCCGCGACGGCATCGAGAAGGTCGGCGGCGAGTGCATCGGCGTCGACGGCACGGGCTACGACTTCGGCACACCGGAGATCAGCGCCGTGGCCGAGGCCATCTCGGCGGAGAACAAGAGGATCGCGAACCAGCCTCACGTCACCGTGGCGATGATGCTGCCCCTCCAGTCGGACATGGCGGCGCTGCGGCGGCAGATGCGCAGCGACCTCCAGGGGGCGTACCTGGGGCAGCGGCAGGCCAACTCGGGCGAGGGTCAAGTGCCGAAGATCCGCCTGGTGTTGGCCAACCCCGGGCTGAACTACGGCCATCAGGACAAGGTCGTGGGCACACTGCTCGACATGGCCGAGTCCGACGAGGACAAGCTGAGGGCCGTCACGGGCTTCAACCTGACCCTCGACGCCACCGAGGAGGCCGTACGGCGTCTGACGGCGAACGGTGTCCCGGTACTCGCCTCCCGGATCAGCGGAGACGGGATCGCGAACGTCGACGGGCAGAAGCAACGATTCCCCGGTCTGGCCCGGATCATCCCCACCAACGGCAACGCGGCACAGGCCCTGGCCAACTTCAACGGCGAGCGGGGCAAGCGGAACGCCAGGACGGTGCTGGTCCACGACACCCGTCCGGACGCCTACGACGAGTCGCTGGCGAGGGCGTTCCGGGGGATCAAGGAGACCGGCCCGGCGGGCCCCGCCGACATGCCCTACGAGTCTCCGGGGATCAGCGAGGCCGGCTCGACGGGCAGCCAGTTCGAGCAGATCGCCAACAACATCTGCGGTTCCGCGGCCGACACCGTCTACTTCGCGGGGCGCACGCTGCACCTGCGGATCTTCGCACTCACCCTCGCCAAACAGACCTGCGCGGACCGGCACTTCACTTTGGTCAGCGGCTCGGACGCCGCTTCGCTGCGCCAGACCATGTCCGAGAAGGACTGGGCGCAACTGCGCGGCGAGGACGGCGGGGCCAAGGTGACGGTCCAGTACGCCGCCCCCGCGCACCCGGCCGCCTGGGACACCGAGCTGGCGGCCTGGACCAAGCGGTGGAAGGCGGCCCACCACCGCGAGCCCACCGCCGCCGAACTCCCCCAGTACCTCACGGAGCCGAAGGCGGCCCTGAACGCCCTCAAGGACCTGATCAAGAGCACGAGCGCGGCGGGCACGGACCTCGGTTCCACTCCGGACCTGGAGGACTCCCGCACCATGCTCGTCCACGACGGGCTCGTCACCATCGGCACGGCCCTGCACGAGGTGCAGGGCAACGACGCCGGGCAGTCGCCCAGCCTCGCGGACGTCCGCCAGGAGTGGTCGAAGCTCCAGTCGGTCCACCGGGTGCGGGGCACGAGTGGCCTGATCTGCCTGACCAGCGGCGGGAATCCGTACGACAAGCCGGTCGCGGTGGTTGAGCTGAACCCGGGGCAAGGCGTGCGCGGGACACTGAAGTTCGTCGGTCTGGGCTGGCCCGCCGGCAAGGAACAGCCGAAGAACTGCGTGATCCCGAGCGGCACTTCCTGACCTGTGCAGGGCCACCCCGATCCGCCGAAGACGGCGGCCCTCCGCTTCGGTGCGAGGGCCGGAGGCTGCCTCCGTCCGCCTGGTAGGCGAACGCGCCTCAACCGAGTCCGCGATGGGCGGCCCACAGTGTCCCGGCCCGGTGGGCGGCGTCGACGACCAGAGCCGCCAGCGCCGGTTCGTCGGGGACCGGGAACGAGACGTACGCGCCCCGCCCACCGCCGACTGGCCGTCCATAGGCTTTCACTGCGAGGTGACCGTCCGGGAGGAGCCGGATGTTGAGTGTGGTCAGTTGGAACTCCTCGCCACGTCGCGTGTCCGTCCAGCGGAGCGCCTGCGGGATCGTGACGTTGATCGCCAGAGCGCTCACTTCCAGGTCACTGCTCATGGGCGGATGATCTCATGCCGGTGACCGAGCCGTCGTGGCGATCTTGCGACGCCGGCCGGGGCGGGACGGGCAGGACAGGACTCGGGCAGCGACGGTCATCGCGTCAGCCCGCGGGCCGTTCCGGCATCACAGTCCGGCCGCCTGGGCCAGCGACGCCCGGTCGCCGTCGTCCAGGTGAAGGCCGGCCAGCAGTCGTCGCACCAACGCCGCGTTGGCCGCGAACGCAGCTCGGCACAGGGCCCGTTCCGGGTGGTCCTCCTCAAGGCCACCGACCGCCAGGTCCCACGCGTTGTCAGGGTCGGTCGGTGCGGACAGCGCGGCGGCCACGAGCACGATCCCGACCAACTCGTTCCGGCGTGGGGTCGATGGATCGACTGCCAGTCGGAGCAGGTACGGAACGACAGCGTGCATCGTGCAACTGATGGACATCGGCCCTGACATCACCAGCCAGTCCAGTGCCCGCTCTGCCGTCTCGGCCGCGTCGGGATCGAGGAGTCCGCGCAGGACGACAGAGACGTCAACCGGGCAGCCAGGAATGGACGACCACTCCACTTGCTCGCACCCTTCCAATGCCGGATGCGCGGAGACCACTTGCAGCAGGTGCGGGTGGGCCGCCGTCAGAGCTGCTGTCGCGGTCACCGCGGCGGCCTCGTGATCCACCTTGCACATGAGCGTGCCCTCTCTCCACTCACTCGCTGTGTGGCAGCAGACGTCAACTCCCGAGCTCTTTCAGGCCGCCGTGCGCCCGGCCGTCGGCGGGGCTACGTCGATTCCCGGACGATCAGCTCGTTCGGCATGATCACCGGGTGCAGGGCGCCGCCCTCGATGAGCTTCAGCAGCAGGCGCACCGTGGCCGTGGCCTGATCCGCCATCGAGCTGCGTACGGAGGTCAGCGCGGGCGTCGTGTAGGAGGCGGCCTCTATGTCGTCGAAGCCGACGAGGGCCACGTCGTCGGGAACCCGGCGGCCCGCCTGGTGCAGTGCCCGCAGGGCCCCGATGGCCATGAGGTCGTTGGCCGCGAACACCGCGTCCAGCGCCGGGTCATCCTCGAGGAGCTGGCGCATGGCCTCCGCACCCGAGGACCTGGTGAAGTCGCCGAGCGCGACGATGGAACGGCGCCCGGTGTCGCGGAGGGTCGCCCGATACCCCTCCAGCCGCTCACGGGCTTCGAACAGGTCGAGAGGGCCCGTGATGGTGGCGATGCGGCGCCTGCCCTGGTCCAGGAGGTGCTGGACGGCGAGCCTCGCGCCGCCTGCGTTGTCCAGGGCCACGTAAGGAACGCCCGCCGCGGAGGTGCGGTTGAAGGAGGCCACGGGCAGGCCCATGCGGGCGAGCGCGGCCGGCAGGGGGTCCGCGCCGTGCAGGGCCACGAGCATGACGCCTTCCACGTGGCCGCCGGCGACGTAGCGCTCGACCCGCGCCCGGCTCTCGTCGGACTCTGCCAGGAGGAGGGTCACGCGTTTGCCGACGGCTTCGAGTTCCCTGCTGACGGTGCGCACCACGGTGGAGAACAGCGGGTCGTCGGACACCACGCCCTTGGGCGGATCGGACACCACCACGGCGACGGCGTCCGTACGACGGGTGACCAGATTGCGGGCAGCGGCGTTCGGCACGTAGCCGAGTTCACGCACTGCCTGCATGACGACGTCCCGGATCTCCGGCGCGACGGTGGTCTCACCGTTGACCACCCGCGAGACGCTCGACTTGGACACGCCCGCCCGGGCGGCGACCACCGCAAGCGTAGGTCGTTTCATCGCCTTCCGATCGCCCGAGCCCGGCCAACCCTGTGCGCCAGGGAGCGTTTTCCCATCAGGATGTCCGCTTCCCGGTGACGTGTCAACGCCCGGTCGGGACGTGCACTCCGGCAGATATCGCCGTGCCACATGCGGCAGCCCGTTCCGTCGCCGGATGCCGCAAGTGGCCCGCGCAACAGCTGTGAGATCGTTCCCTCAGCGCTCCCAGCCGCCTTCGTGGCCCAACTCCCCCTTGTGCAAGAAGCCTTGACACTCCTTGCGCACCGGCCCATTCTCAGCGCTCAGGGAACGCTCCCTCACTCTCACCCCCACTGAGGAGTCGCCCGTGCGTCCTCCGCTCCGTCGCCTCGGCCTGTTGATCGCCGTGGTGGCCACCCTTCTGACGTTCACGTCCCTGCCCGCTCCTGAAGCACGCGCCGCCGAGGCCCTGTTGTCGCAGGGCAAGCCCGTCGTCGCATCCAGTACCGAAGAGCCCTTCAACGCCCAGGGCGCGGTCGACGGCGACCCCACGACGCGCTGGTCCAGCGGCTTCGCCGACCCGCAGTGGATCAGGGTCGACCTCGGCGCCCAGGTCTCCATCACCAAGGTGACGCTCCAGTGGGAGGCCGCCTACGGCAAGGCCTTCCGGATACAGGTCTCGAACGACGCGGAGGCCTGGTCCACGGTCTACGAGACGGCCGCGGGCACCGGCGGCACCCAGAGCCTGCCTGTCACGGCCACCGGCCGCTACGTGCGCATGTACGGCACCCAGCGGGCCACCCAATACGGCTACTCCCTATGGGAGTTGCAGGTCTTCGGAAGCGGCGGCTCCGACAGCGGCGGTGACACGCTGCTCTCCTACGGCAGGACAGGTGCGGCCTCGTCCTCGCAGAGCGACGGGAACTGCTGGGAGTGCACCCCCGCCCGGGCCTTCGACCGCGATCCGGCCTCCCGGTGGGCGACCAGCTCCACCACCGGCTGGACGGACCCGGGCTGGATCTCCGTCGACCTCGGCGCGACCGCCCAGATCCACAAGGTCGTCCTGCAATGGGACCCCGCCTACGCCAAGTCCTTCCAGATCCAGGTCTCCCCGAACGGCTCCGACTGGACGCCGATCTACTCGACGACGACCGGCACCGGCTTCAAGCAGACCCTGACCGTCTCCGGCACGGGCCGGTACGTCCGGATGTACGGCACCGAACGTGCCACCGCCTACGGCTACTCCCTGTGGGAGTTCCAGGTGTACGGCACCGGAGGCGCTCCCCTGCCCGCACCGCCGCTGCCCCCGGACCCGGCACAGCCGCCGCGGCTGGTCTGGAGCGACGACTTCGAGGGGCCGGCCGGCGCGAAGCCCGACCAGTCGAAGTGGCGGGCCGACCCCGGCACCGGGCAGAACGGCGAGCTTCAGTACTACACCGACCAGCAGAACGCCGCGCTGGACGGCGGCGGGCACCTCGTCATGGAAGCCCGCAAGGAGGCGAGCCCCGGCAGGTCCTGCCCGCCCGACCCGCTGACCGGCAGCACCACCTGCCAGTACACCTCGGCCCGCATGAACACGGGCGCCACCTTCCAGTTCACCTACGGGCGGGTCGAGGCCCGGATCAAGGTGCCCAAGGGCAACGGACTGTGGCCCGCGTTCTGGATGATGGGCGCCGACTTCCTGACCGGCCGACCGTGGCCGTACAACGGCGAGGTCGACATCATGGAGGTCCTCGGCAAGGACGTGAAGACGGCCTACTCCACCGTGCACGCTCCCGCCTACAACGGCGGCAACGGCATCGGTTCGCCCTACCAACTCCCCCAGGCCGCCGACTTCTCCGACGACTTCCACACCTGGGCCGCCGACTGGAACAGCAAGGGCATCGTCTTCAGCGTCGACGGGCGCACCGTCCTCACCCTCGACAAGGAGCAGGTGGAGCGCACACGCGGTCCCTGGATCTTCGACCACCCGCACTACATGATCCTCAACCTCGCGGTCGGCGGTGACTGGCCCGGCCCGCCCGACGGATCGACCCCGTTCCCCTCCCGCATGCTCGTCGACTACGTGCACGTCTACCAGTAGTCAGGCCCGAGCCCCTCCGTGTCCGCGCCCGGCCCGACCCACTCCAATGAGGAAGTGACATGCACAGATACTCCTTTCATCTCAGTCCCGTGTTAGCGGGAGCGCTGGCGATGGTGGTGGCAGCCGCCCTCAGCATCACGCTCGGCGCTCCGTCGGCGAACGCCGCTGCCGTCACCGTCCAGGCCGAGTCCTACGCGGCCCAGTCCGGGGTCGGCCTGGAGGCGACGGCGGACACCGACGGCGGCCAGAACGCCGCCTTCCTCGCCGAGGGCGACTGGATGCGTTTCGACCAGGTCGACCTCGGGGCCGCCGGCCGTCTGACGGTCTCGGCCCGCATCGCCTCAGCCACGGGGTCGGGCTCGATCGAACTGCGTACCGGTTCCCTGACCGGCCCCCTGCTCGCCGTGCTCCAGACCAGCCCCACCGGCGGCTGGCAGAACTGGGTGACCCGCAGCGCCGACGTCACCACCCATCCGACGGGTCCGCAGACCGTGTTCGCGGTGCTGCACAGCTCCACGCCCGGCGACTTCGTGAACATCAACTGGTTCTCCTTCGTCAGCGGCGGCGACGGCCCCGCACCGGGCTGGGTCGACGTCGACCAGGCGAAATGGGAGGCCCAGCTCACGCAGTTCCGGGCGATGACCCCGGCGGCGGTACCCGGCAACGCGGTGCGCGTCCCCGAGTTCAACGCCACCTGCACCTACAGCCACTCCAAGCCGGACGACCCGATCGTCGCCCCCGGCCTGCCCGGTGCCTCCCACATGCACAGCTTCTTCGGCAACAGGAGCACCGACGCGTCCACCACGGCCCAGAGCCTGCTGGCCAACACGGCGACGAGCTGCACACCGGCGAAGGACCTCTCCGCCTACTGGGTCCCCACCCTGTACGAGCGGGGCAAGGCGGTGGAGCCCGACGGTGTCATCGTCTACTACGGCTCCCGGCTGCCCGACCCCACGGCGACCGTGCCCTTCCCCCAGGGCTTCCGCATGATCGCGGGCAACGCCAAGTCCCAGGTGCCCACCCCGGCGGGCTCCCCCAACCAGTTCTTCTGCGCCGGGCCGGGCGGGGAGACCGGACGCAGCGCCGACGGCAACTGGCCGCTGTGTGCTCCGACGGCCAAGCTCGTCCACCAACTGGTCTTTCCCGACTGCTGGGACGGCAAGCACCTCGACAGCCCCGACCACAAGTCGCACGTCGCGTACACCTACGACGGCAAGTGCAGCGGTGCCTACCCGATCGCCATCCCCTCGGTCTCCTTCGTCATCAGCTACCCGACCAGCGGAAGCAGTGACGGCTTCACGCTGTCGTCCGGTATGGCGTCCTCCATCCACGGCGACTTCTTCAACGCCTGGGACAACGCCGCCCTGGGGCAGCGGGTGAAGGACTGCATCGTGCAGAGCGCCAAGTGCAACTCCGCCGGAACGTTCTGACACGGCGGGCGGTGGGAGGTCTGCTCCTCGCACTGGCGGTCGCCGGCTGCACCACGCAGCCGGCGGCCGACCGGACGAGGCCGACGACCTTCAACGACACCGACACCGCCTGGATCCAGTTGATGATCCCCATGGACGAACGAGCCCGGCTGCTCACCGACCTGGCGCCCGGACGTGCCGGGCGTCCGGCTCTGGCCGACTGGGCGGCGGAATCGGGAAGGGGACTGGAAGACGAACTGGGCAAGCTCCGCGAGCTGCTGAAACTGTCAGGAATCCCCGACACCCGTCCCCATGAGGGCCACAACATGCCCGGCATGGTCACCCTGGACACCATCGGGCAGGCGAAGGCCACGACGGGCGAGAGGTTCGACCGGCTCCTCGCCAGGAGCCTGCGCGCGCATCTCGTCCAGGTACGGGCACTGTGCACGAGCGAACGCACCTCGGGCAGTTCGCAGCGGGCGCGAGACCTGGCGGCCGAGATCGAGAAGAACGCCGCCGAACGGATCACCCGCCTCGCCGGGACTGGTTGACGACTGCCTTCCGTGCCGGTGCGAGGACAGGTTCCCCTCCTCGCACCGGCCGGTCCCGGGAGCGCGCATGCGCCGTCCGGGGTGAGCCCTATCGGTACAGCGCGACAGCGCCTCCCCACAGGGCGCCCGGGTTCAGGCGGTCGGGGAACCGTTCCAGCATGGCGTTGAAGAAGCCGAGCGGTTCCTCGTGCTTGGCAAGCAGTTCGTCGACGGCGTCGAGGTAGAGCCGGGTCTCTGCGATGGCGCGCTCGGCGTCGTCGTCGAGTGTCTTGTTCTTGTGTCCGGTCACGATCCGGCGCGGTCGCAGGTCCTCGACGACGGTGATGGCCTTGCGCCAGGCGTCGCGGCCGCCGTTCGCGGACTCGGCGAGGTACTGGTGCACGCCGTTGTAGATGACGTCGCCGGCCACGACCAGCTCGAGGTCGGGTACGTGCAGGACGCTGGTCTCGTCCGTGTCGCTGTGGCCGACTTCCACGATGCGCAGCTCGTGCCCTTCCAGGGTGAACCGGTTACCGGGCACGGTTGCGGCCGTGACGGAGGTCTCCGGGATCTGTCCGGGGAACAGCGCGTCCCAGAAGTGCGGGCGGAGGGAGACGTTGCGGTGCATCTCCCTGACCGTGCCCTCGGAAGCGACGACCTGCGCGCCGAAGCGCTTGGCCAGGACGTCGGCGGTGAACCAGTGGTCACCGTGACCGTGGGTCGCGAAGATGTGGGTCAGGTTCTTGCCGGTTGCTTCGACCCAGTCACCCACCTCCAGCGCCTGGGCGGAGGTCAGCGGCGGGTCCACCAGGACGGCATCCCGTTCGCCGTGGATGAGGGTGACGGAGAGAGGCGAGAACATGCGCCGGTCCCCGTTGGGAACCAGATCCGTCACGTTCTGCGGGATCGGGTCTGCGATGAAGACGTCATAGGCGAGGGGACCACTGGTGGGCATGGTGCTTTCCTAACTGAGATGACTGATGCCGTCGTCGGCGTCGGACGACCGGTCGGCGGCGGCAAGGGCGGCGTAATAGGCCGGCCCCCGAATGATCGAAACCGCGTCCTGGGCGACGAACTCACCGTCCGCGTCCCGGAACTCGAGGTGCACCGGGCGTTCTCCGGCGGCCGCGTAGACGACTCCCTGCCCCGCCTCCTGCGGGAGATGACGATCTCCCCATTCGCTGAGGGCGACCAGGACCGGCAGCACATCGCGTCCGGCCTGCGTAAGGGCGTACGCCTCCCGGCTGCGCTCCCCTTCTTCCTGGTACGTCACGCGCTCCAGGAGCCCGGCGCACACGAGGTCGTTCAGGCGCTGGCCCAGGGTGGCGTTGGGGATGCCGATGCGCTGGAACTCAGCGAAGCGGGTCCGGCCGAGGAAGGCCTCCCGGAGCAGCAGAAGATTCCACTTCTGTCCCAGCACGCCGAGGGTTCGGGCGATCGAGCAGTACCGGTTCGCGGGCAGTGACATCGCTTCCATGTCCTCCAGCGTAACGCAGACTCTGAAAAATGAACCCAGATGCTGGCAATAATTTTTGAATCCAGCCTCGGGCGGCTCGCCAGAAATATCCATCACGGGCGTTTCCGGAGGAAGGCGAGGCTCCGTCGCCGGAGAGACCCGCCCCCGCCGAGCCCCGACGGAGTCGGACACCTCTGCTCTGTCCGCGGCGTCGGCACACTCGGGCGGCAGGCCTGCCTGGGGACTGTCGCGGAGCAGGTGGTCTTCGACGACCGGCCGCACAACTCCCGCCGCAGACCGGAATCTGACGGAAATTCACCATGGCAGGTACATGACGGAAAGGGATGGCAGGGCATACCATCGCAACGCCCCGGAGGGGCGGTCGACGGTGCGTCCGGCCCCCACCGGACAACCCGTACCGCTCCTTCGCGTACCCGGCCCCGCCGGGGCCGGATTCCCCCCACGGATGAAGGAGCAGCAATGCCCCTCGGCACCTGGCTCAAGGCCGGCACTTGCGCCGCAGTCCTCGTCCTCGCGACGGCGGGCGCCGCGACGGCCGCCCCCGCCCCAGCTTCCACGGGTGAAGCGTCCACCGCGCAGGCGGCAGCGGTGACCCTTCGCTACGACGACAGCCGCGCCGCAGGCTGGGAGGCCGCGATCGCGGCCGGCGTCGCGTCCTGGAACGCGAACGTGAGCAACGTCCATTTGGTCGAAGCGGCGCCCGGCTCCGCGGCCGAGATCGTGATCGTCGCCACGACGGGCTGGCCGCAGGCCACGCTGGGCCCCGTACGGCCGGGCCGCCAGGTCCGCGTCGAGCTCGGCAGTCAGGCCGTGGACCAGGGCTACAACAAGACCCGCATCGCCGCGCACGAGCTCGGGCACAGCCTCGGACTGCCGGACACCAAGCCCGGCCCCTGCTCGCAGCTGATGTCGGGATCCAGCGCCGGCACGGCCTGCACCAACGCCACACCGAACGCCACCGAGCGCTCCCGCGTCCAGTCCGCCTACGCGAGCGCAATCGCCGCACTCGCTCCCACTGACGGCCGGATGCTCATCGACGCGCCCTGACCGGGCGGCCACAAAGCTGAGGCGCGTCCCGGGGTCTAGTCGAGATCCCGGGACGCAGTGAGCAGCAGGTGGCCGACGGAGGTGCTGACAGGACAAGAACCTATTGCTGTCGGTCTTCGACGCCGGGTGGTTCACCGGCGCGAGTGATCTCGGTGCCGTGAAGCCCGGACCAGGCCGAGACAGGTCGGTCAGCGCCAGGTTGATCCTGGCTTCGGAGCGGTGCGCGTGGGTCTCGTTGTCGCGGGCTCGGCATCGTTGGCCACCGCACGCTCACCTACGCATCCGCGAACCACGGGCGGCCTTCGGCCCAGTGGGTCGCCCACCCCGCGAACCCTGGCGTGCCCGGCATCAGAGAGGTGTCCGGCCGGGTGCCGAAGGGTATCGCGGCGTTCTCGTCGATCAGCCACACGTGACCGCGCTGCGGGCCGGTGACGATCAGGTGCCAGTACATGCCGCAGCCGTCGGTGCCCAGCAGCAGCGAGCCGTGGTCGAACACGGAATCCAGCCGGGCCTCGAACTCCTGCTCCGACAGAGCCTCCTGGGTGGCCTCCTCTTCCTCCCACAACCATGCCGCCGTGAGCGGAAACGGTTCGGCGAGCAGGCGCTCAGGCCGGTCCGTGCCCCAGTCCGGAGGCGTCAGCGCGAGGGGCAGCAGACCGTAGTAGGGCGGTCCTGCGCGCAGTCCGTCGCAGATCTCCGCCACAAATGTGCGATAGGGCTCCGGGAGCACGATGCCGTGCTCCGCCTCGAACGACCGCACCGCCTCCCAACCGGCCGGTGGAACCGCCTCGGACCGGGAAGCGAAGATGTCGCGGAGGGCGGCCAACTCGGCCGGGTCGCAAGTTTCCGTGTTCATGCCGGTCATCATGCAAGATCCGTAAGCGGAAGGATCACGGCCGGCCCTCAACGAAGCCATCGCCAGCCGGCATCGCCCCACACCTCACGCACGCGAGCCATGCCCTTACACGGTCCGCGGCTACCGCCTGCTCGCAGTGCTGGCCTCTGTGTCGACAGTCATCAGCGGTGCACCGTTTCAGGCCGTCTTCGCGGAGCCAGCACGGGCTGGACTGAATCAGTGACGATCCCCATTTGGAGTCCTAGGGCGCAGCGTGGCCTGTTTCCCAGGCCCAGGCCGCGATTCCCACACGGTTGCGGGCACCCAGCTTGCGCTGGACGGCCGCAACGTGGTTCTTCACTGTGCCCGGCGCGATGAAGAGCTCGGAGGCGATCTCGGCGTTGGTCCGGCCCTGGGCTACCAGGCGGGTGATCTCCAGTTCGCGGTCGGTGAGCCGGTCGAGGACATCGCGGCGAGGGTTCGGCGTCGGCGCTGCGAGGTCGCGCAGCAGACGCACGGTGAGCTGCGGGCTGATGAGCGTGTCACCAGCCATGGCGGCGCGCACGGCCTCGGTGAGCAGGGCGGGACCTGAGCGCTTGAGCAGAAACCCGCAGGCACCGTTGCGCAGCGCGGTGTGGACGTACTCGTCGAGGTCGAAGGTCGTGACCACGATGACACGGATCGGTTCGCCGTCCTGGGGCGCGGCCAGGATCCGGGTGACCTCCAGACCGTCGAGCCGTGGCATCCGGATGTCGGCGAGTACGACGTCCGGTCGCAGGGCGCGGGCCTGCTCGACGGCCGACACGCCGTCGCCCGCCTCGGCGATGACGGCCATGTCGGGTTGCGCGTCGAGGATGATCCGAAAGGCGCCGCGGATGTTCTCCTGGTCATCTGCGATCAGCAGCCGGATCGGTCCGGTTGTCCCGCTCACCTGGGCCGGCCCCCTTCCCCGTCAGGGTTCAGCGGCAGGACGGCGGTGACACGCCACCCCGGCGGATCGTGGGGGCCGGCGGACAGGGATCCACCGATCGCCTCGACCCGCTGGGTCAGTGCGCGCAGGCCCCGGCCCCCGCCGACTCCTATCGCCGGGAAGGCGGTCCCGGAGCGGGCGTCATTGGTCACGGTGACCACAAGTGCCCCAGCCTCATGGTGAAGAGTTACATCCACCATGCGCGGGGCCGGGGCGTGACGTCGTACGTTCGTGAGCGCTTCCACGACGACGCGGTAGGCGGTCGTGGTCACGTCCCGCCGTGTGGTGTCCAGCAGTTCCGGGTCGATGTGGAGGTCCACCCGCGCGGTGCTGGAGGCGGAGAAACGCGTGACCAGTTCGGGCAGTTGCTCCACGTCAGGAAGCGGCGCGCGCATGGCCGGCTCCCGGTCTCTGTCGCCGCCCGCGTAGGCGCCCCCGTCCCGCCCGTCGGCGGCCTCGTCGTCGTCGTGAAGCATCCGTACTGTCCGGTCCAGCGAGGCCAGGGCCTGCAATCCAGCCTGTTCGATGTGGTGAAAGGTGTCCGCCTGCGCGGTCTGTGATGTCTTCCCCGGGTGCTGCTCCGCCAGGAACTGTCCCGCTTGGGCCAGCGCCAGCATTTCGCTCACGTCGTGCGCCACGAAGTCGTGCAGATCGCGGGCGAGTTGCAGGCGCTGCGCACGGCGGCCCTCGGCCACGGACCGGATCCGCGCGTTGTCGAGCGACCGCAGGTAGAGCCCTACCGCGACGGCGAGCAGGGCGAGCAGCGTCCAGAAGGCGCCCCCTCCGAGGGCGGCGAGGCTGGGAGGCCCCGTCCAGAACCGCGTCAGCGTCACCGGTACGGCCGTCGCGGCCACCGCCGCCGAAACCGCCTCCCGGCCGCATCTCGCTGCTCGTACCGTCAGGGCGGTCAGGACGAGCAGCGCCGCGGACTCGGCGAGTATCCAGCCGCCCCCGGATCCCGCGTCCCGTCGCCGTTCGCCGAACAGCAGGACGGCGGTGGTGGCGGCCATTGACACGACGCCGGCCGCACCGGCGAGGACAGTGAGCCTCCGGCGGGCGCGGCTCCACAGAAGCAGCACACCGACCGCGCTCGCCGACGCGAACGCAGCGGGCAGCGTGACCAAAGGGCCGAACTCCGGCGCGGCTCCGACTCCGGCGAGGGCCACCGCGCACACGACGGCCACGCCGATGCTCTCCCGACCCGCGCGCGAGCGCCCAGCTCTCCTGCGCATGTCCCCACTCTACGGACCGCTCCCCTTGAACTGCCCCCTGCCGAACGGCACATGGGGACGTACGTCAACGGCGGGAACAGCCCGAACGGCACATGGCCGCTCTCCGCGCCCGGTCCCGAAGCTGATGTCCACACCGCACATCGGCTCCGGTGTGAACGCCGGAAGCGCAGACAGGAAAGGCCGTCCCATGACGACAACCGTTTCACCACGTACCCCAACACCGGGGGACTTCAAGGCCACCGTGCCCCGCTGGGCCGTGAGGGCAGCCCACGCCGTGCCGCTCACCGCCCTGCCTTCCGGGCTGTGGCGGCTGGCTCTCGGAGCGGGCATCCCAGTGGGTTTCCACGGAGAGATGGCCGAGCTGTACGACGGTCCCGGCTGGATCACCCTGTATGTGATCGTGCTCAGTGCCGTCGCGGAGGGCCTGGCGCTGCTGACGCTCGGGCTAGTCCAGCCATGGGGAGAAGTGGTGCCGCGGTGGATCCCCTTCCTCGGCGGCAAAACGATCCCGGTCATGGCAGCAGTCGTCCCGGCCGCCCTGGGCGCACTCGCGGTCACCCTGTTCAGCGTCATGGGCGTCCATGAGTGGATCGACCCTGACATGACCCAGCAGGAGATCCAGGACTCCCCCCACGGGGTGGCGGGCGTGATCATGACCGTGGCCTACGCGCCTCTGCTGGCCTGGGGTCCGCTGCTGGGCGCGGTCACTGTCGCTTACTACCTCCGCCGCCGGCGTCAGGCGAAGGGGAGGAAGCGATGATCAGGCGCCGACGCCGGCCGACGCTGCACAAGGGGGCGTGCATGAGGCCGACGCCCACTTGACGGACGGTGCTTGGAGCATGGTGAAGTCGGCGCAGGTCTGCTCGACGGCGTCGGGGGCATGCCCCGCACCGGGCGTGCTCGGCGAGCGCGCGGCAACTGTGCGCGACGCAGGGGGAATTCAGGCCGACCAGTCGGTCAGGTCGGCGACGAAAGCGGTGCGGGCGTGAAGTTACGCGGCCCCGAGCGAGATCCTGGTCCAGATCGGCGTCCTCGATGCGAGCGATGGCGTCGCCGCTCAGGGGGCCACCCAGTACACGGACGGTGCTGGTCAACGGTCCTTGCTACTTGTGCTGAGCTACACGTGACGGATGACGTCATACATGGTCGTGGACGCGGGCGCCGGGTGCGGAACGTTGTTCCACCCGATCCCTTCCGCCCGCTTCTCGATCGCCTTGCGTGCGGCTTGGGCGGCGGCCTCGTCCTCGAAGAAGGCGATGCTCAGCCCGTTGCCGGTGGCAGGATCAACGAGGTGATAGCCGCCCTTGACGCCGGGCACACCGGCAGCGGCGTCCAGCACCCAGTCACGCTCGTCGGTCGGCATCGGTTCCCATACAGCTACTCGTGCGATCATCGCCGCCCCCAGTTCGGTCGGGTGTTTCCAGGCTGGCGCAGGCAGGGCCCCAAGTAGTGGCCCACGACCACTGTGACACCAGCTCTCCGACTGGCGCCCTCAGCGGCAGGCAAGGCACCGTCACACCAACGGCGTACCGCATTCCCTAATGATCGACCCCAACCACTCCCCCATACAGGCCGTGATCATCGCGCTCGAGGGAACCCTGCGGATACAGGCGTGTGTCGGTGGGAGCAAGGGCAGGCGTCGGTCATGCGACCTTCCCCACGAGAGAACCCCTCGCCCACCCACTCCACGCAAGGGGCAGACGGAAGCGAGGAGTCCCAGCAGCTCGTCGACACCGCTGCCGAGCTGCACAGGGAACGTGAGCAGCTGAAGCGGGCGATGGAGAACCGACCCGTGATCGACATGGCCCGCGGTGTGCTGGCGGCCGGCTACGGCTGCCCACCTCAAGAGGCCTGGCAGATCCTGGTGACCGTCTCCCAGCACACCGACACCGCACTGCACACCGTGGCCGAAGCCGTCACCCGGGCCGCCACCGGCACCCCCCTGCCCGAGCACCTCCAGGAACACCTGGCAGCAGCTGTAAGAGCCTGCGAGGCCAGTCGTGAACCTGGATCATCCGCGTAGCCGGGATGATGCCTGACCGAGATCGGCCCCTGCACAGACTTCGGTTGCAGACCAGCGGAACCGCACCCGCGTCAGCCCGATCCGCCAGTGATGCCTGTGATCGGTGAGGACAGGTGGGGATCGAACGCTCATGGACGCTTGCCCGACGCACAAAGCCTTGGCAGGGCGGCGTCACACCCGGTGGGCGTATTGTCATTTTATGGGTGATCTGCGGTATGGCCGGTGCGGAGCTGGGCGGTCGAGCCCAGCGGCACCCGGGCTCCGTCACTCTCGGCCGCCGCACCGGCAGTCCACATGGCATGCCCGGCGCCGATGGCACGAGGCTGCACCCGAGCACAATGCGGCGGCCGTGGCCGGCACGGCTCTGCTGATGCACGTCAAGCCGCTCTCAGGGCACCGGCGAGCTGCACCGTGACCTGGGGTCCCGCACGGGATGGCACTGCGCCAGGGTCGCAGCCCGTATCCCTGATCTGGCCGGCAAGCCGGTGCAGGCGGCCGTTGTCACGGACCGGCCGACCTGGGCGAGCCGGATCGAGGGCGGTGCGGGGTTGGGCATCAGCACCGAGACGGTCCGTGCCCGTTCCGGCCGCGACCGCCGCATGGAACAGTCCGGCCGGAGTGAGAGCGAGCAGTAGGGCCATGCAGCAGCCGGCCACCCCCACTGAAGGCGCCGGTCCCGGCATGCCGTTGCCGGATGCCGTACTCGCCGACGTGATGCGGGACACCGGTGCCTCGGTGGGGCTGCTCTACCTGTTGCCGCCGGCGGAGCGGGTGCTGCGACTGGCCCTGGTGGGCGGGGTGTCCGGGCAGATCGCCGCTCCATGGGCGCGCATCCCGCTGGAAGCCACCATTCCGGTGGCGGACGCCGTGCGGGAGCGGCGTCCGCTCTGGCTGGGCAGCCAGGAGGACATCGCCCGCCGCTACCCGAGGGTCGGCCTCGTGCTCCCTTACGACTTCAAGCTCGCCGCGGCCCCGATCACCAGTGATGGCACTGTATGGGGCGGCATCGTGCTGCTGTGGCCCATCTGGCACCCCGCCGATCTCAGCACGGCCGACCAGGAAACGCTCACCGCCTGCTGCCGCCGTGCCGCAGCAATCCTGCACCGGGCCGCCGACAGCGGCCAGGCACCGCAGGCGCCGGAAGAGCCCCGCCTGCTCCCCGCCCCGCACCACCAGGAGATCGACCCCGCACAAGGCGCCGCAGCCCTGGCCTTCACCGCACGCCTGCCCGTGGGCTGCTGCGCCCTGGACCTGGAGGGCCGGCTCACCTTCATCAACGCCGCCGGCACCGACCTGGTCGGTGCCCCGCCCGGGGCATTGCAGGGCCACCGCCCCTGGGTGGTGCTGCCCTGGCTGCGCGATCCGATGTTCGAAGACCGTTACCGGGCGGCGGTGGTCAGCCGCCAGCCCACCTCCTTCACCGCCAGACGCCCGCCCGACACCTGGCTGCTCTTCCAGCTCTACCCGGACAACAGCGGCATCAGTGTTCACATCACCCCCGCCGACACGCTCCAGACCGACACCGCACCCCACCTGCCACAGCCGGCCGAGCCCATCGGCGCGACGGCGTTGTACCACCTCACACATCTGGCCACCGCCCTGGCCGAGGCCGTCAGTGTGCACGACGTGGTCGAACTGGCCGCCGACCAGATCGTGCCCGCTTTCGGCCCCAAGGCCCTGGCCCTGCTGACCGTCGAAGCAGGACGCCTGTGCGTCACCGGATACCGCAACTACAGCGCCGAGCTGATGACCCGCTTCGACGCCGCCCCCATGAACTCCGACACCCCCGCCGTGCGCGCCATCGCCACAGGAACGCCCGCCTTCTTCCCCACCTTCGCCGACCTCAAGAAGGCCTACCCACCAGCCGTGCACCAGGACGGGATGGCCTCCTGGGCGTTCCTCCCCCTGATCGTCTCCGGCCGCCCGGTCGGCTCCCTAGTCCTCGCCTACGACCTGCCGCGCATCTTCCCGCCCACCGAACGAGCCCTGCTCATCTCACTGGCCGGACTGATCGCCCAGGCCCTCGACCGTGCCCGCCTCTACGACGCCAAACACGCCCTCGCCCACAGCCTCCAGACCGGCCTGCTGCCACGCACCCTGGCGCACGTCCCCGGCCTGGAAACGGCCGCACGCTACCGGCCCGCCGGCCATGGCGTCGACATCGGCGGCGACTTCTACGACCTCATCCCCGGCCCGAACGGCACCGCCGTCGTGGCCATCGGCGATGTCCAGGGACACGACACCAGCGCCGCCGCCCTCATGGGTCAGGTCCGCACCGCCGTACGCGCCCACGCCACCGCCGGCTCCTCACCGGGCGACGTACTCGCCCGCACCAACCGCCTGCTGACCGACCTGGACACCGGACTGTTCGCCAGTTGTCTCATCGCCCACCTCGACCTGCCGCGTCACCGCGCCCACCTGGCCACCGCCGGTCATCCCCCAGCCCTGCTGCGCCATGTCGACGGCCGCACCGCCACCCTGCACCTCTCACCCGGGCTCCTGCTGGGCATCGACCCCGACGCCGACTACCCCACCACCGACGTCGCCCTCTCCCCCGGCACCGTCCTCGCCCTCTACACCGACGGCCTCGTCGAGACCCCCGGCACCGACATCGACGACGCCACCACCGCACTCGCCCACCGGCTGAGCACCGCACCGGCCCAGAACCTGGAAATGCTGGCCGACGCCCTTCTCGACCACGCCGAACGATCCGCCCCCCGCAACGACGACATCGCGCTGCTCCTCGTCCGCCCACACAGGTGATCGTGGGTCGGCGTACCGACCTGCTGACCGCGCCGCCGATGGCAGCGTGCCCCGCAGGTCTTCGGTTCCCATGACAGGCGACATCCCTGGGTTGGCCGCAACCGCCGTGTCAGACCCTCGGTACGTTCTCAGACAGTCCGTACGACGGTGCCGAGGGTTTCGAGTGCGGTGACTTCGGCGGCCGGTGCAGTGGTGTCCGTGACGAGGGTGTGCGCGAGGGTGCAGGGGCCGACGTAGGCGTAGGCGGTGTGACCGAACTTGCTGCCGTCCGCCGCGACGATCACCCGGCGGGCGGAGGCGATGGCCGCCTTTTTCACCGCGGCGTCGTCGAGGTCGTAGGCGGTCAGGCCGTCGTCCGCGTTCAGTCCGCAGCAACCGATGACGGCGGTGTCGAAGCGCAGAGCCGCCAGGGATGCCAGGGTGAGGGGACCGGTGAGGGCTCCCTCCGCGGCGCGCGGCTGCCCGCCGGGCACCACCAGCGTGGCCGGGCCCGGTGTCTCGCCCAGCAGGTGGATGGCCTGCAGGGACAAGGCCATCACGGTGACGGGCCGTTCGCGCAGGAGGCGGGCGACCTCCAGGCAGGTGGTGCCGCTGTCCAGCAGGACGCTCTCGCCGTCACCGATGAGCCCGGAGATCTCCGCCGCGATCCGGACCTTGGCGTCGACCGCTTCGTGGGCGCGCAGTGCGAAGGGGGGTTCCTCGCCCCGCAGGAGCAACGAGCGTGCGCCGCCACGGACGCGCTCGAGTACGCCCTGCGCGGCCAGGATGTCGAGGTCGCGTCGGATCGTCATCTCGGAGGCCCCCGTCAGCCCCGCGAGCTCCTGGACCGTGGCGCCACCGGAGTCCCTGACGGTCTTCGTGATCAGCCCGTGCCGGTCTGCGTTGCTCATGCCGCGATTGAACACCATCAGACAATGAACAAACAACTTGTTCGAAAACGGCACTTTCGAACATGCAAGTTGTTCGTTACGGTGGGCGGCATGGAACGTTCGCTTCGAGCCGCCCGTGTGGCCACCTACGTCTACTTCGTCCTGTGCGGCACCCTCATGGGCGCGTGGGTGGTGCACATCCCCGCCATCGAGGAGCACGTGGGCATCAGCCATGCGACGCTGGGCGGCCTGCTGGTCCTCCTGGGCGTCGGGGCCTTCACCGGCATGCAGGTCGCCGGGCGGCTGACCGACAGCCTCGGGGTGCGTGTCGTCGTACCCGCGAGCGCAGCACTGTGCGGCGCGGCCCTGGCGCTGCCCGGTCTTGCCCGGGATCCATGGACCCTTGCCGGGTCCCTGCTGGTCTTCGGCTTCTGCAACGGCAGCCTCGACGTGAGCATGAACGTCCACGCGGTGCATGTGGAGAAGGCGTACGGCCGACCCGTCATGTCCGGCTTCCACGCGACGTTCTCCGTCGGCGGGGTTCTCGCGGCGCTCGTGGGAGCCGGTGCGGCGAGCGCCGACCTGGGTACGGCCGCCGGACTGGCCGCTCTGGGGGCCGTGGGCGTCGTGGTCGCCCTGGCCTCGGCACGTGCCCTCCTGCCGGCCGCCCCCACGCCGGCCGCCAGCGGCTCCGGGGATCAGGAGCAGGAACAGCGGCAAGAACACACCGAGGCGCCGTCGGGCGCCAGGCGCCCCGGCGCCGGCGGGCGCGTCTGGCTCATCGCCGTCCTGGCGCTGATGGTCATGCTCTGCGAGGGCGCCGCCAATGACTGGAGCGCCTTGCACCTCAAGGACGTCCTCGGCGCGTCCGCCGGCACGGCCGCCTTCGGCTACGGCACCTTCGCCGCGGCCATGACCACCGGCCGACTGCTCGCCGACCGCCTCGCCGCGCGGTTCGGATCCATGGCGATCCTGCGGTACGGCGCCGCCCTGGCCGCCGTCGGCATCACACTGGTGGCCCTCGGACCCTGGCTGTGGGCTGCGTTCACGGGCTGGGCGCTGTTCGGCCTGGGCCTGTCCGGCTGTGTCCCGCAGCTTTTCAGCGCGGCCGGGCACGCGGACCCCGCGGCCGCGGGCGCCAACGTCTCACGCGTCGCCGGACTCGGCTACGTCGGCATGCTCGCCGGCCCCGCCGTCATCGGCTGGTTGACCCACCTCGTCGCCCTCAACCACGCCTTCGTCCTGCTGACCCTGCTGTGCGTGACCACGGCTGTCGCCGGCGGGCTCCTGCGCACCGGATCGGACGCCACCCGCGAGAGCGAACTGGCGCCCAGTGACCACTGACTGCCTGTGCGGCACGGTCCCTGACAGCCGTGCCGCACAGGCCTCCTTCCCGCCGCCATCAGGGCAGGGAGTCACACCCTCAGCCGATCGAAGGAGCCCCGCATGTCCGAGTCCCCCGCGCCACCGGCCCGCGGCCGTGTCGGTGTCATGCTGCCGCTCGACCTCCCCGCCGGCGAGGTGCTGCCCTACGTCCGGCGTGCCGAGGCGCTGGGGTTCGACGAGGTCTGGGTGGTGGAGGACCTCGGCCGGCGCGGCGGTGTCGCCCAGGCCGCGACCGTCCTGGCCGCCACCGCGAGCCTCACCGTCGGGATCGGGATCATGCCCGCCGGCGCCCGCAACGCGGCCTTCGCCGCGATGGAGCTGGCCACCCTCGCCCAACTACACCCCGGCCGGCTCATGGCGGGGATCGGCCACGGCATGCCCGGCTGGATGCGCCAGGTCGGGTCCTGGCCCGAGAGCCCCCTGACACTGATCAGGGAGTACGCGAGAGCGCTCCGCCTGCTCATCGCCGGTGAGCCCGGCCCCTCGAACGGCCGGTACGTCCGCTGCGAAGGCGTGGTCCTCACCGAGATCCCGGACATCGCGCCCCCGGTGATCCTGGGTGTGCGCGGTCCCAAGTCCCAGCGTGTCGCGGGCGAGGTCGCCGACGGGCCTGCTGGCCGAGCCCGCCGCACCCGCCTACATCGCCGCCTCCCTGCGGCATCTGGGTCCAGCCGCCACCGGGAAATCCCGGGAGATCGTCGTCTACGAGGCCGCCGCCGTGGACGACGACGAGGAAGCCGCCCTGACCCGCGTCCGCGCCGCCCTGGAATCGGTCGGTGAGCCGCAGTGGGCCGCGCACATCGACTCCCTGCCCTTCGCGGAGGAACTGCGCGCACACCGGGCCGCCAGCCCCGACACCCGGCACTTCGCCAAAACGATGCCCGCCGACTGGATCCGTGAGTTGAGCGTCTCCGGCACCCCGGCCCAGGCCCGTGCGGCGATCGACGCCCGCCATGCCGCCGGCGCGACCAGCGTCGTTCTCGCCCCGGCGGGCCCCGACCGCCTGGCCGCACTGGACTCGCTCGCCCGCGCCCTGCCCCACCGGCCCTGACCCGAACACCCCCGAAACCCCGAGGGAACGGACCCCTATGTCCACCGACCGCCGTCGCATCCTGCTCTTCGACCTGTTCGGCGTCATAGCGCGCCACCAACGCCCGGGCGCCCTGGAGAAGATGGCCGCCCGCTGCGGCACCTCCGCCGACGCCTTCACCGCGGCCTACTGGACCCACCGCCCGCCTTACGACGCCGGCCGCCACACCGCGTCCGCCTACTGGACCGACGTCCTGCACGCGCTGTCCCGCCGCGCCGACGCCGACACCATCGAGGAGCTGCGGCTCACCGACATCGAGAGCTGGTCGCGCGTCGACGACCGCATGGTCACCTACGTACGGGGCCTGCGGGAGCGGGCCCGGGTCGCCCTGCTGTCCAACATCCCCGCGGACCACGCCGACGCCTTCCTCGCCGCCCAGCCCTGGCTGCACGACCTCGACCACCTCGCCCTCTCCGCGAGGATCGGTGCCGCGAAGCCCGACCCGGCCGCCTTCCGGCACTGCGTCGTCGCTCTGCGGGCGGCACCCGCCGACTTCCTCTTCGTCGACGACCGCGAGGAGAACATCCGCGCGGCCCGGGCTGCCGGCATGGACGGGCACGTCTTCCGGACCCAGGAAGTCCTCACGGCCGCCGTCGACGCGTGGCTACCGGCCCGTTGAGCACCTGCACCGAGCCGAGGTACGGCCCCCCGTAGCAGGCCGGACTGCCGAAGAACACCTCGGACGACAACCCGCCCCTTCGCCGCACGAGTCACACCACGTCAGGTGCGCTCGCACCGGCGGGATCGCTGGATGCCCGCTGATCCGGACCGTCGACCGGGGCAGCGGCCCGCAGTGCCGCCTCGACCCGGCGGTTGCTGGTCATGGAGGCGGTGACGGCCGTCATCGCCAGGAGGAGGACAGCCGCTGCGTAGAGCGGGGTACGGATGTCATAGGCGGTGGCCAGCCAGCCGCCGAGGAACGCCCCGACGGGGGCGGCGCACATGGCCAGCATGCGCGAGGTGGAGGCGACCCGTCCCATGAGGTGGGCCGGGACGATCGCCTGCCGGAGCGAGGGCCCGAGCACCATCGTGGCGCCCATCCCGGCCCCGCAGACGGCGAGTGCCAGCCCCGCCGGGTACGGGTTCGAGGCAGCGGCCAGGCCCAGCACGGCAAGCCCCTCGACGGCAGCCGTGCAGGTGAGCGCGGTGCCGGTACCGAGTCGTCGGCCGAGGTGGGAGGCCATGCCCGCACCGAGCATGCCGCCGGTGGCCTCCGCCGCGAGGAGCAAGCCGAAGCCGTAGGTGTCGATGCCGAGACGGTCGTGCGCGAAGAGGGCGAGGACGGTCTCCACGGCGAGGAAGGCGACATTCCCGACCGCCGGGCGCAGCGCGAGCCCGAGCAGCACCCGGTCCCGGAAGACGTACGACGCGCCGGCCCGCGCCTGCCGAAGCAGCGACTCGCGGATCTGCGGCACGGGCCGGGGTACGGCGGGAAGTGACCGGACGAGCAACGCGGAGAGCATGAACGACACCGCGTCGGCGAGCAGCGGCACGGCTCGCCCGAGCGCGAGCAGCGCACTGCCCGCAGGTGGTCCCGCGAAGCCTGACATGGCGGTCTGGGCGCCCCGCAGGCGGGAGTTGGCCCGCTCCAGGAGTGCCGGATCACGGCCGAGCAGGTCGGGCAGATAGGCCGTGGCGGCCGTGTCGAAGAAGAGTCCGCCGAGGCCGAGCAGGAAGGCGACGGCCGCGAGCAGTGGAATGCTCAGCGCGTCGAACGCGGCCGCTGCCGCCGGTATCGAGAGCAGCGCCGCACGGGCCGCGTCCATGCCCCACATCGTGCGCCGACGGTCCCAGCGGTCGACCAGCGCACCGCCGAGCACTCCGAAGAGCAGCCAGGGCAAGGTCCCGGCCGCCGTGACGACGGCGAGCGCCATCGGGTCCCGCGTCAACGTCAGTGCGAGCAACGGCAATGCGGCATGTGACACCCCGTCACCGAGCGAGGACACCGTCTGCGCAGTCCACAGCCGCCCGAACCCGGACGGCAACTTCCCTGACTCTGCGCTCACTTGGCGTCCTCCCCGCTCTGCCGGCGCGGTGCCGGGCGGAACAGTGCGAACACGAGTGACGCGTCCGGCAGCGACGGATCGGACAGCTCGCGGTACTCGTCCGCCAGCGCCTCCAGCCGCGCCCCCAACTCCGCGAACTGCTCCTCGGTGAGCCGCAGATGGGCCATCCGGACGTGCCGCTCGCCGTCCGCCGGCGACTCCTCCAGGTCCGCCACCGCATGCCGCATCAGCACGTCGGGGCCGCCCTCGCCCGGGTCCGGCAGCTCTATCGACCGTGCGGCCATCGCGTAGTACCGCTCGGTGACGCCCCGCACCTTCCGCGTCCGCACCACCTTCACCAGGCCGGCCCGCTCAAGCAGCCGCACGTGATAGCTGGAACTCCCCTTCGCGAGGCCCACCCGCTCGGCGAGCTGCGTGATGGTCGCCGGCTCGAAACGGAGCGCGGCCATGATCCGGTGGCGCGTGAGGTTGGAGACGGCGCGCAACTGCTCGTCCGTGGTGACGTGAAACGTCTCGGGAAGGTCATCGGAAGGCATGGGCGCAATGGTCAACAAATCTTGACCATTGCGCAAGGGATATACCGCGCGGCCTTGCAGAGACTGCCGAGTACCGCTTCTCCGTCACCGATGAAGGAGCGGCCAGCATCGACTGGGCCTTCTCGGCGCGTGCCGTGGACCGCAGCCAAAACCGGTCCGCTGGCGGCCTGTTGGGGGGTACCTTTTCAGCGATCGCATCCTGTACGACCGCGATCCCTACTGGGTCGAGATCCAGGACTGAGGACCGGCGCACCTGCCCCGGAGGGAGGGGGCGTCCGCCTCGGCGGCGGGCGCCCCCTGCCGCCCGTCGGCCACTTCCTTCGCCGTCCGGTTCCGCGTACGGTCCGCACGAGGACCTGCCCGACCGCCCGCCAGAAGGGCAAGGCGGTCTTTCGCTCATGAAGTCCAGCGACAGGGCGTTCACGTCGCCCAACACCGGTTCTGCCACGCGTAGCGCAAGGGCACTGAGCGGCGTCCGCGCGTCGGGGCGCAGCCGGCCAGTACGTGCCTCCGTCAGCCCCCGCGGCTCTCCCGGACGCCTGGGACCTGGACGTCCTGGAAGGCGGCGTCAGACGAGTTCCAGGCCGCCGTCCACAGTGACGATCTGGCCGGTGGCGTGCCGTCCCGCGGGGTCGGCCATCCGAAGTACCCAGTGGGCGATCTCCTCGGTTCCCGCGATGCGGTGGGTGGGGATGCGGTCGCGTTCGTAGGCGTACATGTCGTCGGCGGCCTCGGGGGAGAGTCCGGCGTGCAGCATGACGTCGGTGCGGGTGGGGCCGGGGGCGACGGCGTTGACGCGGACTCCCTCCTCCGCCAGTTCCAGCGCCCAGCTGCGGGTCAGCTGTTCCACGGCGGCCTTGGTGGCCGCGTAGTGCGCGCCGCCCGGCATGGGCCGGTGCCCGTAGGTGCTGGAGAGGTTGATGATGGTGCCCGAGGTCGCGCGCAGGTGTGGCAGAGCGGCGTGGGCGAGGAGACTCGGCGCGACGACGTTCAGGGCGAGCAAGTTCGTGACAGTCTGCTCGTCGGTGTCGGCGAGTCTCATCACCGCTGTGGCACCCGCGTTGTTGACCAGGTGGTCGATGCGTCCCCACCGCCCTACGGCGGTCCTGATCACCTCTGCGGGGGCTCCCTCGGCGCAGACGTCGATCGCCAGGACGTCGATGCGGGGATGAAGCGCGGCGGTCTCCTTCAGCGGTGCCTCGCGCCGTCCCACTGCGAGCACCTGCGCGCCCGCTTCGGCGAAGGCGACTGCCGTGGCCCGACCGATGCCGGAACCGGCTCCGGTCACGACGGCCACGTGGCCCGCAAAGGTCGAAGTGGAAAGGTCTGCGGACATCACATGTTCCTTCTGTCTTCACTGGTATGCACACTGGACATGATGCGCCTCACCTAACGGTTAAACCTTGAACAGTGTGACACGGTTGGCCGCTCGCCACGCGGCGGGGGCAAGCACCTTCACCAGGCCGTCCAGGTTGCCGGTGCGGGCGGCTATCCGGAAGGCCGCAGCGAGGCGGCGGTGCGACTCGACGGGGACCGGACGCTCCCTGCCGGACTCCAGCCGGGCCTGTGCCCGGTGCACCACCACGCGCGCGTTCGGGGCGCTGATCCGCAGCAAGGACGCGAGTTCGGCGTAGCCGTAGCCGAATCCCTTGCGCAGGACGTAGGCGGCCAGCCGGTCCGGCGTCAGTCGCGCCATGAGCAGGGCCAGGGCCCCGTCGACCGCAACGCTGCGCTCGACGCTCAGTACGGGGTCCGGGGCGGCCCCGTCGCCGAAACCGGCCAACTGCGGCTCGACCGGGACCTCGTGGCGGTGGCGGGCCGAGCGGACGACTTTGATGGCCAGCCGGGTGGTCGTCGTCACCAGGAACGCGGTCGGGTTGTCGACCTCCGCGCGCTGGGTGAGCTGCCAGCGCAGCCACGCCTCCTGGACCACGTCCTCGGCTCCGGTGACGTCGCCGAGAATGCGGTAGGCGATACGGACGAGCCGCGTCCGCAGGCTCAGGAAGGTGTCGAGGGCCGCGCCCAGGTCGTCCTCCCCGGCTGACCGGGCGAGCGCGGGTTCGGTCGTCGTGGTCTGCGGGTCGGTCGCGGGCATGGGGAACTCCTCGTGGTGGAAACGGGCCGCCCGTCCAGGGCGCGCCTCCACCCTCTCCATGGGACCTCCGCCCCCGCGCCCCTGACTCCCCGTGGTGGAGTCCGTGGGTGACCGGGGGACTCCCCAGGGGGTCGCTCCCCCACCTCGTGGGGCTTTCTCGTCCGCCCCCGTGGGGCCCGTGGCCGAATCTGTGGGGTCCGCTCATGACCCGCCGTCCGCCCCGGCCTGTAACGACTACCGCACGCATACGTCGACGCCATGGGCGGCAAAGATCGCAAACGGGCGGCCGCTCTGGCGTACTCCCTCCCTGGCCACCGGGGTGCGGCGGGATGCCGTTCCGCCGTGCCCTGTACTCGTCGCCGACCTGATCCGGGCATGCCGGCCGACGCCGGGTCGCCGCGGCGACTCGTGCGAGGGGGGAAGGGACGTCCGGTTCAGTTCCTGGCGCGGCGCTGCGGCGCGGCCGGTGTTTCGGGCAGGTGGCGGGACGCCCAGCCGGCCAGCTCACCGAGGATGGGCATGAGGGCCGAACCGTCCGGGGTGAGCCGGTAGCGGACCATGACCGGCGGTCCGGGCTCGACCTCGCGCACGGTCAGTCCCGCGCCGGACAGCTCGGAGAGGCGCTCCGAGAGGACGGAGTCGCTGATGCCGTCCACCGCGCGCCGCAACTCGGCGTAGCCCAGGGGTCCGTGCTGCAACGTGGCCAGGATGACGCCGTTCCACCGCTTGCCGAGGAAGCCGAACGCCCTCGTCAGAGCCCCGTCGCAGGCCGCCGGATGATGCTGCCCGATGAGGGCGTCGCCCGCGCGGGGCGATCGGGGGTCCGCTGCTTCCGTCATGTCTCCAGGATAGCGAGGGTGCTACGCTCCCCTTCGTCACTCTGTTTTTCGAAGTGGCATTGCAAGACAAAGCTGCTTCGTATTTCCCAGCTAGGAGAGTTCGACGTGACCATCTCGGTCCCTCTTTCCCGGGTCGGCGCCGACGCCCGAGCCGCGCTCTTCACCGACGCGCGCACCGCCTACTCCTTCACCGACGAACCAGTCGACGACGCTACGCTGACCGACATCTGGGAGCTGGCCCGCTGGGCCCCGACCGCCGCGAACCTTCAGCCCCTGCGCGTCCTTTACGTCCGCACGCCCGAGGGCAAGGAACGCCTGCTGCCGCACCTCGACGAGGGGAACCGGCCCAAGTCGGCCTCCGCCCCCGCCGTCGCGGTCCTGGCCGTGGACAACAGCTTCCACGAGCACATCCCGCACATCCTGCCGATCAAGCCCGAGCTGCGGGAGCACTTCGCCGCCGACCCCACCCAGCGGGACGGCATCACGTCCTTCAACGGCCCCCTCCAGGCGGGCTACTTCATCCTCGCCGTCCGCGCCTGCGGCCTCGCCGCCGGACCCATGGCCGGCTTCGACGCGGCGGGGATCGACAAGGAGTTCTTCCCCGACAGTTCCTGGCGCTCCGTACTCGTCGTGAACATCGGCCACCCTGCGGGCCCTCCGGCGTTCGACCGCATGCCGCGCCTTGCGCACGAGGATGTCGTCGCCTGGGTCTGAACCGACTGACTCTCCTCGCTGACGACCGGGCAAGGCCGCTTACCGTGTCGGTTGCCGGGGAGCGGGCTCAAGGCGCACGGTGATGTCGCTCTCGGCACCCGGCGTGGCGGTGTGGATGACGAACCGCTGCGCCTGGGGCGACAAAGGGCCGACAGTCCGGCTTGCCCTGCTGGGTGGAGGAAACGCTTGGGCGCGCAGGACGGCCCCAGGACGGGGCGCTCGCGCTCCGAATGCCCGCAGGTGCACAGGAATGACGATCCTCTCCGCTCTCATCGTGAGTCGCGGCGGGAGTCAGGGGCGGGTGCTCACGAGGAACAGGGTGCCCACGAAGGTCAGCAGGGTCAGGGCGGTCACAGCGATGAGCAGCCACCGCATCCACCGGAGGGCGCTGCGGTGCCGGGCCGAGTCGGCCTGGGCGATGCTGTCGGCGATGTGCTGTGTCACCGTCCCGGCGACGTACCTCTGCTCGTCGAGGTACCACTCCTCGATGTCCCTCATCTGCCGATGGCTCAGCCCGGTCGACTGCGCGAGGAACGCGGCCACACGCAGCCGGGCGGCGCTTAGATGGGCCTCCTGGTACAGGTAGGCCTCCAGGTCGGCCAGCCCGCGGGCGGCCTGCTCATCCGTACTCATGAATGCGCTCCTGAAGTAGGCGGCCCGGCGTTCGCGGCGGAGCCGGGCTCGCGAGGACGGCTCGGTGCTGCGGGCACCGCGCCTCTTTTCCCCGGCGGTTCAGCCGGTGGCCGTACCGCCTCGGGGGGGGGGGGGGGGGGCGGGGCCCCCCCCCCCCCCGCCCCCCCGGGGGGGGGGGCGCCCCCCCCCCCCCCGGGGGCGGGGGGGGCGGGGGCCGGGGGGGGGGGCGGGGGGGGGGGGCCCCCCCGCGGGGTGGCGGGGGGGGTGCCGGGGGGGCCCCGCCCCCCCGGGCGCGGGGGGGGGGCGCCGCCCCCCCCCCCCTCGACGGCAACCGTGTGGGAGGACTCGACGGTCACGACCGTGGCCTTCGTGCGCTCGGCCATGAAGATCCGCACCTGGGCCGGGGTGTCACTGTCCTCGGTCGCCACCACGGCTCAGGGCGAGATGTCCCGCCAAGGTGGAGCAGCAGCGGCTCTCCAGTGGCGTTTACGAACTCCTGCGCGATGCGTTCGAGAACGATGTCACTCATGGCACGGTCCTTCACGGACGGTCGGGAGGCCCTTCCCTCCCTATGGACCGTGCCGGGGGGCCATATGTGACGCGTCGGGCATCGTTGTTGCCCATCTCGTCACCATCCGCCGCGGCACAGTGTTCGCGCCCATTCATCAACTGCTCTCCCATCAGGACAGGTGAAGGGGCGCAGGTGTGACGCGAGGGCGGTCTGGTGTCAGCGTGCGACGACGTTCTCCAGTTCCCTGCCCGCGGCGAACCGGGCCAGCTGCCGTCGCACGAGCGCTTCGAGACGGGGCCACAGGCCGGGGGTGAACGCGCCGACGTGTGGAGTGACCAGGACGCCGGGCGCGGTCCAGAGCGGGTGGCCCGGCGGGAGCGGTTCCGGGTCGGTCACGTCGAGGGCGGCCCGCATCCGGCCGCCGTGCACCTCCTTCAACAGGGCGTCGGTGTCGACGACCGCGCCCCGGGACACGTTGACGAGCAGGGCGCCGTCCTTGACGCGGGACAGCAGTGCGGCATCGAAGAGTCCGCGGGTAGCCGCGGTCAGCGGAGTGCACAGCACGATCACGTCGGCGTCCGCGACGAGCCGGGGCAGCAGGGACACGGAGCGCACCGGCCCTCGGGGCGTGTCCCTGTCCGCGCGCCCGACGCGGGTGACGGCACAGCCGAAGGGCGTCAGGAGCTCCTCCAGGGCAGAGCCGACGGCGCCGTGACCGACGATGAGCACGGACCGATCGTGCAGGGTGGAGAAGGTCCGGGGGTCCCAGACCTCTCGGTCCTGGGCGCGGAGCGACTCCGGTATGCCGCGCAGGCTGGCCAGGATCAGCGTCAGGGCCAGCTCGGCCGTGCCGGCAGCCGAGACCCCCTTCGCGTTGCACAAGGTCACCTCGTGGGGCAGCCGTTTCAGTGCGGACCGCAGCTCGTCGGTTCCGGCGCTGAGCGCCTGCACCACCCGCAGCCGGGTCATCTGGGCCAGCGGCCGGGCAATGACGCCGATGTCCTTGGTCAGCGGGGGCACGTAGAACTCGACCTCCGCCGGGTCCGTGGGAAAGGCCGAACGGCCGTCCCAGCGGGCGTAGTCGAGGCCCCGAGGCAGATCGGCGAGGTGCACGAACTCTGCGGGCAGCCATACCTGTGGGGATCGCGCGGTCAAGACGACGTACTCCGCTCTCACGACGTATTCCGAGGCTCCGCTCCGGTCCTGGAACATCCCGAAAGGGCGCGGACGGAGCCGGACTATTGACTGCGCACCGTGTGCTTCTGTGACAATGGTCCGCACTGCTGTCGGTCCCCGCTGTCACACACCATGCTCAGACGTTGTCATGTCGGGCATGCGCACTATTCTCAGCGGACCGTCGGGCCTTCGACGGGAATCCGACTCCTACGCGGTCACCGCAGAGTTCTACGACATCTTGCAGGCCGACGCGGACGAAGTCCGGGTCCGTAGGCTCTACGCACGCCAGATCGCCGACGCCCGCACCGGCGTGCTGGACGTCGGGGCCGGTACCGGGCGAGTGACGATGCTGGCCCTCGCCGACTCCCGGGCCGACGTGCACGCCGTCGAACCGGCCCGGGCCATGCGTACGTCGCTGCTGACCCGGCTCGCAGCCCTGCCCTCCGAGCAGCGGGACCGGGTCACCGTGCACCCACACCCCCTGGACGAGAGCGCGCTGGAGGCGGTCGCGGACGTGGCCGTCTGTCACAACATGGTGGGCTGCCTTCCACCTGGCGTACGGGAGAAGTTGTGGCCCGCGCTCGGCAGGGCCCTCACCCCCGGCGGCTCGCTGTTCGTGCAGCTGCCGCCGGCCCGGCTCCCGGCCCGCACCGTCGTGCGCCTGCTGGCGGACAAACGGGTCGGCGCGCACGTCTACGGCGGGCGCATGACGATGACGGCCGCCGGCTACCGGATCCGGACCCGCGCCGACTACTGGGTCAGGGACGCCGAGGACGTGCTGCGGGAACACAGCGAGACGTTCTGGATGTGGCCCGCGACGCGCGCCCAGCTGACCCGCGAGCTGGCAGCGCACGGGTTCGCCCCGCTTCCGGGGTACGAGGAATCGGAGCTGCTGGCAGTGACGCTGCGCGGCCGCCGGTGAGACGCCGCACCTCAAGAGCCCCCTCGGCTGCCGCACTGCCACAACCGGGACCGCCGCCCGGTCAATCGCACGTGCCCACCGCGCGGTGCGCTGTGTGCGGATCACACCGACTGGGACGGGATGCACCGTGTCGCATGTGAAGATGTGCGTGATGGTCGGGGGCGCTCCGGTCGCCGGCACGCCATGGGAGAGCCCGTACCACCGCCGGTGCGTCTCGTCGGTATGGCGCTCCCCTGTCAGAGGGCCACCCGGCATCGACCGCGCGCCCTCCACCAAATGCCGCCGCTCATCGCGCAGTTCGCGAGCGGTAGGGCACCGCCGATGTGCTCAGTACCGACTCTCCACCCGCAGTGTCGCGTCACACACTGTCGGCTCGAACCTCGGCACCTCGACCCACTCAGTGGCAATAGAGTGTTTCATGTGAACGGGCCGCCCCTGAGGGCCACTTGCCCCAGGCCGCTGTCGCCCTCACGTACCGAAGGGAATCATCATGCGTACCTCAGCACGCACCGCGGTCGTCGGAGCCTGCCTCATAGGGCTCTCGCTCGCCTCGACGACCGCCCAGGCCACGCCCGGTGGACCGGGCGTTAGCGGCCGGGTCCTGGCCCAGCGGACCGTCGGCGACACCGACTACGTACTCCGCGAGATCACCATCCCGCCCGGCCAGGCGACCGGGTGGCACTACCACGACGGCACCCTGTACGCCTTCGTCAAGCAGGGCACGCTGAGTCACTTCGACGCCTCCTGCGCCTCCGACGGCGTGTACAAGAGGGGTGACTTCCTGAAGGAGCCGTCGGGCGCGGACCACGTCCACCTCGGCGAGAACCGGGGAGCCACGGACGTCGTCCTGGAGGTCCTCTACGTCCTGCCGCACGGCGCCCCCTTCTCTGAGGACGCTCCGTCCCCGGGCTGCGAACTGCCGTGACCCGGCGCCGCACAGCGGCTGTCACAGCTCTCGCCACTACCTGGTCAATGCGGTACCAGCGGCTCGTGGCGGTCCGTGCCCCGGCCCCGCGGCGACGAAGGAGGAGCATGGCAGGGACTTTCATCACTCGCGCCCGGGAGACCGCCGGTCCGCCGGAGCCCGTCCACCGGACTTCCGACGCGGGCCGAGGAGGAACACGAGGATGACTCGAGACACCGACCGACGGACCGACCCCGCCGCCGTCGCCGTCCTGCTCGCCGCGGAGGCCGCGGTCCTGGAGGGACGCATCGGGATGCTTCGGAGGGAGATCGACGAAGTGGACGCCCGGATCCACGCGGTGTCCGAGAAGATCAAACGGTCGCCCGCATAGGGCGGCACGAGGCGCCGCGGGCCGGGAAGGAAGCACCACTAGACTCGCTCCCTTCCCGGCCCGCCGTCCCTGACAGCTCGATCAGCGGAGCGGTCTGTGTGGGACCGCCCGCTGTGTTCTCAGCCGACGGGGCCACTGCATCCGGCGTTCGCCGGCGACCGCCAGGTGCACCGTGACCGGCGACCGCCCTGCCGCCGTCACCCCGACCGGTCGACGCCTGCAGGTCGCTCGACGCCCGTCAGGCCCGTACCGCGCCCTCATGCCGTGAGCCGGCCTCCGGGCTGTTCGGGCTCTTCTCCTCGGCGTTCGCCGCTGGAGACGAACGCCTCCCTCGGGTGCTGGACCGACGCCAGCGACACGATGTCGCGACCGTAGAGAAGGGCCGTGACCCACACGGCGAACACACGCGTCTTGCGTTCCCAACTCGGTATGGCCAGAACGTGGTAGCCACGGTGCATCAGCCAGGCCGGGAATCCCTTGATGACCAGGCGCCGGTACTGGAAGATGCCGCGGCCGAGCCCGAGTGTGGCCACCACACCGAGACTGCTGTGCACGTAGTCCTTGGGCGGACGGCCGCGCAGCGACGCCAGGATGTTCTTCGCCAGCAGCTTGCCCTGACGGACGGCGTGCTGGGCATTGGGCACGGTGTGCGCGCCCGGCCTGCCTGCCGCAAGATCGGGCACCGAGGCGTCGTCCCCCGCCGCCCAGGCGTCGGGCACCACCTCGGTGCCGGTGGTCACCCGCAGATCCGCTCGTACGGTGAGCAGGCCTCGCTCGTCGACGGGCAGGTCGCTGTGGTTGTGCACGATCGGGTTGGCGGCGTTGCCGGCCGTCCACACCAGCAGGCCCGAGTCGTACTCGGTGCCGTCCGACAGCCGCACCCGGCCGTTCTCGGCGGAGACCAGCTGGGTGTTCAGGTGCACCCGCGCCCCCCGTTTCTCCAGTGAACGCACCACCCAGGCGCCCGGCCGGTCCGCGACCTCGGGCAGGATGCGGTCCCGTGCCTCGACCAGGTGGAAGGCCGGTTCGTCCGCGCCGATCTCCGGGTACTGCTTGAGCAACGCGGTCGCCAGGGCCAGCAGTTCACCGAATCCCTCCACTCCGGAGAATCCGCCACCGACGACGGTGACGGTGAGCAGTTTGGTGCGTTCGGGCCCGCGTTGCAGACCGGCCGCACGGTCGAACGAAGTGAGGAGGCGGTCGCGGATCGCCACCGCCTCCTCGACGTGCTTGAGTCCGTACGCCTGATCGCTCAGCCCCGGGATCGGGAAGGTCCGGGTGACCGCCCCCGCCGTCACCACCAGCACGTCGTAGTGGAGGTCGAAGGATGGCCCGGCCTCCGGGCGGACCGTGACCGTGCGCGCACCGTGGCGGATCTCCGTCACCGAACCCGCCACCAGACGCGTGGAGTGGAGGTGACGGCGGAGCGAGACCGCCGCGTGCCGGGCCTCCACCGAACCGGCCACGACCTCGGGCAGGAAGGGCTGGTACGTCATGTAGGGGCGCGGGTCGACGACGGTGACGCGCGCCTCGCCCGGCCGCAGTCTCTTCTCCAGGCCCCACGCGGTGTAGAAGCCCGCGTACCCGCCGCCCACGATCAAGATCTCACGCACGGTGTCCTCTGTTCCTCTCGGTCCTGACCCTGTTGACCAGTCGTCGGCACTCGGTGTGACACAGTGCCCGAAGCACGTGCCGGGGCACCGCTCACATGTGGCGGTCGGCGAGCGCGGCGAAGCCCCCGGGCGATCCGTCGGCGGGGCAAACGAGTGGTGGCGCCGGCGTGCGGGGTGGAAGGGCAGCCCGTGGTTCGGGCCGGCTGCGGCTCAGGCCGGGAAGCCGAACAGCCGGTACTCGGATGCCGTCATGAAGCCGAAGCGCCGGTACAACGGTTCGCCCGCAGGGCTGGCCACCAGCGCGGCGCAGCCCATCCCGCGCTCCCGCCCCACCTGGAGCGCGGCGGCCGTCATGGCTGTGCCGACGCCCCGCCGGCGATGTGCCTCGGCCACGTGGACGAGGAAGATTCCGGCCACCCCGTGGGCGGTGATCACCACGGTCGTCCCGACCACTCGGCCGTCGAGCACGGCGGCCAGCCGGATGATGTCGTCGTTGTCCTCACGCCCCGACTCGATGCGCACCATCTCGGGCTCCAGCCCGGGCCCGATACCCATCGACGCCCGGTACGTCCCTACGAACTCGGCCAGCCGTTCATCGTCCCGGACCGGCTCCACCCGCAAACCAGAGCGAACGGTGTGCGGGACTGTGCCCGGGTCGGCCGGTTCCTCGAGGGGGAGCACCATCACCGGGAGGGCCGTGAGCTCTCGTCCACCGCGGCGCCGCAGGACGTCGGCGGTGTCCTCGGGACTGTCGGGTCCGACCCACCACCACCAGGGAACGCTCCCGAACTCCTTGCGGACGGCCGTCACGTCCGCCCCCTCCGCGGACACCGACCGTACGCGTACGACGCCGTTGAACTGCGGCGTGGCAAGCCCGCTGCGGAACCGGTCGACGGTGTTGCCCGCTCGGCTCTGTGTGCCCCATCCCATGAGGTACTGACGGAAGTTGGCGAACACCGAGGCCGTGTCACCACGTTCCCGCGACACCTCAGTCCTTCGTGCCCCGTTGTTCGGCGTGCTGATCGGGTTGGCCGGATCCACCGTTGCCACTGTCTTCCTGTCTCGCCCTGTCTCGTGCACAGTCATGGGCCGTAGGCCGTCGCCCTCAGAGGCGCGGCATCCGCGGATTCGTGCGGGCTGTCGGTGCCATCTCACCGTGCCCGCGCACTCTCGAGGACGGCCGGCAGGGCTCGACGCGAGCTGATGCCGAGCTTCGTGTAGACCTTCCGCAGGTGCCATTCGACGGTGTGCGGACTGATGAACAGCTCGGCGCCGATCCGCGCGTTCGTCATGCCGTCGGCCGCGAGGGTGGCGACCTGCGACTCCTGAGGGGTGAGGGCGCCGGCCGACCTGGGCTGTCTCGTGGTCACCTGTTCGCCGGCGGCGATCAGCTCGCGGCGGGCCCGTTCGGCGAACGCGTGCGCCGGCATCGCGTCGAACATGTCGTGGGCCGTGCGGAGATGCTCGCGGGCCTGCGCCCGGCGCTGTACGCGCCGCAACCACTCGCCGTACAGCAGGTGGGTGCGCGCCACTTCCACGACGACCCCGCCCCGGCCGAATTCCTCGATCGCCGTCCGGTACAAGCGATCGGCCGCCTCACCGTCGGCCAGCAGCGCCGCGCTGCGGGCGCTCGCACCCCGGGCCCACCCGGAGTCGGCGGCTCGGGTGAGCTCGGTGAGGCGGGCCAACGAGGCGCGGGCCTGGTCGAGTTCACCGCAACGCGTCGCGGCCTCCACATGCTCGACCAGCGACAGACCGGTGAAGTTGAACCCGTCGTGCTCGATACCCGTGCGGGCGGCATCCATCGCCTCTTCATAGCGAGCCAGACCGTTGAAGAGCACACCCTGGATGTAGCCCATGGCACCGAGCAGGGACACTTCGCCCCGCTGCACGGCGCGCTCTCTGGCTTCTTCGATGATGCCGGCGGCGACATCCGCCTCACCCCGCCACGCGGCCAGGACGAGCGTGGCGTATTTGTGCGGCGCGTGGCCGGTCGCGGCGGCGATCGCGTCGGCCTCGTCGATCATCCGGTCGGCCTCGGCGAAGTCGCCGTAGTGGATGTGCACCCCGCCCGCGTAGATCAGAGCCGGCGGCAGGCTGCCGAGTGCTCCGATGTCCCGTGCCAGGCGCACTGCGCGAGTCGAGAGTGTGTCCCAGGCGTGCAGGTCCCAGGCCCAGTGGATGAACGACTCAAGCGCGACCGGGGCCAGCAGCAGCCACCGCACGGTCTCCTCCCGCGTACGGAGCTCTTCGTGCTCGAGCAGGTCGAGTGCCTCGCTCAGGGCCGGGACGGCCGTCTCCCAGCCGTCGGCGAGCAGGGCCGCCACACCGTCCAGGAGAGCGTCGGCGGCCTTGGAGCCCGAGGAGGGCGCACCGGAGGCGCGGGCTGCGACGGCGGCGGCGCGGGCGCCTGTCGGACCATGGACCCGGCCGGCGAAGATGGTCGCGCTGATCGCCTCCAGATACGTCTCCCGCGCCAGGGGAGATCCAGCCGCGGTGAACTGTGCCGCCGCGTTCAGGAGCAGTGGTGCCGCCTCATCGCTGCGGCTGCGAGCGAACAGGATTCTGGCCCGCAGACGTGCCAGGCGGGCCCGGTCCAGGGCGCTGAGGGGATACAGGTCGGCCACCGCGGCCAATTCCGTGGCCCGTTCGGGCGCGGCGGCCGAGAAGTGCGCCTCGGCCGCCGCAAGGGCACGGCGCCCTCGCGGCCAGGGATCGGGCGTCACCTCCACCGCGCGTTCCAGCAGGACCGCCTCGGCCGCGATGCCTCCGCGCTGCCGGGCGCGGTCGGCGGCCTGCTCCAGGCCCGCGGCAACCTCCTCGTCCGGCCCGTCGGCTGCCTGCGCGGCGTGCCAGGCGCGCCGGTCAGGGTCCAGGAGGGGGTCGGTGGCTTCGGCCAGGGCTCGGTGCACCGCACGGCGATCCTCCGGCTCGGCTCCGTGGTAGACCGCCGAACGGACCAGCGGATGCCGGAACCGTACGGGCTCGCCGAACTCGATCAGGCCCGCTGCCTTGGCCGGTGCGGCGTCCGGAGTGATGCCGAGGGAAGCGGCCGCGCGGATCAACAGGCGCACGTCGCCCACCGGTTCCGCCGCGGCGATCAGCAGCAGGGTGCGGGTCGCGGCGGGCAGGGCACCCAGCCGCCCGGCGAAATCACGCTCGACGCGGCTGGCCACCGGGCCTTGGACGACCGGGGCACTCGACGCGTCGACGCCGTAGGCGAGTTCGGCGGCGCTGCGGCCGCGGGAGAATTCCAGCAGCGCCAGCGGGTTGCCGTGCGTCTCGGCCACGAACCGGTCCCGGACCCGCTCCTCCAGCCGTCCCCCCACAGCTCCCTCCAGGAGTTCCCCGGCCGAAGCCGCGTCAAGTCCCTTGAGTTGCAGCGCCGGCAGGCCCTCCAGCGCGGACTGCCCCTCGGGGTCGCGGACCGCGAACACCAGGGCGACCGGCTCCGCGAGCAGTCGCCGGGCCACGAACTCGAGTGTCTGCAACGACACTTGATCCAGCCACTGGGCGTCGTCCACCAGCACCAGCACCGGCCGGGTCTCCGAGGCGCGGGTGAGCAGGGTCAGAACGGCGAGACCGACCAGGAAGCGGTCGGGCGGATCGCCGACCGCCGTCCCGAATGCCACGCGCAGGGCGTCACGTTGGGGTTGCGGCAGTTCTTCGACACGGTCCAGGAACGGCGCACACACCTGGTGCAGGCTCGCGTAAGGGAGCTCCATGTCGGCCTCGACACCGCGCGCCCAGGTCACCTGCATCCGGGACGCCTGCGCAGCCAGGTACTCCAGCAGCACCGACTTGCCGATGCCCGCCTCGCCCCGGACGACCATGACGCGGGAACCGCCGGCCCGAAGGCCGGCCAGCAGGTTGTCGAGCGCCGTGCACTCACGCTGCCGGCCGACCAGAGCGGGAAGCGGGCTGGCGATCATGCGACTCGGCTCCTCGGGCGGGATCCGGGAGAACTGTGCTCCCACAACGGTGTTCGGAAGAATCCTTGTCACGATACCCGCGGCCCCTCCCCCGCGGCGGGGGCAAACAGTGTGACTACTTCCACGCCCGGAAACACGCTGAACTTGTCACAAATCGGGGGCCTGTCCGGTCGATCCCAACCAATGATCCAGTCCGTTGTCTGTCGCAGGATCGGGCGCCTGCCCCGACCACATTTCCGACCTCGGGGAGCGACGCTCGGCTGACACGTCGCGGCCGGGCCGCCCGAGCCTATGGATCCGGTCTCGTCGACGGTTCGCGCCACCTCGTGCACGCCGACGCGGTGATCCTCTCCGTAGACAGCATCCGGCGGCACACCTCTTCGCGCCGTCACGAGAACACCGGTCGCTCCCCACAAGCCGGCTGGCGAGGCTGGTGCTAGGTTGCCCGATCCCGACCTGGTGCAGTTCCACCCCGGGCGGTGAGCACTGTGGATCGGACTGCGGCCCGGGGTCCGGCCGTCCCGGCACCGCGCCCGCCCCGCCGGACGCCATGGTGTGGCCCGCGGCGTCCGGCGAGCGCCGCACACCCTGTGGCCCACCCCGACCGTGATCAGTGGGTCACTGCGCGATGCGTCCGACGATGCCGGGCCCACCGTGTGAGGGCGGTCGACAGCGGCGCGAGATCTTGCTGCGCCGCCTTGTCACAGATATCAGGGTCGCCCGGTCAGGTAGGTACGAGCCATCGACATCGGTGCCGTGGACGAGGTCGCCGCAGACCCACCGGGCACCGTGCGAGATCAGTGAAGGGAAAGTCCATGAAGGTCGTAGTGATCGGCGGAACCGGACTCATCGGTTCCAAGGTCGTCTCCAAGCTCAACGAACACGGGCACGAGGCAGTGGCCGCCTCCCCGAACACCGGAGTCAACACGGTCACCGGCGAGGGCCTGGCCGATGCCCTGAAGGGCGCCTCCGTCGTCGTCGACGTCTCCAACTCCCCCTCCTTCGACGACGACGCGGTGATGGAGTTCTTCCGCGCCTCCACCACCAACCTGCTCGCCGCCGAGGCTGCCGCCGGCGTCACACACCACGTGGCCCTGTCCGTCGTGGGCACCGACCGCCTCCAGCAGTCCGGCTACTTCCGCGCCAAGCAGGTCCAGGAGGACATGATCCGGGACTCCGGAGTGCCGTACTCGATCGTTCACGCCACGCAGTTCTTCGAGTTCGCCAAGACCCTCGCGGACTCCGCGACCAGCGGTGACACGGTGTCCGTCGCCCCCATCAAGATTCAGCCCATCTTCTCGGGCGACGTGGCCGCGGCCGTCGGCCGCACGGCGGTCGGCACTCCGGTCAACGGAATCGTCGAGGTCGCAGGACCCGACACCTTCACCCTGGAGGAATTCATCCGCAAGGGCCTCGCGGTCCACAACGACCCCCGCACGGTCGTGACGGACCCGAAGGGCCTCTACTGGGGCGCCGCCCTCAAGGAGTCCGACCTGCTGCCCGGTCCCGACGCACGACTCGGCGAGACGCACTTCTCCGACTGGAGCAGCAGGCAGTAACGGCGAGCACGGAGCCCACCGCTCCGAGATCGCTGCAACAGCAGGTCAGTTCACCGCCCATCACTCGACTCTCAGGATCCCTACATGGACGCGCGCGTCAACTACTTCGGCAACGCCCTCGCGGGCAAGGTCATGAAGCACCTCAACTCGGCCGGGGCCGCTGTGCACTCGGCGCTGCCCGTGGCCACCCAGGAACTGGTGAAGATCCGGGCCAGCCAGATCAACGGCTGCGGGTTCTGCACCGACATGCACACCAAGGACGCCGTCGCCGCAGGTGAGGACCAGCAGCGACTGCACCTGGTCGCCGCCTGGCGCGAGGCCACCGTCTTCACCGACGCCGAGCGCGCGGCGTTGGAGGTCACCGAGCAGGGCACCCGCATCGCCGACGCGGCGGGCGGGGTGTCGGACGACGCCTGGGCCAACGCCGCGAAGCACTACGACGAGGACCAGCTCGCCGCGCTGATCTCGTTGATCGCGATCATCAACGCCTACAACCGCATCAACGTCATCAACCAGCAGCCCGCAGGCGGCTACACGCCGGGCATGTTCGGCTGACCCGCCCGCTCCGGCCCCACCGGACGCCCATCGTCCGTCTCCCGCTCACCCCGGCCCACCGAGCGGGAGACGGGTCCTCGGCCACCCCCGCGTCCACGCGTCGCCGCACCGCGAACCACCCCACCCCGGGTCGCACGGCAAGGTGCGTCCGCGAACCGCCGCGCCCCGGGTCCCACACGAAGGTTCACCCCCGAACCGCCGCACTCCGGCCCCGGGCCGTACGCGACGCGCCACCCACCACTCCCCCACCCGGCGCACCCGTGCGTCCCGCGACAACCGACCCGCCGCACCCGCTGCCCGGCACGAACGCACCGGCCGCCTCCTGGCGCCCCGTCCCAAGGAGACGACATGCACCACTCCCCAGGCCCGGGCGACCCGGCCTTCCTGCGCATCGCCAGCGCCCGCGGCCGCTGGACCCTTCTGGCCACCGTCCTCGGCTCCAGCGTGGTGCTGCTCGGCTCGACCGTCACCAACGTCGCGCTGCCGCACATCGGCGACGACTTCAACGCCGACCTCGCTGCACTGCAATGGACCGTCAACGCCTACATGCTGACCCTGGCCGGGCTCATCCTGCTGGGCGGATCCCTGGGTGACCGCTTCGGCCGACGACGGATCTTCGTCCTGGGCATCGTCTGGTTCGCGGCGGCGTCCCTGCTGTGCGGACTGGCCCCCGACACAACCACGCTCATCGCCGCCCGCGCCCTCCAGGGCGTCGGCGGCGCGCTGCTCACCCCCGGCTCACTGGCGATCATCGAGGCCTCCTTCCACCCGGACGACCGGCCGCGTGCCATCGGCCTGTGGTCCGGGTTCGGCGGCATCGGGGCGGCACTCGGGCCGTTTCTCGGCGGATGGCTGGTCGACGGCCCCGGCTGGCGCTGGACCTTCCTGCTGACGATCCCCCCGGCGCTGCTGTGCGTGCCCCTGGCGATGCGCCACGTCCCGGAGTCCGTCGGCAGAACTCATCAGCCCACTGTCCCGGCCGGTACCCGGACCGCGTCCAGGCGGGGCTTCGACCTCACCGGTGCGGCGCTGGGCGCGCTGACGCTCGCACTGGCCACCTACGCACTGACCGAAGCCCGTTCCGGCGGCCCCGTCGCCCTCGCCGCGGCCGCGGGCAGTATCGCGGCCGGGGCCGCGTTCCTGCTGGTGGAGCGGCGCAGCAGCGACCCGATGATGCCCCTGTCGATCTTCTCGTCACGGCCGTTCACGGCCATCAACCTGATCACCCTGTGCGTCTACGCCGGACTGGGCGGGTTCTTCTTCCTGACCGCCCTGCAACTGCAGATCGTCGCCGGCTACTCGGCGCTGGCGGCGGGCGCCGCCATGTTGCCGAGCACGGTACTGATGCTGCTGTTCTCCGCCCGCTCCGGGACGCTCGCCCAACGCCTGGGACCGCGCATCCCGCTCACCGTCGGCCCTGTGGTGTGCGGTGCGGGCATGCTGATGACGGCGCGGGTGGGCACGCACGCCTCCTACTTCGCCGACGTACTGCCCGCCCTGCTCGTGATGGGCACGGGCATGGTCGTCATGGTCGCTCCGCTGAGCGTGACGCTGCTGGCCTCGGTCGAGGCCGCCGACGCGGGCCTGGCCAGCGGAATCAACAACGCGGCCGCCCGCGCGGCCGGGCTGGTCTCCGTGGCCGCACTGCCGCTGCTGGCCGGTATGGGCCCGGACGCCTACCGCTCCCCCGGCTCCTTCGACGCGGCGTTCAGCCGGGCCATGCCCCTGTGCGCGGGCCTGCTGGCCATCGGCGCGGTGATGGCCTTCGCCCTGCTGCGCGAATCCGCCGAGACCACCGGCGCACCGCACGGCCGGGCTCACGGCTGGCTGATGGAGCCGCCGCTGGTGTCGCGCTTCTCCCATCACCGGGCTCTCGACTAGGTCGAGAGCCGAGATCCCCCGGCCGGGACGCAGCGCCGGCCGGCTCCCGCCCCCGGCCCGGCGGGAACCTGCTCTCAAGGCCGGGTCCTGCGGCTTGGCAGAACATCACACCCGGCCCCTCGTGCCGCAGGACAGATGAAGCACCGCCACGTCGTCCCGTAGCCCGCCGAACGGGGCGGCCAGCAGCGACACGCCGCCTACCAAGGCATCGACGAACGTTTGCGCCTCCAGATGCGCGAGCCGACCGGCCAGCCTCAGCAAACCCTCCTCCCCGAGCCGTCCGCCGGCCGCACGGCCTTCGTAGAGTCCGTCGGTGAACAGCACGATGCCGTCCCCCTCCGGCATCGCCATCTCGCTCTCGTGCCAGTCCCCCTCCCCGGGGAAGAGTCCCAGCGGGAGACCCGGCGGCGGCTCCACCCAACGGACCTCCCCCCTGTGCCGGTGCAGAAAGCCCGGATGGCCGGCGGTGACCGTCCGCAGGGTGCGGCGGTGGGGCGACAGGACCAGGGACACCACGGTCGCGTAGGTCTCCTCCTCCGCTCGTTCCGCGGTCAGGACGCGTTCGAGCAGACGGAGTTGTTCCAGCTGGCTCTGCCCGCACAGCACGGCCGTGCGCCATGCCAGGCGCAGATGGACACCGAGAGCGGCCGCGGCGGCACCGTGCCCGGACACATCGCCCATGACCACGTGGGCGCTGCCGTCGTCGCCGCGCACCACATCGCAGAAGTCACCGCCCAGCAACGTGTGCGCGCGACCCGGCGCGTAGTGGAAGGCGGTCGTGAAGCCGTCCGCCTGCACCGTCGGGTCGGGCAACAGGCCCCGTTCCAGCAGGGCGTTGTCCCGCGCGATCTCCTCGCCCGTCACGGTACGGCCCGCAACGGCACGTTGCAGAGCGACCCAGATGTTCCGGCAGAACTCGTCGGGAGCGCTGCGGCGGTGATCGGCACGGCCCTGCACCGAGCCGGCGACAGAGCGGAAGGCGTGGGAACCATGCGCGCCCTCGAGAACGAGAACGGCCGCGTCGGGGACGTGGCGACGTACCCGGGTGACGACGTCGGTCAGGGTCCGTCCGGCCGGAGTGCTGCCCACCAGAACGCACAGCGGGCCGTGGGTGCCGAGCGTGCCGCATCCTTCCTCGACGCTCGTGTGCCGAACCAGCGCATCCGCCAGCCGGGCCGGAAGCAGCCGCCGGACGTGGATCTCGTCCTGTTCGTCCTGGGACAGCAGAACCACGCGGAGGTCGCGGCAGAAGGAGAAGTCCCCACGGTGACGGGCCTCGCGAGCCCGATGTCCTCCACAGCGATCGACGGCCGGAACGTCCGGCCGCGGAATGGGGATGCTCATGTGTGGTCTTTCGTGCGGCGAGAGGCGATGGCGGCTCCACGCACGAGTGTCGGCGGCTCGCGGAACGAACACCCTTTTCTCCTGCCTGGCCCGATCTGTTCGCTCATGAGACAGGGGCACACATGAATCTGTGACACCGAAGGCCCCATCCACGAGCCGTGCCGCGGCAGTTGAGGGACACAGCTGCAACGGGCCGGTTCGCTGTCACGAACCGGGGCGCTGTCCAGTCAATGAGGAAAGGGCGGAACTCCTCACGGAGCCCCACCCACATTTGCCGCCATCGCCGCCGGCAGAGAACGGAGATGAGCCCTCATGTTCAGCGCCCCCGAACACTCCCGCACCTGGTTGGTCGGACTGCCATGCCGGTCGGACGGCTCCCGGGTCGTCTGGCTGTACTACGTCGTCGGCGAGGCTCCGGACGGCGCCGAAGCCCTGTGCGCGGCGGTGCGCCGGGCCAACAGCGCCTCCGAGCGGGACGCCCGCGGCCAGGTGCCCGTGGAACCCGATCGCGCCGAGGTGCGGCGCATACGACAGCACATCCTGGGCGACTTCGCCCTGGAAGCCTGCTGAACCCCGGACCGGGCAGCCACGGCCCCGCCCGGTCATCCGCCCCACTGCGGGTACGACGCCTTCGGCTGTCACAACCGCGCCCCCTGTCCGGTCAGTACGGGGATCGGTGTCCGACACGTCCGAGGAGGACCGGAAAGATGTCCCGAAGCGTTGATCTTCAGGCGGACCCCGCCACGGTGGCGGCAAGGCTCACCGCCGAGGCGACGGCTCTGGAGGGGCGGCTGCTTCAGCTCCGTGAGGCCGTTCACGTCGTGAACACACGTATCGCGTCGATCGCCGAGTCCCTCCAGACCCTGCGCGGCACCGCGACGGCAGACGGCACGGGTGAGCATCCCTCCGGATCCCCGGAGGACGCCCTCCCTCGCGGTTGAACACCGTATGAGCTTCTCAGGGCCGAGCCGGCACCTCCTGAAGCACCCACTCGTTGCCGTCCGGGTCGCTGAACTCGGCGTACGAGTGATAGTCACGACGCTGCGGGTCGGGCCCCTCGACCCGCTTCTCGTCGGTGCTGCGGTGGAACACACCGCTCGTGTCGTGGAAGATTCCGCCGGTCACCACGCCCCTCGCGTGCAGTTCCCGGCAGGCCTGCTCGATGTCGGAGACGACGAGGTGCAGGCCCCGCACCGACCCCGGGGCAGCCGTGGTGACCCCGGTCCCGAACAGGATCGAGCAGGCCGATCCCGGGGGCGTCATGTGCACCACGCGATAGGAGGCGTCGATGGCATGGTCGGCGTCCAGTCGGAACCCGACGGCCTCGTAGAAGGCCTTCGCGCGGTCGACGTCCGAAACGGGCAGTACCAGGACGGCCAGCTTCAGCTGCATGGCCTCGGCACTCTCACCGGCGGTGAGCTTGCCCGTCCCGGCCGACGCATCCTCGGCTGGGCTGTCGGCCCGCGCGGCGTCCTCCACCTCCTCGATCTCCACCTCGTACCGGTGGATCCCGGTCCGCGGACTGTGGGCCACGACGGTCCAGCCTTCCACCACGCGCCACATCGCGTCCGTGCCTTGCAGGTACGTCCCGTCCGGCGCGGCGGCGGCTCGCAGTTCGGCATCCAGTGCCGCGGACCGTTCGTGCGGCACGCGGAGTTCCAGGGCGAGGCGGCGCAGCGACCGCGTGCCGTGCGCGGCTTCCGCGGCGGGCAGTGGTACGGCGGCTATCTCGCGGAGGCCGCCGAGCAGGGTGACATGAAGTGTCGTCATGAGACCGTCACCGGTTCCCTTCCGTGCCGGCCCGCGCGATCACGAGCGCTCCTCGTCGTTGACCCAGCTCATCAGCTTGCGGAGCTGCTTGCCGGTGGTCTCCAGCAGGTGCTCGGAGTCCTGCTGCTTGTACTCGTCGTACTTCTTCAGACCGCCGTGGTACTCGGCCATCCACTCACGCGCGAAGGTGCCGTCCTGGATCTCGGCGAGGACCTTCTTCATCTCGGCCTTGGTGGCGTCGGTGATGATCCGCGGGCCGGTGACGTAGTCGCCCCACTCGGCGGTCTCGGAGATCGACCAGCGCATCTTCTCCAGGCCGCCCTCGTACATGAGGTCGACGATCAGCTTCAGCTCGTGCAGGCACTCGAAGTACGCGATCTCCGGCTGGTAGCCCGCCTCGGTCAGCGTCTCGAAACCCGCCTTCACCAGGGCTGAAACACCGCCGGCGAGCACGGCCTGCTCACCGAACAGGTCGGTCTCGGTCTCCTCGGTGAAGGTCGTCCTGATGACGCCCGCACGGGTGCCGCCGATCCCCTTGGCGTACGACAGAGCCAGCGGGAAGGCGCTTCCTGTGGCGTCCCGTTCCACCGCCACCAGACACGGAACGCCGCGGCCCTCCTCGTACTGGCGGCGCACCAGGTGGCCCGGGCCCTTCGGGGCGACCATGCACACGTCGACGCCCGCCGGGGGCTTGATGAAGCCGAAGCGGATGTTGAAGCCGTGGCCGAAGAACAGCGCGTCGCCGCCCTTCAGGTTCGGGGCGATGTGCTGTTCGTAGATCTCGCCCTGGAGCGGGTCCGGAACAAGCATCATGATCAGGTCGGCCTCGGCGGCGGCCTCCGCCACCGTCACCACACGCAGGCCCTGCTCCTCGGCCTTGGACTTGGACTTGGAGCCCTCGTGCAGCCCCACGCGCACATCCACGCCCGAGTCGCGCAGCGACAGCGCGTGGGCGTGGCCCTGGCTGCCGTAACCGATGACCGCGACCTTGCGGCCCTGGATGATGGACAGGTCGGCATCGGTGTCATAGAACAGCTCGGCCATGGCAATCCCCTCGCTCGTAACCGCCCGCATCGAACCGCGAGGGAAAACACCCGCCGTCGAGCGACAGTCGAAACACTATCTCATTCAATGTTGTCACACGTCTTGCACTGTGGGGGTACGGCAAGTAGGCGACGCCCCTTCCAGGGGGCGTCGGAGCACCCCCTGAACTCCCCCTTCAGGGGCCCCGGAGCGTACCGCCGACTCCGACACACGGTGTTTTCCAGCTCTGCGTCGCCACCACCCACGCCGCGTCGACGAGGAGGCGAGGGCGAGGGCGATGTCCTGCGTCCGGGCCCGGACCGTCGTCACACCGCCCGTGTCCAGGACCGTGCGCAGCGGAACGCCGGCGCGGTGCAGCACGGCCGCCATGCGGGCGTCGTCGGAGTGGATCACGCCGTAGACCTCACGTACGCCCAACCCGACGGCGCACCGGCCGAGTTCTCCCAGGAGCCGGGTGCCCAGCCCTCTGTTCTGCCAGGCGTCCTCCACCAGCAGCGCTGCCTCGGCGTCACCGTCGTCCGGCAGCAGATGCCCTGTCGCGACGAGCCGCTCTCGCGGGTCCTGCACCGCCAGGTGCACCGCGTGAGGCCGGGACAGCAGCGGCCCCAGGTAGGTGTCGGGGTCGCCCATGGCCCGGTGGTAGCGGTGCCACCGGGCGGCGGCGGAGCACCGGCGGTGCAGAGCGGCCACACGGGGCTCGTCGTCCTGGTCGATGCGCACGATCCGCAGTCCCTGTCGCATGTCCCTCTCCCTCGGCACACCGCCGGTCGGCTGGCCCAGTCACCAGACCGGGGGACGCCTCCGGTTGTGACGGTGTGCCGGTGGAAGGGGCGCACCCGCGTTTCCGCGGGACTGTCACAGACGCCTGCACCCCTCGGTCTTCCCTGCGAGAGCGGGGCGGGCCCGCGGGACCGCCCGGGACACGCGGCTTCCCCGCGTCCGCCCCCAGCGACTTCGAGAAAGGCTGTTCCATGCCGATCGGCGCAATGACCGTTCTGGACGCCGGCCCCTTCGACGGGGTGGACCCCGACGACCACGTCAGGGCGGCCATGCAGTGGCACTTCACTCCCGGGACGGGGTCCCGGTTCTGGCTGGAACGGGTCGAGCGGCTCGGTTTCGACCCTCGCCACGACGTCAAGGGCGTGGCGGACCTGGCGCTCTTTCCCGATCTGACGGACGAGCTGCGCGATGTGCGGGTGACCGATCTCGTCCCCCGCGGCTACGGTCCGGGGGTCCGACCGCTGCACGTGTTCGAGAGCGGCGGCACGACCGGGGCGCCCAAGCGGGTCGTGCAGATGGACGACTGGGCGCGGCACGGCAGCGAGCAGGTGACCCGCCGGCTCCAGGACCACGGACTGCCCGTCGGAGCACTGTGGCTGACCGTGGCACCGACCGGCCCGCACCTCGTGGGCGATGTCCTGCAACGGGCCACGGCAAGCCTCGGCAGCCCCGCGCTGGGGGTCGACATGGATCCCCGCTGGGTCAAGAAGCTCGTCGCCGCGGGTCGTCGCGACGAGGTCGACGCCTACACCGACCATCTTGTGGACCAGTGCCGGCGCGTCCTGCTCGGTCAGGACATCGGTGTCATAGCCGCCACCACGCCGATGCTGGAGCGCTTCGCCCGGGACAGCGACCTCGTGGAGGTCATCAACGACAAGGCGCAGGCGATCATCTGGGGTGGCACCCACATGGATCCAGACACCCGGGACCTGTTGCGGACCGAGGTGTTCCCCGACGTGCCGTTGATCGGCATGTACGGCAACACCATGATGCTCACCGCGCTCCTGGAGCGGGTCGGCCTCACGGCATCCGAGCCGTGTGTGTTCGACCCCGTCTCGCCGTACGTCTTCCTGAGTGTCGTGGATCCGGACACCGGGCAACAGGTCGCGGAGGGCGAGCGGGGCCAGGTGGTGGTGAGCCACGTCAGCAAGTCCATGCTGATCCCCAACAACAGGGAACGGGACACCGCGTTGCGGGTCCGCCCGGCCGAGGGCCACGCCGGGGACGCCGTCGCCGACGTCGCGCCGGTTCCCGCGGTCGCGGGTGAGACCGTCATCGAGGGTGTCTACTGATGGCCCCTGTAGCGACCACCGAGCCGCTGTACCTCGATGCCCTGGGCCCGCGGGGCACCTACCGCACGCGTGAACCGAGCACGGTGACCGACGTGTGCGGCACACCGATCGCGCGGCTGAGTCTGGTTCCCCCGCTGTACGTGGCTCGCGCGATCGGCGCCCTGCGCCAAGCGCCGCCGATCGCCGCGGCCGACATGGACCACGTGTTCGCCACCGCCGGGGAGGCCTTCGCCACCGGCACTCTGGGGGGCTTGAACCTCCGGGAGTACGAACGTCTCGTCAGCCGGACCTCGGGCACGCCCCTCGCCGTGGTGCGCGCCGCGACCCGGGGCACGGCGCACTTCGTTCGGCATGCCGCCTCCTCCGCCGACCGTGGCAGGCCGCGCGGCGCCGCCCGCGACCTCAGCGACCCCGTCCTGCATGAGACGCACACGGTGTGGGCGCGTCAGGGCGACGTGTTCGCCGTCAACGCGTCAGGCAACCATCCCGGCGTACACCGTGTCTGGCTGGAGGCCCTGGCGCTGGGCTACCGCGTCGCCGTACGCCCGTCCCGGCGCGAGCCCTTCACCCCCTACCGGCTCGTCGCGGCGCTGCGCCAGGCGGGAGTCCGGGACGACCAGCTCATGCTGCTGCCCACCGACCACGCGACCGCCGACACGCTCGTCCACGGCGCGGACCGGGCCGTCGTCTACGGCGGCGACGACGTGGTGACCAAGTACGCGCACGACGCGCGGATCCTGCCGCAGGGGCCGGGACGGTCGAAGATCCTCATCACCGCGGACACCGACTGGCGTGACCATCTGGACACCCTCGTCGCGTCCGTCGCCGGCGAGAGCGGCACCGCGTGCGTCAACGCCACCGCCATCTTCGTCGAGGGCGACCCGGCACCCCTCGCCGAAGCCCTCGCGGCACGTCTGGCCGTCCTGCCCAGTCTTCCTCCGCAAGACGAGAGGGCCCGTCTGCCGGTGTGTCCGAAGGAGCGGGCGCGAGCCATCAGCGCGTATCTGAGAACGGCGGCGGCCGGGACGCACGCCTGGCTCGGCGGCGACGGGATCGCCGACGACCTCGGAGACGGCAGCGCGGTGCTGCGCCCCGCCGTGCACCAGACCGCGAGCGCCCGCGCCCCTCAACTGCGCACCGAACTGCCCTTCCCCTGCGTGTGGATCGCCCCCTGGACCCGCGCCGACGGCTTGGCGCCTCTGCGCGACACGCTGGTGCTGTCGGCGCTGACCCGGGACCGGGACCTGTGGGAGGCCCTGGTCGCGGAACCCAGCATCGCCAACGTGTACTTCGGTGATCAGCCCACGCACTGGATGGCGCCGGGCGTCCCCCATGACAGCTATCTCTCCGACTTCCTGATGCGGAGCAAAGCGGTGTACGAGGGCCCTTCCTGAACGACGCCCGCCTCCTCGGCGCTGGCCCGCCGTGAGTGGCGCCCGGCCCCCTGGTGGGCGAAGACCGTCGCTCCCCGACCGGCCGGGGGGGGGGGCCCGGGGGGGGGGGGGGGGGGGCCCCGGCCCCCCCCCCCCCCCCCCGGGGGGGGGGGGGGGCCGGGGGGCCCGCCGGGGGGGCCCCCCGCCCCACCGCGCCTTCGCCGTGCCGGGCGCGGCGGCCCGCTTTCTCCTCGCGCTCAGTGCGGCAGGACCAGCATCACGGCCGTCCCTAGCGCCATCGCCCCTTCACCCACGTGCCGTGACGGCGTCGCCGCCGCGGCACGGCGCGCCGCGCTCACGGCCGAGCGCAGCGAGGGCATGGGGCGGGTCAGCGACCACAGCGCATACACCAGCAGACAGGACGCCAGCGACAGCGTGATCACGGAGCTGCCGAGGGGGACACCGGCGCCCGGGGCGTCGGGCCCGGTGAAGTGCGTGGCCGACTCGGGGTGTACGTGCGCCGGGCCGGTCCCGCTGTGCGGCACGCGCAGCATCCAAGCCATCGCGGCCATACCGGCGGCGTGCGGCAACCGGTGGGTCATCGCCGCCCTCCTCCGGGCCTCCCGACGGCCGACAGGCAGGAGGAACCACACCGCGCCGGCGGTGAAGACACCGCCGGCGACGGCAGCAGGCCCCGGGCGGACGTCGATCCAGGGCATCGCCGCCATGGACGCGGCCATGGCGGCGGCCAGCAGCCGGTCCACCCGGACACCGAGCCCGGTCCCGGGTGACCCGACGCCCCGCGCAGACCCTTGCAGGAGCACCGCCACAAACAGCAGCGTCAGAAGGCAGTGCACCAGGACGACGGGCGTGCCCATGTCGGGCCCTCGCCCGGTCAGGCGGTGGGGCGCGGTGCCCGCAGGTGGGCGCGCTCCGCCAGTTCCTTCTCGTCGACCAGTTCCAGCATCGGCTTGCCCGGAGCACACATCATGGTCACCACGAACCGGGTCCGCGCGTCGGAAAGCGCGTTGCCGTCCTGGTAGTGGATGGCGTCGCCGCCGGGCTCCCAGAAGGTGCCGCCCGCCTCCACCACACGCTCGGGCTCGCCCTCGAGCTCGAAACGGACCGCGCCCTCGACGACGTAACCGAAGGCGGGGCCGGAGTGCCGGTGCGGGGGCGTGCCCGGGTCGCCGGGCTCCCACTCGACGAGGATGGTCATCGCCGACGCCCCTTCCGGGACGGTGATCGGTGCTGCGTCCTGGAGCACCTTGGCCGCCGTCATCCAGCCGCCTTGTCCCTCCTGGTCACCGTGCCCGTGGTGGCCGTGGGCGGAGTGGTCGTGTGCTGTCATGTTGTCCGACACTGTGTTGCACCTTCCGTAGGCGTGAACATCGCTCGTCACTGGTGACCGGGAACTGGGCGCGTGTGTGACAACCGGCCTCCTCGCACAGTCCCTTGCACCTGTCGACCGCGGTCTTCCGGACATGAGACAGGCAGCGGTGCGGGGGCAGAGCCGGCGGACCGGGCGCGACGACTGCCACCGTGTGACCGAAGATCGTGAAAGAGATAGCGTGAGCGGATGCGGCCCGCAGCGCGTACTCTCCCCCCTCGCGCGTAGCATGTAGGGCGCAAAGCCAGAAGGGACGACCCATGCGCACTGGCGCCCACCCCGACACGTTCGACCGCGGTCTCGACGACTTCCTCTCGGCCAGGCCCCGGTTGTTCGGCATCGCGTACCGCATCCTCGGCAGTGCCGTCGAGGCCGAGGACATCCTCCAGGACGCCTGGGTCCGATGGCAGAACACCGACCGCTCCCAGATCCATGAACCAACCGCCTTCCTGACCACGGTCACCACCCGGCTCGCGATCAACCTGGCCCAGTCCGCGCGAGTTCGCCGGGAGTCCTACGTCGGGCCCTGGCTCCCGGAACCGGTCGACACCACCCAGGACCCGCACCTGGGGGCGGAACGCGCCGAGGCGGTCGAGTTGGCGGTGTTGTTGCTGATGGAGAAGCTCAACCCGATCGAACGCGCCGCCTACGTGCTGCGGGAGGCGTTCGACTACCCCTACCAGCGGGTCGCCGAAATCCTGGAGACCAGCGACGCGAACGCTCGGCAGCTGGTCAGCCGGGCGCGCAAGCACCTGGGCGCCGAGCGCAAGGAGCGCGTCAGCCCCGCGGCCCACCGGCGTCTGCTCGAAGGCTTCCTCTCCGCCGCGCGCACGGGAGATCTCTCCGCCCTCGAGGACCTGCTGACCTCGGACGTCATCAGCTATTCGGACGGCGGCGGCATCCGCGGCGCGTCCAGGATCCCTGTGGTCGGCCGTGATCACGTCTCGCGTTACCTGGCTGCCTTCGCCCCGCGGTTCTGGCCGGATGCCGAGACCCGGTTCGTCGAGGCCAACGGCCGGCCCGCCGTGCTCATCGCGCGGGACAACGCACCGGTGGCCCTGTTGTCCGTGGACGTGTCCGAGGCCGGCATCGAGCGCATCATGTGGGTGATGAACCCGGTCAAGCTGAACCCCTACGTGCTGTCCCTGAGTGCCTGACCCGCCGGTTGGCCGCCCGCCCCGAGTTCGGCCCGCCGCACCGGGCCGGGCGGTTCACCACGGGAACCACAGGTCGGCGTCGGCGGCGTCCTCCCTGCGGGCGGCGAATCCGGACAGGTCGTTCCTGACCGCGTGCTGCGGTGGCAGGGCGGCGACCACGGGGTGGTCGGCCCGGGTGGTCCGTCCGGTGCCCTCCCCCGGCGCGTCGCGGAAGTACTCGGCGTTCACGGCCCGGTACTGCGCCCACTGTGCCGGCAGGTCGTCCTCGTGGAAGACGGCCTCGACCGGGCACACCGGCTCGCAGGCGTGGCAGTCGACGCACTCCCGGGGATTGATGTACAGCGTCCGCTCGCCCTCGTAGATGCAGTCGACCGGGCACTCGATCACACACGCACGGTCCTTGACGTCGACGCACGGCTCCGCGATGACGTAGGTCATCGTCCCCACCTTCCCTTCGCCGACCGGCGGTTGTGGGCACGGGCTTCGTGCGCCCGGCCGGCGTGCGGTATGACCGGCCCGGCCGCCGGGGTGTGACACCCACGGGCGGGCCCGGGACACGGCGGCGGTGTCACAAACCCTCGCCCCACCTGGTCGTAGCAGGTGACCACCCCGAGCGATGGGAGCAATCGTGGTTGCCACCGAACAACGTCTTTCCACCACAGTGCTGGTGATCGGCACCGGCGGAGCGGGCCTGCGCGCGGCCATCGAGCTGGCGGAGGCCGGCGTCGATGTCCTCGCCGTCGGCAAGCGCCCCAAGGAGGACACCCACACCTCTCTCGCCGCCGGCGGGATCAATGCGGCCCTGGCCACGATGGACCCCGAGGACACCTGGCAGCAGCACGCCGCCGACACCCTCAAGGAGAGCTACCTCCTCGGCGACCCCCGCACCGCCGAGATCGTCACCAGGGGAGCCGCCCTCGGCATCGACGACCTGGAGCGCTACGGCATGGCCTTCGCCCGGGAGGAGGACGGTCGGATCTCGCAGCGATTCTTCGGCGCGCACAAGTTCCGCCGCACCGCCTTCGCGGGCGACTACACGGGCCTGGAGATCCAGCGCACGCTCATCCGGCGCGCGAACCAGCTGGACATACCGGTGCTCGACAACGTCTACATCACCCGCCTCCTGGTCCACGACGGTGCCGTCTTCGGCGCCTACGGCTTCGGCCTCGGCGACGGCAGGCGCTATCTCGTGCACGCGGACGCCGTCATCCTCGCGGCCGGCGGCCACACCCGGATCTGGCGGCGCACCTCCTCACGGCGCGACGAGAACACCGGCGACTCCTTCCGGCTGGCCGCGGAGGCCGGAGCCCGGCTGCGCGACCCGGAGCTCGTCCAGTTCCACCCCTCCGGCATCATCGAGCCGGAGAACGCCGCCGGGACCCTGGTGAGCGAGGCGGCCCGCGGCGAGGGCGGCATCCTGCGCAACGCGCTCGGCGAGCGGTACATGAACCGCTACGACCCCGTACGCATGGAGCTGTCCACCCGCGACCGGGTCGCCCTCGCCTCCTACACCGAGATCAAGGAAGGGCGCGGCACCCCCAACGGCGGGGTGTGGCTCGATGTCTCCCACCTGCCCCGGCAGACCATCATGAACCGCCTCCCCCGCGTCTACCAGACACTGCTGGACCTGCAGATGCTGGACATCACCCGCGATCCCATCGAGGTCGCGCCCACCGCCCACTACTCCATGGGCGGTGTGTGGGTGCGCCCCGAGGACCACAGCACGGACGTACGGGGCCTGTACGCCATCGGTGAGGCCTCCAGCGGACTGCACGGCGCCAACCGGCTCGGCGGCAACAGCCTCATCGAGCTGCTGGTGTACGGCCGCATCACCGGACAGGCGGCGGCCGCCTACTCGGAGTCGTTGACCGCCCAGCCCCGTTCGGCCGCCGCGGTGGCCGCGGCCCGGGCGGAGGTCGACGACCTGCTCGCCGCGGACGGACCCGAGAACGTGCGCGCCCTGCAGCGCGCGATCCGCAACACCATGACCGAGCACGCGGGCGTGGTCCGTGACGAGGAGGGCCTGCGCACCGGACTGGCGGAACTGGACGCCATCGAGAAGCGGATGGAGAACGTCGGCGTCCATCCGGACATCGCGGGCTTCCAGGACCTCGCCCACGCCTTCGACCTGAAGTCGTCGGCGCTGGCGGCTCGGGCCACCCTGGAAGCGGCACTGGAGCGGCGCGAGACACGCGGATGCCACAACCGCAGCGACTACCCCGACATGGACCCCGCGCTTCGAGTGAACCTCGTCTGGTCCCCGACCGACGGCATCACCCGCGAACCCATCAGCCCCATTCCCGAGGAGATCGCCGCCCTGATGGAGGACGTCTCGGCGGACGGGAAACTCGTCGAATAGCAATCCCCCCTGCCCCGGCGGAGATTTCCGGAGTTCGGGAAAGGTGTCACAGCGCCGATCAATTCCCGGTCATACCTCGTGCAGACAGCAGATGAGAATGAGTGAAAGGAACGTCCCCATGAAGGTCGTAGTGATCGGCGGCACCGGACTGATCGGCTCGAAGGTCGTCAGCAAGCTCAACGAGCACGGCCACGAGGCGGTGGCGGCCGCCCCGAACACCGGCGTCAACACGCTGACCGGCGAGGGCCTGGCCGAGGTGCTGGAGGGCGCGGCCGTCGTGATCGACGTCTCCAACTCGCCCTCCTTCGCGGACGAGGCCGTCATGGAGTTCTTCCGTACGTCCACCACCAACCTCCTCAAGGCCGAGGCGAACGCCGGTGTCACCCACCACGTCGCCCTGTCGGTGGTGGGTACGGAGCGGCTCCAGGAGAGCGGCTACTTCCGTGCCAAGCAGGCCCAGGAGGAACTGATCAAGGCCTCCGGGATCCCGTGGTCGATCGTGCATGCCACGCAGTTCTTCGAGTTCATGAAGGGCATCGCCGAGTCGGCGACCGAGGGTGACACCGTCAAGCTGGCTCCGGTGAAGATCCAGCCCGTCCATTCGGACGACGTCGCCGCCACCGTGGGCCGCACCGCCGTGGGCGCGCCGGTCAACGGTGTGGTCGAGGTGGCCGGTCCCGACACCTTCCAGCTGGACGAGCTGATCCGCAAGGGCCTGGCCGCCAAGAACGACCCGCGCACGGTCGTCACCGACGTGCACGCCCCGTACTTCGGCGCCGAGTTGCAGGAGACCACGCTGCTTCCCGGCCCGGACGCCCACATCGGCGAGACCCGTTTCGTCGACTGGCTCGCCCAGCAGCGGTAGGCGCGTCTTCATGGGCCTGTCGTTCCACTCCCCGTGGAACGACAGGCCCTATTTTTTGCACGGCGCCGTACGACCAATTTCGCATCCACGCCGCCGCAATGTGCTTCAAAAAATGACTGTCACAGCGTCCATGGTCGCTCGGTCGTTGAGGGGGAGACGATCGCCGGGTCTGTGAGCGCCTCGTGGCCGCATTCCGACAACCCGGGCCCCGGAGGAATGGAGTCAGAGGGACATGTATCCAGAGGCATCCCCCACACAGGCACCCCCCGCGGACACGAACCTCGCCGAGGCCGTCACCACCTTCGTGGCACTGCGGCCCCGGCTCTTCGGTATCGCCTACCGCGTCCTGGGCAGCGCGACGGAAGCCGAGGACGTCGTGCAGGAGGCGTGGCTGCGGTGGCAGCGGACCGACCGTTCAGTGGTGGTCAGCCCCGCGGCATTCCTGTCGAGCACGACGACGAGGCTGGCCATCAACGTGGCGCAGTCCGCCCGCGTCCGACGCGAGACCTACATCGGGCCCTGGCTGCCCGAACCCATCGACACCAGCATCGACCCGGTGGCCGGCGCCGAACGCGCCGAGGCCCTCGAACTCGCCCTGCTCCTCGTCCTGCAGAAGCTCACACCCACCGAACGGGCCGCCTATGTGCTGAGAGAGGCCTTCGAGTACGGCTACTCGGAGATCGCGGAGATACTGCGTCTGACCCCGGTCAACGCCAGGAAGATCGTGAGCAGGGCGCGCAAGCACCTCACGGACGACGAGCGGGACAGTGTCGACGTCCAGGAGCACCGCAGACTGCTCGACGCTTTCGTCGCGGCCGCCCAGGAAGGGGACGTGGCCTCGCTGGAAGCGCTGCTCACGCCCGACGCGGTCAGTCTGTCCGACGGCAACGGGCTGCGTGGCGCGGCCCGCGTACCCGTGGTCGGCCGTGCCCGGGTGGCGAACCTGTCGACCGCCTCGTCACGCTTCTGGCCGACGGTGGAGATCGCTCCCGTGCAGGCCAACGGCCGCGCCGGGGTTCTGCTGTACCGGGACGGCCGGCCCGCCACCTTCATGACCGTCGCCGCCACACGGCGGGGGATCCACCGGGTTCTGTGGGTGTTCGCCCCCGACAAGATCGCCTCCTTCCTCGGCCACCGCGCCCACCGCGCACCCCTGCCCGCGCGTTCCGGGGACGCCGTGCCACATGAGCTCACCCGGGAAGGGAACGATTCCAGCTACGCAGCTTGTCGGGGTTGAGCACCGCCCAGACCTGTACGACCAGCGAGTCCGCGATGTCGAGGGTCAGCACCGCGGCAACCCGGTCGTCGCACCGGGCGACGAGGCCGGTGCGCCCGTTGACCGATCCGGTGCGCAGGGTCACGCGCCGCTGTCCGGCCAGCAGGACCAACAGGCTGCCGGCGACCTGCTCGTCACCGCGGACGGGCCGGGTCAGCGCCCGGATCTTGCCTCCGCTGTCGAAGAAGGCCGTCGCATCGGGGGCCAGCAGCGACCGCAGCCGGGGGCCGTCGTGCTCGCTGCACGCCTGTTGCACGGCAACGGTGATCTCATGCTCGCGACGCGCCGACACGGGCCGCGCACGCCGTGCACCCAGGCTCCGACGGGCCCGCTCGACCGGTTCCGCATCCTGGTCGCACAACGCCCGCAAGGCCCGGATCTCCCGCTCCTCCACGCCGGGCCGGACCGGCGCCGGTCCCGTCAGACACGCCTCGTCCACGACCTGGGTGAGCCAGACGCGGGGGGACGGCATCCGGAGCCGCTCCGGGTCGGTGAGGTGGTACCACCGCCGGTAGGCCTCGTCGACGACGCGTTCCGCCGCGACGCGGCTGCCGAGCGCACGGCAGGCGACGTCCAGCAGGTGCCGCCGTTCGTCGAGCGACTCGGCGAGCGGTACCGCGCCAACGACATGATCCATGGAGCGACCCCCACGCCGACGAGAGTCCGGAGCGCAGCCGCCGCGACGGCATGACTCAGACGTTACCCGCCTCCGCCCGTACCCGACCGGTCGACCGGCCTGATCGCGGCAGAAGCTGCGGCATGATTTCACAACACATTGGTGCTGTGCCACTTAGTGTCACTTCCCCGTCGACGCAGCGACACCCGACGGGTCCGCCAACCGCAGCCGGGCGGGGGGCGGATACGGCAAGGTCGCGCGGTCACCCGCCCGCAGTCCGTCGAACGCGATCTCCAGGAAGCGTTCCCAGGCCCGTGGTTCGCGGTCCAGGAGCGGCTGGGCGGTCTGATGGATGCCACCGAGGAGCAGCACGACGTCGGTTCCGGTGATGTCGGCGCGGACGACTCCCTGCTCCCTGGCCCGGGCGGTGAGGTTCTCGACCGTGTCACAGAGCCGGTCGATCGCCTCGCGTACGTCCGCGTGCTGCAGTGCGGGCCGGCCGATGACGTCGCAGAACGCGCGGTCGGCGGCGAGCAGGCTGATTCCGTGTGCCATGAAGTCCTTCAGCGCACGGCCGGCGTCGTCCGCGCGCAGGAGCCGGTCCGCCGTCTCGAGCAGGCGGTCGAGCAGCTGCATCATGATCGCCGCGAGAAGGTCCTGCTTCGTCGGGAAGTGTCGGAACACCGTGCCCTTGGCGACGCCGGCCCGCTGGGCGATCGTGTGCATCGACACGTCGACGCCGCATTCGGCGAAGGCTTCTGTGGCCGCTCGCAGGAGCAGCCGCCGATTGCGCATGCTGTCCGCCCTGGCCTGCACCGCCGCAGCCTGTCCGGTCATGGAGCCTCCCTCTGCGTGTCACAACATTAACACTGAATGTGACTCGCAGGTCATTTTCGGTGTTACTCTGCACAACATGACCTCTCGGTCACCTTCTCGGGCCGCCGTGTCCTGTCCTCGCGCACGACACGGCCTGCCCGCCTCACCCCCTCACCTCTTTCGGAGATGACATGAGTTCCGTTCTCGACCCCAAGGTCGTCCTCGTGACCGGCGCCTCGTCCGGCATCGGCAGGGCGACCGCACTGGCGCTGTCCAAGGCGGGGGCCACCGTGGCCGTGGGCGGCCGCAGGACCGACCGGCTCGAAGCACTGGCACATGAAGCGCCCGGTGAGATCCTCGTCCTGGACATGGACGTCAGCGACCCCGAGTCGGTACGCAAGGCCGTCGACCGGACCGTCGAACGCTTCGGCACCCTCGACATCGTCGTGAACAACGCCGGCGTCATGCTCACCGGCCCCGTCCTGGACGCGGACCTCGCGGAATGGACCCGCATGGTGGAGACCAACCTGCTGGGCTCCATGTACACGGTGCACGCCGCGCTGCCGCACCTGCTGCGCTCCCGCGGCGCGGTGGTCCAGATCTCCTCCACCTCGGGCCGCATCTCCTCGGCCGGCGCCGCCGTCTACTCCGCCACCAAGTTCGGCGTCAACGCCTTCGCCGAGGCGCTGCGCCAAGAGGTGACTGAGCAGGGAGTCCGTGTCGTCCTCGTGGAGCCGGGCTTCGTCTCGACCGAGTTGGCCGACCACATCGCCGACCCGGCCCATCGTGCCGCGGTCAGGGCCATGGCCGAGTCGATGCGGACCCTTCAGCCGGAGGACATCGCGGCCGCGGTGGTCTACGCCGTCACCCAGCCCGACCACGTCGCGGTCAACGAGATCCTCGTACGCCCCACCGACCAGTCCCGCTGATCAGGCCCCCTTGACCACCCCCTGATCCACCCGCGGGGCGGCAACCGCCGCCCCGCACCACGCGCTTGCAGCCGGGTACGGGCACGCCGGCCGTCACAGTCGCGCGCCCCGCACGGTCTGAGCCTCGGGAGGCACAGGCCGTGCCTCCGCCCGTACCTCGGCTGAGAGGCAAGCATGAACACACGCATCGTTACCGTGGCCGAAGGAAAACAGCTCGCGCGCTCCGTGGCCATCGGTGCACACCGCCTGACAGCCGACGAGCCGGAGCCCGTCGGCACCGACACCGGCCCCACGCCGGGCGAACTCCTCCTGGCGGCGCTCGGAGCGTGCACGTCCATGGCGGTGCGGGCCTACGCGCAGCGCCACGCGTGGCCGCTGGACCGGGTGGACGTCGCGGTCCGCTTCGGCGCACAGGGGCAGGTGGTCAAGAACATAGGACTGGTCGGGGAGTTGACCCCCGCGCAGCGGGACCAGCTCCTGGCGGTCGCGGGACGCTGTCCTGTCCATCGGCTGCTGACCAAGGACGTCACGATCGTCACGGTGCCCACGCTGCTCGCGGAGCCCGCACCGCTGCCGTGACGCGTCAGGCCCGCACAGGAACGCGGGGTGCGGGCCTCCGGCTGTGAGTCCGGGCCCCGCACCCCGCGTCCGTCAGGCGCGGCCTTGGGCGCTCAGGCGGTCGCCTGCGCCGCCTCGTTGATCAGACGGGCCACGTCACCGGGGCGCGAGACGCTGACCGCGTGGGAGGCGGAGACCTTCATGACGGAGGCCCCGGCCCGCTCGGCCATGTAGGTCTGCGCCTGCGGGGGGATGTTCCGGTCCGCGTCCGCCACCAGCACCCAGGAGGGAATGTCCCGCCACGCGGGCGCGGACGCGCCCTCGGTCAGCGCGGCTTCGGCCACAGGCCGCTGAGTCGCGGCCATGACGGCCGTGGTCTCCTCGGGGACATCGGCGGCGAACTGCTCGTGGAACCTGGCCTGTTCGATGTACAGGTCCATGACCTGGCTGCCGTCGGGCAGCTTCACCGGCACGGGCCGGAGCGTGTCACCGAGGGTGCTGCCGGGGAACTTGCCCGACAGGGTGACGGCGCTCTCGCCCTCCTCCGGCAGGAACGCCGCGACGAAGACGAGCGCCTTGACCTGGGGCAGTCCCTTGGCCGCGTTGCTGATGACGGACCCGCCGTAGGAATGGCCGACGAGGACGACGGGGCCCTCGACGGACGTCACGATCTGCCGGACGTAGTCGGCGTCGGTGGTCAGTCCGCGCAGCGGATTGGCGACGGCGATCACCGGATAGTCGTGCGCGAGCAGCTTGTCGACGACGCCGTTCCAGCTGGAGGCGTCCGCGAACGCGCCGTGCACGAGGACGATGGTGGGCTTGTGCGCACTCATGAAAGTGGCCTTTCGACGTGCTGAGGGGAATGGGTCGGCGTGCGGTGTCAGTCGGTGCCGAGAGCCTTGCGCAGCACGTGGATGGCCTGCTCGACCGCGGCGGTCGAGGCCTGGGTGCCGCGGACGGTGTTCAGCATCATGAAGTCGTGCAGGGAGGCGTTGTAGCGGATGCTGGTCGTCGGCACCCCGGCCTGGACGAGCTTGCGGGCGTAGGCCTCGCCCTCGTCGCGCAGCACGTCGTTCTCGTCGACGACGACGAACGCCGGCGGCAGGTCCCGGAGGTCTTCCAGTGTCGCCCGCAACGGCGAGGCGGTGATCTGGGCGCGCTCGGCGGGGTCGGTGGTGTAGGCGTCCCAGAACCATTCCATGGCCTTGGCCGTCAGATGCGGGCCGTGCGCGAAGGTCCGGTAGCTCTCGGTGTCCTGGGCGGCGTCGGTGACGGGGTAGTACAGCGACTGGTGCACGAAGGTCACGTCGCCCCGCTGCTTGGCCATGTGGGTCAGGGCGGCGGTCATGTTGCCGCCGACCGAGTCGCCGGCGACGGCCAGGCGGGAGGCGTCGAGGCCCTCGCCGGCGCCCTCGGTGGTGATCCATCGGGCGGTCGCGTAGGCCTGCTCGATGGCGACCGGGTACTTGGCCTCCGGGGAGCGGTCGTACTCGACGAAGACCAGGGCGGCGTTCACCCCGACGGTCAGCTCGCGCACGAGCCGGTCGTGCGTTCCGGCGTTGCCGAGGATCCAGCCGCCGCCGTGCACGTAGAGGATGACGGGCAGGGGGCCAGAGCTGCCGACGGGCTTGAGGATGCGCACCCGCACGTCGCCGACCTCCGCCGGAACGGTGATCCACTTCTCGTCCACGTCGGGCTTCTCGATGGGCTGTGCCTGCACGTCGTCGAGCAGCTTGCGCGCGCCCTCGACCCCGAGCTCGTACAGCAGCGGCGGCTTGGCGGTCGCGTCGGCGAAGTCCTGCGCGGCGGGCTCGAGAACGATGTCGTTCATGGCGTGTTCCTTCTCTGGCGATTAAGGAGGACTTTTCACACCATGAGACCAGGGCCGGAGCAGATGTGTGACACCGAAGGCGCCGGGCCGCCCAACACGGCCCGGCACCGGACCCCGGAGCGCGGGCTAGGAGCGGAGTGCGCCCGGCTTGGGCAGCGGCTCGCCGTCCACGAAGAGGTCGACGTGCTCGTTGTAGAAGGCGGTCAGGCCCGCGATGCGGTTGGCGTGGATGGTCGGGAAGTCGTACCCCCAGGCGATGTCCTCGTGGGTGGCGGTGGGGCCGTCGAACGACCAGTAACCGCTCGTCGTTCCCTTGTACGGGCAGCGGGTCACCGTGTCGGTCCGCCGCAGCCGGGTCCAGTCGACGTGCGCGCGGTCGAGGTAGTAGCGCGTCGGCAGGCCGGTCTCGAAGAGTTTCACGCACGCCGGCGCCTCCGCCAGGACCACGCCCTCCAGCTCCACGCGGACGCTGCTGGAGGAACGCACGGCGTCCACACGCGAGTACGGGCTCCTGGGGTGGACGAAGACGGGTTCGTCCTCCTCGAACCAGTGGTCGATGGCCGGCCACTCGAAGCGCACGGTGCCCTGGAGCGGCGCCGGGGCGTCCTTCCCCCACACCCAGGCGGCACCGGGACGTGAGTCCCCGCCGACGGACAGAGTGTGCCGGTGCGCCGTGCCCGCACCGTGCTCCTCGGCGACCCCTTCGTCGTCGAGGACGCCGTCGACGAGGTCCCGCACCGGGATGCTGAACTGCGGATAGGCCTGCCACTCCCAGACGTACAGGGCGCGCCGCGTGTCGAAGACGGTGCGCCCGCCGATCACGCCCCTGATACGGCGGGGCACCGGCTCCACGTGCCCGACGGGTACGAGGAAGCTCGGATGCAGAACACTCTCGGTTTCCATGGTCATCACCTGAATCGGTCGGAGGTTCCGCGCCCGTTGGGACCGGACGCGGAGAGGGTGTGCGCCCGGACGCGCGCCTCTTCGGGCCGTCACGGACCGCGGGGCCGTCCGGCACTGACCCACACAGCGCTGAGCAGCGCTCTTTTCGCTGTCACAGCAGGTGGCGGAGGCCGGTCTGTGCGGGGAGACAGTCCCCGCGGAGAGGAGATCACGCCCAGCACGGGCGTATCCATTATGACGCCAACACTCATGACACTGACAAGGCAACCTTCTCATGCACACTGTGCACACTGTTGCCGAGGGCCCGACGCGGCGACACCATCCCGTACGTCCAGCCGCGCCCGACCGGAACCGCGGCTCCCCTCCCCCACCGCTCCTTCGTCGGAGGATTCGCATGTCAGCCCTGCCCCTGCTCGCCCCCTTGCGACGCGTCACGACCGATGTGCTCGAAGTCGCCTATTACGAGACGGGCTCCCCCGACGGTGACACCGTCGTCCTTCTGCACGGTTTCCCCTACGACATCCACAGTTACGTGGACGTGGCCCCCCTGTTGGCCGAAGGCGGATTCCGCGTCATCGTCCCCCACCTGCGAGGGCACGGCCCGACGAGATTCCTGTCCGACTCCCTGCCCCGTTCCGGCCAGCAGGCGGCCCTGGGGGCGGACGTCATCGCGCTCCTGGACGCCCTCGGCATCGAGCGCGCCTACCTCGCCGGCTACGACTGGGGCGGCCGCGCGGCCACGGTCGCCGCGGCGCTGTGGCCCGAACGTGTCCTCGGCCTGGTCTGCGTCAACGGCTACCTGATCCAGGACATCGGCGCCGCCATGAACCCCGTCTCCCCCGAACTGGAGGCGGGCTTCTGGTACTTCTACTACTTCCTCACCGAGCGCGGCCGCACCGGACTGGCAGCCGATCCACGGGGCGTGGCCCGGGTCATCTGGAAACGCAACTCCCCCGTGTGGGCCTTCGGTGAGGCCGAACTGGAGCGGGCCGCGGAGGCCTTCACCAATCCGGACTACGTCGACGTCGTCATCCACTCCTACCGGCACCGGCTCGGCCTGGCACCGGGCGCGGACGCGTACGCCGATCTGGAAGCCCGTCTCGCCGGCCTTCCGCCGATCACCGTCCCCACGGTCACCCTGGACGGCACCGCCGACGGCAACTTCCCGGCGACCGACGGGTCATCGACCGCGCACCACTTCACCGGCCCGCGCCTGCACGTTCAGGTCGCGGACGCCGGCCACAATCTGCCGCAGGAACGCCCCGAGGCATTCGCCGCGGCGGTGCGGGACGTACGGGCCCTGCGACGGGGACATCCCCGCCACGACTGCCTCACCCGCTGACGCCCGACCGCGTGGGACCGCGGCCCGGCGCCGCGCCGACGTCACATCCGGCCGTGCCCGCCGGTCACATCGAGCGCGGGCGGGCACGCGGCCGCCCGACCGCCTCAGGAAAGGAAACCACCATGTCGTACCCCTACCCGGAACAGAAGTACTTCGGAGACGACGGCGAGGTCAGCGCCGTGTTCCGGCCCGCCGACACCCCGCCCGATCTCGGCGAGAGCGGGCCCGGCAAGGACGCCACCCACTATCTGGCCACCACCGCGACCACCCGCGGCGAGTTCGGGCTGTACCGCGTCGAGATGAGGCCGCGGGCCGGCGGCCCGAAGACGCATTACCACAAGCGGATCTCGGAGTCGTTCTACATCCTGGACGGCACCGTGCGCATCTTCGACGGTGTGCGCTGGGTGAACGCCCGCAAGGGCGACTTCGTGCACGTGCCGCAAGGCGGGCTGCACGCCTTCCGCAACGACTCCGACGCACCGGCGGACATGCTCCTGCTGTTCACCCCGGGCGCGCCGCGCGAGGAGTACTTCGAGCAGGTGTCGACGCTGGCCCATGCCTCGGAGGAGGAGCGCTCCGCGTTCTTCGACCGGCACGACTCCTACTTCGTGGAGTAGATCCGCCCCTCCGGTGTCCCGCGGCCCCGCCGTCCTCCCCACGGTCGTGGTCGCGGGACGCCCGCCCCCAGAACGACCCGGGTTCACGGATCGGGCAGCTCGTCACACCAACCCCTTTCGTCCGGTCAACAGGGCAGGAGGCGGGGCGCAGCCGGCCTCGCCACCGTCTTCTCAGCACCTCCGGCCGTCACGTCCGGCCGTCCCGCCCCGGCGAAGGAGACCGCATGAAAGTCGTCGTTGCAGGCGTCATGGGGCGGATCGGCTCGAGATCGGTCACCCGTCCGCGGGACCACGGGGCGCACATGGTGTCCCTGTCCCGCGCCCTGGGCGTCGGCGTCGGTGCCGCAAACCCCCTGACGGCCGCCGGGAAGTCGGGCGTCGAGCACTGCGCGGCCCTGTCCGCCGTGGGCGTCGGCCGTGTCGCCGGCGCCGTCTGCGCGGGCGTGCGCGCGGACGAAGTGCTCGTAGCCCCGCTGCCACTGTGGCCAGTCGCGACCGGCGACGGCGTCGTCGCCCCCTCCTCCGCATCGCCGTCGCGGTGTCGCTGTTCGGCGTCCTGGAGGCCGCCGGACCCGAGGAGTTGCCGTTCGCAGACCTCGCCGCCGACGTGCTCGCCGCCCAGGACCACGTGACTCCCGTGCTCGGCGACGCGCAGGCGCCGTTCGGCCCAAGGTCATCCGCCACCCCGCCCCTCTCCCGCCCCTGCCCCTGCCCCTGCCTTGAGGAAGGCCTCACATGAGTGACCGGTCCCGGCCCACCACGTTGCCGTTGAACAGCGAACTTGACCAGCTTCCCGACCGCGACCGCGAGGAGACCGCCGAGTGGCAGGCCTCCCTTGACGCCGTCATACGCAACGCCGGACCCGACCGGGCGGTGTACCTGATTCGGCGTGTGCACGAGTACGCGGCCCGCGCCGGCCTGTCCGTGCCCGGGCTGCTCACCACGGACTACGTGAACACCGTCCCGGCTGCCGCACAGCCGGCGTTCGACGGCGACATCGACATGGAGACCAGGATCACCGCCCTGAACCGGTGGAACGCCGCGGCCATGGTCACCCGCGGCTCCCGGCTGGGCCTGGGCGGACACATCTCCACCTACGCCTCGGCGGCCTGGCTGTACGAGATCGGCTTCAACCACTTCTTCCGTGGCAAGGAACAGGACGGCTCGGGCGACCAGTTGTTCCTCCAGGGGCATGCCTCGCCGGGCATCTACGCCCGGGTGTTCCTCGAAGGCCGCCTCAGCGAGCAGCAGTTGGACGGCTTCCGGCGCGAGGCCGGCGGTGACGGTCTCCCGTCCTACCCGCACCCCAGGCGCCTGCCGTGGCTGTGGGAGTTCCCCACCGTGTCCATGGGCCTCGGGCCTCTTGGCGCCGTCTACCAGGCGCGCTTCAACCGCTACTTGCACGCGCGCGGCATCAAGGACACCTCCGCCTCCCGCGTGTGGGCGTTCCTCGGCGACGGGGAGACGGACGAGCCGGAGTCGCTGGCCGCCCTGACGCTCGCCTCCCGCGAGGGCCTGGACAACCTCACCTTCGTGATCAACTGCAACCTGCAACGCCTCGACGGACCCGTGCGGTCCAACTCCAAGATCGTGCAGGAGCTGGAGGCCCGGTTCCGCGGGGCGGGCTGGAACGTCGTCAAGACCCTGTGGGGCGAGGCCTGGGACCCGCTGCTGGCCCAGGACACCACCGGCGACCTCGTGCGCCGCCTGGGCGAGGAGCCCGACGCCCAGATGCAGACCCTCGCCGTGCGGGACGCCGCCTACATCCGCAAGAACTTCTTCGTCGGAGACGCCCTGTCCGCACTCTCCGCCACCCTCAGCGACGCCCAGGTGGTGGAACTCTTCGAGAACTCCCGCGGCGGGCACGAACCGTTGAAGGTGTACGCCGCCTACCGGGCCGCCGTCGAACACCGGGGAGCGCCGACGGTGATCCTCGCCCAGACGGTCAAGGGGCACACCCTCGGGTCGGCGTTCGAGTCCCGCAACGCCAACCATCAGATGAAGAAGCTGACCATGGCGCAGTTCCGCGAGCTGCGCGACGTGCTGGACCTGCCCATTCCCGACAGCGCCCTCGCCGGCGACCTCGTCCCCTTCTGGCATCCGGGAGAGAACTCGCCCGAGGTGCGGTACCTGCGCGAGCGGCGCGCCGCACTGGGCGGTCCAGCCCCCGCGCGCCGCGTGATCGCCAAGCCGCTGCCGGAGCCCGCCGCGCAGCCGTTCGAGGCGCTGCTCAAGGGCTTCGGCCACCAGGAGGTCGCCACCACCATGGCCTTGGTCCGCCTGGTGAAGGACCTGATGCGGGACGGCCGCACCGGCGCCCGCTGGGTGCCGATCATCCCCGACGAGGCCCGTACCTTCGGCATGGAGTCGATGTTCCCCACGGCCGGCATCTACTCGCCGCAGGGCCAGACCTACGACCCCGTCGACGCCGACCAGCTGCTGCACTACAGGGAGAGCGAGACCGGGCAGCTCCTCATCGAGGGCATCACCGAAGCCGGTTCCATGGCCGAGTTCACCGCCGCCGCGACCTCGTACGCCACCCACGGCGAGCCGATGATCCCCTTCTACATCTTCTACGCCATGTTCGGCTTCCAGCGCACCGGCGACCAGTTCTGGGCCCTCGCCGATCAGATGGGCCGCGGATTCGTCGTCGGCGGCACCGCCGGACGCACCACCATGACCGGCGAAGGTCTCCAGCACGGCGACGGCCACTCGCACCTCCTGGCCGCCACCAACCCGGCGGCCGTCAGCTACGACCCGGCCTTCGCCTTCGAGATCGCGGTCATCGTCCGCGACGGCCTGCGCCGGATGTACGGCGAGCACCCCGAGAACGTCTTCTACTACCTCACGGTCTACAACGAGCCCAAGCCCCAGCCGCCCATGCCCGCGCTGCCCGGCATCGAGGAGGGCATCGTCCGCGGCCTGTACCCGTTCCGACCCGGCGACCCCGCCGTCACCGGCCCCCGGTTGCAGCTCCTGGCCTCCGGCACCGCCGTCCACTGGGCGCTGCGTGCGCAGGAACTGCTCGCCGCCGACTGGAACGTGCGCGCCGATGTCTGGTCGGTGACGTCCTGGACGGAGCTGCGCCGGGACGCGATGGACGCCGACACCGCCCGCACGCGCGGCGAGACACGTGTGCCCTTCGTGACCGAGGCGCTCGCCGGTGCGCCGGGTCCGGTCCTGGCCGTCAGCGACTGGATGCGCCAGGTCCCCGACCAGATCGGCCAGTGGATCGAGCAGGACTACTACTCACTGGGCACGGACGGGTTCGGCCTGTCCGACACCCGCGAGGACGTACGGCGCTACTTCCGCGTGGACGCCGAATCGATCACCGTGACGGCCCTGGACCGGCTGGCACGGGCCGGACGAGTGGACCCCGACACCGTCGACCGCGCCCGCGACCGCTACGGCCTGGACACCTGAAGGAGCCATACACCGCCATGACGATCTCCGTAACCCTTCCCGCGCTCGGCGAGTCCGTCACCGAGGGCACCGTGACCCGCTGGCTGAAGCAGCCCGGTGACCAGGTCCAGGAGGACGAACCGCTGCTGGAGGTGTCGACCGACAAGGTGGACACCGAGATTCCCGCTCCCGCCACGGGCGTCTTGCTGACCGTCCTCGTCGGCGAGGACGAGACGGTCGAAGTGGGCGCCCAGCTCGCCGTCATCGGCCCGCCCGACGCCGCGGCGGCGACGACCGCGGTCACCGCCGCCACGGCCGCACCGGTGGCCGCACCGCAGCCCGCCCCCTCACCGGCGCCAGTCGCGCAGCCGCCCGCCGCGGCCCAGATGCCGGAGCCCGCACCCGCCGCCCCGGCACCGGCACCGGCACCGGCACTGGTGCCGCAACCCGCACCCGCACCCGCTCCGATACCCGCACCGGCACCCGCGGCCGCTCCGGCGCCGCGCCCCGCACCAGCAGCGGCAACGGCAGGGGCAAAGGCTCCGCCGACCGCCGCCCTGCGCGGGCACACCGCCCCCGTCCCCCGGCTGCGCAAGGCGGTCGGCGACAGTCTCAAGCAGGCGCTGCTGGAGCAGGCGCAGCTGACCTCCACCGTCGAGGCCGACGCCACCGGCCTGCTGCGGCTGTGGCGCCGGACAGCCGACGGCTACACGGCCCGCGAGGGCTTCACGCTGACACCGTTGCCGTTCTTCGTCCTGGCAGCCGCCCAGGCGCTCAAGGCACATCCCGTCATCAACGCCAGGATCGACGCGAGCGGCACGACCATCACGTACTACGACACCGAGAACGTCGGCATCACGGTCGACACCGACCAGGGGCCGGTGACTCCGGTGGTGCGGGGCGCGGGCGATCTGACCGTCAGCGGCATCGCACGTGCCGTCCACGACCTCACCGAGCACGCCCTCGCCGGCCGACTCACGCCCGCGGACGTGGCCGGAGCCACCTTCACGGTCTCCGACACCGGAACACGCGGCGCCCTCTTCGACACCCTCATCGTCCCGCCGCACCAGGCGGCCGTCCTGGGCGTGGGAGCCGCGGTCAGACGGCCCGCGGTCGTACAGGACGGCGACGAGGAGTTCATCGGGGTCCGCGCACTGGTCCACCTCTCGCTCTCCTACGACCACCGGCTGGTGGACGGCGCGGACGCCGCCCGCTACCTGACCACGGTGAAGAAGATCGTCGAGGCCGCGGCGTTCGAGGACCTGATCTGACGCAACGGCGGTGGCCACAAAACCTCGGACACGACCGCCGGCGGTCCTGCAGCACACACGGGCCGGGCGCGGCCCCGCCTCCACCACGGCTCGACACGACGCCGCTGCCCTGTGTCTCGCCCCTGAGGTGACCAGCGGCGGATGAGTTGTGGGGCCGAAGACCAGATATATACGCTCGCAGCCGGGGGTGTTCATGAAGGGCAAGAAAGCGGGTTTCCTGCACGGGCGCCAGAGCGAGCGAGCGGTTCTGGACCGGCATCTGGCCAAGGTGCGCGACGGCCACAGCGCGGTCCTCGTGCTGCGCGGTGAGGCCGGGATCGGCAAGTCCGCCCTGCTGGACTACGTGGCCGAGATCGCCGAGGACTGCACCGTGGTGCGGGCGGCCGGCGTCGAGGCCGAGATGGAGCTTGCTTTCGGGGGCCTGCACCAGCTCTGCGCGCCCTTTCTCGATCGGCTCGCGCACCTCCCCGATCCGCAGCGGACAGCGCTGGAGACCGCCTTCGGACTCAGCGCGGGCACTCCCCCGGACCGGTTCCTGGTGGGCCTGGCCGTCCTCAGCCTGCTCGCCGACGTCGCTGAGGAGACGCCGCTGATCTGTCTCGTCGACGACGTGCAGTGGCTCGACCGCGTCTCGGCCCAGATCGTCGGGTTCGTCGCCCGGCGCCTGATGGCGGAGCGCGTGGGGCTGATCTTCGCCGTCCGCGAGGCGGACGGCGAACGCGCCCTGCAAGGGCTGCCCGAGCTCACCCTCGGGGGGCTGAGCGAGCCCGACGCCCGTGCCCTGCTGACCTCGGTGCTTCCCGGCCGGTTCGACGAACCGGTCCGCAGCCGGATTCTCGCCGAGGCGCGCGGCAATCCGCTGGCCCTGCTGGAACTGCCCCGCAACACCTCCGCGGCCGAACTCGCGGGCGGCTACGCCTCTCCGTCGCTGCGGCCCCTCGTCGGCAGGCTCGAGCACAACTTCAGCCTGCGCGTCGCGGAACTGCCCCCGCAGACGCGGCGGCTGCTGCTGCTCGCGGCGGCCGAGCCCGTCGGCGATGTCTCACTGCTCCGCCGCGCCGCCGACATCCTCGGCGTGTCCATGAGCGAGGCCTCTCCCGCGGTGGCCGCGAACCTGCTGGAGGTGCGCACACGGGTCCAGTTCCGGCACCCGCTGGTGCGCTCGGCCGTCTACCGCGCGGCGGGGCCGGCCGAGCGCCGGGAGGCGCACCGGGCACTGGCCGAGGCCACGGACGCGCGGTCCGACCCCGACCGCCGCGCCTGGCACCTGGCCCGCTCCGCGGCGGAACCCGACGAGGCCGTGGCGGACGAACTGGCCCGTTCGGCCGACCGTGCGCAGGCGCGTGGCGGCATCGCCGCGTCGGCGGCCTTCCTGGAACGAGCGACCGAGCTGACACCTGATCCCTCCCGCCGCCGCAGCAGAGCGTTGGCAGCGGCCCGGGCCAAGTACCTCGCCGGAGCGTTCGACGCCGCTCTCGAGCTGCTGAACGTGGCCGAGATGGGCACCCTCGACGAACTGCAACACGCCCGGGCCAGCCTGCTGCGCGGGCAGATCACCTTCGGATCCCGCGGTGCCGGTGCCACCGTCCCGCTGCTGCTCAAGGCGGCCCGGGAGTTCGAGCCGCTCGACGCCGGCATCGCCCGCGAGACCTACCGGGACGCGTTCTACGCGGCCCTCACCGCGGGCCGCCTGTCCAGCGGACCCGGCCTCGAGGAGGTTGCCCGGGCCGCACGCACCGCGCCCCCGACGGCTCACCCCGGACCCACCGACCTCTTCCTCGACGGCCTGGCCCTGGCCACCACGGACGGCTACGCGGCGGGCGCCCCGATTCTGCGCCGCGCACTCACCACGCTGCGGTGCGGTGGCTTCACCGCGGAACAGTCACTGGGCTGGCTCCCGTTCGCCTGCCGCATGGCCCACAACGTGTGGGACTTCGACAGCTGGAGCACCCTGTCGGCCAAGCTGGTCGGTCTGGCACGGGAGACGGGAACACTGTCCGTGCTCCCCTCGGCGCTCCTGCTGCGGCTGGCGAACCGGGTCTTCGCCGGTGATCTGGACGACGCGGACTCGCTCGCCGTGGAAGCGGTGACCATCGGCGAGGCCACCGGCAGCCACTTCCTCGCACACTACGGGGCGCTGGTGATCGAACCCTGGCGCGGCCGCGAGAGCGAGACGCTGCAGGCGATCGGGACGATCACCGGCGACCGGACCCTCAGCGGCGAGGGAAAGACACTGACGGCTCCCCAGTGGGCGCTGGCCGTCCTGTACAACGGCCTGGGGCGGTACGAGGAGGCCTGCGACGCCGCCGCCAAGGGCTGCGAGTACCCGCAGGAACTGGGGCTCGCCCTCTCCTCCCTGGTCGAGCTGGTGGAGGCGGCAGCCCGCAGCGGGAAGCGGGAGCTTGCCGCCGAGGCCGCCGACCGTCTCGCCACCATCTGCCAGGCCAGTGGCACGGCCTGGGCGACGGGCACCTCCGCAGCGGCGCGTGCCCTGATCAGTGAGGGGGACACGGCCGACGCCCTGTACCGGGAGGCGATCGCCCGGCTGGAGAGCACCCCGGTGCGCACGGCGCTCGCACGCACCCGGCTGCTGTACGGCGAATGGCTGAGGCGTGAGAACCGCCGCGCCGAGGCCCGGGACCAGCTGGCCCGCGCCCACGAGATCCTCGACCGGGCCGGCGCGGAGGCCTTCGCCGAGCGCGCCCGCCGCGAGCTGGAAGCCGCCGGGGAGACAGTGCGCAGGCGTGCCACCGGCACCGACGAGGCGCTCACGCCCCAGGAGGCCCAGATCGCCCGGCTGGCCGGCGAAGGGCTCACCAACCTCGAGATCGGCGCGCAGCTGTTCCTCAGCCCGCACACCATCGAGTGGCACCTGCGGAAGGTGTTCACGAAGCTCGGGATCCGATCCCGCAAACAGCTGGGCGCCGTGCTGCCGGGCGGGGCGGCGACCCCCGCCTGACCCCAGGGGGCGGCGCCGTCGGCGGGGGTGCGATCCGCGTGCCGCGCCGTGCCGCGCCCTGTGGGCAGCCTGGGCGGGCCGCACAGGCGGCTTCGCCGTATCGCGGTGCGCCCACGACCTCCACTGACCATGGCCCGTGCCTCCGGGCTGTCCGGGGCCTGTCCTGTCGAGGTCCGGTCTCGGCCAGGGGGTCGAGGCGCGGGGGCCAGGAGCAGGCCACCTGGGCGTGGGGGGGGGACGGGGGCGTCCGGGGCCAGGGGGTGACGGGCCCCCGGGGGCCCGCGGGCCAGGGGGTGGGAGGCCCTGGCCACGTGACGGCCACGGTACGACCACGGGGTGCCCCACGGTCTGTCAGGGGCGCGGCAGTGCCCCTGTCGGCGGGAGGTTGGTGTCGGTGGCGAGGGAAGCCGCCGATCCCCAGCCAACAGAGGAGCCGATCGTGGACACATCTGTGATCGCAACCCGGCAGAGTCCGCAGTCGGTGATGGTGACCGTCACTGCCGCGCCCGTGGAACTCAACGACGCGGTTTTCGTGTTCGGCCGCGTCCGGCCAGGACTGCTCAGGATCGCCAACCGGATCCTCCGAGATCCAGGCGAAGCCGAGGACGTCATCCAGGAGGCCTGGCTGCGCTGGCAGGGCACGGACCGCACGGTCGTGGCCGACCCCGGTGCGCTGCTCCGCACGACGACCGCCCGACTCGCCATCAACGTGCTGCAGTCGGCACGCAGACGCCGAGAGTGCAGCGCCACCCCCTGGCTGCCGGAGTCCACGGACATCGGGATGACACCAGAAGCCCTGGCAGAGCGCCAGGATTCGGTGGAGCACGCCGTCCTCCTGCTTCTCCAGACCCTGACCCCCAATCAGCGCGCGGCGTACGTGCTGCGCGAGGCGTTCGGCTATTCCTACGACCAGATCGGCCACCTGCTCCACCTGTCCGTGGCGAACGCTCGGCAGCAGGTCTCCCGCGCACAGGACAGACTGAACAACCGGCGGCACCGGCAGCACGTGGACGCGGCCACCCATCGGCGGCTCGTGCAGGCGATCCTCACCGCCGCCCGCACCGGGGACCTCGGCCGCCTGGAGCACGTGCTGATCGGCCAGGACGCGCCGTACTCCGGCGAGGGAACGGCCGCACACGACGACGTGTCCTCCTACCGGGCCACCGCATGACCGGCACGTCGCACGGTGACGTGGGAGGCGAGGTGCGCACCGTCCCTGCCGACGACCGTACGCTGTCCTGTGCGACTGACCGGTGGGACGCCCTCGACCGCCTCCACCGCCGGATACAGGGGGCGGTGGAGCGGCGGCTGCGCGAGGAGACCGGGTTCGGGGTGAGCGATGTGCAGGCCCTGCGCCACGTGGGACGGAGGTCCGCCGCCGACGCCGATCCCGTGCGACTCGTGGAGGTGGCCAACCGGCTCGGCCTGAGTCAGTCCGCCACGAGCAGGCTGATGGGACGGCTGCGCCGACAGGGCCTGGTCATTCCGAGCGCCGTCGACCACGACCGGCGCGGCGTGCAGGTGCTGCTGACCCCGGCGGGGCACGCCGCGCTGCGTCGTACCGCGTTCCGTTACGAACAGATCGTCCGGGACGCGGTACGCGATCTCGGCTCCCAGGACGCGGATCCCCTGCTGTGGCGTTTCCTCGTCGGCGAGTGCGACGCCGGCACGGTCATCCGCTGAGGAAGCCGCGCACGGCCTCCGTGAACTTCTCGGGGCGCTCGATGTGCCCGAGATGGCCGGTCTCCGGCAGGATCACCAGGCGGGCGTCGGGAAGGAGCTGGTGCAGCATGTGTGCCCAGCGCGGCCCGCAGATGAAGTCGTCCCCGCCCACCAGGACCAGGGTCGGGACGGTGAGCCGGGGCAGTTCCCCGCGGACGTCGAACGGGGGCTCCACCCCCCAGGCCGGTGCCGCGAACATCCGCAGGGAGGCCCGCCCCGCGGCGAACTCCTCCTCGCGGCCCCAGTAGTCGTGGAAGTAGGCGGGCGAGATGGTGCGCAGCACCCTCGTCGCGCCCTCGTCGTCGGACTGGTCGAGTCGCGTGGTGAGATCCGCGACGTAGGTGGCCACTTCGGGCCGCTCGTCGGCGTGCCGCTGGACGAAACTCTGCATGTTGGCCACGGCGGCCGCCCAGAACTCCTCTCCCGTCATCGGTGAGGTGTCGTACAGGACGAGGGACGCCAGGCGCTCGGGATGGTCGAGGGCGTAGCGCTGCGCGACGAAGCCGCCGTGGGAGTGGCCCAGCAGGGTCACCTCGGTGAGGCTCAGGTGCTCGATCACCGCGTGCAGGAAGTGGGTGTAGGTGGCGAGGGTGTAGTCGCGTGGGTCGGCCAGCCGGCCGGACTCGCCCGTGCCGACCGGCTCGAGGTACACGACGGTCATACTGCGCTCCAGCTCCGGCATGCGCAGGTACTCCCAGCCGATGCCCGGCCCTCCGGAGTGGGCGACGCACACCGGGCCGGTGCCGGCGACGTGGTAGCGCTGCTCGACGGCGGCCGTGCCGTGCTGGACGAGGAGGGTGTGGGTGCCCGCGGAGAGCGGGTCCCGGGGATCGGCGGCTGGGCTGGGTAGGGGCCTGGGGCCCTGTGTGGCGTTCACAACTCACAGATGGTGCGACGGCCCGCAGCCCCGCTCAAGACATTGTGTCTGTTGTCACACCGAATTTCACACTGTTGCTCTCCGGCATGGGATGTCACAGGAGCTCCCTTCGGACGGTCAGACAGATGAAGGGTGTTGGCGACGAACAAGGAGGCGCAGCGATGAGTTGGCGCGAGAGAGCGGCCTGCCGGGATGTCGACCCCGACCTGTTCTTCCCCATCGGCACCGCGGGCCTGACTCTGGTCCAGATCGACGAGGCGAAGGCCGTGTGCGCCCGGTGCCCGGTGCGGGAGCAGTGTCTGCAGTGGGCCCTGGACGTCGGGCAGGTGGAGGGCGTCTGGGGCGGCACGACGGAGAGCGAGCGCCGCGCGACGCGACGCCGCTCGGCGCGCAAGGACGTCGAGCGGATCGGCGCGAAGGCGTCCTGACCCGGGCAACCCCGGCATGCTCCTGTCTTACGGTCATGTCACACCTTCACCACTTTCCCGGTCCTTCTGATGAGGGCAGCGAAACCCTGTGCGGCATCTCGTCGCCATGAGCCGTTTCGCTGCGCGGACCGGCCGCAAGGCGCCCCCGGTGATGTGCTGATGGTGGTAATGACATGAGCGACGCAATCGAACCAGTCACTACGGCGGGAAGCCCCAGCGGTGGCAAGATCGCCGACTGGGCGAGAACACGGATGGGCATCGCGCCCACCACCACGACCGTCACCCGCAGGGCCCGTCCGGAGCACTGGTCGTTCCTGCTGGGCGAGATCTGTCTCTACAGCTTCGTCATCCTGCTCGTCACCGGCGTGTATCTGACGTTCTACTTCCACCCGTCGTCGAACCAGGTCGTCTATGAGGGCGGTTACGCACCTTTGCGCGGCCAGTTGGTGTCCGAGGCGTTCGACTCGACGATGCACATCTCCTTCGACGTCCGCGGTGGCCTGCTCATCCGCCAGGCCCACCACTGGGCGGCGCTGATCTTCGTCGCCGCCCTGCTGGCCCACCTGATGCGTGTGTTCTTCACCGGCGCCTTCCGCAAGCCGCGCGAGCTGAACTGGGTGGCCGGTTTCGGACTGCTCGTCCTCGGCATGTTCGGTGGTCTGACCGGCTACGACCTCCCCGGCGACCTTCTGTCCGGGACCGGGCTCGCCGTGGTGAACGGGACACTTCTGTCAGTACCGGTCGTCGGTACCTACCTGTCGATGTTCCTGTTCGGCGGCGAGTTCCCCGGGCACGACCTGGTGCCCCGCTTCTACGTGATCCATGTCCTGGTCATTCCGGTGGTGATGCTGGCGCTCGTCGCCTTCCACGCCTTCCTCGGGCACCGGCACCGGCACACCCAGTACCCGGGGCCCGGCCGTACGGAGCGAAACGTGGTCGGCCCGCCGAGGCGGGTGTACGTGGTCAAGGCGGGTGGCTATTTCTGCATGGTCACCGGGATCGTCTTCACCGTCGCCGCGATCGCGCAGATCAACCCCGTCTGGGAGTTCGGCCCCTATCGTGCCGATCAGGTCTCCGCGGGATCCCAGCCCGACTGGTACATGGGCATCGCAGACGGCCTGCTGCGTGTCATGCCCGGGTGGGAGGTGGACTTCTGGGGCCACACCCTGGCCCTGGACAATCTGATCCCTCTCCTCGCCGGCGTCGGCTTCTTCCTCGTCATGGGCGCCTACCCGTTCGTCGAGGCCTGGGTCACCGACGACGATCGCGAACACCACCTGCTGGAACGCCCACGCAACCGGCCCGTGCGCACGGCGTTCGGCGTGGCATGGCTCGGCGTCTACCTGGTGGCACTGCTCGGAGCCGCGAACGACATCATCGCCGTGACCTTCCACATGTCGGTCAACACGATCACCTGGACGGTCCGCGTCGCCCTGTTCGTCGTACCGGTCGTCCTCTTCATCGTGACCAAGCGCATCGCCCTGGGTCTGCAACGCCGCGATCGCGACAAGGTCCTGCACGGTCGCGAGACAGGCATCATCAAGCGCCTGCCGCACGGCGAGTACGTAGAGGTGCACCAGCCCCTCGACCCCTACGAACTGCACGCCCTCACGGCACACGAGCAGTACCGGCCCCTCGACCCGGGACGACGCGACGCGGAGGGCCGTGCGAGCGGCACGGCGCGACGGCTGCGCGCGCGGCTCAGCCGCGGCTTCTACGGCGAGGGGACACAGATCCTCAAGCCCACCGCCCGGGAGTACAGGGAAGTCACCGGCGAACATCACTCCATCAGCAAAAAGGACTAGGAGCCACAAAGTGTCACATGTGCGCCGGGCACACGGTCCTTGAGGGTGACAGCACACCGTTTCCCGAAAGGGCCTCCCATGAACCGCAGTTCCGCTTACCAGCGGGTCCGCACCCCGCTCTCCCTCCTGGCCACCGCCTCCGTCGCCACCGCCCTCATCGCTACGGCAGTCGCCCCCGCCCACGCGGACAGAACCACGTCCGCACCGGACAGCGGGAAGAAGCCCACGGTGGTGCTCGTGCACGGCGCGTTCGCCGATTCCACCAGCTGGAACGGCGTCATCAGGAGGCTGCGGCACGAGGGCTATCCCGTCGTCGCCGCGGCCAACCCGCTGCGCGGGCTGAACAACGACGCCTCCTACCTGAAAGAGGTCCTGGCCGGGATCGACGGCCCGGTGGTCCTGGCCGGACACTCCTACGGCGGATCGGTGATCAGCGACGCCGCCCACGACGCCGGCAACGTCAAGGCCCTGGTGTTCGTCGCCGCCTTCCTCCCCGAGAAGGGAGAGAGCGCGGTCGAGTTGTCGGGCAAGTTCCCCGGCAGCACCCTCGGCGATGCTCTTCGCTCCGTGCCGGTCACCCTGCCGGACGGCTCCCGCGACGCGGACCTGACGATCGAACCGAGCAAGTTCCACCAGCAGTTCGCCGCGGACGTCCCCCGCAACACCACGGACCTCATGTCCGTCACTCAGCGCCCGATCACCAATGCCGCGCTGGCGGACGACGCCTCCGAGCCCGGCTGGAAGGACATCCCGTCCTGGGCCGTGGTCGCCACCCAGGACCGCAACATCCCGCCGCAGGCCCAGGTGTTCATGGCGCGGCGCGCACACGCCCACATCACGCGCGTGAGGGCGTCGCACGCCGTGAGTGTCTCCCACCCCGCCGATGTCGCCGGAGTGATCGAGGCAGCCGCTCGGACCGTGCGCTGACCCACCGGTGCCGCGGGGCAGGGGGCGTGCACACGGCCGCCCCCTGCCCCGCACCAACATGGTGGCCCCCTGGACCGTCGGTCCAGGGGGCCACCATGTGTGCGGTGGTCAGCCGCGATCCTCCGGAGCGACGTAGTCGAAGGTCGGGCCCGCGGTCAGGCCGTCGCCGTCGGGCATCGACATCAGGCTCTGTGCCTGCCCCTTGAGCGCGTACATCGTGCCCACCGACACCCCGAGCATCGCGGGATTCCCGTTGAACGCCTGCTCCAGGAGTTGCAGCAGCTTGCCGTACGTGATGTTGAACGCCTCCTGCGCCGTGCGGATGGCGCTGCCCTCCGGATGATCCCCCAGCCGCGGGTTGGGCCGCATCGGGCGCACCCCGGCGGGGTCGACGGTGATCGTCTCGCCCGTGGGCCCCGTCTCCGGTGTGTCCCCCGGCTGGTAGCGCCGGCCCTGCGCGAGCTCCTGGAAACGGTAGTAGTGCGAGACCGCCTTGGTCTGCGGGTGGAACATGTCCATGTCCCCGTCCCACACGTCGACGCGTGCCGCGCCCTCCCCCTGCTCCACGATCTCCTCAAGGGCGGAGAGCGCCGAGGCGAGATCGGTGACCGGGCTCAGCCGCCCGCCGGTGTGCCCGAAGGGTCCTGCGGCCACCTGGCGTGCGGGATCACCGGTGAAGACCTGTTTCTCGCCGAGTTCGGCGCACAGGTGCCGCAGGCCCTTCTCGATCGCGTCGTAGAACTGGCCGATCGTCATGTAGGCGTCTCCCTCGGCCGGGTCGCCCGGGCGGGCGGGCTGTTCGAGGCGGAGGAACATGGTGACCGCCTCCTGCCCGAACGGCAGCAGGGACAGCTGCATGGAGGGGTCGGCGTGCGGCATGGCCCGCGGGTGCGGCGACAGTATCTGCGGGATGTCGACACGAGGTTGCCCGCCGACCGCGTTCAGCAGGTTGGCCACCAGCGCGAGGTGGATCATCTCCTCGACGAACACGCTGCTGACCACTTCGACGGCATGGGCGTTCCGCTCGGGATCGAGGGAGTAGAGGGCTGTGAGGTAGGGCGGCAGCGTGGCGTGTTCCAGCTCGATGGCCCACTGGAGGTGCTCTCGCAGGTCCTCCATCGTCGTGATCGAGCGGAACGGGGTCCGGCCGGTGGGGTCTTGATGATTCATGGGGGGTCTCACCCGGGTTTCGTGCGTAGGGGTCCGGCCGCGGTCGCGGACCGGCCTGTGGTCACCGGCATGGCTGCCGGCAGGGACCGCGCGGGGCGGTCGGTGTGGTGGCGCGGGGTGGTCAGGCGGCATCCGCGCGGGAGATGCGGACGGCGGAGATGTCGAAGGCGAGCCTGACCTTGTCGCTGATGAGGACGCCGCCGGTTTCGTCGCCCGTGTTCCCGCCGAGTCCCCAGTCGGAGCGGCGCACCAGGGCGGTCCCGGAGAAGCCGACACGGTGGTCGCCGCTCTCGTCCTGCGTGGCCCCGTCGAAGGCGAGGTGGATGTGGAGAGGGAGTTCGACGTCCTTGATCCTGAGGTGGCCCATCAGACGGAACTGGCCGTCTCCGCGGTCGGCGAGGCCGGCGGAGCGGAAGACCAGCAGCGGATAGGTGGCGGCGTCGAGGAAGTCCGGACCGGCGAGATGGGTGTCCCGGTCAGAGCTGCCGGTGTCGATACTGCCGGTCTGGACGCTCATATAGGCCTCGGAGCGGCTGAGTTGGTATCCGTCCAGCTTGATCAGCCCCTCGAAGGCGCCGAAGCGTCCTCGCACGTTCGCGATCATGGCGTGCCGGACGGTGAAGCCGATGGTGCTGTGTGCCGGGTCGATGGTGTAGACACCTGTCAGCGCTGTGTGCGGGACGACGGTCGACATGCGTGGGTCCTTGCGGTCGCTGGTCACGACGATCAGTCGTTGCGAGCCGTCGCCGTGTGCCTGCCGGTGGTGGAGCGGACCGCGGCCGAGGAGGCACGGGAAGGTCCGCAGTAGGTCAGACAGGTGAGAGCCCGCGCGTGTGACACCGGTGCCGCAGCCAGGACGGCGTTCTGCGTGTCATAGCGCGTCGAGGGGCAATGGGCCGCCGTACGGTCGTCATCGCAGGATCGCCCGCGCCGGGCACTGGGATGAATCCAGTGCCGGGCCGGCTCAAGGGGAGTTTCGTCCCCGCGAGCCGGCCACACTCAGAAGGTCTCGGTGCCTGGCGCAGTACACCGGTCGTTCCGCACCCGGACTCAACGGCACACACACGCAACACTGTGTGCCACTATGTTGGGTGCATCCGGCGCAGCACATGATGCTCGTCGTCCCGGCCAGTCGCGGCCGCTCAGCCTCCCAGGATCCGGCCGCGCCTCCTATCACGAGGGATGTACCGACCATGCCCGCCATCCTCATCCACGGCGTTCCCGACACCCACCGCGTGTGGAACGGCGTCCGCCGGCACCTGACCCGCTCCGACGTCCAGGCCTGGGACCTGCCCGGATTCGGCGCCCCTCGCCCGACCGGCTTCGGCGCCGGCAAGGAGGAGTACGTCGACTGGCTCGTCGAACGCCTCGAGCGCGTCGGCGAGCCCGTGGACCTGGTCGGTCACGACTGGGGCTGCATCCTCACCGCCCGCGTCGCCTCCCTCCGCCCCGACCTGGTGCGCACCTGGGCCGGCGGCAACGGCCCCATCAGTTCCCGCTACGTCTGGCACCCGCTGGCCGAGACCTGGCAGGACCCCGTCGCCGGCGAGCGGTTCATGGCCGAACTGGACCCCGAGTCCTTCGCGAAGGACCTGGTGAACGGCTTCGACGCGCCCGCCGAACCGGTGGAGGAAATGGTCCGGCACGTCGACGGCACGATGAAGGACAGCATCCTGCGGCTGTACCGGTCCGCCGTGACCATGGGGGCGGAGTGGGAACCGGCCCTGGCGAACGTCACCGCACCCGCGTTGGTGTTCTGGGGCGAGCGTGATCCGGCCTGCCAGATCGAGTTCGGTGACGAACTCGGCGCCGCCCTGCGCGCCTCCCGCGTCCTCCATCTCGACTGCAACCACTGGACGGTGCTGGAGCGGCCCGCTGAGGTGGCCGCCGCCCTCGAGGCGCACTGGGCGCAGGGCTCCGAACGCTAGCCCGCGCCTGCAAGCGACGAGGGGCGCGGATCTGCGGACCGCCTCGGCCACGGTCGTGGAACAGTACGTCGTCCGCGCCCACGTAACGCTGCTCCGGTCCGCCCTCGCGGGCCCGCACGACGCCTGCGCGGCGCGGGCCGGTGTCACAACCTGCGGGTCCTCACGGTCTCTCCGCACAAGGGCACACCGGCGTCCGGTGCGCGCGAACGGAGACGGGAACATCATGTCGCGAGAAAACGGGTTCGTGATCGTCGGGGGCGGCCTCGCCGCGGGCAAGGCCGCCGAGGAGCTCCGGCACCAGGGCTACGACGGCCCGCTCGTCCTCGTCGGGGACGAAGCGGAACGCCCCTACATCCGACCGCCGTTGTCCAAGGGGTACCTGCTCGGCAAGGACGACCGCGAGTCCATGTTCGTGCATCCCGAGAACTGGTACCGCGAGCACGACGTCGACCTGATGACCGGGACGCGCGTGACGGCCGTCGACGCGCACACACGCCAGGTCGAGCTCACAGGCGGCCGCCGGATCTCCTACACCAAACTGCTCCTGGCGACCGGATCGTCGCCCCGCCGGCTGACGGTGCCCGGGGCGGACCTGGACAACGTGCTGTACCTGCGCCGCGTGGGAGACAGCGAGCGGCTCAAGGCCGCCTTCACCCCCGGGGCCCGGATCGTCGTCGTCGGCGGTGGCTGGATCGGCCTGGAGACCGCCGCGGCGGCCCGGACCGCCGGGGCGCTGGTGACCGTCCTGGAGCACTCCGAGCTGCCGTTGCTGAAGGTGCTCGGCCGGGAGGCGGCCGAGGTCTTCGCCGACCTGCACCGGGAGCACGGGGTCGTCCTGCGGCCCCACGCCGCCGTCGAGCGCATCACCGGTGACGGCACCCGCGCCGACGGCGTCCAGCTCGCCGACGGGACCCGACTGCCGGCCGACGCCGTGGTGGTGGGCATCGGCATCACCCCCAACGTCCAACTCGCCGAGGCGGCGGGACTGGAGGTGCGCAACGGCATCGTCACCGACGAGCGTCTGCGCACCTCGGCCCACGATGTGCACGCCGCGGGGGACGTCGCCAACGCCTACCATCCCCGGCTCGGCCGGCATCTGCGGGTGGAGCACTGGGCCAACGCCCTGCACCAGCCCCGCACGGCGGCATCGGCCATGCTCGGCAAGGAGACCTCCTACAACCGGCTGCCGTACTTCTACACCGACCAGTACGACCTCGGGATGGAGTACACGGGGTACACCGAGCCCGGCGACTACGACCGCGTTGTCTTCCGGGGGAAGCCGGCCGAGCGGCAGTTCATCGCCTTCTGGTTGTCCGGTGACCGGGTCCTGGCGGGCATGAGTGTGAACGTGTGGAACGTCATCGACTCCGTCCGCGCCCTCGTCGAGTCGGGTGCCTCCGTGGCGGACGCGGCCCTGTCCGATCCCGCGAGGCCCCTGGACAGCCTTCTGCCCTGACGGCGGCCGCGAGGGCGAGCGCAGCCCGTCGGCGCGCGGGGACGCCGGCGCGTGCGACCGGAAACCGTGTCACACGATCTGCCCGTCTCCGGTCAGCAGTGCATCGGTCGGACCCGCCGGACTCAAGCGGACGCCCCGTTCTCGGGCGCCGTGGCGGGCATCGGCAGGAATCAGGGGTGGCACCGCCTTGTCGGGTGCTGTGCGAAGAGGTGATGCCAGGTGGACCGGGTAGAGGACGACGAGACGGTGCCGATCGCGGAGCTGCTCGACGAGCGACGCCGACTGCTCGACCTGGCCTACTGGATGCTGGGGCGGAGCCAGGACGCCGACGACGTCGTGGCGGAGGCCTACCGGCGCTGGTACGGCCTGTCCGACGACCGCAGGATCCGTATGGCCGAGCCCTGGTCCTGGCTGGTGACGATCGTCGGTGGCATCTGCCTGGAGCGCTTGGCGTCGACCGGGCGGTCGCATCCGGGCTCGGTCGACGCGGCGCCCGCTCAGGGCCTGGACGAAGCGGTGAGCCGAACCCTCCTCGACGCGCTGGACACGTTGTCACCGGCCGAGCGGGCCGCATTCGTCCTCAACGACGTGTTCGGGATGGCTCCTGGGACGGTCGCCGCCATCGTCGGACAGACGGAACAGGAATGCGACGAACTCGCAGTCCGGGCCCGGCACAGCCTCGGGACCAGGTGGGCACACCCCACGACACCGCAGCAGCACGACCGTGTGGTGCGAGCGGTACGACAGGCTTGTGTGACGGAGAACCCCGCCCGCCTGACGTCCCTCCTGGCACCGGACGCCACAGTGTTCTTCGACGGAGGCGGTAAGGTCAGAACCCTGACCCGGCCCGTCCACGGCGCACGGCGCGTCACCCGCAACCTCCTGACTCTCCTGGCTGGCCGCCCCAGCACCACACTGCACTGCCAGTCCGTCAACGGCCGCACCGGAATAGTGGTGCGTTACGGCGACGAGGTCGCCGCGGTCATCAGCCTGGACGTCGCGGGCGATCACGTCGTGCAGATCTGGGCGGTCCTCAACCCCGACAAGCTCCGCCACTGGAACCGGGCGGCCACGTAGGAGAGATGAGGACGACGCGTGCGCCAGGGCTTCGATGCGCATGCCGCTCGTGTCGCTGACGACGTCGGCATCCCCGTCCGACGAGCGGCGGACCGACTGCGTCCCCTTAGCGAGCAGTCCTGACGGGACCCGACCGAACTCCCGTCTGCACCGTGTCGGCACCGCTGAGGTACCGCTTGCGAAAGGGTGAAAAGACAGTGGCAGTCACCTGGCTCGACGGAACCTCGCATCGCTATCCTGCACCTTACGGGTCCAAACCTCGTACGCTGTGACATACGATGCACCCACACGTCCCGGGTCCGAGCCGAGCGGCACCGCAGCTGCCTTCAGCGAGGCGCGGCACGGAGGGTTGAGGATGAGAGGAAGACATGGTCTCGGCAACTCGCGCAGCGCATGAGATTGAGGTCACTGCGGAGAGCCTCCAGGAGGACCTCGCCCGCCTGGAGATTCAGAAGCAGGCACTGGAGAGGGAACTGGCCGCCGTGGCCGCACACCTCGACTCCGTCCAGCGCGCCCTGAGCGCCCTGACGGTCCTCATGGCCGAGCCGTCCGGCCGTCGAGCAGCCGAGCAGCCCGAACAGGCGGTGACCGATGTTCCGGTCGTCGCGCCGTCCGTCCGCACCGCGCAGAAGCAGTCCGCGCCGCGACCGGCGGAGGCCACGAAGAAGGAGAAGCCGGCGGCCTCCTCGCGTGCGGAGGCCGACGAACCGCGCAGCTACGGTGCCCTCACCGAACAGATCCTGGAGTACTTCGCGGGCGTCGGTGACGCGGAGGTCCGCGCGCGCGACGTGGCCGCGGCGCTGGGCCGCGACACCGACTCCGGGAGCATCAACGCGGTGCGCAGCACGCTCGACCGTCTGGTCGGCAGCTCCCGCGTACGCCGGGCCGGCCGTGGTCTCTACCGCGCCCAGAAGCCCTGACCGGAGCCCTCTCGGCTCCGTGCACTGCAGGGACCATAGATGCCTCGGGCACCTGCCCGCAGGGGTACGACAAGCGCCCGAGGCGCCCACTCGTCCGTGCGTGGGCGCTCGCTTCCGTGCCGGTGGCCAAGTGTGTCACACGCTGTCGAAGTCACTGTGAAGAGTGTATAGGCATCGACATCGTCTTTGAGTCCGACGCCCCCCTCCCGGGCGGCGCGCTCCTCGGGTGCCCACGATCACCTTGGTCACTTCACCTTCGCACGGCTACTCCCCATCTGCCCCTCACGGCAACTCGCCTTTCCGTACGGGCTGTTATGCCCTTTCCACACAGCTTCACCACAACATACGTGTGACGGAAGCGGTTACTCTGCTCGTAGCCACTGCAACAAACGTGGTCCTACAGTCATCCGCGCATCGAGTTGTCGCCCGGGTCTTTCCCCGTGAGCACCATGCCGCCGGCGCCCCTTGATGCCCATGTTTCTTCCTCTGAGGAGCATTGCCTTGCACAGAAGAAAGAGGGCCGTTGGCGTGCCCGTCGGGATCGCCGTGAGCGCGTTGGTCGCGGGCTCCTTGCTCACCCTGCCCGGTCACGCACACGCCGACGACCCGAGCGCGACCGCAGACTCCCGCCAACAGGCGCTGCTGGCCGCGGCCGAGGAGTTCGACATCCCGTCGAGCGTTCTGCTCGCCCTCTCCCACCAGGAGTCGGCGTGGGAGGGCCACGGCGCCCTGCCGAGCACCGACGGCGGTTACGGACCGATGAACCTCACGGACGTCACCCCCACCATGCTGGCGGGCGGTGCCGCGGGCGCGGCCGGCCGCGCCGACCTGGACTCCCTCGCCGCGGACCCCGCACTGCACACCCTGCGCCAGGCGTCCGAGCTGACCGGGCTCTCCGTCACATCCCTGCGTGAGGACGACACCGCGAACATCCGCGGGGGTGCCGCCCTGCTCGCCTCGTACGAGAGGGAGTTGGTCGGGGCGACTCCCGCGGACCCCTCCCAGTGGTACGGGGCCGTGGCCCGGTACAGCCAGGCCAAGCAGAAGCAGGCGGCTGCCTCCTTCGCCGACCGTGTCTTCCGCACGATCCGCAGCGGCGCGTCGGCGACCACCCAGGACGGCCAGCGCGTACGTCTGCCCGCCGGACCGTCCGTCGATCCCGACCGAGGGCAGATCAACTCCCTGCGCCTGAAGACCTCGTCGACGGCGGCCGCCACCGAGTGCCCCACGACGGTCGACTGCACCTTCGTGGCCGGATCACCCGTCGGCCGCCAAGTCGCCGACCGGCCGACCAACGGCATCCGTATCGACACGATCGTCATCCACGACCTGGAGTCCACCTACGACGCCGGCGTGGCCGGCCTGGCGAACCCCACGAACCCCGCCGCGACCCACTACGTGATGTCCTCTTCCGGCGCCGTCACCCAGATGGTGCCCACCAAGGACATCGCCTTCCACGCGGGCAACTACTCGACCAATCTGCACTCGATCGGCATCGAGCACGAAGGGTACGCCGCGCACGGCGCCGCCTGGTACACGGAGGCGCAGTACCAGGCCACGGCAGACTTGGTGAAGTACCTGGCCGGACGCTTCGGCATCCCGCTGGACCGACAGCACATCGTCGGGCATGACAACGTTGCCGGTCCCAACTCCGCCTTGGTCTCCGGTATGCACTGGGACCCGGGTTACGCCTGGGACTGGAATCACTTCATGAGCCTGCTCAACGCCCCGGTCAGCGGTGTGTCCGAGGTGCCGCAGCCCGGCTCCGTCGTGTCGATCAAGCCGTCGTTCGCGGACAACGTGCAGACCCTCCAGATATGCCCCTCCGACGACCCGACCGGCCAGACGGCCACCTGCACTGAGCAGCAGCATCCGACCAACTTCGTCTACCTGCACACCGCTCCGAGCGAGACGGCTCCGCTCTTCGGCGATCAGGCGATCCACGGCACCGCGCCCGGCACCGACCGGGTCAACGACTGGGGCAGCACGGCTCAGGCAGGGCAGCAGTTCGTCGTCGCGGACGTTCAGGAGGACTGGACCGCGATCTGGTTCAGCGGTGCGAAGGTGTGGTTCCACAATCCTGGTGGTGCCAACACCCGTACCAGCTACGGAGTGAAGATCATCAAGCCCGCGGGCACCACACCTGTGTCCCTCTACGGCTCCAGCTACCCCGACAAGGCCGAATATCCGGCCGGCCTGGGCGCCTCCACGCAGGCGCCGCTGAGCATGTACGCCATTCCGACCGGTCAGGCATATGTGGCTACGCGGGAAGCGGCCGCTACCGACGACTACTTCCCCTCGAGCGGAGCGGTGGTCATCGGAGGCAAGAAGATGTACACCATCCAGTACAACCACCGTGTCGCCCTCGTCTACGCGAACGACGTGACCGCGACCACGGCCGTGCACCACTGGGAGAACGGCAGCAACTGAGCCGCCGGCCAGGGTAGTTGAGTAACCGCAAGAGGGCTCTCACGCGACGTGCCGTCAGGCACACCGGGTGAGGGCCCTCGACTTTCCTGTCAACTCCCGCCGTGTCGACCCGAGCTCCCCCATTCGGTACCCGCCGACCCGTCACATGCGGGGGTCCTCGCCGGTCAGTAGGGACATGAGCCATTCCCTCGCGTCGAAGACCGGCACCGACGAACCTGTCACCGTCATCAAGACCTACACCGTGCCGACGGACGAAGCCGACCACTTCACCGTCGTATATCAGGAGAACGCCCGCATCATGGCGGCCCAGCCCGGCTTCCTCCGCTCCCGCCTGCACCGTCCCCTCCGCGACGGCGCGGAGACCCGCTTCGTCCACATCGCGGAGTGGACGTCGGGGACCGCACTCGACAAAGCCACCGACAATCCCGAGTGGCACGCCTCACTGCAACGCATGTTCGACGACCCCAACCTGCACATCACCTCGGAACCGGCGAGCTACCGCGTCGTGGTCGAGCTTCATCCCTCCTGACACCACGTCACCCGGCACTCTGGCCGCGCACCGCTGATGCCTCCGTCAGCTGTGGCGTGTCGGCGTGCCGGGCGTCTGCCCGCGGAGGAGGCGTCTTCATGCGGGCTGGGCGGCCTGACCCAGATGGTGTGACCCTGTCGAGGGGCATCATGTCGGTCAAGGACGCCTACGGCAGCCAGTGAGACCGCCCCTCGTGGCTGAGGCGCACACCGTCGTGAATCGCTGGTGGCCGTTCGGCCGACCGCATCTACGGGTGCGTGTCCGTGATCGCGATGATCTCGTCGAGGCGGTCCAGGGCGGCCTGCAAGTCGTCGACCTTGGCCTGGATGCGCTCGCGCTCAGCTCGCAGCATGGCTCGTTGCCCGGCGTCGGTGTGCCCGGAGTCCCAGCACGGCAGGAGTTCCGCGATCGTTCGGCTGGTCAGGCCGGCGGTGAACATCTGCTGGAAGAAGCGCACCAGGGTGACGGCGTCCTGTCGGTAGAGGCGCTGGCCGGACGGGCTGCGCTCCGCGACGAGCAGTCCCTGCTGCTCGTAGTAGCGCACGGCGCGGACCGAGACGCCCGCGCCCCGCGCCACCTCGCCGATGCGGATCAGCCGCTCGGGCGTGGCCTGCGTGACGGTCATGGTGATTCCCCTCACCCCGGCCCTGCGGACCAGCGCTTGCCTCTGACGTTGGCGTCAGGTTTTAGCGTACCGGCCATGGACATCAACAACGCCGTCGCCCTTGTCACCGGAGCCAACCGCGGGCTGGGCCGCGCCTTCACCCAGCGCCTGCTCGAACGGGGCGCCAGCAAGGTCTACGCCACGGCCCGCCGGCCTGAGAGCGTGGACCTGCCCGGGGTCGAGGTACTGCCCCTCGACATCACCGATCCCGCATCCGTGAGGGCCGCCGCCGAGGCCGCCCCGGACGTCTCGCTCCTCATCAACAACGCGGGAATCAGTACGGGGACCGACCTGGTGACCGGTTCGCTGGACGCGGTCCGGCAGGAGCTGGAGACCAACATGTTCGGCCACCTGGGAATGATCAGGGAGTTCGCGCCGACGCTCGCCAGGAACGGCGGTGGCGCGATCGTCAACGTCCTCTCCGCCATGTCGTGGTTCGGGGGCAAGGGCGCCAACGCCTACCACCTGACCAAGGCCGCCGCCTGGGCCATGACCAACGGCGTCCGCCTGGAGCTCGCCGAGCAGGGCACGCTCGTGACGGCGGTGCACCTCGGCCTGGCCGACACCGACATGGCGGCGGGTTGGCCCGTGGAGAAGATCGCCCCCTGGGACCTGGCCGACGCGGCGCTCGACGGTGTCGAGGCGGGCTCGGCCGAGGTTCTCGCCGACCAGTGGAGCCGGGGCGTCAAGACCCGGCTGACGCTGACGCCGGAGGAGTTCAACGCCGAGATGGAGCGCGCCCTGGCGGCGCTTCTGGCGGCCTGAGGGACTCCGCGCACCACGCCGGTTTCGGTCCCCTGCTTCCGAGGTCGGTCGATCGACACTCCCTCCGCAGGTGTGGATCTTCACGTTGTGGCCTAGCGTCGGCGGGAGTGGCAGTCGCGGGTGCCTGCCTGGTGCCGAGGCCGCCGGAGGCCCGGACCTCGACGACGGCACCGGTACGCCGCTGGCCGTCGACTCCGCGGCGGCCGGCTCCCTGAACACGCACAAACGGCCATGACGACCTGGACGGTCGATGCCACCCGGGGCGCGACCGCGGCCCCAACTTCGCCCCTCCCTGGCCTCGGACGCGCGGTACTTCAGAGCGTCGACCGCCGCCCGCGAGACGTCCGGGACGTTGGCGGTGGCGCGCTCCGGCCCCGCGGCCCCGGCTGACCTCCCCGTCAGGTCACCGGCCCCGCGCTGGGCGGTGCGGGGTCGTAGGCGGACTCTTCCGTGAGGTCACGTAGGCGTGTGGCGGCGGTGAGCATGTCCTGGTGGGTGGTGAAGAGGGCGTTGACGCCGAAACGGAGCAGGTCGGGTGCGCGCATGTCGGCGATGACGCCGCGCTCAGCGAGGGCGACGGTCAGACCGCGGGCGTGGGGGTGTCGGAGGGTGACCTGGCTGCCGCGACGGTCGGGGTCGGCCGGGGTGACGGGGGTGAAGCCCAGCGGGGTGAGGAGTTCGCCCGCGCAGCGCAGGAAGAAGCCCGTCAGGGAGAGGCTCTTGGCGCGGAGCCGGGTCAGGTCGACGCCGTCGAAGGCGGTGAGGGCCGCTTCGAGGGCGGTCAGGGACAGGATCGGCGGGGTGCCGATGCGGGCACGGGCGATGCCGGGGGCGGGCGTGTACGAGTCGGCCAGCGCGAAGGGGTCGGCGTGGCCGGTCCAGCCCGGCAACGGGGTTTCCAGCGCGGTGTGGTGGCGTCGGGCGACGTAGAGGAAGGCGGGAGCGCCGGGGCCGCCCGAGAGGAACTTGTAGCCGCAGCCGACCGCCAGGTCCACGCCCAGGCCGTCGACGTCCAGGGGCAGGGCGCCGGCGGCGTGGCACAGATCCCACAGCACGAGGGCGCCAGCCTCGTGTGCGGCTCGGGTCAGTGCCCGCATGTCGTACAGCTCACCGGTGCGGTAGTCGACGGGCGAGTAGCTGACGACGGCGACCCGTTCGCCCTCGGCGGCGAGGAACTGCGGGAGGTCCGCCGGGAGTACGTGCCGTACCTCCAGTTCGCGGCGGCGGGCGACTGCGTCGGCGAGGTAGCGGTCGGTCGGGAAGTGCCCGGGGTCGGTGACCAGCAGGGGTCGGTCCGGGCGGAGCGCGGCGGCGGCGTCGAGTGCCGTGAAGAGCTGCACGCTGGTGGAGTCGCCCACGATCGTCTGCCCCGGCGCCGCCCCGATGAGCGTGCCGACGGCGTCGCCGACGCGCAGCGGCGCCTCCCACCAGCTGGCCGCGTTCCAGGAGCCGATGAGTCCGGTCGCCCACTGGTGCCGTACGACGTCGTCCAGGGCGGCCGGCACGGCGGCGGGCAGCGGGCCCAGGGAGTTGCCGTCTAGGTACACGACGTCCGGCGGGAGCAGGAAGCGTGACCGGAGGTCGGCCAGGGGGTCGTCGGCGTCGAGCTGTGCGGCCTGCTCGTGCAGGGTGGCGGTTGCGGAGAGTGCGGTGGTCATCGGTGTGCGGTCTCCTCGTGGGCGCGGCCGGCGTCCGCCGGGAAGATGGCGGCCGCCATGTCCCGGAGGGTGTCGGCGACCGCGCGGGCGCCGGGTGCCCCGGGTTCGATGAGGGTGTAGTGGCCGGTGCCGGGCAGGACGACCGTCCTGAGGTCCTTGTGCACGGCCGCGTAGTCGCTGAACTGGGTGAGGGGGACCTCCTCGTCCGCGGCGCCGTGCAGGAGAACCGTGGGAACGCCGGTGGTTCCCGTGTCGCGCAGCAGGGTGAGGGGGTCGACGTCGGGCAGGCGCGATGCGAAGTGCTCCTCGCCGCCGAGGAGTTGCAGGGCGGCGTCGTTGCTGAGGCGGTCGCGGCGGGTGGCGGTGAGGTCGGTGATCGGAGCGAGGGCGAGCACGGCCGTGGGCAGGGTGCGGGTGTGCCAGCGGGAGCCGGGCGGCAGCAGGCCCCGGGCGGCGCACCACAGGGCGAGGTGGCCGCCGGAGCAGTGGCCTGCCAGGACGTAGGGGCGTCCGTCGGGCAGTGTGTCGACGATGCGGGCGACGTCGTCGAAGGTCTCGGGGTAGCCGCCCGCGCCGCCGGACCGTCGGAAGCCCGGGAGCAGGACGTCGAAGCCCTGCGTGTTGAGCCAGGCGGCGAACGGGGTCAGGTGCATGCGGTCGTAGCGCCAGTAGCCGCCGTGCAGGAGGACCACCAGCGGAGCGTTCGGGTCCTCGGACGGCCAGGCGTCGTAGGTCTGGTGGGGGTGGTCGCCGTAGCGGCCGTGCACCGGTGCCAGAACCGGCTTCAGGCTCAGCACCCGCTGTTCTTCCTCGGCCGCGAAGGCGGAGATCGTCCTAGATGTCACCGCGCACCTCCCACAGTTCCGGGAAGACCTGGCGGGCCGCGCGCTGTTCGAGCCAGGCGAGTCCGGCGGATCCGGCGCTGCCCGGTTTGGCTCCCATGGCGCGGCGGACCACGAGGACGTGGTCGAACCGCCATCGGGTGACGAGTTCGGCGATGTCGGTGAGGAGTTCGCCCAGCGCGAGGTGGGGGTGGTGCTGGGGTCCGGCGTAGACGCGTCTCCAGGTCTCCTCCACGCCGGGGTCGCTGTCGTAGGGGCGGGTCACGTCCCGTTCGCGGACGTGGGCCGGGACCGGCAGGCCCTGGCGGTGCAGGTAGGCCAGCACGTCGTCGTACAGGGACGGTTCACGGTAGGTCTCGGCGAGCGCCTCGTGGACGGCCGGGTCGCCGCGGTGGGCCCGCAGCAGGCCGGCGGACTTGTCGCCGAGGAGGAACTCCATGTGCCGGTACATCGCCGACTGGAAGCCCGAGGCCCGGCCGAACGCGGCCCTGAAGCCGTTGAACTGGGCAGGGGTCAGGGCGGCGATGGGCGCCCAGGCGCCGTTCAGAGCGGTCAGCGCACGGCGGCTGCGCACCAGCGCGTCCATGGCGGCGGGCAGGTCGTCCTTGGCGAAGGCGACCTTGGCGGTGCGCCACTCGTGCACGATCAGCGTGAACCACAGCTCCATCACCTGGGTGGTGACCAGGAAGCCCATCTCGTCCGGGGCCTCGGTGAGGGGGTGCTGCAAGGTGTTGAGGACGGAGGCGCGCACATACGTGTCATAGGGGCTGGCCCCCTCGAAGGGGCAGGTCAGGGCGTCGTCGGTCGCCGGTGCGTCGAGGGTGGTGGTGCGGTCGGTCATCACATCTCCCAGGAGTGCGTAGGGGTCACACACCGAGGTGGGCGCCGCCGGAGGCGTCGATCCACTGGCCGGTCACCCAGCGGGCGTCGTCGCTCGCGACGAAGGAGACGACGTCCGCGATGTCCACCGGGTCGCCGAGCCGGCCGAACGTGGAGGCCTCGGAGTAGCGGCGGCGGATCTCCGGGTTGGCGAGGGTGGGGTTGATCTCCGTCTCGGTGTAGCCGGGTGCGACGGCGTTGACGGTGATGCCCCGGGGGCCGAGTTCCTGGGCCAGGGAGAGGGTGAGGTAGTCGAGGGCGGCCTTGGTCATGGTGTAGGAGACGATCGCCGGGAAGGCGACACGGGTCGCGACGGAGGAGATGTTGACGATCCTGCCGCCGTCGCGGAGACGGTCCAGTCCGCGCTGGATGATGAAGAACGGCGCCTTGGTGTTGATGGCGAAGACGCGGTCGTAGTCGGCCTCCGTCACCTGGGCGATCGGGCGGGGGACGGTGATGCCCGCGTTGTTGACGAGGATGTCCAGGCCGGCCGGGGCGTCCTGCTGCGCGAGGGCGTCGTCGAAGGCGGACCACAGGGTGTCGGCGTCGCCGGGGACACCGAGTTCGGCGTGGACGGGGAAGGCGCGGCCGCCGTCGGCCAGGATCTCCTTGACGGTCCGCTCGGCCGCCGTCAGGTCGTGGCCGTAGTGGACCGCGACGAGGGCGCCCTCGCGGGCGAGGCGGTGGCTGATGGCTCTGCCGATGCCCCGGCTGCCTCCGGTGACCAGGGCGGTCTTCCCCGTGTGACGGGCGGTGGCGGTCATCGTGGGTCTCCTTCGCTGCGGGGTGGCGTGGTGGTGGCGATCTGGCGCCGGCATCGACCGGGGTCTCCGGTGCGCATCGGGCGTCGAAGTCGAGGGCGATCGGCGTACACGGTCTCGGATGTGCCTCAGGCGTCGAAGTCGAGGGTGATCTCGGGGGTGCGGGGCCGGGCGCGGCAGACGAGGGTGTAGCCGGCGGCGCGGTCCCGTTCGTCCAGGGCGTGCTGGCCGTCCGCCGTCACCTGCCCGGCTACGACCTTCGCGCGGCAACTGCCGCACACGCCCTCCCGGCAGGCGTAGGGCACGTCGGGGTGGCTGCGCAGCAGTGCGTCGAGCAGGACCGGGTCGTCCGGCAGGGCGGTGGCGGCGCGGCGGCGCCCGTCGAGCAGGGCGGTGACCCGGTACTCGCCCGCCCTCGGTGCCTGTGTGACCGGCTCCGGCTGCCGTGGCTGCGTGCCGTCGGCGGTGAACAACTCCCAGCGCACGAGGGAGGGTTCTGCCCCCAGGTCGGCCAGCACCTGCCGTGCGGTGGCGACGAGTCCGGGCGGTCCGCACAGGGCGAACGTGGTGTCCGGGCCCGGACGGGCGTCCACGGCCGCCAACAGCCGGCGCACTCCGGACGCGTCCAGCCGCCGGGCGAGCGGACCGCCCCCGCTCCCCCGGTCCTCCCGCGTCAGCACGTACAGGACGGTGAAACGGTCGACGAACTCGTCCTTGATCTCGGCCAGTTCGTCGGCGAGCACGGCGTCGGCGGAGGTACGGACCGAGTGGACGAGGCTGACCCGGCAGGCCGGGTCCCGGCGCAGGGCGTGGGCGGCCATCGGGGCCAGCGGGGTGATGCCGGTGCCGCCCGCGAGGAGGACGTGGTGGGCGCCCGGCAGCCGAGGCAGGGCGAAGGCCCCGGTGGGCGCGGAGAGTTCCAGTCGCGCGCCCGGCGCGAGCCGGGTGGTGGCGTACTCGCCGAAGCCGCCGGGGCCGGAGCGTTTGATCACCAGGCGGAGTGCCGTGGGTGTGTGCGGTGGCGGGCAGATCGAGTAGCTGCGGCGCAGTTCGGCGCCGGAGGCCTGCCGGTGCCGGACGACGACGTGCCTGCCGGGGTGGTGGGCGAAGACGTCGCGCAGGCCGGTGGGTACGTGCAGGGTGACGGCGACCGTGTCGGCGCTCAGGTGACGGACCTCGATGACGTCCAGCGGGTGCCAGCCGGTGCGGCGGGCCGGACCGGCCGGTGCCTCCTCGAGGAGGGCGGGCGGGGCGGTGTTCACGGTGTGCCTCACAGCGCGGTCAGGTGGGGGAAGGGCTCGCGGCACGCCGTGCACCACAGCACCGACTGGCAGCGGGCCGGTCCGAAGGCGCTGTGCGGGCGGGTGGCCCGTGAGCCGCAGTGCGGGCAGGGCACGGCACCCAGTGCGACGGGTACGGGGCTTGCGGGCGCCGGGGTCACGGGTGGGGCGATGCCGTGCGCGGCGAGGGCGCGCCGCCCCTCGGGAGTGATGCGGTCCGTCGTCCAGGGGGGTGTCAGGACGTGCCGGACGCGGCCGTCGGGGTGGCCGCAGGCGGTCAGGACCTCCCGCACGGCGGCGGTGATCTCGGGCAGCGCGGGGCAGCCCAGGTAGGTGGGCGTGATCTCCACCTCCAGCACGCCGTCGGTGCCGGGGGCGACGCGGCCCACCACACCGAGGTCGCCGAGGCCGATCACCGGCAGTTCCGGGTCCGGGAGCGCGGCCACCCGCTCGCGCACCTCCGCGGCGGAGAGGCCGACCGTGACCGGTGCGGGTACGGGTACGGGTGCTGGCGTAGGTGCGGGTGCCGGCGTGGGTGCGGGTGCGGGTGCGGGCGCGTTCACCAGGTGCCTCCGGGGAACTGCCGCCGTACGCTCTGGAGTTCGGCGATCAGCGGGCCGAACTCCTCGGTGTGCAGGCCCGCGCGCCCGCCGGTGGCGGTCCAGGTGGGAGTGGGCACGGTGAGTCCCGCCTCGGTGACGACGTCGGTGACCTGTCCGAGCCATGTGCCGCGCAGGGGTGCCGGGGAGGGCACGGCGCCGGACGCGGCCAGGCGGCGCAACACGTCGTCCTCCGCGAAGAGTTCGTCGGTGTAGGGCCACACCCGTTCCAGGGCGAGTCGCATGCGGCGCGCGCTCTCGGCGGTGCCGCGTCCCAGCGTCACCGTCCAGCGGTCGGCGTGCAGCCGGTGGAAGGCGACCTCCTTGGCTGCCCTGGCCCCGAACGCGGCGAACTCGGGGTCGGCGCAGTGCGCGAGGCTCTCGTAGTAGAGGACGGCGTAGTGGGTGTAGGCGAGCTGCCGGGCCACGGTCACGGCGAAGTCGCCGTTGGGCAGCTCGGTCAGCAGGGCGTTGGTGAACTCGCGCTCGGAACGCCCGTAGGCGAGGTCGTCCTCGGTGCGGCCGGTTCCGTCGAGCCGGCCGGCGCGGGTGAGCAGGGCGCGGGCGTGGCCGATCAGGTCGAGGGCGATGTTGGACAGGGCCAGGTCCTCGTCGATGGTGGGCGCGCGGGTGATCCACTGGCACAGCCGCTGTCCGAGGACGAGGGCGTCGTCGCCCAGGCGCAGCAGATGCCGTGCCAGGTCGGGATCGGCGGCGGACGGCGGTTGGCCCGGCGCGGTGCCGGGGCGCACCGCCGCGACGTCACTCGTGGTGCTCACCTTCGGGGCCTTTCTCGGTCAGCGGCGCGTAGTGCTCGGGGTAGCGGTACGGCTTGTGGCGGGCGCCCGCGAAGTACGGGTCGCGCTCGTCCGGGGAGGCCGTGTGCACGGCGTCGGAGCGGACCACCCACAGCGACAGGGGATCGCCCCGACGCGTGTACAGGTCGCGGGCGGCGGCCAGGGCCGCGTCCGGGCCGGCGGCGCGCACCGATCCGACGTGCTGGTGGGCCAGGCCCCTGCGGGCCCGCAGGAACACCTCCCAGGACGCCGGCGCGCCCTCCCGTGCCGTGCTCATACGGCCGCTCCCCGTGGTTCGTCCGTCCTCGTGGCGTACGCGACGGCGGCCTCCCTGACCCAGACACCGTCCTCGTGCGCGGCCAGGCGGTTCGCGATGCGCTGCCGCGCCCAGTGCGTGTCGTCGCCCAGAGCCGTGCGGTAGGTGTCCCAGTCGACGGGCGTGAAGTCGTAGTGGCCGCGCTCCTCGTTCCAGCGGATCGCCGGGTCGGGCAGCGTCAGGCCCAGGCGCTCGGCCTGCGGGACGCAGGTGTCGACGAAACGCTGGCGCAGCTCGTCGTTGGTGTGGCGCTTGATGCCCCAGGCCATCGCGCGGCGGGAGACCGCGGCCCCCAGCGCGGCGGTCCGCGCGTCGGCGCCGCCCGCCTCGGTGTCCGGCGGCCCGAACATCAGGGCCACGGCCGGCAGCCACCAGCGGTTCACCGCGTCCTGCGCCATCGCCTTCTGCTCCGGCGTCCCCTCGCACAGCGCGCGCATCAGGTCGTAGCCCTGGCGCACGTGGAAGGCCTCCTCCTGGCAGACGCGGCGCATCGCCCGCGCGTAGGGCCCGTAGGACGTACGGCACAGGGGTGCCTGGTTGATGACGGCGGCGCCGTCCGTCAGCCAGGCGATGGCACCGGTGTCCGCCCAGGTCAGCGCGGGATGGTTGAAGGTGGCCGAGGCGCGCTGGCGGCCGTGGTGGAGAGCGTCCAGCAGGTCGGCGCGGTCCACGCCGAGCGTCTCGGCCGCGGAGTACAGGTACAGGCCGTGGCCCGCCTCGTCCTGGACCTTCGCGAGCAGGACGGACTTGCGGTGCAGGGACGGGGCGCGGGTGAGCCAGGCGCCTTCCGGCTGCATGCCGATGATCTCGGAGTGGGCGTGCTGGGCGATCTGACGGACCAGCATGCGGCGGTAGCCGTCGGGCATCCAGTCGCGCGGTTCGATCGTCTCGCCGTCGGCGATGAGCGCGTCGAAGTGCGCGAGCAGGTCGTCCTCGGCCGTGGCCGTGGCGTCCGCGGTGGCGGTGATGCCGTCCGCGGTGGCGGTGGTGCCGTTCGTATTGGCGGTGACGTCCGCGGCAGCGGTGGCCTCCGTGGCGGCGGCGGTGGTCGACGTGGTCACCGTGCACCGCCCGCGTGTCCGGCCGGCCTCGCGGTGCCGCCCCGCTCCCGGCCAGCGCCCGGGCATCCGGCGGCCGCCGCGGCGCCGCCCTCCCCCCGGACACCGCCCGGCCGTCCGGTGACCGCCGAGGCGGCGCCGTGGTGCGGGGACCGTTCCGGGGCCCGGACCCGTACCGGCTGCCTGGGCACGCGCATCACTCCTTCGGTTCGACGACCGCCCGCGCGGGGCGCCGGGCGGAGCGGGTTGCTTCGTTGCGGTAAGAGGCCGGGTGCACGGCCCGGCTATCCCCGCCGGGTGAGGTTCGCAGGCGTGACAAAGCTCACGGGAGGGCCCGGGGAGTGCGGCCGGGCGGTGCGGCCTCTTGAGGAGGTGACAGTCGTAGACCGCGGCGGCCGGCACGCCGAGGCGAAAGGGGAAACCATGAGCACCATCAGGGAGTTGCTGGTCGAACTCACCGGCACCGCCGAGTACGCCGACCGGATCGGCGACGACGCCGACCTGGCCGCCAGCGGCATCGACTCCGGGGACCTGGTGCGCCTGGTCCTGCTGGTCGAGCAGCGGCTCGGCGTCGAGATCACCGCCGAGGACATGGAGGAGCTGCGCACGATCGGCGACTACGAGCGTTTCGTGGCCGAGCGCGCGGGGGCCGGCGCGAGCGGCGGTGCGTGATGTGGCTGACGCAACTGCTGGAGCGCAACCGCCAGTGCCGGCCCGGCCGTGTCGCGCTGGTGGACGACGACCGCAGCGTCACCTGGGCCGAGCTGCACGACCGTACGCTGCAACTGGCTCATGGGCTTGCGGAGTTGGGCATCGAGCGGGGTGACCGCGTAGCCGTGCTCTCCAAGGACCGGATCGAGGTCCTGGAGAGTTACTTCGCGCTGGCCCGGCTCGGCGCCCTGTTCGTGCCGCTGAACCACAGCCTGGCCGAGCCCGAGGTCGCCGGGATCGTCGAGCGGGTCGGCGCGGTGGCCGTCCTCGGCGAGTCCGAACTGCTGGACCGTCACGCCGGCCTGCCGGACTCGGTGCGTGTCCGGGTGGCCTTCGACAAGCCCGCCTTCGCGGCCCTGGGCACCCTTGCCCCCGAGCGGGACCTGCCGGACGTCGCCGACACCGACCCGATCGCCGTGTTGCACACCTCGGCGACCACCGGACAGGCCAAGGGGGTGACGGTCGACAGCGCGTCGTTCCGCGCGATCGCCCTCGGCTGGCTGGTGATGGCCCGCCCCACCGACGACATCGTGATGGTCAACTGCTGCCCGCTGTACCACGGCAGCATGGTCGTGTCCCTCACCTACCTGGCGGCCGGCGCGACCGTCGTGCTGATGCCCGGGTTCACCCCGCAGCGGGCGCTGTCGGCGGTGGAGCGCCACCGTGCCACGCACATGTGGCTGGTGCCGCAGATGCTGCGTTTCATGCTCCAGGCGAAGGCGTCCGCGCACACCGACCTGTCCTCCCTGCGGGAGGTGCTGTACGGGGCCGCTCCCATGCCACTCGACGTCTACGCCGACGCCGTCGAACGGCTCGGGTGCGGTTTCCGGCAGGTGTACGGCATGACGGAGGTGGGCGGCCCGTTCGTCACACTCGGTCCCGACGAGCACCCCGCGCCCGGGGACGTCACCGCCCGCATCCCGTGCGGACGGGTCGTGCCGGGCATGTCCGCCCGTGCCGTGGACGAGGCCGGCCGGGAACTGCCGCCCGGCGAGATCGGCGAGATCGTGGTGCGCGGGCCGGGCGTCATGCAGGGCTACTGGAACGACCCGGAGGCCACGAGCGAGATCACCCGGGACGGCTGGATCAGGACGGGTGACCTCGGCTTCATGGACGACGAGGGCCGCATCAGCCTGGTGGACCGCACCAAGGACGTGATCATCCGTGCGGGGCAGAACGTCTACCCCTCGGAGATCGAGCGCGCGCTGATGACCCACCCGGCGGTCCGGGACGCGGCGGTCGTCGGCATGCCCGACGAGGACTACGGCGAGGTGCCGCTGGCCTACGTCGCCCTGGAGCCGGGTGCGGAGGCGGGCACCGCGGAGTTGCTCGCACACGTCGCGGGGCTGCTCGCGCCGTACAAGCGGCCGCGCCGGGTGGAGTTCATCGAGCAGGTGCCGCGCAATCCCGCCGGGAAGATCATCAAGAAGCTGTTGCGGGTATGAGCGCGTGCGAGGGCGGACGGCGATGACCGAGCGCCCGACACAGCCCGGGCCGGCCACGACGTCCGCGTCGTGGCCGGCCCGGGCTGGTGTGGAGCTTGGGTCGGCGGTACAGGGCGGCGAGAGGCCCGTGCGGCCAGGGCGATCCCGCGAGGAGCCGGCGTCAGCGCTTCAGGGCTCCGGAGAGCCTGTGCGCCCGGGCCGAGCCCGCGAGGAGCCGCAGCACCGTGGCAAGCCGTTGCCAGGGCTGGGCGAGGAGCTGACCGCGCTGCGTCCGCTCCTTCTCGCCGCCGGGCTCGGGCTCGGTGTCGCGGCAGTCTCCGAGCCGGGAGCGGAACCGGCCGGGCCCGCCGAGGCGGCCGCCGCGGCGTCGATGCCCGAGCAGCGTCGGCTGGAGTTCCTGGCCGGCCGGCGGGCCGCTCGCAGGGCCCTGCGAGCGGTGGGGCTGGACTGCGGTGAGATCCCCCGCTCGGGGCGCCTGCCGGTCTTCCCGCCGGGCCGGGCCGCGTCGATCTCGCACAGTGCGGGGATCGCCGTAGCCGTGGCGCACAGGACCGACGGAAGGCTGCCCCCCGGCTGTGACCTGGAACTGCGGCCCCTCCCCCGCGCAGCGGCCCGTCTGGTGCTGCGTGCGGACGAGGAGCCATTGCTCGCGGTCTGGTCGGTGACCGCGTTGTTCTCCGCCAAGGAAGCGGCGTGGAAGGCTTTCGCCCTGGCGGAGGGGGGCCTACGGGACTTGCGGGCCTCCGCCTCGTCCTGCGGGGACGAACTGCGTGTCTGCCGTCGCTCCGATCCCGCGAGCGCCGTACGGGTGCGGGTCGTGCACCTCGGCGCGGCGATCGGGGCAGCAGGAGTGTTCAGCTATGTGACCGGCCCGGACGCCGCCCACCGCTGACAGGAAGCCGCCCGCCCCCGGGTGTGCCGGGGACGGGCGGGGCGACGGGTCAGCGCTCCGGCGTCGTGCCGCCGTCCTGGTAGGAACGCCGCACCGCGTCGGCCGCCTTGTCGGTCTGGGCGTCGTACTTGTTGCCCGTACGCTCGTCGACCATGCGCTCGGCGCCAGAGACGCCCTTGTCCGCCTGGTCGGGGTGGCCCTTGGCCATCTCCTTGGCCTTGTTCATCATGTCGCCCAGCTTGCCCATGGGGGGTACCTCCAAGAGGTCGCGTGCGTCGTACCCCGCCGCAAGTACCCCTCACGGCGAGGGCGAATCACCCCAGGTCGCCCACCCGGGCGGCCATGTTGCCCGCCGGGTGCCGGTTGTCGTGGATGAGCTGGTGGGCGAAGCCGATCTCGTCGAAGTCGAAGGTGCGGGACAGACACGGGTCGATGATTCCCTGGTCGATCAGCCGGGTGACCTCACGTGCTTCCCGTGCCGTCGCGACGTGCGAGCCCTGAAGCCGCTTCTGCCGCATCCACAGGAAGCGCAGGTCGACGTCGCCGTTGTAGCCGGTGGTGCCGCCGCAGAGCACGACCATGCCGCCGTTGTCGCACAGGTACAGGGACGTGGGGATGGTGTCGGCGCCGGAGTGCTCCAGCACGATGCGCGGGCTGCGGCGTTCGCCCAGCACCTCCCAGAAGGCCCGCCCGAAGGCCCGGGCCCCCGACAGCCAGCGTGCCATCGCCGCTTCGTCGGAGGTGTCCGGCAGCCGCCCCCAGTGGTCGAATCTCCGCCGGTCGATGAAGCCCTCGGCGCCCAGCTTGAGGCAGAACTCGCCCCGCTCCTCGCTGGAGACGACCGCGACGGGGATGCCGCCGACGTGCCGGACGAGCTGGATGGCGATGCAGCCCAGTCCGCCGGCGCCGCCCCAGATCAGTACCGGGTCGCCCGGGCGGACCGTGTGCGGCGGCCAGCCGAAGAGCTGGCGGTAGGCGGTGGCGGCGGTCGCCATGTAGCAGGCCGCCTCCGCCCAGGACAGCCGGGCGGGCTTGGGGTGGCACATGTAGTCGTCGACGACGGCGAACTGGGCGAAGGAGCCGTAGTTCTCCTCGTAGCCCCACACCCGCTGGCTGGCGGACCAGGTGGGGTCGCCGCCGAGGCGGATGTCCTCGGCCTTCTCGTCCCAGCGGTTGGCGAGGACGACGACCTCGTCGCCGAGCCGCACCCCGCGTACGTCCTCGCCGACCGCCCACACGATCCCGGACAGGTCGGAGCCGCCGATGTGGAAGTCCTCGGTGGCGCCCGCCTTCTGCCGGGCGGCGATCACGTCGAGCGGCGAACCGAGGGCCGCCCAGACGTTGTTGTAGTTGATGCCCGCCGCCATCACCTTCACCAGGACCTGCCCGCGCTCCACGGGCGGGACGTCGACCACCTCGGTGCGGAAGGCGTCGACGGGCTGTCCGTAGCGCTCACGGCGGATGAGCGAGGCGTACATCTTCTTCGGGACGGTGCCGATCTCGGGGGCGTCACCGAGTTCGTAGAGGTCCTGGGTCGCTTGCACGCTGGTTCTCCTCGTCGCGGGTGTCACGGGGAAGGGGGTGTGCAGGCGCGGTCGTCGAGGCCGCGCAGTGCCTTCGCGACCGCTTCGCCGATACGGGCGATGGGTTCGGGTTCGGTCATCTCGTAGTGGCCGCAGGGCACGCGGTGGTCGTGGAGGGTTCCGTCGACGTGGGGCCGCCAGCTGTCGGCCTTGCCGGGCAGCACCGCCAGGTCCGTCGGGTGTTCGGTGTGCTGCTCCTCGGCTGCGCTGAAGAACAGCACGTCACCGCGGTAGGTGCCCGGGGCGAACTGGGGTGCGATGCGCAGGTTGTTGCGCATGACGGCGGCGATGGCGGCGGCCTCCTCACGGGTGACGGGGACGCTCGCCGGGTCGGCGGCGACACGGGCGTCGATCCGGTCCAGGACGGTCGTCACGGGCGCACCGTCGACGTCGAGTCCGGCCACCCTGGACAGCAGGGCCGCGACCTGGCGTTCCACGGCGTCGGCGTCGTGGGCGGTGCCGTGCGGCTGGGGCGCGTCGAGCATGGCGAGGAGTTCGACCCGTTCGCCGTCGCCTTGCAGGGCGCAGGCCATGGCGTGGGCGACGAATCCGCCGTAGGACCAGCCCAGCAGCCGGTACGGGCCGCGGGGTTGCACCTGGCGTATCAGGTCGAGGTAGTGGGCGACCATGGCGGCGGCGTCCGGGGCGGGCGGCCGGGTGCCGTCGAGGCCGGCGGCCTGGATGCCGTAGACGGGCTGGTCGCCGCCGAGGTGGGGCAGCAGGCCCGTGTAGCGCCAGGCGACCCCCGCGCCGGGGTGGACGCAGAACAGCGGGGTGGCGGTACCGTCGGCGCGCAGCGGCAGCAGCGGGCCGAGCGCGGAGGAGGTGACCTCCGCCCTGTCCTCGGGCTGTCCGGCCGCGGCTAGGACTCCGGCCACGGTGGGCGCGGCCAGCAGGGTAGCCGCCGGGACGTCGAGGACACCGGTCTGGCGCATCCGGCCGGCCAGCAGTACGGCGCGCATCGAGTCGCCGCCGAGGTCGAAGAAGTTGTCGTGCACGCCGATGCCACCGATGCCGAGGGTCTCCTCCCAGAGCCGGGTCACCTCCCGTTCGCGGTCGTCGCGGGGCGGTACGTGCTCGGTCGTCAGCCGGGGCCGGGGTGCGAGGCCGGGGTCGGCCACTGTCGTGGCGTCGTCGGTGGTGGAGGGCTCCGTCCGGGCGCCGGGCGCGTCGATCCAGTGGCGGTGGCGCTCGAAGGCGTACGGCGGCAGCGGCACCCGTCGGGGTGCGCCAGGCACCGGGGGGAGGGCGCTGTCCACGCCCGCGCTCCACAGCCGGCCCAGCGCTTCGGAGAGGACGAACCCGTCGGACGCCTCGGCCTTGGCGTGGCGCATGGTGGTCACCGTCACCGGTGCCTGGTCGGTGAGGCGGCCGGTGGCGAGCTTGGTCAGGGTGTCGCCGGGGCCGATCTCCACGAGGACGGGGTGCAGCCGGTCCCAGAGGGCGGTGATGCCGTCGGCGAACCGCACGGTGTCGCGGGTGTGGGCGAGCCAGTGCTTGACGGAGGTGGCCTGGGCGTCGGTGACCCAGGTGCCGGTGACGTTGGTGACGTACGGGATGCGCGGCGGGCGCAGGGTGACCTGGCGCAGGTGCGTCTCGTAGGCCGGCAGGACCGGGTCCAGGACGTGGGAGTGGGCCGCGACGGGGATGCGCAGGCGGCGGAACGGGATGCCGCGGCGGGTGAGTTCGGCCTCGAAGCGGGTGACGGCGTCGAGGTGCCCGGCGACGGTGCAGGCGGTGGGGCCGTTGACGGCGGCGAGGGACAGGTCGGTGTCGAGCAGGGGCCGGATGTGTTCGGCCGGGGCGGCGACGCCGACGGTGGCTCCGCCGGCGGAGCTGATGAGCCGGATGCGTTCGGTGACCAGGGGCAGCATGTCGGCGAGGTCGATGACGCCGGCCAGGCAGGCGGCCGTGTACTCGCCGAGCGAGTGGCCGATCAGCGCGTCGGGGCGCACGCCCGACTCCATGAGCGTGCGGGCCAGGGCGTACTCGGTGACGACCAGCCCGAGGAAGGCGGAGGTGTCGTCGGGCCGCTGCTCCTCGAAGAGGGCGGTGCGCAGGTCGGCGCCGAGGACGGGCCGCAGGATGCGGGCGCACTCGTCGACGGTGTCACGGTAGACAGCCTGGTCGCGGTACAGCTCCTTGCCCATGCCCGGGTACTGGGTGCCGCCGCCGGGCAGCAGGAACGCCACGCGGGCCGGGTCGTCGGCGAGCGGCGGGGTGGCCGGGGCCGCGGAGCGCAGCGCGTCCAGGGCCTCCTCGCGGGTGGCCGCCGTGACGGTGAGCCGGTGGCGCAGTGCGGGCCGGTCGGTGCGCAGGGAGTGGGCCACGTCGTCCAGGCGCAGCTCGGGGCGGCGTTCGAGGTGCCGGGCGAGTGCCGCGGCCTGGCCGCGCAGGGCGCCGGCGGTGCGCGCCGACAGCGGCAGCACCAGGCGGCGGCCGTCGTGGGGCGGGCGCGGCGGGGCGGCGGGGGTGCGGGGGGCTTCCTCCAGGATGACGTGGGCGTTGGTGCCGCCGATGCCGAAGGCGCTGACGGCCGCCCGGCGGGGGTGGTCGCTCTCGGGCCACTCCTCCAGCGCGGTGGGCACCCGGAAGGGGCTCGTGTCGAAGTCGATGAGCGGGTTGGGGCGCTCGAAGTGCAGGTTCGGCGGGATCTGCCGGTGCTCCAGGGCCAGGACGGCCTTGATGAGTCCGGCGATGCCGGCGGCGGCTCCGAGGTGGCCGATGTTGGTCTTGACCGAGCCGAGCGCGCAGAACCCGGTGCGGTCCGTGCTGTGCCGGAAGGCCTCGGTCAGGGCGGACACCTCGATGGGGTCGCCGAGTTTGGTGGCGGTGCCGTGCGCCTCGATCAGGCCGATGGTGGCGGCGTCGACCTCGGCCTGGGCCTGCGCGGCGAGGATGACCTCGGTCTGTCCGGCGGCGCTGGGGGCGCTGAACCCGACCTTGCGCCGGCCGTCGTTGTTGACGGCGCTGCCGCGGATGACGGCGCGGATGCGGTCGCCGTCTGCGAGGGCGTCCTCGAGCCGCTTGAGCACGACGGCTCCCACGCCGTCGCCGGAGGAGGTGCCGGCGGCGTCCGCGGCGAAGGCACGGCAGTGTCCGTCGGGTGAGAAGGGTCCGTCGGGTACGTGCCGGTAGCCCAGTACGGCGGAGGGGTTGAGGGAGACGGCGGCGGCGAGCGCGGTGTCGCAGCGGTGGTCGAGCAGGTCCTGGCAGGCGGTGTGCACGGCGACCAGCGCGGTGGAGCAGGCGGTCTGCAGGGAGACGCTGGGGCCGGTGAGGCCCAGTTCGTAGGAGACGCGGGTGGCGAGGGTGCCGAGGGAGTTGGCGGTGGCGGCGTGGACGAGCGCCACCGAGCCGGGCTGTCCGGCGTAGCGGGGGTGGACGTGGGCGGGGTAGTAGCGGCTGTCGCCCGCCCCCGCGTACACGCCGAACGCCTCCCCCGCGCGGTCGCCGCCGAGGCAGCCGGCGTCCTCCAGGGCGTGGTAGGCCGTCTCCAGCAGCAGCCGCTGCTGGGGGTCGACGACGGCGGCCTCGGCGGGGCTGTAGCCGAAGAAGCCGGAGTCGAAGCGGTCGATGCCCTCGACGACGGACGCCATGCGGATCAGTTCCGGGTCGTCGAGGTCGCGGGGGTCGCCGCCGGCGGCGAGGAACTCCTCGTCGGTGACGGGCCGTACGGACTCCCGGCCGGCCGCGAGGTTGTCCCAGAAGGCGTCGAGGTCGTCGGCGCCGGGGAAGCGGCCCGCCATGCCGATGACGGCGACTGCGGGCAGGTCGTCGTCGAGGGGTGCGGTGGTGTCGTGCACGGCCTGTGCCTCGTCCTCTCCCGGTTCGGTGGTGTACGGGGTGTCGTCGGTCCGCTCAGGCATGACCGCGGTCCCTGCCCTGGCGGGCGGTGCGGCGGGCGCGGGCCGCACGTTGCCGGCGGGCCTGTTCCCGGGCGCGGTCCAGGCCGTCGCCGGTCTCCGGCCGGGCGGCCTCCTCGGCACCGGTGACGGGGCTCGCACCGGTGGCCGACAGGTGGCGGGCCAGGTCGCGGACGGTGGGGTGTGCGAACAGGTCGACGACCGACAGTTCGCTGCCGAAGGCGCGGTTGACGGAGCTCTGCGCGGTGACCAGGAGCAGGGAGTTGCCGCCCAGGTCGAAGAAGTTGTCGTCCAGGCCCACTTGGTCGCGGTCCAGGACCTCGCGCCACACCTGGGCCAGCCGGGTCTCCAGGCGCCGCAGGTCCTCTTCCGCCTCGGGCCCGCCCGGGTCAGCGCTGGTGCCCGCGGAGCGCAGCGTCCACGTGTCGTCGGACAGGCCGGCCGCCTGTGCGATGCCTGCCGCGGCCCGGTACAGGGCGCCCAGGTCGGTGCCGTCCTCCAGTCCGACGCGAGCGGCCAGGCGCCGGGTCTGGCGAGCGGGGGCCACGACGTGGCTGCGCACCCAGGGGGCGGTGCGGTCGGCACCGATCAGCAGGTGGGGTGCGTCCAGGGTGCGGGCGAAGTCGAACGAGCGCAGCGCGGCGGGCGTGTCGAGCAGCCGGTAGCCCCGGGCCTCGGTGAGGGCGGTGAGACCGTAGCCGCGGCTCATGCCGCGCTCGCGCCACATGCTCCAGGCCAGCGACTGCGCGGGCAGGCCGAGGCTGCGGCGGTACTCGGCGAGGGCGTCGAGGCAGGCGTTGGCGGCGGCGTAGGCGGCGTTCATGGCGCCGCCGAAGAAGCCGTTGACCGAGGAGAAGGTGACGAAGGAGACGTCAGGGTGGTCGGCGGTGATCCGGTGCAACGTCCACGCACCGCGCACCTTCGCGTCCAGCGCCCGGCGCCAGGTGGGCGTGTCCAGGTCGCGCACGGGGCGTTCGACGAGCGTCCCGGCCAGGTGCAGCACTGACGTCAGGGGCACGCCCCAGGCTTCGGCGGCGGCCTCGACGGCGGCCCGCACCTGGTCTTCGTCGGTGACGTCGGCGCGGGTGTAGCGGACCTCTCCGCGTTCGCGCAGCCCCGGCAGGGCGCCGGCTTCCTCCTCCCCGGTGCGTCCGATGACGAGCAGCCGGGTGCCGGGGGTGCGCAGCAGGTGGGCGGCGATCTCGGTGCCGACCCCGCCGAGGCCGCCCGTGAGCAGGGTAAAGCCGTCGTGCGCGGGCGGCTCGACGCGGGCGGGGGTCTCGGGCAGGGCGGCGAGGCGGCGTACGTAGCGGTGTCCGTCGCGGTAGGCGACGTCCACGCCGTCGTCGGTGTACGTCGTCTCGGCCACCAGGACGGGGAGCGGGTCCGTGGCGTCGTCGGCGGGCAGGTCGAGGTGGCGGGCCCGCAGCGCAGCGGACTCCTCGGCCAGCGACTTCAGCAGGGCCGCTGCCATGGCGTGCGCCGGTGCGGGCCGGTCATCGGGGCGCACGGCCTGGGCGCCGGCCGAGACGTACACCAGGTCCACGGGTCGCTGCGGGCCGGGCCGGTCGGCGAGGGCCCGGGCGAACGCCAGCAGCCGCTCGACGCCGGTCGTGTCGTCCGGTGCCGCCGGCGGCTCGCCCGTGCCGCGGAGGCCGTCGAGGTGCAGGACGGCGTCGACGGGCCGCTCGTCGTCCGCCAACCGGCTCAGCAGCGCGGCGTGGTCGGCGGTCTCCAGGGGCCGGACCCGGTAGTGGGCGGCGTCCAGCCGCTCGTACGCGGCCGCCTCCTCGACCACCGTGCACAGGCCGCCCGCCGAGCGCAGCGCGTCGGCGAGCCGCTCGGCAAGCGCACCGGCCCGCGGATCGCCGCCCGCCAGGACGAGGGTGTGCCGGCCCGGCGTCATGGCGGGGGCGTGGGGGCGTTCCGTCCGCTGCCACACCGGGCGCAGGAACCAGTCGGGGACGGTGGCCGCGGTGCCCAGCAGCACCTGGGTGCGGCGGACCTCGTCGTCGAAGTCGCCCGCCTCGAAGCTCTTGCGCAGCTTGGTGCGCTGGATCTTGCCGATCTCCGTCTTGGGGACGGCGTCCCGCGCCACCGGGATGAGGAAGGCCGGGCTGACGCCGATCTCCCGGGTGACCTTGCCGGCGATCTCGCGCAGGGCGCGGGCCGGGTCGGCGTCGGCCTCGGGGGTGAGGTGGAGGAACAGGGCGAGTTCGTCGGTGGGCGAGGCGGGGTCGGTGCGCACCGCGACCGCGGCCGTGAAACTCCGCTCCGCGTACGGGAGTTCCTCGACGCAGGCTTCGATCTCGTGGCTGTAGTGGTTGACGCCGTTGACGATGATGACGTCCTTGGCGCGGCCGGTGATGTAGAGCTCGCCGTCGCGCAGGAACGCCAGGTCGCCGGTGTCGAACCAGCCGTCGTCGGTGAACGCCTCCGCGTTGGCGGCCGGGTTGTCGTGGTAGCCGCCGGTCACCGAGGTGCCGCGGACCTGGAAGCGGCCCGCCTCTCCCTCGGGCAGGACGGTGCCCTGTTCGTCGACGACCCGCATGGCGAAGCCGGGGTAGGGGCGTCCGCAGCTCACGAACACGCCCTCGTCGGGGACCGGTTGGGCGGGCAGGACGGCGTCGGTGACCACGGAGCAGGTCTCGGACATGCCCCAGCCGGGGTGCATCACGTCCTGGGGCAGGCCGAAGGGCTTCAGCGCGTGCAGGAAGCCGCGGGCCGCCGAGGCGACGACGACCTCGCCGGCGTTCATCACCAGCCGCATCGGCGACAGGTCCCAGTTCCGGCCGGTGAAGCGGTGGGACTGTTCGGCCAGGAGTCCGAAGGCGAAGTTGGGCGCCCAGGTGACGGTGACCCGGTGCCGGTCGGCGAGGTCCATCCAGCGCAGCGGGTCCTGCAAGATCCAGGGGGTCGGGGCGTGGATCTGGCGGCAGCCCAGGTACACGTCACGCAGGTGGAACATGACCACGCCGGTGACGTGGTCGAGGGGGATCCAGTTCAGGGAGACGTCGTCGGTGCCGAGGCCGTTGAGCTGCTCGGTGGCGGCCGAGCGGGTCAGCACGTTGCGGTGGGTGAGGCGTACCGCCTTGGGCAGGCCGGTGCTGCCGGACGTCATCAGCATCAGCATCAGGTCGTCGGGCCGGGCGGGGTGCCAGTCGTGGTCCTCGGGCGCCTCGCGCAGCGCGTCGGCCGTGGTGATGCGCGGGCCGGGCCAGTCCTGCCGGGCGGCGACCGCCCGCAGCCCGGCCTCGCGTCCGGCGGAGCTGACGATCCAGGGCCGGCCGAGCATCCGCCAGATGCCCTTCAGCTTGGTCAGCGCCGCGGAGGGGGTGTCGTAGGAGGCGGGGACGGTCAGCGGGACGGCGACGAAGCCGCCGAGGACGCAGCCCCACAGCACCGCGAGGAAGTCCTCGGTGACGTCGCACTGGAGGATGACCTGGTCGCCCGGGCGCAGGCCCGCCCGGCGCAGACCGGCGAGGACGCGGGACGCCTCGGGGATCAGGGAGGCGTAGGTGCGCCGGTGCTCGCTGCCGTCGGCGTGGACGTGGACGATGTCGCCCTTCTCCAGGGCGGCGGCGCGGCGCAGGGCCTCGGCCCAGCTCGGCACGGACGGCTCGGTGAGCGCGGGGCCCTCGCTGACGGCGGGGACGGCGCGGGCGGGCGCGGGCCGGGTGGCGGGGGCGGCTTCAGCGGGGCGGTCGGGCCGGCCGGCGTGGCGCCGGGCGAGTTCGTCGGGGACGTTCTCCACCGCCACGTCGACGGTGGTGACGCCGGGCAGCTCGGCCAGCCGCTCCCGCCACGTCCCGGCCGCGGTCACGTCCACGGTGGGCAGGGCATCCAACGCCGCGCTGTCGACGCTGCCGTCCTCGCCGCGGGGCAGGACGTTGACCGCCGTGACGCGGACGGAGCCGTGGCCCTGGCGCTCCAGGAGCTCCTCGACGCGTTCGGCGGCGTCCGGCCGGCCGGGCACGACGTACAGGCGGGCGGGGGCGTCGCCGTGGCCGGGCAGCACGTGGGCGTCGCGGATGCCGGGCACGGACCGGGCCGCTTCCACCAGGCCCGCTGCGTCGGCCGTGGCCGGGGCGGGGGTGCGCGCGCCGAGCGCGGGCAACTGCCCGAGGCGGACGCCCGGGTCGATGCTCACCGTGCGCAGGACGTCGTGCAGGGCGCGGGCGAACGCCTCGGCCGTTGCCGCGTCGTAGAGGTCGGTGGCGTACTCGACGTGCAGCGTCAACCCGTCGGGGGCCCCCGCGGCATCGTGGCGCTGAAGGACGTCCACGAACAGGTCGAACTTGGCGGTGCCGGTGGCGGTGGGCCGCAACCGGGTGCGGGTGCCGTCGAGTTCGAGGACGGCGGGCGTGTTGTTCTGCAGGGCCAGCATCACCTGGAACAGGGGGTGCCTGCCGGGCGTGCGGGGCGGGTTGAGGTCTTCCACCAGCCGGTCGAAGGGCAGGTCCTGGTGGTCCAGGGCGGCCAGGTCGGCGGTGCGCAGCCGGGCGAGGAGGTCCCCGAAGGCGGGGTCGCCGGAGGTGTCGGCGCGCAGCACCAGGGTGTTGGTGATCAGGCCGATCAGGGGGTCGAGGCCGGGTTCGGTGCGGCCGGCGACGGGGGTGCCGAGGACGATGTCCTCACCGGCGCCGCAGCGGGTGAGCAGGGCGCTGACGGCGGCGTGCAGCACCATGAACAGGCTGGCGCCCTCGCGGTCGGCCAGGCGCAGCAGCGCACGGTGCAGGTCGGTGTCGACGGCGACTTCGACGTGCGCACCCTTCCCGCGCGGTGCGGTGGGACGCGGCCGGTCGCCGGGCAGGGTGCACTCCGCGGGCACGCCGTCCAGCGCGGTGCGCCAGTGGGCGGTGAGCCGCTCCAGTCGGCCCGGGCCGTCGGGCCCGGGCGCGAGCAGGGCACGCTGCCACAGCGCGTAGTCGGCGTACTGCACCGTCAGCGGCGTCCACCGCGGTGCCCGGCCGGCCCGGCGGGCCGCGTAGGCGGCGGACAGGTCGGCTGCGAAGGGGGCCAGCGACCAGCCGTCGGCGGCGCTGTGGTGCAGCACGAACAGCAGGACCTGGTCGTTGCCGGTCCCCAACAGCCAGGCCGCCAGGGGGCTTTCCGCCGTCAGGTCGAAGCGGCGGCGCGAGGCGGCCTGGACGTGGGCGGCGATCTCCGCGGCGGGGCAGTCGACGCGCCGCAGCACCGGAGCCAGCTCTCCGGGCGCCAGGATGCGCTGGCAGGCCGTCCCGTCCTGCTCGGCGATCACGGTGCGCAGGCTCTCGTGCCGGTCGGCCAGGTCCCCGAGCGCGGCCTGGAGTGCCTCGCTGTCCAGGCCGGCTCCGACGGGGACGATGAGCGGGATGTGGTAGGTGGCGGCGCCCTCGTCGAGCCGGTTCAGGAACCACATGCGTTCCTGCGCGAAGGACAGCGGCACCCGCTGCGGGCGGGCGACGGCGCCGAGGACGGGCCGGGGCGGGGTGCCCTGCGTGCCCGCGGCCAGGCGTTCGGCGAGCGCGGCCGGGGTCGGCGTCTCGAACAGGGCGGTGATGGGGATCTCCGCACCGGTTCGCTGCCGCAGCCGGGCCAGCAGCCGGGTGGCGAGCAGCGAGTCGCCGCCCAGGTCGAAGAAGCCTGCGTCCACGCCGACGGACTCGCGCGGCAGGTTCAGCACGTCCTCGAACAGGGCGCACACCAGGCTCTGCTGCGGTGTCGCGGGCCGGGTGCCGGACGCGGCGGCGGTGAAGTCGGGGTCGGGCAGGGCTTGCACGTCGAGCTTGCCGTTGGCGGTCAGCGGCAGGGCGTCCACCAGGACGCAGGCGGCCGGGACCATGTGCTCGGGCAGGTGCGCGGCGGCATGGGTGCGCAGGCCGGCGGGGTCCGCGGGGGCGTCGCCGGAGGGGACGGTGTAGGCGACCAGGTGCAGGGCGCCGTTGCCGGCGCGGCGGGGCACGACGGCGGCGCGGGCGACCCCGGGGTGGGCGGCCAGGACGGCCTCGATCTCGCCGGGCTCGACGCGGAAGCCGCGCAGCTGTATCTGGGCGTCGGCGCGGCCCATGTAGTCGAGGGTGCCGTCGGGGCGGCGCCGGGCCAGGTCGCCCGAGCGGTACATGCGGGTGCCGGGCGGGCTGTAGGGGTCGTCGAGGAAGCGTTCCGCGGTCTGCTCGGGGCGGTTCAGGTAACCGGGGGCGACGCCGGCGCCGGAGACGTACATCTCCCCCGTCGCGCCGGGCGGCACCGGGCGTCCCTCGGCGTCCAGCAGATGCACCCGCAGGTCGGCGAGCGGCCGGCCGATGACGCTGACGCGGCGCGCATCGTCCAGGTCGGCCGCGGTGAGGCGGTGGTGGGTGACGTGCACGGTGGTCTCGGTGATGCCGTACATGTTCACCAGGGCCGGGCGGTCGAGGCCGTGCCGTTCGGCCCAGGGACGCAGCCGCGCCGGGCGCAGGGCCTCCCCGCCGAACACGACGTAGCGCAACGCCCCGCTGCCGCGGCCGTGTTCGAGGTCGGCGTCGACGAGCTGCTCGAACGCGGACGGCGTCTGGTTGAGGACGGTCACGCCCTCGCGGTGCAGCAGGTCGAGGAAGTCGCGCGGCGAGCGGCTGACGGCGTAGGGCACGACGACGATCCGGCCGCCGTGCAGCAGGGCGCCCCACATCTCCCACACGGAGAAGTCGAAGGCGTAGGAGTGGAAGAGCGTCCACACGTCGTCGGCCCGGAAGTCGAAGTGCTCGGCCGCGGCGGCGAAGAGGCGTACGACGTTGGCGTGCGGCACGGGCACGCCCTTGGGGCGGCCGGTGGAGCCGGAGGTGTGGATGATGTACGCGGTGCCGGACGGGCTGAGCGGGCCGTGCCGTTCGGTGTCGGTCAGGTCGGTGCCGGGGCGGCGGGCGAGATCCGCGGCCACCTGGGGGTCGTCCAGCAGCAGGGCGGGGACGGCGTCCTGGGCGAGGTGGGCGTGGGCGTGTTCGGTGACGAGGACGACGGGGGCCGCGTCCTCGACGACCAGCCGCAGCCGTGCGGCCGGCTGACCGGGGTCCAGGGGCAGGTAGGCGGCGCCGGTCTTGAGGACGGCCAGCAGGGCGGGCAGCAGCCGGATGCCGCGCTCCAGGGCGAGCGCCACGACCCGGCCGGGCCCGGCGCCGTGCTCGGTCAGCAGCCGGGCGATCCGGTTGGCCTCGGCGTTGAGCTCGGCGTAGGTGAGCCGTTCGTCGCCGTGGCTGACGGCCGTGCGCTCCGGTCCTGCCGCCGCCCGCTCCTCGAACAGCTCCGCGAGGGTCCGCTCGACCGGATACGTGTGCGCGGGTGTGTCGCGGGGGTGTTCGCCCGGCAGCAGGATGTCCAGATCGCCCAGCGGCGTCTCCGGTCCCGCTCCGGTCAGTTGACGCAGCAGGGTGAGGAACCGGTCGCGGTGCAGCGCGAGTTCGTCCTCCTCGTACAGGGCGGGGTTGGCGTCGAAGGCCAGCCACAGTCCGCCTCCGCGGGGCCCGGGGCGCACCGAGACCTGGAGGTCGTCGACGGCACCGCCGGACAGGTGGTGCCAGGTGGTGGGGTGTCCGCCGAAGACGGGGGACTCGTCGAACGGGACGATGTTCAGCACCGGCCCGTAGAGGCGGCGCCCGGTGCCCAGCAGGCCCAGGTCGCGGCGGAGGAACTCGCCGCGGTAGCGCTGGTGGCGGCGCAGGTCCCGGAGTTCATCGGCGACGGCCCGGGCCAACTCCGCTACACCGATTGCGGGTTCGGCTGCCACGCGCAGCGGCAGGACGTCGGAGGCGGTGCCGGGGGTGCGCAGGGCGGCGCTGCCCAGCCGGCTCATCGTGGCCATGCCCAGCACCAGGTCGCGGGCGCCGGTCATCCGGTGCAGGTAGGCGGCGGTGGCCGCGGTCAGCAGGTCGGTGCGCTGGACCCCGAGGCGGGCGGCCGCGGTGTCCAGGGCAGCGGTCTCGGCCGGCGTCAACTCGGCGGTGCGGCGCAGGAATGGCGCGGTGGGCGGCGCCGTGCGGGAGGTGAGCCGGGCCGGCTCGGGCAGGTCGGCCAGGCGCTGCGCCCAGTGGTCACGGTCACGGGCGAAGCGCTCGGAGGCGACGTAGGCCGCTTCCTCCTCCTGGAGTCGGCGCACCGGCGCGAAGGCGCAGGGCTCCGGTTCCCGGCCCTCCGCCAGCGCGTTGTAGGTCTCGGCGAGGCGGCGCCCCAGGAGCTTGTAGCTGTAGCCGTCCAGGAGCAGGTGATGGGCCCTCAGCAGCCACAGGTGGCGGTCCTCGGCGAGGGTCAGCAGGGTGTGCGCGAACAGGGGGCCCTTCTCCGGGTCCACCGGGGTCGCGAGGTCGGCGCGGACGTACTCCCACGCGGCGGCCTCCGGATCGGCGGCGCCGCTGACGTCGGCCCGGTTCAGGCTCCAGTCGTCCGCGTCCGGCGCCGGGTGGCAGCGGGGGCCGTCGTCGGTGTCGGCGAACCGCAGGGCGAAGGTGTCGGCCTCGGCGACGACGCGCCGCAGCGCGCTCTCGAACAGGGCGGTGTCCAGGGGCCCGTGGATCTCCACGGCCTCCGCGGTGTTGTACGCGGCACTGTCCGGTGCGAGCCGTCCTGCGTACCAGAGGCCCTCCTGGGCTCCGGACAGCGGTCGACGTGCGTCCTCCTGGAGTGACATAGCGCAACCCTCACGTGGCAAGCCGAAGATGTCCCGGACGGCGAAGGCCCGGCCGGATCGGACGGGTGCGGCCACCCCGTGTCGCACGCCTGACGTACGCCGGGCGCGACCCGCGGGGAGCGACTGAGGCCGCACACCGGGGACAGGGCGATCACGCCGTCTGCCCCGGTTTCACGGCACAGCACGTTGAGGCACCCGCGCAGGCCGGGTCAAGGCGAACCGGCCCGGCGGCCGTCGTTTCAGGGATTTCCCTGAAATCCACGGGACCGGGGAGTGTGCGCCGTGACTCAACTTCTAGGGAAATCACGCGACTTCCCCGCACGCCGCGCTCCGGGCTGGATTCGGCCGCGTTCCTCCGTGCACCCTCGAAAGGCCCCCGACCTCCTCGCGGACCACCGCGGCGGCAGACCTGTCCCGGGGCCGTGGACTTCCGGAACGAACGACGGAAAGAAGGCTGACGGCATGCACCGTGCGCTGTGTCCGGTCGAGACGCTCTACGTGGGCCAGAGAAGCAGGGCGGTGCTGTCCTGCACCCTGCGCGGACCGGTGGACGTCTTGGCACTGTCGGCCGCGTTCGACGCCACGACCGAGGCGAACCCGCCGCTGCGCTCCCGCATCGAACAGGACGGCTCCGGCCACGTGTTGCGCGTCCTCGACGCCGACGCGCGGCCCCGGTTGATCACCCGGACCGGCGACGCGGACGAGGCTTATGCGACGGAGCTGAACCGGCCGCTGCCGCTCGGAGGCCCCCTCAGCCGCGCCGTCCTGGTCAGCGCCCCGGACGGGGACAGCCATCTGTTCGTGCTGGTGATCGACCACACGATCACCGACGGCCACAGCAGCATCGCGCTGCACAATGCCCTGTGGGACCGCTACCGCCAGTCGGTCGAGGGGAGCACCGGCGAGAGCGTCGATCCGGAGGGCCCCCGCTGGCCGGAGCCGGTAAGCCGTCTGCTGCCCCCGGTCGACGACGCCGACACGGCCAAGTACCTCGACGGCCGCCTGGAGGAGATACGACGCCACCCGGTCGAACTGGTCCCCTACGACGCCGTCCCCGGCGAGGGGGCCGACGCCGGCGGGCACATCGAGGTCCACAGGCTGACCCTGGACGCGGACCGCACCTCGCGCCTGCGCCGGACGGCGCGGGCCTCGGGCGTCTCGGTGCACGCGTTGATCTCCGCGACCCTTCTGGTGACGGCGCGACGGCGGCTGCCGGGGGACGAAGGAGCCCGCACTCTCGGCTGCCTCTCCCCCGTCGACCTGCGCTCGCGGCTGTCCCCGCCGCTGCCCGCCTCCGCCTTGGTGCCCGCGGTCACCACCCACCTGCAGACCCTTCAGGTGTCCACGACCTCGCAGCCGCTGGAGGTGGCCCGTGCCGTGCACGCCCGCCTCGGCGACTTCCTCAACCGCGGCGACCACGTGCACGAGATGCGCATCACGCCGGAGATCCCCCGCAATCCCGCCCTGCAACTGGCCACGGTGATCGCCACCAACATGGGCGTGGTCCCGGGCCCGCGACTGCCTGAAGGACTGCGCGCCGTCGACGTACGACTGGTCCCGGGCCGCGAGAACTACTTCCCGCAGGCGGGTCGCAGCCCCGTCATGGCCTGCGTCGTCTCCTTCGAGGGCCGGCTCAGCATCGAGTTCCCGCACTCGACCGCCTGCTACAGCCCGGACTTCATGAGGGCGTTCCGCGACGACGTGCGCGCCGGGCTCCTGGCCTTCACGGACGCCGCCGAACCCGGGCACGCCCTGACTGCCGCCGGCTGAGCACGAGCCCGTCCGTCCTCTCCCTCCCCCACCCGCCCGGCCGTGTAAGGAACCTCTGTCCGTCATGACGACCGTCAGCGAACTCCCCTCCCCCCTCACGCTGCTCCCCCGAGCCCAGGCGGGCGACGAGGACGCGATGAACCACCTGCTGACCGCCATCACGCCCTACGTCGCACGCATCTGCCGGTCCATCACCCACGACGACGGCGCCGACGCCACGCAGGAGGCGCTGCTCGCCGTCTACCGCGGCCTGGGATCCCTGCGCGAACCGGCGGCGTTCTACGGCTGGGTGCGCTCCGTGACGGTCCGGGAGGCCGTCCGCACCGCCAGGCGCTACGGCGCGGAGAACTGCTGCTCCGAGGTGGAGGCGCAGCAGGAGACCAATCCCATGGACGCGGTGTACATCAGCGACGTGCTGGAGCGCCTGTCGCGGGCGCACCGGCAGATCCTCACCCTGCGTGCCTACGGGCTGAACGAAGAGGAGATGGCCGAGGTGCTCGCCCTGCCCGTCGGCACCGTCCGTTCCCGTCTCTTCCGTGCCCGGCGCCGGTTCCAGGAGGCCTGGCAGCCCTCGGCGGCGTGAGGCCGGGCCGGGTCCGTTCGGGCCGATACGACGGCGGCCGTGGCGGTGCTTCCGCCACGGCCGCCGTGCGGGGCCCGTCAGGCCCCGTTCCGCACTAGCGCACGCGTTCGGGGAGGACACGCGGGGGCCACTGCCCCGCGGCGAACATGCCCAGGGCGTGGGCCCGCGCCACGAGAGCGGGCCGGTTGGGCGCGTCGAAACGCCGCAGCATCTGCCCGACGCGGTACTCGATGCCCTGGCGGCTCAGATACAGACGGGAGGCCATCTGCACCGTGGACTCACCACTCGCCACACCCTCCAGGACCTGCGCGTCGAGGGCGCTGAGCACGGGCCCGCCCGTGCCCGCTTCGGCCGACCGGCGCAGGAGGACGACGACACCGACCAACCCACCCGAGGGCTGTCTGACGGCGATGGCGGTGATATCGGCAGCGAAATTACGGCCATCGCCGTCCCGGCCGGTCACCTTCTCCTTGAATCTCCGGCTGCGCCCCGAGGAAAGCGCGGTGAATTGTTTCCGCAAAAGGCCCGGGGCCGGGGAACGGAGCAGTTCGAGCAGCCCGCGTCCGCAGATGTCGTCGGCACTCAGGCCGAATTGGCGGGCGAATTCGGGTTCCGCGGCGGTGACCGTGAGGTCCCGCGGGGACAGGTGGGCCGTACAGGCGGCCGCCGGGGTGACGTGGTCCGGTGCGGCGGTCAGGCCGCGGCGGACCGGGACAGCCGTAGCTGCGGTCTTCTTCCTGCTGGGCGAGGCGTCGGGGAAACTCGTGGTCGCCACGGACGTACCGTCCTTCTTCCTGCACGTGGGGGGCTGGGAAGGGTGGAGCGGACGCGGAGCGGACCGATGCGCTGTGCCTGGGTGTCGACGAGCGCCCGGTGACGGCACGCGCCACCTCGTCGGTGGCCCGGTGCCGGGGATCCGCGTCGTTCCGGGCCGGAGGTGGGCTCCGGAACAGGGGTCGGTTCAGGTGAGCGGAGGGAGCGGTGCCGAGGCGACCGTCATCCGGGGCTGCCGGGCAACGTTGTCATGACGGCTCTTCGAGCCCGGGCCGCGGTCCCGTCCACGGGCAGCCGGAGGGCCGGGCGGGTGAGCCGTAAGTCCTGCCATGACGAGGAGCCCGTTCGGGCGGTGGGGAGCACGAAAACCTCCACGCGGCGAAGAGGGGATCGCTTGAAGCGTTCGATGGAACCGCCATCGAGATTAAAGGGCGACAACCCCTGAGACAAGAGTTTGCCAGGTGACCTGGGCAACTCGTCAACTCTTGTGCGGGCGGGCGGAATTCGGGCCCGGAGAACCCCCGTCTCCCACAATCGGGGCGGCCGGACGTCACCCACCCGGAATGCGCTTGCCCCCCCGCAGCAAACAGGTTGTCGCCTCTTGCGGCGCTCCCTAAAGTGCTGACAACTCACGTGCCCGACCGGGCAAACGGAACCACGGATACCGTGCCGACCGGGCCACCGAACCCGAGGAGGGAGATGCTCGACCAGCCGCAGTTCGGCCGTCGGCTCAAAAGACTCCGGACCGCACGCGGCCTGAGCCAGGCCGACGTCGTCGGCGACGACATGTCGACGGGACACCTGTCACGCCTGGAATCCGGAGACCGGCGACCCACCGAACGCACCGTCGCCTACCTCGCCCACCGCCTCGGGGTCGACGCTTCGGCCCTGACCGGCCAGGCGGACGGCACCTCCCTGAGCGGAGCGCTGGCCGCCGCGGCCTCGGCTCCGCCCGGGACGGACGGCACCGCGGCGCTCGGCCGCGCGGTCGAGGAGGACGCCTGCGAGGATCCCGCCGCCCGCTGGCATGCCCTGTGGCTGCTCAGCCAGGCCGCCGGCCGCGACGGCGACCATCGACGGGAACGCACCCATCTGCTGCAACTCCTGTCGCTGAGCCGGACGTTGGACGCCCCGGACCTCCTCACCCGCTCGCTGGTCCGCCACGCGCGCTGCGCACGTGCCCTCGGCGACATGCGTACGGCGGAGTCGGCGGCGGCGGAGGCCTTCTCCGTCGCCCGCACCGCGCACCTGTGTGTGCCCGACACGCTGGCCGCCCTGCTGGAGCTGATCAGCATCGAGACGGACCTCGGCCGGTGGGAGGCGGCCTCGCAGCACGTCGACGAGCTGGACCGAGATCTGCTGCCCCGGGCCTCCGCCGTGCAGGCGGCCGAGGCCCTGTGGACGGCCGCCGTGGTCAGCAGCCGCAAGGGCGACGACGCGGCCGCCCTCGCCCGGCTGGACACAGCCCTCGACCTGCTCAAGGGCGGCCAGGACGACCTGACCGTGTGGGCCCGGCTGCGGACCACCGCCACCGCCACAGCCCTGCAGATGTCACCACCCCGGGTGGCCGCCGCAGAGAGGTGGCTGACAGAGGCCGCCTCCGTCCTCGACCTGATCGGCACACCCGCACAACTCCAGGAACTGCACGCCCTCCAGGCTCATCTCGCCTTCGCACAGGGCCGGTTCGAGGACGCCGCCCAGCTGAGCCGGGCCGTGCTGTCCGAGGAGGAGCTGCGTCTCCCCTACCGTGACCGGGTGCGGCTGTCGGTCCTCGACGGCCGGCTGGCGATCCACGCGGGCCGGGTCGAGGAAGGCGTCGCCGCGCTCCAGCAGCTCGCACGACAGGCCACGCAGTCAAGGCACGTCGACCTCGCCGCCCATGTCTGGCAGGTGCTGGCCACCACGCTGGCTGCGGGCCTCCACCCCTCGGGGGCGGGCCCCTGTCCGACAGGGCCCGGCTGAACGGGCGCGGGGCGGGCGGTGAGTGGGCAGGCGGTGAGTGGGCGAGACCTTCGCCCCGACGGGCGGAACAGCCACTTTGAGCCCCCCGGGAAAGGCGTGACGACGGGGCTACAGCTCACCGGGGCGCCAAGCCTGGACATCACCCCCGACCCGCCCGGAGTGTCGCAGCCGAACTGGTCAGCCATGGCGGGGCCGACGTCTCGGCCTGCCGCCGCACGGACTCTCCGGCACACTGGATCGCATGGAGGAGACGGACCGGCAGCTCGGTGAACGGCTGGAGAAGGCCATCATGAGCCTGCTGGAGCGCCGCGCCGACACTGCGTCCATCTGTCCGTCCGACGCGGCGCGCGCAGTCTACGAGGGTGACGACGACGGCTGGCGGGCCCTGATGGAGCCGGCCCGCCGAGCGGCCTGGCGTCTGGTGAACGACGGCGAGGTCGAGGTGACGCAGGGCGGCCGGCCCGTCGCGGAGACGGAGACGCGCGGCCCCATCCGCATCCGGCGCGCCCGTCGGTAGGGCCAGCGTGGCGCCTTCCGAACGCCGCACACGGCGCTGCTACGGCGTGAAGACCTCGTCGAGGCGGTCGATGGCGCCGTCGGCACCGAGGTGGTAGGTGAACACGAGCCCCGAGTTCGGGTGCGCCTCCAGCCAGTCGAGGAACTCCTGCACCCCGATGTGCTGGTTCTCGGTGCTCTCCACGATGGGGGTGGTCACGGTGACGTACGCGGCCTGGTCCATCGGGATGAACGTCTCCTTGCCGACCGTCTCGAACGGCGCGCCGTCGGAGTCAGGAGATCCGCAGCCCCAGTTGCCGTGCTTGACGATCAGACTGAGAAATCCTCCCTCGGGGGTGTAGCGGTAAACCGCTATCTCGTCGGGGGAGATCGGCATCTTGTGGTCACAGCCGTCGTCGGCGACGCCCTCCGCGGTCGGCGACACGGAAACGGGAGCCTTGGACGCGACTGGAACGGCGACGGGCGTCTTGGCGGCGCTGCTCGGTCCTGAAGACGCAGTGGCGCCCGGAGTTTCGCTCGGCGCGCCGGAAGCTGTTCCCTTGCCGCCGGCGCCCGCCGCCTTCGTCGGGCTCGTGTCGGCGCCCGAACCCGCTGCGTCTCCCTTGCCGTTGCAGCCGGTGAGGAGCAACGCGCCAGCCACGCAGGCTCCCAGTACGGCCGTCCCGACAACGCTCGGTCTGCGCCGGCTCTTCTTCGACGTCACGTTCATGCTGTGTCCCCCCTGTTGTCCCAGTTCTCGGTGTGCCTCGACGGCTCGTCGCAGAGGACGACTTTCGGCCGCCGCCAGTTGCACGTCCGCGTGAGTTGTTCACGCATCACCGCTCGTGCAACGGACATCGGTAGATCCCGCATGCCGCCCTCGCGCCTGACCTTGGCCAGTTTTCGACTGCTGACCCTAGCGTGACAGCGCGGTCGTGTGTCACTGCCCCGTGGCCCCGACCGTGCCGTGGACACCGTCTACGTGCGGCGCTCGTGCAGTGCTACGGCCAGCGGGGTCGCCGTGAACATCGAGGAGTACGTCCCCACCGCGAAGCCGATCAGAAGGGCCAGGGCGAAGTCGGTCAGGGTGTCCCCGCCGAGGACGGCCAGTGCGGTGAGGATGAACACGGCGCCCATACCGGTGTTGACGGTGCGGGGCAGGGTCTGAAGAAGGGCCTGGTTGGCGACACGTGCGAATGGTCCCCTGTCCGCGCGGCGGCCCAGTTCCCTGATCCGGTCGAAGACGACGACGGAGTCGTTGACGGAGTACCCGATGACGGTCAGCAGCGCGGCCAGGAACACGCCGTCGACGGGCTTGCCCAGCCAGGCGAACACGCCGACGAGGATCACCACGTCATGAGCGAGCGTGACGACCGCGGAGCTGCCCAGCAGCCAGCGGAAACGTGCCGCGAGGTAGACGAGCTGGGCGCCGAGGGCGACGGCGAGGGCGATAACGGCGCCGTGGCGCAGCTCCTCGCCGAGGCTCGGTCCGATCGCCTCGTCGCGGATCTTCTCGGCCCCGGGCGCCACGTCGGTGACGGTGGCGGTGACGGCCGCCGCTTGGGTGTTGCTCAGGTGGGGGGTGCGGACGGTGAGTCGGTGTTCGCCGGAGGTCTGGACGACGGCCTGGGAGAATCCGGCGTCGGCGAGCGCATCACGGGCTCGGTCGGCGTCGGCGGGGGCGGCCGTGGTGTAGGAGAAGAGGCGGCCGCCGGTGAACTCCACGCCGAGGTCAAGACCGCGCATGGCAATGCCGGAGGCGGCCAGGACCAGGGCCACCGCCGAGACCGCCAGCCACCGGCGCGGATGGCGCATCAGGTTCGGGCTCGTGCGGATGAGGTGTTGGCGCACGAGGCCGTTGTGGGCGATGCCGGTGAGGCGGGGGCGGCGACGCGGACCGGGGCGGCCGACGGCGAGGTCGGCGAGTGCCCGGGTGATGACCAGAGCGCTCAGCATGGAGGCGAGGACGCCGATGCCCAGCGTGACACCGAACCCGCGCACCGGCCCGGAGGCCAGGAAGAACAGCAGGCCCGCTGCGATGAGGGTGGTGATGTTGGAGTCGGCGATCGCGCTGAGGGCCCCGCGGAATCCGGCGCTCAGGGCCGACCGTGGAGTGCGGCGGTGCCCAGCCGCGTACTCCTCGCGGGCGCGTTCAAAAACGAGCACGTTGGCGTCGACCGCCATGCCGATGGCCAGCACGAAGCCGGCGAGGCCGGGCAGGGTCAGGGTGGCGCCGAGGGCTGCGAGGACCGCGTAGGAGATGAGGCCGTAGCAGGCCAGGGCCACGGTGGCCAGGAAGCCCATGAGCCGGTAGACGGCGATGATGAACAGCGAGGTCACTGCCGTACCGATACCGGCGGCCCAGGCGCTGGCCGTGATGGCTTCGGCTCCCAGACTGGGGCCGACGGTGCGCTGCTCGATGGTCTCCACCGGCACGGGCAGGGCTCCGCCGTTGATGAGCAGGGCCAGCTCCTTCGCCTCGCTGTCGTCGAAGGTGCCGGTGATCTGGGTGGAGCCGCCGCTGATGCCGGACCGGCAGGCGACGGACGGGTCGACCTGCGGCGAAGAGATGATCTTGTCGTCCAGGACGATGGCGACCCGGCGGCCCGGGTCTCCGACCGGGTGGCAGGCGGCCTCCCCCGTCAGCCGGGCCCACCCGGTCTCCCCCGACCCCCTGAAGTCGACGGTGACGTGCCAGCCGGCACCGCCCTGCTGATCGAAGCGGGCGGCTGCCTTCTCGACGTCCTCGCCGGTCAGCGAGGCCGCCCGGAGCCGCAGTCGGTTGCCGGACTCGTCGGCCATCACCTGCTCGCGGGCCCGTTTGGGCAACGGAGCCGGCAGGTCGTCGGCGGGGGCCGCCGTGCCGAGCACCTGGTGGAAGGTGAGCTGCGCGGTGCGGCCGAGCACGTCGGCCGCCTCCCGGGGATCCTGCAGGCCGGGCAGCTCGACGATGATCCGGTCGCTGCCGGATCGGGCGATGGTGGGCTCGGCGACACCAAGGGCGTCGATACGGCCGCGCAGCACCTCCACGGTCCGGTCCGTGGCGTCCGAGTCGGCGTCGGAGTCGTTGGGGCGGGTCTCCAGCACGATCTGGGTACCGCCCCGCAGATCGAGTCCGAGGTGGACGGGCACGGTGAGGGCGACGTACAGCGACAGGACGACGGCGGCCAGGGCGATCAAGCCTCTGATGCGCGCGGATCGGTTCACAACGGGCCTCCGGCAGGCACACCGCGGCCGCCACAGTGGCCGCGGCAGGAAAGGAAGTCGAGAAGGAGGAGACGGACGGGGCTCAGTTGCCGGAAGGCGAGGGTGGTGCCCGCACCCCGTGACGGTGTGCCGGATCCTCCGACACGGGTGGGTCGCCCTCCTCGGCCGGAGGCTGCGCGGGCCACAACGGATCGGCCTCGAAACCGGATGAGGCGCCCTGGGCGGAGACCGGTGGTGCGTGACGCTCGCCGACGACCTCCCCCTGGCCCCGCACCGCGGCGGCGGAAACAGCCGGGTCCGCACTCTCCGCGTAGGACTCGCCGTGCGTCGCCCGGGCCTCGGCCGCGAGCACCGGGCCACCGCCGGCGCGGAGTTGCTCGTGGAATTGCTCCACGCCCGGGACGGACAGACCGATCAGCGTGATGACGACGGCGAGCAGGACGCCCGGCACGGCCGAGCCCAGGCAGCGCATTCGTGAAACGGCACGCGCGGAAGGGTGCCCGGCATGGCGCGCGGAGCAATGCTCGAAACGTCGCTCGGAGCGGGCCATCCCCTCCCCCTTCCAAATCGGTGACGACCTGCCGGTGACGGCCTGCCAGTTACTCCCCGCCGACAGCCACCCGAGATCCGAGCGACGGCCCCTCTGCTCAGGCTTCGACGAGGCCGGCGCGGATCGCGTAGCGGGTGAGCTCCAACCGGTCGCGCAGCCCCAGCTTGCGCAGCAGGTTCTCCCGATGCCGGTGGACGGTCTTGATGCTGATGAAGAGGATCTCGGCGATCTCCTTGGAGGAGTGGCCCTCGGCCACGAGCTTGAGGACCTCCTCCTCCCGCGCGGTCAGCACCTGTTCGGGCGGCTCCTCGCCGTTGCGAACGCGGTCGAGGTAGCTGCGGATCAGCGCGCTGACCGCTCCCGGATACAGGAACGGCTCGTCACGCATCGCGGCACGGCAGGCCGCCACGAGGTCGCGGTCGGCCACGGATTTCAGCACGTATCCGCTGGCTCCTGCCTTCAGGGCCTGGAAGAAGTACTGCTCGTTGTCATGCATGGTCAGCATCAGCACGCGCACACCCGGCTTCAGCGTGACGAGGTCGCGGGTGGCCTGCAGGCCGGTCATCCGGGGCATGGCGATGTCCATCACGGCCAGGTCGACCTCGTGGGTGCGGGCCAGTTCGACGGCCTCCGCCCCGTCCCCGGCCTCGGCGACCACCTCGAGGTCCGGCTCCCGGTCGAGGATGAGCCGTACGCCGCGACGTACCAGCGCGTGGTCGTCGGCGAGGAGGATACGGATCACGGATGTGTGGGGCGTGGTCATGGCTGCTTCCTGTGGGGCACGACGAGCCGGACCGTCGTACCGGCCCGCGGGTGGGAGGTGATGTCCAGCGTGGCCCCGATCAGCAGGGCCCGCTCGCGCATTCCGCGGATACCGGCCCCCTCGCGGACGGCTTCGGTGCCGCCGCCGTCGTCGGCGACGGCCAGGACCACCGCCTCGCCGGTACGGTGCAGGCTCACCTCGACCTGGCCGGCGTCCGCGTGACGGGCGGCGTTGGTCAGGGCTTCCTGGGCGACGCGGTACAGGACCAGTTCCGTCTGCTGGTCCAGCGCGGGCAGACCGGTGTCGAAGCGGCGCACCACCCGCAGCCCCACATGGGTCGCGAACTCACTGGTCAGCGAGGTCAGGGCGCTGACCAGCCCGAGGTCCTCCAGCACGCCCGGCCGCAGTCGACGTACCAGGCGGCGCACCTCGTCCAGGCTCGCCCGGGTGATCTCCTGCACCTGCCGCAGTTCACCGCGCAACGGCTGGTCCGCCTCGTCGGCGGCCCGCTCCAGTGACAGCAGGATCGCGGTCATGCTCTGCCCCACCTCGTCGTGCAGTTCCTGTGCGATACGGCGTCGTTCCGCCTCCTGGGCGAACAGGGCGCGGGCGCTGCTGGAGGCCCGCTCGTGCTCGAGGCGTTCGAGCATGGCGTTGAAGGTTCGGATCAGTTCGGCGGTCTCGCCCCGGCCCCCTTCCGGCAGCCGGTGTCCGGGGCGCAGCAGATCGACGGTGGTCATCAGCCGGGTGAGCCGGTCGAGCGGGGCGAGGCCGATGCGGAGCAGGGCCGCGTTGGCGACCAGCATGACGGCCAGCCCGGACACGAGGATGATCGCCTCGGTCAGCACCACCGGCACGGAGACGGTCACCGGCGCCCACAGCAGCAGCGCGGTGGCGCTTCCCAGCACTACCGCGTTGAGCGCGAAGATCCGCCAGAACAGGGACACCGGGATGACGCCTTTCCGTGTGTGACGCGGCCATGCCTCTACTGTCGGTCACCGCGCACCCCGAGCTTGAGCTGCGTTCACTGGTTCTGACCGGCCTGCACTCCAGGCTGCCCGCCGCCCGCTCCGCCGTCGATGGGCTCCAATGCCCATTTCCGGGCCCGGCCGGCAGGCACCGCCATGGGTTCCGGCCCGCGGTGCGATGGGCTCCCGGCGCGCACCGCGACACGTTCGGGTCACACCGCGACCGGCCCGGGCCATGCCACAGATGGGTATCGCGCCCGATGGGTTTTCCGCGGTGACGCGGCCACGGTGGAGGCATGAACAGCCCTACGTGACCGCACCTCGCCCCGACGACTCCCTGCCGACCCGGACTGCACCGGAAGAAGGACCTGCCATGTCGCTCGACACGCCCCAGACCGAAACCCGTCGTGAACGGCTGACGGCGCACGAGGCCCTCCAGCGCCTCGAACAGGAACGCGCCTCCCGGCTCACCCAGTTGCGCGCCGTCGACGAGGCCGGCTCCGACGCGGAGGAACAGGTGATGTCCACGCAGAAGGACACCATCCGGCGAGTCCTCGCCGAGGTCGAGGCCGCCTTCGCCCGCGTCCAGGACGGCACCTACGGCATCTGCCGCACCTGCTCCAGGCCCATCCCCGTCGAGCGTCTGGAAATCCTGCCCTACACGCCGTACTGCGTCCCCTGCCAGCGCAACGCCGCCTGACAGGCACTCCTTCGACCCCTTTCCCGCCCTGCCCAGGGGGTGACTTGGTGAACCAGCGGATCATCGATGACCACAACACGGCTCTGTCGACCGAGGACTTGGCCGCACTGCGCGAGAACCTGCACGAGCAACGCCTGTTCCGCCAGGAGCAACTCCACCAGCTCTCAGCCGCCGCCACATCTCGTGCCGGCGCTCCGGGCCTCCGTCCGGCGGCGTCCCAACTCGAGGTGCGCAACAAGCTCGCCGCCTCCGCCCGCCTGGTCCTGGCCGACGTGGAAGCCGCCCTCACCCGCATGGACCAGGGCCGCTTCGGCATCTGCCACCTGTGCCGCGGACCCATCGCACGTGAACTGCTGATGATCGTGCCCCAAGCCCGCTACTGCGCGCGATGCCGTCAGGTCAGGGAGGCCGGCGGATGACCACCCCACCCGGGAGCCGTCCCGCGACCGCCCGGCACCGCGCGTGGCCCTGGTGCCGGCAGTGTTCCGGCATCGCCCTCGACCTGGGCAGCGCCCGCACCCGTGTCTGGACGTCCGGGCGGCGAACCGTCCTCGACGTGCCCACGGTCACCGTCGGGGGCGACGGCAACGGCTACCCCATCCGGCGCGGCACCATCGTCGACACCCCCGGAACGGCCCGGATGCTCGACCGGCTACTCGGCCACCGCCTGCCGCGTGCCGGCCGTCCTCTGGTCATCCTGACCACACCCGTGCTGGGCGGCCTCGCCTACCGGGCCGAAGCCCGCACGGCGGTCGAGGTCCTGCGGCCGCGCACCGTTCTGACCGTCCCCACGGCGCGTGCCGTGGCCGTGGCGGCCGACGCCGACCTGGCCTGCCCCCTGCTGGTCGTGGACATCGGCGCCCACCTCACCGAGGTGACGCTCCTCGTCGAGGGCACGGTGACCGACGCCCGCTGCACCGCCCTGGGCACCAGCGACCTGGACGGCCGCACCCCACCCGCACGGATCGCCGACGCGGTCGTCGCCATGGTGACCGGCATGCGGGACCAGGACCCCACCCACCAGATGCCCGACGCTCTCCGGCGGGGCCCGCTGCTCGCCGGCGGCGGTGCCCTGCGCCCGGACATCACCTGCCGTCTCACGGATGGGTTGCAGGTCCCCCTGCGCCCCATCCACGCCCCGCACACCGCAGCGGTCCGCGGCGCCGCGCAACTCCTGCGGACCGCCCACGCCCACCCCTCGGCCACCGCGAACACCGACGCCACGCACCACCGCTAGCCATCGCCCGCGTCCCGGCAAGCGCCCGGCGTAGTCGCCGCGTTCCCGCGTAAGGAGAGACACCGTGGCCCGCGCAGTACCTCCGTCACGCCCTCCCGAACACCTCCCCCGCGTCCTGTTGTGGCGATGGCGGCGCAACCCCCTGCGCCGTCGCGCGGACCTCGCGCAGGCATGGATCGCCGTCGGCCTCTTCCTGGCCGTCCTGGCCGCCACTCCACCCGTCGCGTTCGTCGTGGGCGACACCGCCCACCGCCACTACGCGGAGACCGCCCGGCACCAGCACGCCACCCGGCACCACACCCCCGCCGTACTGCTGCACGACGCTCCCCGTCACCCGGAACCGGGATCCGCCGAGGCGCGGAAGACGCGATATCCGGTCACGGTCCGCTTCACCGACCCCCGAGGACACACCCGCACCGCGGAGACGGACGTCACCCCTGCTCTGGCCGCGGGCAACACCGTGCACCTATGGGTCGACGGGGAAGGAAAGATCACTGAGGCTCCGCTCAGCACCCGGCAGGTCCGTGACGGCGCCATCGGCTGCGCCGTCCTCGCCGCCATGGCCGTCCCCGTCCTCGGCCTGGCCGGGTACTCCTACGCCCGACGAAGGCTTGAGCGCCACAACCTCACCCAGTGGGACGCGGAGTGGGCCCGCATCGCCCCCCGGTGGACCGCATCACGCTGACAGGCTGGACCCCCAACAGCGTTGTCGGAACCGGCCGGCCGCGAGGCCACCCACCTGCCCGGACTCACGAGGCTGCGGATCACCGGCCTCCCACCTGGGCGAGGTGAGGACCCCCGCCCTCGACCGCTGCGGCACCAGGTCACCGAGCCGTCCCGGGCGACGCTGCTTCCCTGCCCCGTTGACGCTCCCGTCGGACCTACCGTGACGTCGAGTCACCCGCCCCGAGACCGACCGCCAGTGTCAGCTCAAGGACCCGGTCGGGCGAGGAGAGGTCCGGGAACAGCTCCCGCACCTGCGCCATCCGGTACCGGACGGTCTGGGGGTGGACGTACAACGCCGCCGCCACCTCGTCCCGCCTGCCCTGGTGCAGCAGCCAGGCCCGCAGTGTCTCCTCCAGCCGCCGGGCGGTCGCGGGGGGCAAGAAACGCAGCGGTGCGAGGGCCCGGGCGCGCAGGTCTGCGAAGGCGTCCATGTCGGCGCTCAGCACCAGCTCGGGCAGGTGGTCCTCGGTGTCGCGGATCTCGGAGGAGAGGGAGCGCGCGCGTACGGCCCGTGCGTACGAGGCGGACACGCGGGTCCACGGCCGGGCCGGGCCGACCACGGCGGTGCGGTCGGTCAGATGCCGCAGGAGGTGGGCTCGGTCGGCGTCGGGGACGAGCAGCACGCCGAAGGCGTCCGGCAGATCGTCCAGAACGAGGGTGCTCGGGTCGAGCACCCGGTAGGCAGGCCGGGCCTGGGCGGCGGGCAGCAGGACCGCGGTCAGCGACACCGGAGGCTGCCAGCCGGCCCGTTGAGCGGAGACCAGCAGTACGTCCGGACTCGCGCCGGCGAGGAGGTCGCGGGCCAGCTGTTCCAGGTGCCGTTCCTGGGCACGGCCCTGGGCGGCCAGCTCGTCGGCGTGGCCCGCGGCGCTCGCGGCGGAGAGCTCGTCGATGTAGGCGAAGGTCAGCTCGGCGAACTTGGCGACCTCGGCGGCGGGCAGGCCCGCGGGTACGGCACCCGCCGCCAGGCAGCGCCAGGCCACGCGGGCGCCGACGCGGTAGGCGCTGAGCAGGGCGTCCATCGAACGGCCGTCACGGACCTCGCCGCGGCCCAGCTCGTAGGCCGCGTCACCGGCGTCACCTCCCGTGGCCTTCCCGCTGGCGAGGTCCAGGTAGTGTCCCAGGGCCGTGCGGACGGCTCGGCGGATGGTGCCGCCCATGCTGCCCGAGAGGGCGTTGGCGTAGGGAGGAACCTCGTCGATGATGGCCTGGACGACCTCGTCGGCGGTGGTTCTCAGCGCGGCCCGCAGTGCCGTGACCGTCCTCTCGTCGAGGGCCAGTTCGCTGGCCCTCTGGATTGCATGGCTCATATTTGTTCCCTGCGAACAATTCGGTCGACCAAATTCACATCCTGCGGTCAGGACTTTACGCGCCAGGCGCAGCAAGCTGGAGTCATGACGAGTGCAGCCCTCCGCAGCAGGGCTTGGAAACTGTTGGAGATGGTCACGACGCCGCTTCTGCCGTCGGACTACCTCGACCTGGTCAGCCCGCTGCGCGCCGGTGCCGACCTGCGCGGGCGCATCGAGGCCGTGCACGCCGAGACGGGCGACGCGGCGACCATCGTGATCAGACCGGGCCGGGGCTGGCGCGGCCACACGGCCGGTCAGTACGTACGGATCGGGGTGGACGTCGACGGAGTGCGACTCTGGCGTGCCTACTCCCTCACCTCACCGACGAACCGCCAGGACGGCCGGGTCACGATCACCGTGAAGGCCCTCCCGGACGGCAAGGTCAGCAACCACCTGGTCCGTAAGGCGAAGCCGGGCACGCTGATCCAGCTCGACCAGGCGACCGGTGACTTCGTACTGCCGCGGAACAAGCCCGCCAAGGTGCTCTACCTGACGGCCGGCAGCGGCATCACGCCCGTGATGGGCATGCTGCGCGACACCGAGTTCGACGACGTCGTCATGGTCCACTGCGCCCCCCGGCCGCAGGACGTGATCTTCCGCGACGAACTGCACGACCTGGTCGCGGACAGGAAACTGCGGCTCACCGAGGTCCACACCGACACCGACGGCACGCTCGACATCGCCCGCCTCGACGAACTCGTGCCCGACTGGGCCGAGCGCGAGACCTGGGCCTGCGGGCCCACGGGCCTGCTCGACGCCGCAGAGAAGCACTGGAGCGACCACGGCGTCCCCGAGCGCCTGCACACCGAACGCTTCCGCCCCAGCATCGTCGTCGCCGGCGACGGAGGCGAGGTCACGTTCAGCGCCACCGGCAAGACCGTCGACGCCAACGGCGCCACGCCGTTGCTGGACGTCGGCGAGGAGGCCGGCGTGCTCATGCCCTCCGGGTGCCGCATGGGCATCTGCTTCGGCTGTGTCTCGCCGCTCAAGGCGGGCGCCGTCCGCGACCTGCGCACCGGCGAGATCACCGAGGCCGAGCCGGGTGTCCTCATCCAGACCTGCGTGTCCGCCGCGGCGGGCCCCTGCGACATCGAACGGTAGGAACAGTTTGACCGCCATCGACCCCACCGCCCATCTGACCGCAGAGCAGATCGAGGAGCTCGGCCGCGAGCTGGACGCGATCCGCGACGAGGTGATCGCCAGCCGTGGCGAGAAGGACGCCGCCTACATCCGTAAGGTCATCGCCGCCCAGCGCAAGCTCGAGCTGGTCAGCAGGGGCGTGCTGCTGTTCTCGATGTTCCCGCCCGCGTGGGTGATCGGCACCGCCGGGCTGTCCGTGGCGAAGATCATGGACAACATGGAGATCGGCCACAACATCCTGCACGGCCAGTGGGACTGGATGCGGGACCCGAAGATCCACTCCACCACCTGGGAGTGGGACCACGTCTCGCCGGCCGACCAGTGGAAGCACTCGCACAACGAGCTGCACCACACGTACACCAACGTGATCGGCAAGGACAACGACCTCGGCTACGGCATCATGCGCGTCGACGAGGACCAGAAGTGGCACCCGTTCCATCTCGGCCAGCCGCTGTGGAACTTCATCAACGCCTGCTTCTTCGAGTACGGCATCGCGGCGTACGACCTGGAACTCGGCAAGAACCTCAACAAGCGCCGCCGCAAGAACCCGGTGTTCCGCGCGCAGGCCAGGGCCGTGGGCCGCAAGATCCGCAAGCAGGTGCTCAAGGACTACGTGATCCACCCGCTGCTGTCGGGCCCGTCGTTCCTCCCCACGCTCGCCGCCACGTTCACCGCGAACCTGGTCCGCAACCTCTGGTCCCACTCGGTGATCATGTGCGGGCACTTCCCCGAGGGCGTCCAGGTCTTCGAGCGCCGGTCGATCAAGGGCGAGACCCGAGGCCAGTGGTACCTGCGCCAGATGATGGGATCGGCGAACATCAGCGGCAGCAAGGCCATGCACTTCATGACCGGCAACCTGTCGCACCAGATCGAGCACCACCTGTTCCCGGACCTGCCGAGCAACCGGTACGCCGAGGTCGCGGTGAAGGTCCGTGCGCTGTTCGAGAAGTACGAGCTGGAGTACGTCACCGGGCCGCTGCCCAAGCAGGTGTTCTCGGCATGGCGCAAGGTCTTCCGGCTCTCGCTGCCGAACAGGAAGAAGCCCGAGGTCCGGACTCCGGCACGTGAGCAGGAGCTCGTCGCGGCCTGATCACCGGTCCTCACACTCCGAGGCGCACGTCTGTGGCCCTGACCGGGTTTCCGGTCAGGGCCACAGACGTGCTCCGGTGTCAGGAGGTGTGCGGGCAGTTGCCCCGGGACTCGGCGATCGTGAGGCTCACGGCCGGGAGCGGGCAGAGGAACTGCTCATAGCGGGTGTCGTTGTCGATGAACCGCTTCAGCCAGGAAATGCTGTACTTCGCGATCGTCGTGTTGGACGTGTTCGGCGTGAAGTGGGTCGCGCCCCGCAGTTCGATGTAGGCGCGGTCGGTGGAGGAGGGCAGGGTCGAGTAGAACGGCTCGGAGTGCGTGGCCACCGGCGCGATGGTGTCGCCGTCGGCGCCGACGACCAGGGTGGGAGTCCTGACCTCAGGCCAGGTCTTGTCCAGGTTCCAGCCGGTCAGCGGGATGGCGGCCTGGAGCGAGGGACGGGACTTGGCCGCTTCGAGGGTGCCGCCGCCGCCCATGGAGTGGCCCATCACTCCGAGACGTGTGGCGTCGATGCGGCCGCGGACCGTGCTGCGCTGCGTCAGGTAGTCCAGTGCGGCCAGCAACTGCCTGCCGCGGCTGTCCGGTTGGTCGGAGGTGGTGAGCGTGTCGATCGTGAAGACGACGAAGCCCTGGGAGGCGAGCCGCGGGCCGAGCCAGGCGATCGAGGACTGATAGGCGGTGAATCCCGGTGACACCGCGATCGCCCCGAAGGTCCCGTCGGCGGTGCTCGTCGGGTAGTAGATGGTGCCGCCGCCGAACCCGCTCACCGCGAGTCGCGACACGCTGGTCTCCGACACCGCGTACGGGCCCCGGCTGGCCTCGATGCTCGCCGTGGTGGGCGCCGGGCCCCGCTCGTACGGGTTGTCGGCCGCCTGGGCTCCGCCGGACAGCGAGGTCAGCAGGCCGACGAGTGCGGCGGCCGTGGCGACGCCGGAGCCGAGGCGCCCGAAACGGCGGCGCCGGTGGCGGTGGGGGGTGTGCGTGGGGCTGGAGATCTCTGGGGCGTGGCTCATCGCGGCTCCTTCGAGGTGAGGGTTCCGGCGCCTTCGGACCTGACGGGGCCGCCGGGGAAGGGCGGCGTCGGGTCCGTCGACGTGACACGAGTCATCCGGCGTGGAACAACGTAGGAGCTGACCAAAAGTCAGTCATCAGTGGAATCACCAGTCATCCCCCAGGGCGCCCACACGCACCAGCTCGAACAGGGGAAATCGCCGGTCACACCGGTGGTGCCCTTCAATGGCCGCGCAGCCGTCGGACGTTCGGCCGGGCGCGGCCCGCTCCGGTCCTCAGCCCCGGTCCGGCAGCTCCCAGCCCCGGCCGTGGTCCTCGTCGACGTTCGCCAGCAGATGCGCGAGACCGGTGCGCGACCGGACGCCCATCTGCGCGAAGACGTTGCGCAGGTGGTACTCGACGGTCCGGATGCTGATGGACAGCTCCGCGGCGATCTCCTTGTTCGTCGCGCCGCGCGCCACGCCCCGCGCAATGCGCACCTGCTGCGGTGTGAGCGACGACAACGGCCCCGCCTCCCCGGTCCCGGCCACCTCGCCGGCCGCCCGCAGTTCCGCCCCGGCTCGCTCGGCCCACAGCACCGCGCCGCAGTGTTCGAAGCCCACCAGCGCGGCACGCAACTGGTCCCGTGCCTCGGTGGGCCGCCGTCGGCGCCGTAGCCACATGCCGAAGGCCAGATGGGTGCGCGCGTGCTCGTACGGTCCGGACGCCCGCTCGTGGTGGGCGAGCGCGGCGCGGTAGAGCTCCTCGCTGCGGTCCGCGGGTGCGAGGAGGGCGCGGCACCGCGCCAACTGCGCCGGGGCCTGCGGGTCGGCGCCGAGATCCGCCCAGACGGCGAACAGGTCGACCATCTCCGGCGCGTCGAGGGCCCGGTCGGACAGGACGCAGGCCTCGACGAAGCACGGCACGGCCAGGAACCACAGCCCGAAGTGGCCCTGCCGGGCGCCGGGTTGGACCAGCGGAGCCAGCCGGGCGGCCGCCCGTTCGACCTTGCCCGCTCCCAGTTCCGCACGCGCCTGGGCCCACTCGGCGAGGAACGCGGCCTGGGCCAGCCCGTGCGGCTGAGCGACGGCCAGCACCTCCGCGACCTGGGCGCGGACCGTGGGCAGGTCACCGGCGATGGACACCACCAGCGCGCGTACGGCCGACAGGTCGGCGGCGACGTTGCGCTGCCCGAGTCGCCGCGCGAGCACCAGCCCTTCCTCGGCGTGGGCGCGGGCCTGGGCGTGGCGGCCTTCCCGCAGCTCGGCGCAGGCCAGGTACGCGATGATGCCCGGCACCGCGGTCTCCGCGCCCGCCGCGCGCGCGGAGGCCAGGGCGAGGCTCAGGAGCCGGCGCGCGAGGGGGAGGCGCCCCAGCAGGAGGGCCACGCTGCCTGCGTCGCAGAGCTCGTCCGTCTCTGCCCGGGGCGTGACCTGGTGCAACCGGGGCTCCAGGACCGCGATGGCCCGTCGGAAGTCGCCCTGCGCCATCGCGCTCATCCCGATCCGGTGGTCCCTCCACGCGGCTTCGGGGCACCCTCTGGCGCACGGCGTCGACGCGCAGCCCGCCCCGCACAGGTGACAGGGGCCCACCGCGAAGACACGCCGGTAGCTGTCGTGGTCACCGGCCGACCAGGCCGCCGACGCCGCTGCCAGCAGGGCGCGGCGGGCCGCGGCGGGGTCTGTCTCACGGAGTCCGGCGGCGGCACGGAGCAGCGCCGAGCAGGCGTCCGCCACGGGCCCGTCGCGCAACTGCTCCTGCCCGTGGGCCAGGGCGCGGCGGGAGACGGTGTCGGACGCGGACGACACCCTGACCCCGGTGGCCGCCGGCGGCAGGCCGCGGGCCTCCGGTGCGTCGAACCCGGCAAGGCCGACGCCGCGGGTCGCGAAGGCGCCGCGAGCCTCGTCGTTCACACCGATCACCACCCCGGATGCAGCTGTCCCTGGCGTTGCCGGGACGTCGTTGTTGAAAGAATGTCCAACAACGGCTCGCCCGTCGACCGTCAGCGCAACATTTCGTGGCGGGGTGAGTGCCGTACAGCGCTCGACGAACCCGGTGAAGGCGTCCCGGACGGAGAGGCCAGGGGCGGCCCTGCCTCGGCCGGGGCTCAGGCGTCGGCGGCCGCCGCGGCCAGCAGCCGGGCGAGCTCGCCCGGCTTGGTGATCATCGGCCAGTGGCCGGAGTCGATGTCGACGAATTCCACGTGCTCGGTGCGGGCGGCCTCCGGCACGTCACCGGCGTCGATCCAGGCCCGGGCCTGGGCGGGCGTGTACTCGGGGCACACGAGCAGCATCGGAACGTCGAATCTCCGCTCGTCCGTCAGCCGCACCGTTCCCTTGGCCACCTGCTCGGGCACGGGGATCGCCGCCGAGGCGATGCGGGTGCGCGTCTCCTCGTCGAGGTCGGCGGAGTCCGGACCTTCGAAGGGACCCCAACCGGGAAAGGGCATCACGCCGTCCTTCGTCTCGAAGAAGTTTGCGTACGGCTGCCCGTCGGCGGACGGGAAACCTCCGACGAGCGCCACCTTGGCGACCCGCTCCGGCCGCGCGTCGGCGGCGAGCCAGGCCAGGGTGCAGGCGGCGGAATGCCCGACCACCATGGGCCTGTCGGGCGCGGCGTCCACGGCGGCGAGCACCGCCGCCACCTGGTCCTCCAGCGTGGCGGACCCGGCTCCGTCACCCTGCCCGGGCAGGGTGACCGCCACGGGGCGGTGGCCGAGTTCCTCGAGGGGGGGCACGACGTCGTCCCAGGCGGATCCGTCGAGCCACAGGCCGGCGATGAGCAGGATGTCCATGGATCAGTTCTCTTTTCGGTGAGGCCCGGTCGGTGGGTGCCCTCACGCTACGACCGGTTCCGGACAATCCACTTCCGGTATGTCTCGCGGCCCTCTAATCTGCTCGGGTGCCGACCGAGCTCAGCCCCACCGCGCGAGCCCTGCGCACCCTCGAGATCCTCCAGTCACGTGCCGCGGGAGTGACGGCCGACGAGCTGGCCGCCGCCCTGGGCGTCACCGAACGGGCCGCGCGCCGCTACATCGGGATCCTCCGTGAGGCGGGCGTACCCGTGCACTCGACCCGGGGCCCCTACGGCGGGTACCGCCTGGGGCGCGGGGCGCGGCTGCCGCCGGTCGTCTTCACGGAGCCCGAGGCGCTGGGCCTGGTCATGGCGGTCCTCGACGGGCAGCCGGCGGCCGCCGACCCCTCAGCCGACGACCTCGTCGGCACCGCCCTGGGCAAGGTCATCCGGGCCCTGCCCGAGAGCGTCGGCCGGCAGGCGGCCGCCCTGCGCGAGCACGCGTCGGCGGCGCCCGACCCTGGCGCGTCCCGCCCGGATCCCGCCCTCACGAGCGCTCTGGTCGCGGCCGGCGCGGTGCGACGCCGTGTGCTGATCGCCTACCGCAGTGAGTCCGGCAACGAGTGGGAGGCCGAGGTCGATCCCTGGGCGGTCGTCGTCCGCTACGGCCGCTGGTACCTCCTGTGCCACTCCCACCACGCGGACGCGATCCGCACCTACCGGATCGACCGGGTCCGCGCGGTCCGGGAGACCGCCCACGGTTTCGAGATGCCCGACGATCTGGACCCGGTGGCGGTGCTGGAGGAGAACCTGGGCCGGGGGTGGGCGTTTCCCACACGGGTCCTGTTCGACGCCCCGACGGCGGAGGTGCTGCCGTCGATCCGCCCTCCCATGGGACGGCTCGAACCGGCGGGAGACGGGTGCGTGCTCATCGGCAGTACGAGGAATCCGACGATGTACGCGCAGGAGTGGCTGGCCCAGCTACCGCTCCCCTTCCGTGTCGAGGGCGGCCCGGAACTGCGCTCGGCTGTGGCATTGCTCGCGGCGCGTTTCACCGCCGCCGTGGCGGACGAGCCCTGAGGGTCAACCGCAGGCTCCGCACACCGCAGTGGCCCGGCACCGCGCGTGCGGTGCCGGGCCACTCGGCTGCTGGGCAGGGTGTCAGCCCTGGCGGGCCTTGAAGCGGGGGTCCTTCTTGTTGATCACAAAGGTCACGCCACGCCTGCGCACCACCTGGGCGCCGGGCTTGGCCTTCAGCGAGCGCAGGGACTTGCGTACCTTCATAGCGGTCTCCTTGCCGGGTCTTGCGGGGATCGGACGGTTCCGGCCGTCAGGGACGGACGGGAGCGGTACGGCCGTAGCGTCGCTCGAAGCGCTCCACCCGGCCCGCGGTGTCCACGACCCGCGAAGTGCCGGTGTAGAACGGGTGACTCGCGGACGAGATGTCCACGTCGACGACCGGGTACGTGGTGCCGTCCTCCCACTCCACGGTGCGCTGGGTGTCGACGGTGGAGCGGGTGAGCAGTTGGAAGCCCGCCGCACGGTCGCGGAAGACGACGGGGCGGGAGACGGGGTGAATGCCGGACCTCATGAGCTGTGCCTCCTTGCGAAGCCTCGGTCGACGACCGAGGCGGGTGTCAGCGTTCCTCGCGGAACAGAACGTGCTTGTCGGCCACCGGGTCGTACTTGCGCACGACCAGCCGGTCGGGGTTGGCCAGACGGTTCTTGCGCGTCACGTAGGTGAAGCCGGTACCGGCCGTCGACCTGAGCTTGACGACGGGCCGCGCGGTGCTGCGTGCCATGAGGACTCCTTCCACCACCACCGAGTGCTTTGACTCGGTCATGTCATGCAGTGGTGTCAACACGGCCACCCAGTCCTTCATTCCCGAAGCAGGACAACGTCCCCGCGCTCCCTTCAGGTGCGCCGGTCGCAGGAGCGGCGGCCTGGAGGGCTTGCGCGTAATGGAGCAGGCGGATGCCCATAGGCGCAGGTGGCGGCAAGGTCGACGGTGATCCCGGACCATTCCGGCTAGGTGGTGCCGCCGGTCAGACGACGTACGTGCTGCGCGCTCTCACGGACCTTCCGTTCGGCCCGGGCGAGGGCGTCGGCGGCGGAGCGGCTGCGTTGCTCGGCTTCCTGCTGCGCGTTCTCGGCTTGCCCGCACTCCTCGCGTGCCTGCTGCATCTCCTTCTCCAGGGCGGCCATCCGCTGGTGGGCCTGCTCGGCGCGTTCGCGCGCCTGCTGGAGCTCGGCGTCTACGTCGGCCTGCCGTGCACGTTCCTCCCGGAGGTGCTGCTTGGCCGCCTCGGCGGCTTCCCGTGCCCGCTGCAACCGCTCCTGGCGGGCACGGCGCCGCTCGGCCAGCTCGTCCTTCTTGGACGCGCGGGCCGCAGGCTGGGGCGCGGGCGGGTGACTGCGCTTGCCCGCCTTCTCGGCCGCCGGTGCGGTGCCGGGCTGGAAGTCCGACGGCGGGGTCAGGGCGGTGGCCAGACGGCCGCCCGACCACTGGTCGGCTGCGTCCGGATCGGCGAGCACGGCACGCAGGGTCGCTTCGACGTCCTGCTGGACCGGTTCCGAGAGCCGCTGCCCGGCGTCGCGGGCGAGCTGGGCGGCCTGCTGGGACAGGGCGGCAACGACACGGCGGCGCTGGGCGGAGAGGTCCTTGAGGCCCGCGGCGTCCAGATCACGGTAGGCCTCGCGCAGTGCGCGCCCGAGCTCCAGGAACTGCCGGCTCTCCTCCGGCTGGGAGCGCAGCAGGAGGTTGGCCGCCCACGCCGCGAGGGTGGGGCGGCGCGCGGCATGGATACGGCGTGCGTCCTCCGCACGGCCCGCCGTCCTCGCCGCGGCGGCCAGTGTCTCCCGCCGGGGGACGAAGGCGGACGGCGGCGTGGTGTAGAGCTCGTCGAGGTCGGCCTCCACGTCTCGGTCGCCGCCGGCACGTCTGCCCTTGCGCACGCTCAACGCCACCACTCCCCCGGCCCGCCCTCGTACCGCGCGACGACCACACACTCCGACATGACCTCAGGGTCACGCGGCCCTCGGCGGCCCGCATCCCGGCCGAGGCGATGGGCCGGGGGCGAGAACCGGCGCGGGCAGACCAGGCCTACCGCTCCCGGCCTGCGCCATGCGGATGTTCCTGAAGGCGGGTGATCCCTCCCCGCTTGCCGAGCGATCTCAGTACCAGCCAGATCAGGAGGACCTGGACGACGCCCGCGATCGCGTGCACTGACGGTGCATACGTGTCCGGGCCGGGGCTGTGGTCGTCGAAGCCGAAGACCACCGCGGCGAGGAGGAACACGACCGTCGTCACGACGCCCGAGGGAAAGGTGATGACGGAAAGGACGATGGCCGCAGCGTCCCTGCCCTGTTCGACGCTCAGCCAGTCGAGGCCGAACACCACTGCCAAGTACGCCAGGGCGAGCGGCACACCGGCCCTACGGGACGGAAGGTGCACGGTTCTCTTTCCCGGGCCCGTCGTGCCTCGCCCGCGGTGTTGTCGTAGGAGGTCAGGGCCTTGAGGTTACCGGTGCGCGTGCGGCGGGTGCTCTTCCCGGCCATCGATCTGTACGAGGACGTGACCCTGGCGAGGGTGGTGCAGACCTGCGGTGGCTGCCCGTCGCAGTCGGAAGCCTGGACGACCAGGGGCCGGTACCTCTACTTCCGGTACCGCCACGGCGAGGGGACCGTCGAGCAGCATCCGAGCGATGACCCGGACACCTGGGACGGCGCGGAATCGAGACTCTGGACCAGATGGGACGACGGATCCGACGGAGGCTCGATCACACTCACTGACTTCCTCGAGAGGGCCGGACTCCGACTGGCACCGGACGCCACGGTCTGCACCACGTAGCAGCCGAATGCTCCCGCCGGGGAACTGGAGCGTCAGGCCGGCTCTGAAGTCGGCGCCGCCGTCCTCGTAGCCGAGCTCCCGGAGCGAACGAATGGGCTCTCCGACGAACCGCCGATGCTCGTACGACCTCGACACGAGCACCATCCACGACGTCATACATGTCGGCTGTCCCGGCTCAGCGGCGGCGTTTGGCATACATGACGCCGACGAAGATCGCGGCCGCGATGAACATGCCGATAGCCAGGTAAGGAGACCACGAGGGTCCGTCGGGCCGGTCATTGGCGAGGCTGATTAACGCGAGCACGTTGTCCTCCGTGGGGAGTCAGACGGTGATGTGACTGTGCCGGAGCACTTGTCAAAGCTTCCGCGGGCCTGCCCCGTACCCGTTGAGCTCGGGCTGGGCGCCGCGGCCGACCTGCGGGTCTTGGCAGGGGGCGCCCATCCTGTACGAGTCCGTCGAGTCGAAGGGTTCGAGGCCGTAGATGGATTCCCCCCAGTTGCCATGGAGGGCAACGTTCCCGCCGATAGACGAATGAATCCCGTGGCAACGCCCAGCACTGTCTGGTGGCACCGGTCGAACCCAGCTCAGTGCGTTGGGAGTTGACGGCTACCGCGCGTGCCGTGTCGTAGGCGGTACCGCCCTGCACGATGGCCAGAACCGGGCCCCGGGCGGAGTCCCCCGACAGCTGCGCTGGGGCAGTTGATTCGAGGGACGCTCGATGCGGTCGTTCCCGGGGAGTTGCAGAAGCGCAACAGGTCGGCGTCAGGCGGTGGGCGGGACGACGACGACCTTGCCGTGCACCGCGCCCTCCGCGGCCCGGGCGTGCAGCGCCGGCAGCTCGGCCAGCGGTACCCGTTCGGCGACGTCGACACGCAACTGTCCGCTGTCGATCAGTGCCACCAGCCGCGACAACTGATCGGCGTCGCTGCGGACGTACAGGTCGATGCCGCGCACGCCGCGTTCCTCGTCGGCGGGGGCGGGCATCCACACCGTCGTGTTCACCACGACCCCGCCGGGACGGACCAGCGTGACGAGTGCGGCCAGCTCGGCCGGGTCCACCGGTGCGAGGTTGAGCACGACGTCGACAGGCTCGGTCACCGCCGCGGTCAGGCCGGTGGTGGTGTGGTCGATGACCTCGTCGGCGCCGGCCGATATGACCGCTTCCCGGCTGCGCGGGCTCGCCGTGGCGATCACATGGGCTTCGGCGCCCTTGGCGAGCTGCACGGCGTAGCCGCCGACCGCTCCCCCGGCGCCGTTGATCAGCACGCGTTGTCCGGCCGTCAGCCCGGCGTGGTCGAACAGCGCCTGCCACGCGGTGAGGCCTACGACCGGCAGCGCGGCGGCGTCGGCCAGCGGGACGCTCTTGGGCGCCGGGGTCAGTACCTCCGCCGGCGCGAGGACGTACTGCGCGGCGGCGCCGTCGCCGTCCATCGGCAGGAAGCCGATCACGTCGTCACCGACCGCCACGCCGTCCACGCCCTCGCCCAGGGCGTCGACCGTACCGGCGACGTCGATGCCGGGGGTGTGCGGCAGCTCCACCGGTATGGGGCCGCGCATGAAGCCGCCGCGGATGTTGCCGTCAACGGAGTTGAAAGAGGTCGCCGCGACGCGGATGCGGACCTCACCGGCTCCGGGGACCGGCTGCTCCACGTCCTCGTAACGCAGGACGTCGGGGTCACCGTACTCGTGGAAACGCACAACCTTCATGGGGGTTCTCACCTTCACTGCGATCCAGATTGCTTCGAATTCGAAGCAACTGAAGAGGACAGTACTCCTGCTTCGAATTCGAAGCAAGTGGTGTCGCCGGCTGCTGTCGGTCCGGTCCGGTCGGCTCCGCACGCGCAGGGGACGGCGGCACGCCACACTCTTCGAATTCGAAGCAGTAGACTCCGGTCATGTCTGATTCGCCGCCGTCACTCGACCCCGTGCAGCTCGGCGCCTACTTCGACCTCGTCGAGGTGTCCAACCTGCTGCGGCATGCGGTCGAACAGCAACTGCGCGAGGCGGGTGATCTCAGCTACGTGCAGTTCCAACTGCTGGCCCGGCTCGGCGACTCACCCACGGGCAGCCATCGCATGACCGATCTGGCCGACGGAGTGGTCTACAGCCGCAGCGGCCTGACGTACCAGGTGGGCCTGCTCGCGAAGGAGGGCCTGGTCGTCCGCGCTCCCTCGCCGGACGACGAGCGGAGCATCACCGTCACCCTCACCGACGCCGGACGGGAGTTGCTCGCGAAGGTGCTGCCCGGTCACGTCGAGGTGGTCAACTCCCTGTTGTTCGCACCGCTTTCGCCCGACGACGTCAAGGCTCTCGGCGCACTGCTGGCGCCGGTGCGCGAGCACATGCGCTCCACGCCGCCCCGGTCTGCGGCACCTCGCCGCCGCAAGGGCGGAGCGTAAGGGCCCGGCTGGCGTGGGGCACCGGTCCCTGGGCTCCGTTCAGGAGGCTGACGAGGCGAGGCCCAGACCGGCGAGTTGCGGCCACCCGTAGATCGTCAGGCCATGGCACGTGGTCAAAGAACACTCACGTGATGCCTCTGTCCTCTGTATCCGGGGCGCTACGCGAGGAGTGCGGGAGGTCTGCTGCCGGACCCGTCGCCGAACCGGCCGGGCCGCTGGGGCGCCTCCTCAACAGGACGAGCGCCAGCGCGGCGGCGACCGCCTGGCATGCGGCGGTCCCCAGCATCAGCGGGGCGGCTCCCAGCCCGCCGAGCGCACCCGCCGCACCCGCTCCGGCAGCCGCGAACGTGCTCTTCAGCCCGGCGCCGAGAGTGAAGATCTGTGTGCGGACGGCCGCGGGCGCATATCGCTCGCGGCTGGCCAGGAGGGCACTGAACAGCGGCCCGGTGCAGAAGCCGGCCGCAGCGAACAGGGCCGCCGCCGCACCGGCGTGACCGGTCAACGGCACCATCGACAGCGGAATGCCGGTGGCCACGAGTCCCCACAGCACGACCAGCTCCGGGCGGCGCCGGCCGACGGGGCGCCAGGCATAGCTCAGGGAGCCCGCCAAGGCGCCGACGGCGAACACGGTCATCAGCCCGCCCGTCACCCACGGGGCGTGGTACTCGGCAGCCAGCAGGACGCTCACCACGGGCAGTGCCCCCACGCCCAGTTGTCCCACGCCGCTCCCCCAGGTGACCGACCGGAGCGGGGCGTTGCGCATCAGCTCGGCCACTCCCCGCGTGAGGTCGGCAGGTCGAGCCTTCCCCGGTGCGGCCTGGCGCCCGGTCCGCGGGGACAGCCGCAACGAGAACAGCAGCGCGCCCCCCGTCATCGCGCCGCACCCCAGAACCGCGAGAGCCGTTGCCGCGCTCATCGCGGTACCCAGGGCCGCGGCGACGGCGGGCCCGCAGATACCCGCCAGGTTGTACGACACGGCGTCCGCGCTGAACGCCCTGGTCAGACGTTCCTTGCTCAGCAGGTCTCCGAGGAGGCTGGTGAGCCCTCCTGTCAGCAGGGGAGCCACGCACCCGGCAGCCGCGGCCAGAGCCAGCGCCACGGCGTCGTGGGTCACGCCGACCAGGAGGGCGAGCGTGAGGAGCGCGGCGCCGTAGAGGACCACGGCGCCGCCGTGGAAGAGGCGACGACGCCGTACCGAGTCGGCCAGTACGCCGACCACCGGTGCCGCTGCCACGTGGGGGATCATGAGCGCGGCCACCAGGGCTCCGCCGAGCGCCGTGCTGTCGGCACGCTGGGCGGCCAGCATCACGAGCGCGACACGAGCCCCCTCGTCGGCCGTCCGGGCGAGAACGGCCGAGGTCAGGTATGCCGGGAGCGGCGACGGGCCTCTTGTGCGGTCCGCGTGACGGGGCGCATTCGTCATGGACGGCGGATGTGGCGCTGGTGCCGAAGCGGCACGGGCGGCTCGCTGTCACCGGTGCGGAACCGCGCGAGGACGGCCCGCCCCGACGGCGGCGAAGTAGCGCCGGAGCCGGCCACCACCTCACCGGATCCTGCGCTGCGGGCCCTGCCCACCGCCTCCTCCGCCGGGAGCAGCACCCTCGCCTGGGCACGGACGGTCACGCGGGCGCCTTCCCCCGCGTCGCCAGGTCCACTGCCGTGCGGACGCCGGCAGCGTACTGCGACGGGCACTCCCAGGCCGCGAAGTGGCCGCCGGCCGGCTCCTCCGTCCAGGAGCGGACGTCGAAGAAGCGTGCCGCGAACTCGCGGGGCGCGTTGACGAGGTCCTTCGGGTAGATCGTGAACGCCGTGGGGACGTCGATGCGTCCGGTCGGCTTCGCCCCGCTCTCGACGTAGGGAGTGAACGAGGTGCCGATGGCGCCGCTGACCCAGTACGCGGTGATCCAGGTGAGCAGCTCGTCCCGGGTGAACACCTTTTCCACATCGCCGTCGCAGTCGGTCCACGTCCGCAGCTTCTCCAGGATCCAGGCCGCCAAGCCCGCCGGTGAGTCACCGAGCCCCACCGCCAAGGTGTGCGGCTTGGTGGCCTGTTCGAGCATGTAACCGCCCTCGGTGGCCTGCCAGTGGTGCCCGTACCGGACGTACGCCTGCTCCACGTCGGACAGGTCCTTCGGCGGGTCCACCCGGAAGCGGTACTGCGACACGTCCGTCAGATGCAGCGCGGCGACGCGGTCGGGGTGGGCGGCGGCCAGTGCCTCGGCGACGTCGCATCCCACATCGCCGGCGGACACGACATAGCGTTCGTAGCCGAGGTCGGCCATCGCGTCGGCGACCGCGTCGGCCATGTCCGCGGATGACATGCCGCGGCGGGCGACTGGCGCGGCGAACGGATAGCCGGGCAGGGCCGGGACGACCACGTGGAGGTCGGACAGCAAGGGCCAGAGCCTCTCGAACCGGAGGACGGAGTCGGGCCATCCGTGCAGGAGCACCACCGGCACCGCGTCGTTGCCCGCCGCTCGCAGATGGACCGCCCGCACCGGGGCGTCGGCCCGGCCTGCGAGGGTCCAGGGCAGGGCGCGGAGCCGGGCTTCGTGCTCGCGCCAGTCGTAGGAGCGGGCCCAATAGGAGATGAGGTCCGCGAGGTAGTCGCCGTCGACGCCGCGCGCCCATCCGAACCCGGTGGGCAGGTCGACTCGACGGTAGCCGCGCAGGCGCAGGTGCAGGTCGTCGAGCACCGACTGCTCGACGGCCGAGGGAGCCGCCTGTTCCGTGCTGATCATGCTCGGTCGTCCTCTCGTCAGTTCATGACGTGTTCCATGTCCGTGTCCAGCCATGCCCCGTGAAGCCCTCCGAGAGACGTCTGCCCCGGAGGTTGCACCAGGCGACACTTCCGCCCCGGCCGGGACGGCTCCGCGCTCACCCACTGCCTGCGACACCACCGTCGGTCCAGGCGTCCGCGCACGTCCGCCCGTAGACCGAGGCCGCAGGTGCGCGTGGTCAGGCCCTGGGGCTGCCGAACCAGCGGGCAGCAGCGCGTGCGAACTGGTCGCGGTCCGGATCGAGTCCGTCAGCCCAGGCGACCACGCCGTCCGGACGGACGAGCAGAGCCCCGCAGCCCACTTCGTTCCTGGCCGATCCGGCGACGTACCGGATCAGGCCCTCGTGGCCGGCGAGGGCATCGGCGAGCCTGCGATCGGTGGTGAAGTCGACGGCGACGCCCTGACCCTCCTGCATGTGGTCGCCGAGGTGTGTTCCGTCCGCGAAGCGGAAGTCGGGAGCGTTGCGGCCGACCAGAGGGTGAGTGCTGCCCAGGTCGTAGCGCTGGGCGGAGCCCGACGTGCGCTTGTACACATACGTGGTGCCGTCTCGGGTGTTCAGCAGGTCGGCGATCAGGGCCTGGAGGGCCCGGGAGTGCGGGCCCGGCTTCATGACCGCGCTCTGGGCACGGGTCCAGTCCAGGATCTGTGCCCCGACCGGATGACGTTCTCGCGTGTACGTGCCGAGGAGGTCGTCGGGGGCGTGGCCGTGCACGGTCGCGGCGAGCTTCCAGCCCAGGTTCACGGCGTCGCCGATGCCGGTGTTGAGTCCCTGTGCGCCCAGGGGTGAGTGGATGTGGGCGGCGTCGCCGGCGAGCAGGACGCGGCCCCGCTGGTAGGTGGTGGTCTGCTTCGCCCGGTCGGTGAAGGTCGACGCGAGCGTGACGTCGGTGAGGGTGACGTCGGTGCCGGAGACGTGGCGCAGCACGCTTTGCAGGTGCTGGACGGTCGGCGGCTGGGCGCGGTCGTAGGCTCCGCCGTCATAGTCGATCATGCCGATGTGCCCGGGGGCGGGCATGCGCAGGTACATGCCGTCGGGGGTGAGGCTGAAGCCGGGCTGGAGTTTCTCGGGGTCGGCGACGGTGGCGAGCATGGTGTAGCCGGTGAACTGCGGTTCGGTGCCGGTGAACTCGAAGCCGGCCAGGCCCCGGACCGTGCTGCGTCCGCCGTCGCAGCCGACGAGCCAGCGTCCCTCGTGTTCGTGGTCGCCGACCCGCACGGTGACGCTTTCGGTGTCCTGGCGCAGGTCCGACACCTCGGCGCCGCGGCGGATGTGCACGCCGAGCTTCGCAGCCTGCTCCGCCAGCACGGTTTCGACTGCTTCGAGGCTCGTCATCACGCCTTCGAGCACGGGCCCGGGGAGCCGGTAGGGCAGGGCACCGGTGTCGATGTCGTCCGCGTCGAGCATCATGCCCGCGAAGTGGGACACGCTGCGCGGTGCCGGGGCGGTGTCCTGGTCTTCGTCCGCGGTGCCGTACTTCTCGACGCCGGAGGCGATGAGGAGTTGTCGCAGCATCCCGCGACGGTGGAAGACCTCGACCGAGCTCGCGGACAGACCGCGCATGCCCAGCGGCATCGTCTTCCAGGGGCTGGTCCGCTCTTCCTGCTCCAGGACCAGGACATCGCAGCCGGCGAGTCCGAGTTCGCAGGCCAGCAGAAGGCCGACGGGGCCCGCGCCCGCTATCAGTACGTCATGCATGGGTCAGTCGTTCCGCTCGTGGTCGTGATCAGGGGTGGACGGGCGGGGCTCACTGGAACAGCGTCAGGTCGACGGAGTCGCCCAGCGCCCGGCAGCCGGCGTCGTTTCCGTGCAGGTGGTCGCCGGCGTGGAACTCCTCCCTGATCCGGCCCGGGTGGGCGGGGTCGTTCCAGACGGCGTCGAAGTCCAGGACCGCGTCGAAGGCGCCGCTCGTGCGAATCCACTCGTTTACCTCCTGACGCACCTGCTCGCCTTCCGGGGTGTAGATGTCGTCGCCCTCGTACGGCGTGAGGGTGGACGCGTACACGCGGACCGCGCGGGCACGGGCCCGGGCGATGACCTGGCGGTAGCCGGCGATCAGGTCGTCGGCGGTCACCGGGGCGCCGGGGAACATGGCGAGGAACTCCGGCGAGGGGCCGCTGCCGTCGCGCGGCGCGTACGAGACGCCGATGTCGCCCAGGCCGATGGCCACGATGACGTGGGCGAGGCCGGGAGTGGCCAGTACGTCGCGGTCGAAGCGGGCCAGAGCCGCCTCGCCCAGCCCTTCGTTCAGCAGCCGATTGCCGCTGATGCCCTGGTTGGAAACGCAGACGGCAGTCCCACCGCGTTCGGCGAGACGCTCGGCCAGGCGGTCGGTCCACCGCCGGTTGGTGTCGGGAGTGGTACCCGAGCAGTCGGTGTTGGAGTCGCCGATGACCACGAGCGTGGTCGAGGGAGCGGCTGCGCGGACGTCGATCCCGGAGATGAGGGCTTGCAGGGGCAGCGACCGGGCCGTGGCGGGCAGAGCGAGCGCGTCGACGCTGTTGCCCGGGATCGTCCACGCGGTCTGCACCCCCATGGCGTGGCAGGTGGGGCTCTTGACCGCCTCCGGCAGGTACAGGCTGACGGCCAGCTCCGAGAGGGCCGGCGCGGGCAGCTCGACCGGGTCGCTGAGCATCGGCGCTCCGGTCGGGACGGTCACCGCCGGCTTGCCGCCGAAGGTGAGGACCCGTTCGCTTCCCGGCCTGATGCCGCCGTCCGGTGCCGCCAGGGCGATGCGGGCAGCTTCGATGACCAGGGGCGCGGTGCCGTACTCGTTGGTGACGCGCAGCCGTACCTGCTGCCCTCCCCCGCTGATGCGGACCACCTGGCGCAGGGTCGTGTCGGCGAACGAGGGCAGGGGGCCGAACGCGTCGATCGGTGCGTGGGGCGAGGCGCCCCACGTGCGAGCCCAGCCGTCGTCCGCCGGGCCGGCAGCGCTGTTGGGCGTGGTGCTCGTCCTGGGGTTGGCCGTGGTGGTGGCCGTGGTGTCGGTCCCGGTCATCGGGAACCTCCTGAATTCGGGTCGTGCGTCGTGTCGTCGTACGTCGTGTCGTCATGCGTCATGTCGTCGTACGGCGTGTGGTGATCCGCGGTGGTCGTCGTGTCCGCCGCGGTACGAACAGACTGGCGCCGTGCGCTCACAGGAGGCGCATACCGCACTGACACGAGCTCTCACCAGGAAAGAGGCCCTGTGAGCTGCCCGCGTGTGGCCGGCGGCGGAGGGCGCTCTGACGGCCGTGCCGCCTCGCCCGCGCCGGGCGCTGTCGAGAGGCGTGCGGATTTGGTCATGCCTGTGCGCTCACGCGAGGATGAGCGGATGGAGGGCGAGGCGCGGCTGCGCATCACGATGCTCGGCGCGTTCCAGGCGTCGCGGGGCGAGACCGTCGTACCCGTGCCCGGGGCCCGGCTCCAACATCTTCTGGTGCGGCTTGCGTTGGCCGGAGGCGGCCCGGTCGGACAGCAGGCCCTGATCGACGCGATCTGGCCCGAGGACGCTCCCGCCGATCCGGCGCACGCCTTGCAGGCGCTGGTGTCGCGACTGCGCAGGACGCTGGGCTCCGCGTCCGCGGTCGTACAGGCCGCGGGCGGCTACCGGCTGACTGTGGACGCCCACGACGTGGACACGCTGCGCTTCGAACACCTCGCCGCGGCCGGACGGGAGCGTCTGCGTGCCCGGGATCCGCAGGGTGCGGCAGCCCGGCTCCGAGAGGCGACGGCCTTGTGGGGCGTGCCGTTGGGCGCACCACCCGTCGTGGTGGCTGCGGTGGCGCCCGCAGCGGCGACCCGTCTCTCCCACGCCTCCCTGGAGGCCGTTGCCGACCTCGCCGAGGCCGAACTCGCCCTCGGTGACGCCGTTCCGGCCGCCGCCCGCCTGAACAGCCTGCTTTCCGAACAGCCGCTGCACGAGCGGGGCGTCGCGCTGCTCATGGATGCCCTGACCGCCCAGGGACGTCAGGGAGAGGCACTGAGCCGGTACGAACATTTTCGCCGGCACCTGGCCGAGTCCTTCGGCACCGACCCCGGCGCAGCCTTGCGTGCACGGCACCTGCGTCTGCTGCGCACCCGACAGGGGCCGGAACCAGCCGTGTTCGGTGCGCGCACCAAGGGCCCTGAGCAGCACGCGAGCAATCTGCCCGCGGCTCTGACCAGTTTCATCGGTCGGGAGGACGATCTCGCCCGTATCGACGCCCTGTTCGCGTCCGGCCGTCTGGTCACCGTGCTCGGTCCCGGTGGAGCCGGCAAGACACGGCTGGCCGTCGAGAGCGCCCGTCGGCAACGCCTCTACCGTGACGGGGCCTGGCTGGTCGATCTCGCATCGGTCACCGAACCCGGCAAGGTCGGCGCCGCGGTCCTGGCCGCGATCGGCCTGCGCGGCCCCGCGTTCTTCGAGGCCGGAGCACCACGCGATCGGTTCTCCGACGCCGGAGGGCCACATGATGCGGGAGGGCCACGTGACGCCGTACAGCCACCCGCCGAAGCACGGCCACGCGCTGCCAGAGGGCCACTCGGTGCCGCAGAGCCACACGATGCCGCACGGCCACGCGATCAGTTCTCGGTCGAAGTCGACGCCCTGGCCGATCAGCTCGACGGCCTGGAGATCCTGCTCGTGCTGGACAACTGCGAGCACGTGATCGACGCCGCGGCGCACCTGACCTCGGCGCTGCTGCGGCGGTGCGTCGGTCTGCGGGTGCTGGCCACCAGCCGCGAACCGCTCGCCGTCGACGGGGAAGCGCTGGTCCCACTCGGCCCACTGCCTGTGCCAGGCCCCGACACGGACATGGAAGAGATCCGCCACGCGCCCTCGGTACGCCTCTTCACGGAGCGCGCGGCGGCGGTGCGTCCCGGCTTCGAGGTCGACGAGGGCAATCACGCCGACGTGCTGCGCGTCGTGCGCGACCTGGACGGCCTGCCGCTCGCACTGGAACTGGCGGCGGCCCGCCTGCGCACACTCTCCCTGACCGACCTGGCGAAAGGTCTCAGCGACCGGTTCGCCCTGCTCAGCACCGGCAACCGCACCGCCTCGGCCCGCCACCGCACCCTGCGCGCCGTCATCGCCTGGAGCTGGGACCTCCTCGACGAGGACGCACGCACCGTCGCGGAGCGCATCGCCGTACTGCCCGGTGGGGTCACGCCCGCGTCTGCCGCCGCCGTCTGCACCGGAACCGCGGTCCCGGTCCGCGCCATCCCCGACCTTCTCGCCGCCCTCGTCGACCGCTCCCTGCTCCGACTCGCGCCCGACAGCGGCCGCTACCGCATGCTGGAGACGATCCGGCAGTACGGACTGGAACGTCTGGCCGCGCACCAACCTCCGGCAGGGGTGCGGGACTTGGCCGCCCGGTACCTGGCGGACCTGGTCGCCCACTACGACCCGCTGACCCGTGGCCCCCGACAGATCGACGCCCTCCGTACCCTGCGCGCCGAGCACGACAACGTCATCGCCGCCCTGCGTCACCTCTGCGACAGCGGGGCAGCCGACGCGGCGATCGCGCTGGCACTCGACCTGACCTGGTACTGGCGGATGCAGAGCCGCCACGAAGACGCCGTCTACTGGCTTGCACAGGCCGTCGCGCTGCCCGCGGATCGCTCCGGCGACCGGTACGACATCGCGCGAGCGATGCTCCGGCTCAGCGCGCACACGGGCCAGGGCTCCTCGGTCAGGGACCTCATGGCCGAAGATGACGCGGACCTGAGCGCCCTCACCGACCGCGTGCTCGGCCACCGCCGACACTACGTCTTCACCGGCGCCCTGACCGCCGTCGGACTCGCCCTCCTGAAGAAGACCCCGGAATCCGAGGCGCTTCTTCGAAGGTTCATCGACGGGCCGGACGCCTGGCTCGCCGGCTACACCCACATCTCACGCGCCCATACCTACGAGAACCAGGGCGCCCTCGACCAGGCACGTGAGGACGTCGCGGCAGCCCTGCACCGCTTCACCCAGGCCGGCGACCAGTGGGCCGTGGCCATGGCCCTGCCGATGCGCTCCCTTCTGCGCCAGTACGACGGCGAACTCGACGCGGCCCTGGCCGACTTGAAGGAGGCACAACGGCTGGCCGAGCAGTTCGGGGCCCTCAGCCTCAGCGACGAGATCTTCCTCGCCCTGCGCCAGTCCGACCTCCTCATCCGTCTTGAACGGACGGCTGAGGCCACCGACCTCATCACCGCGACCCGCCGACGCGCGCTGCGCTCGACCTCACCCGAGATGGCCGTCCTGCTCGACGCCCGCGAGTCCCGCCTGCACATGCAGACCGGTGACCTGGACCACGCGGGCCGGCTCATCGACGCGGCTGAGGCCCGACTGCGCGAGCCTGATCCGCACGGTGGCGAACACGGCCAGGCCCTGATCGCGACCGTACGAGCTGAGTTCTGCCTTCGGAAGGCCGACGGACAGGCGGCCGCATACGCCCTGCGCAAGGCGTATGCCGCCGCGACACGCAGCCGCGACCTACCGCTCGTGGCAACCGTGACCGTGACCGTGGCCGGCTTGGCGGAGCTGTACGCGCGCCCTCACGACGTGGCCACCCTGCTCGGCGCCGCCGCCCGCCTGCGTGGCGCCCACGACTCCACTGACCCCGACATCCGAGCCCTGCGCACACGCGCAGAGGCCGTTCTCGGCGAGCCGGACTTCACCACGGCGTACAGCGGCGGCCGGCAACTCGACGTAGCTGCCGCATTGGCCCGGGTCGATCCGGCGTTGCTGCTCCGGTGAGCCGGTTGCTCCGGACGGGACGCGGTGTCCGGGGCCGTCAGGCGAAGTCGGCAGGGGCGGGGTCGTGTCCGGTCCCCTCCTGCCCGACTGCGCAGCCCGTGCACACCGCTCCTCAATTTCGGAGCCCGTGAAGGCACCGCACCCGCTCGCGCACTCCTCGGACGTCCCGGACCGGTGAAACGGTGACCGCCGGCGGGTCTGTATCACCAAGACCTGATCGGAAGGACCGAACATGACCCTCGCCCCGCCCCACAAGGCACCGGCAGCACTGCCGTGGGTACTGGTGCTGACCGCGGTCGCCGCCCTCGTGGTGGCACTGGACCAGCTCGTGGTCGCCACCGCGCTCCAGACGATCCACCACGACCTGGGCGCCTCGATGACGAGCCTGGAGTGGACCGTCAACGCCTTCAGCCTCAGCTTCGCCGCGCTCATGATCCCCGGTGCCGAACTCGGCGACCGCATCGGCCGCAAGCGGACCTACATTCTCGGCCTGGTCGTCTTCGCGCTCGCCTCGGCCGCCTGCGCCCTCGCGCCGAACATCGGGTTGCTGATCGCCGCCCGCGTCCTCCAGGGCGCCGGCGGCGCCATGATCTCCCCTGCCGCACTGGCGCTCCTGACGGCGGCCGCGCCGCCGCACAAACGCGGCGCTGTCATGGGTGTCTACGCTGCCGTGATGGGGCTCGCCGTCGTCGGCGGCCCGCTCGTCGGCGGCGCCGTCACCCAGGGCCTGGCCTGGCAGTGGATCTTCTGGATCAACGTGCCGGTCATCGCCGCGGTCGTCCCGTTCGCGATGGCCAAGCTCACCGAGGCGAAGGGGAAGGCGGTCGCCGTCGACCACCTGGGCATTCTTCTCGTCGCGGCCTCGATGTTCGCCCTGGTGTGGGCGCTGGTTCGCTCGGACCCGGCGGGTTGGGCCAGCGGAGAGGTGATCGGCTCCCTGGCCGGCGGCCTGGTCCTGCTCGCCGCGTTCATCGGCTGGGAGCGGCGGGCCGCGGAACCGATGCTGCCGATGCGCCTGTTCCGCGTCCCCGCCTTCGCCGCCGGCAACCTCTCCACCCTCCTGCTGACCGCGTCCCTGTTCAGCACGGTCTTCTTCCTCGCCCAGTACCTCCAGATCTCGCTCGGCCACTCGCCTCTGGGCGCCGGTGTCAGGTTCCTGCCGTGGACGGTGCCGCTGTTCTTCGTCGCCCCCCTCGCCGGGCGGCTGCAGGACCGTATCGGCCCGCGCTGGCTGATCTCGTCGGGGCTGTTCCTCCAGGGCGCGGGACTGGTGTGGCTGGGCGTCAACGCGCACCAGCACGACCCCTACGCCTCCTCGGTCGCCGCACTGATCATCTCGGGCCTCGGGACGTCGATGGCCATCCCCGCCCAGCAGAGCGCGGTGATGACGTCGGTGCCACCGCAGGCGATGGGCAAGGCCGGCGGCACCTTCAGCACGGTGCGCCAACTCGGCGGCGCCCTGGGCATCGCCGTCCTCGCCGCGGTGTTCGCGGCCCATGGCAGCGACCGGTCGCCGGAGCAGTTCGCGGACGGCTTCTCGGCGGCCATCCTCACGTCCGCGGTGCTCGCGTTCGCCGGTGCCGCCGCGGGCATCCTCACCCCGGGCCGCACACCCGGCGCGCGGCGAACCCCGCAGCGCCCGGCCGCTCCCACCGCCCAGGAGGAACTCGGTGTCCGTTGAGAGCCACCACACGGGCGACGAGTTCACCCGCCTCGCCGACCCGTACCAACAGGAACTGCTCGCGCACTGCTACCGCATGCTCGGGTCCTTCCAGGACGCCGAGGACCTCCTTCAGGAGACACTGCTCCGGGCCTGGCGCGGATACGACAACTTCGACGAACGGTCGTCGCTGCGCACCTGGCTGTACCGGATCGCGACCAACGCCTGTCTGAGCGCCCTGCGGAGCAGCCACCGACGCGTCCTGCCCTCAGGTCTGGGCACCGCGACGGACAGCCCTGAGACCGCCGACCGGTCGCGGGCGGACGCGCTGCCGTGGCTCGGGCCGATCCCCACACACCGTCTCGGTGACCCGCAGGACGACCCCGCCGGCGTCGCGGCGCTCCGCGACAGCACCCGGCTCGCCCTCATCGCCGCCTTCCAGCGGCTGCCCGCCCGGCAGCGCGCCGTTCTGATCCTGGTCGACGTGGTCGCCTTCCGTCCCGCCGAGGCGGCCGAGTTCCTCGGGATCTCCGTCACCGCCGCCCGCAGCCTGCTCCAGCGCGCCCGCGAGACGCTGGCCCAGGACGTGCCGGACGAGGAGGAGACGGCGTCGCGCTCCACGGCCGACGCGGCGCTCGACGAGAAGATCATGCGGCAGTACCTGCGTGCTTTCGAGACTTCGGACACCGCCGCTCTGGCGGAGCTGCTGCGCGCGGACATCGAGTACGAGATGCCGCCGATCCCGACCTGGTTCGTGGGCCGCGCGGCCGTCGTGGACCACCTGAACCGCCGGGCCTTCACCCGACCGCACCGCTCCCTCGCCACCTCCGCCAACGGCTGCCCGGCGGTGGCGACCTACAGCCCGGCGGGGGACGGTTCGTTCGTCCCGCACGGCATCCACGTGCTGGAGATCCGCGACGGCCTGATCGCACGGATCGTGGTCTTCCTCGACGGTGCGCTGTTCCCGTCGTTCGGCCTTCCCGCGTCGCTTCCTGGTCCGGCAGCGCTGTGAGCCGGACGTCGGCCACGGCCAGGGGGTGAGTGCGTGTGCCCGCCCGGGTCCGGCCGGCGAGGTGGGCTGCTGGTCGGACAGGTCGGCCGACGGTGGCGATCAGCGCGGTGCCGCTCCTCGCGGATCGGCGCCGGGCGGGGTTGGCCTGACAGGGTGGCGATGTTCCGGTACCCGCCCGTCAAGCCTCTCATCTGCGGTGATGCCTGCTAGCTTCGCGAGCTGATCCGAGGACCCCGTATGCCTTCAGCATGGCCGGGGCCGCGACCGCGAGGCGAGGGTGATGGTGTGAGGGAAGACGTGGACAGGCCGGAAGCCGGGGCTGCGTTGAAGCGCAGGAGTTTCCTGGCCACTACCGCCGTGGCGGCCGGTGCGCCGGCCATCGCGGCAGCCGCACCCGCGTCGGCCGCTGCGGGCCCGAGCAGCGGACCGTCCGAGCCGGCGCCACCCGGTGCCGTGGCCCGTCTGCTGGCAGTACCGGAGGCCGGTCGTGGCATCGACTGGCTGCGATCGGCGCTCCAGGTCGCCGTGGAGCTGGAGATGTCCACCATCCCGCCCTATCTGTGCGGCTGGTGGTCGATCGGGGACCGCGGCTCGCATGCCGCGCGACTGATCCGGCGCATCATCGACGACGAGATGTACCACCTGGGCGTGGTGTGCAACCTGCTCGTGGCCGTGGGCGGGCAGCCCCGGATCAGGGCGGCGGCGCCCACCTATCCCGGTCCGCTGCCCGGGGGCGTCCGCTCCGGTGTGACCGTGTACCTGTCCGGTCTCACCAAGTCCCTGGTGCAGATGATGATGACCATCGAGGCCCCCGAGGAGCCGCTCGCCCTCAGCGACAGCGCCACGCACACCGTCGGCGCGTTCTACGGCGCCGTGCTGGAGGGCTTTCGGTCCGAGAACCCGCAGTTGTCGGGCCGTGGGCAACTGCACGCGCGCATCGGCTCCGACGAGCTGCGGCCCGTCGAGACCCTCGTCGACGTGGAGCGCTCCATCGACATCATCAGGGAACAGGGCGAGGGCACGAGCAGCTCCCCGGCCGACTCCTTCACCGACGACCACCCGGCCCACTACTACGCCTTCGCCGAGATCTATCACGGCCGCCAACTGCGCCAGACCGCCGAGGGCTGGGCGTTCACCGGGGCACCCGTCCCCTTCCCGGACGCCCGCCCCATGGCTCGGGTCCCGGCCGGCGGCTGGCCCCGGCCGGCGGCACCTGTACGGCAGCTCCTGGACCGGTTCGACAACACGTACACCACCCTGCTGACCTCCCTCGACGCGGCCTGGTCCGACGGCGGGGCCCGCGCCCTGGGCGCGGCCGTCCATGCCATGCGCGCCCTGGAGGAGCCCGCCGTGCGGCTCATGGAGACCCAGATCCCGGGAAGCCGGAGCACGTACGGTCCCCAGTTCCACGCGCTGTCCTAGCGGGGGCGAACCGCGGACATGGCGCCCTTGCCGGTTCAAGAGCGTCCGGGCGCCGCATGATCGGCGTGCCGACTCCTCTTCGCTCTTGGCCCGCTGCCTCTTCGTGATCTTCGCCGGCCTCTCGTAGACGTAGGAATCCTCGCTACGGGAGGCCTTGGCCTGCCCGACGGACGTCTTCACTTTTCCCGTCGCCGACGACTCCCCCGGCATCACCGTCCCGGCCTCCGAGGGCGTGTCCCTCGCGAGGGCGACGATCGCGTCCTGCGATCCCCCTGCCCAACCGGCAGCACGGTGTCTTCTCGTCACGACGCGCAGCCGCAGCACGATGACGCGGTTGCGGCTGTGAACATGGTTGGTACACCGACCGCTGGATGACGGTGAGTCAAGCGGTGAGGCTGGGTGAGTGTTCCCGAACCGGTTCCCCATGCGTGACGCGAGCAACTCGCCCCGGTCCAGGGCCAGAGGGGCCGGCAACCCCTGGAAAGCCGCGTGTCTTCGGGTCAGGGTGGTGGTGTGCATCTTCCAGAACTGGGCGACTTTCTGAGGTCACGCCGTGATCGCATCCGCCCCGGGGACGTCGGCCTGCCGACCGGGCCGCGCCGCCGTGTGACGGGTCTTCGCCGTGAAGAGGTCGCCCAGTTGGCCGGTGTCTCGGTCGACTACTACATCGAGCTGGAGCGCGGAGCGGGCGTCCAGCCCTCGGAGCACATGCTCGCCGCGCTCGCCCGGGCACTCCGACTGAGCCGGGACGAGCGCGACTACCTGTTCTCCCTGGCGGGCCGTCCGCTGCCGCCGTCCGGCAGTCCGGCCGACCGCGTCCACCCGGGGATGCTGGACCTGATGCATCGTCTGGGGGGCACGCCGGCCCAGGTGGTCACGGACCTGCGCGTCATACTCGTACAGAACCCCGCGGCTCGTGCGCTGCTCGGTCCACCGCCGTCCACCACCGGCTGGACCGCGAGCTTCCTGTACCGGTGGTTCACCGACCCCGAGGCACGGGCGCTCTACCCGCCCGAGGACCACGCCGAGCACACCCGCTCCTTCGTGGCCGACCTGCGGGCGGCCTCGGCGCGGCGCTGACCCCGACGTCCGGGCGATGATCGCGGCGTTGAGCGCGCGCAGTCCCGAGTTCTGCGCACACTGGGCCCAGCACGATGTGTCGTTCCGACGGCACGACAGAAAGCGTCTGATGCATCCGGAACTCGGTCTGCTGGACGTCAACTGCCTCAACCTGTTCAGCGAGGACGGGCGCCAACGGCTGCTCTGGTTCACCCCCGCCCTCGAAACCGACTGGGTCGCCAAACTGGAGCTGCTCGCCGTGATCGGCACACAGGCCTTCGACCGGCAGGAGCCCTGAGGGGACGTTCTGTGAGGTGCCGACGAAGCGGCTGCGCGGCTCAGTTCATGTAACGACTCACTTTCTCGGGATGGATGACGACACGGACCTGCTCCGTGGCCAGCATCGCGGCGAGCGCGTCGGCACGGGCCGGGTCGTCGAGGTCCCAGTAGCGGGCGGCCAGGCGGGCGCAGAGGTCGTGGGCGCCGTCGGGTTCCACCGTGGTGGGGCCGGCGACCGACAGCCAGCGCTCGCGTTCGCCCACCGGGGCGGCCACGACGATGGAGGCGCGCGGGTCACGGCTCAGGCGCCGCACCTTGAGCGAGTCCGGGGCCGTGAACAGCTGGATCGTGCCATCGGCGGTGGCCTCGAACCACACCGGTCGGGGCTGTGGCGGGAGCGGTCCCGCCGCCACGGACAGGAACCCGTGCAGGGGGCGTCGAAGGAAAGCGAGATCCTCGGGGGTCAGGGTGTCGGTGCTCATGCCGGTCCTGTTGCTCATGACGCCGATTGAACACGGCCGAACTGGACGAGCCCATGGGTGAAAAGCCGAAATGCCTGTGTGTTCGTCTAACCTCGCTCAGGTGGACGTGTTCAGCGATCTGATCCGTGGAGTACGGACCCACGGCTCGTTGTTCGGCAGTTCGACCCTGTCCCCGCCCTGGGCCCTTCGCTTCGTGGACGGCGCGCCGCTGACCTTGTGCACCGTCCTCACCGGGGCGGGCTGGATCGTGCCGGAGCACCACCCACCCGAGCCGCTGCGCGCCCGCGAGACGATCGTCGTACGTGGCCCGGCGCCGTTCTCCTTCGTCGACGAGCTCGGCACGCAGGCCGAACCGATCGAATGCGGCGAACACTGCGCGACCCCCGAACGGGGTGGGACCCGGCACCGGCGCGGCTGGAGCGACCACGGCGCGGTCGCCACGGGCGGCCACGGAACGACGACCCTGATCGTCGGCGCCTGTCCGCTGCGCGGTGAGATCAGCCGTCAACTGCTGGACGCGCTGCCTGTCGTGCTCCGCGTGGGCGCCGGGGGGACCGGTGACGCCGTACTGGAGCACCTCGCCGCCGAGGTCGCCGTCGATGCGCCGGGCCAGCAGGCGGTGCTCGACCGCCTGCTGGACTGGATGCTGGTCTGCACGCTGCGCGAGTGGTTCGACCGCCCCGGCGGCGAGCCCCCTGCCTGGTGGGCCGCCCAGCGGGACCCGGTGGTCGGTGAGGCGCTGCGTCTGCTGCACGCCGAGCCGGCGGCACCGTGGACGGTCGGCGCGCTGGCCGAACGCGCCGGGGTGTCGCGTTCGACGTTGGCCAAGCGGTTCGCCGAGCTGGTCGGCGAACCGCCGCTGACCTACCTCACCCGCTGGCGTATGACGCTCGCAGCAGACCTGCTGGTCGAGCGGAGGACCGCGACCGTCGCGGACATCGCCCGCGCGGTGGGGTACTCCGACCCGTTCGGATTCAGCGCCGCGTTCAAACGGGTCCGGGGCCTCAACCCGAGCGAGTTCCGCCGCACCGCGGGCACGGCCTCCCCGGCGGCCGGGCGGTCTGCCGCGGCCCGTCTCCACCGGTAGGACTCACTCCGCCACGGTGCTCCCCCTGATCAGCAGCCGATACGGTGCTCTCGCCTCGCTCGGCGAGGATGCCGTGCCCTCGATGATGCCGGCCAGGGTACGGACGGCCAGCCGAGCGATGTGCGCCTTGTCAGGCGCGATGGTGGTGAGCGTCGGCGAGCTGTACTCACCCTCCTGGATGCCGTCGACGCCGATGACGGCCACGTCCTCGGGCACCCGGAGTCCCGCGCGGGCGACGGCGTGCATCGCGCCGATGGCAAGAAGGTCGTTGTAGCAGAAGACGGCGTCGGGCGGCTCGGGCAGGGCCAGGAGCTGCTCCATGGCCCGCGCGCCCAGGTGGCGGTGGAAGCGCGGGGTGGGCACGACGAGGCTCTCGTCGACGGCCAGTCCCGCCCTCTCCAGGGCCTGACGGTAGCCGATCGTACGCAGTTGCGCGGTTTCGCCGGTGCTGTAGGGCTGGTCACCGATGGCGGCGATGCGCCGACGCCCCAGCGCGTGCAGGTGGTTGGTGGCCTCACGGGCGGCAGCGACATTGTCGATGGCCACATGATGGAAGTCGCCGTTGAAGATGTGTTCGCCCAGGAGGACCGCGGGCACACGGTTGGCGCGTTCGCGCAGTTCGTCCGCCGAGATGCTCAGCGGGCTCAGCAGCAACCCGTCGAACATGGTGGCCCGGGAGTCACGACCGAGCAGTTCGCGTTCCCGATCGCCGTCGCCGTCGGTCTGGTCGAGCGAAGCGCAGATCGCCGATACCCTCGGCGTCTCGCGCGGGACGGTCAAGTCGACCGCCAGCCGGGCCCTGGACGCCCTCGGCAGACAACTGGAGGAGATACCGCGACGAACGACCGTCCCTCTCAGCCGTGCTCGCGTCCATCCCACCCCCGACACCTTGCCGAGAACCGGCGGTGAGCGGCAGCCAGATCGACCACGAGGCGATCGAGGACCGGCTGCGCGAGGCTCTCACCGCCCGGGCACACACCATCGACCTGGGACGCCTGCGGCCCGCTCGCCTTCCGGCCGGTTCCACGCGGTGGCGTCCTCCCCTGCGAAGGACCGCCGTCGCGTTGCTGGGTCTGGCCGCGGTCGCCGCGTGCGCCGTGTTCGCCGTCACGAACGACTCCTCCGACAGCCCGGTCCGGCCGGCCGTCACGCCCCCGCATTCAGTGAGCCCTTCCACGTTCCCGGCACCGGCATCCCCCGCCGGATCGGCTCCGCCTCCTCCGGGGACCACCAGCGGGGACGCACCCGACCCGGCTTCCCCGGCCGTCACGACCGGACCATGACGGGATTTCTCCGCGTACGGTCACGGGCCGGGGAAGGACCCGGCCCGTGGCCGCCGAGCGGCTTCAGGGTGCGATGCCGACACCCTCGATGCGGCTCCACGCCTTTTCCTGGGCGGCGGACATGGTGGGCCAGTGGAGACCACCGGGCCGGGAGCGGACCTGGGTGGCGAACGGGGCGGGGCGGAATGCCGGATCGTAGAAGCAGCCGCCGCCGTAGGTGGAGTCGAACGCGCCGCAGGAACGCGCGATCGAACCGGGCGTGGGTTTCCGGCCGGTGCGCGTCCATGTGGCAAGGGCGGCCAGGGAGTTGGCGTACTCGGCGTCGCTGAGCTCGCTGTGGTCGCTCTCCCTCGTGAAGGTCTGGACGAGGTTCTCAGCGCGGCCGGCGGCCTGGACCGTGGCGCGATAGGCGGCCTCGTGCTCGACGAAGACCTGTGGGTCGTCGATCGCGTGCAGCGTGAGGACCGGGAGTGCGATCCGTCCGGTGAGGTCGCTGTCGTAGGAGAGGTCGCGGCGCGCGCCGGGGTCGGACGAGAAGCGCTCCACACCGGCGTTGAGCGCCTTGTCGTCGTGCGAACCGTCGTAGCGCACCCCGCGGTTGCCGAACGGGTTACGGCCGTCGAGCCGGTCGGACACGATGTCCCGGACGAGGAAGGCCGCGTACTGCATGTTCGTGGCCAGGGACCGTTCCGGGATGCGGGTGACGGCCAGGATGTCGTCGAGGTTGCGCTGCTGCTTGGCGGTCCGGGCGGCCGGGTCGGAGTCGATGCCGGTGCACTCCTGGAGTCGGCCGTGGACCTCCTCGGGAGTCATCGGGGAGTCCGCGGGCAGTCCTTGCCACAGGGGGTACTGCGGCTCGGTGGGGCGGGGCAGGTTGCGGCAGTAGTACTGGTAGACCGCGCGCAGGTCCACACGTGTGTCGTAGCCGCGCGAGCCGCCGGCCAGGAAACCGTTGGTCAGCAGGACTCCGTCGTAAGCGCCGCGCCTGCCGCCGTAGGTCTCGGCGACCTTGGCGGCCACATTGCCGCCCCAGGACTGGCCGTGCAGATACGTGTGGTCCGGGCGGCCGAACCGGCCGACGAACAGCCGGCGTACGTTGTCCGTGTCGGCGGCGGCCATCCGGACCCCGTAACCGCCGCGCCGGTACGAGGAGCCCGCCCAGGCGTAGCCCTCGTCGACCATCACCGCCCAGCGTTCCAGGTCCTCCGTGGTGGTGGACTCGTCGTAGGAGAAGTCGGGGCCGCCGTGGGCGTGGACGACGAGCGAGCCGTTCCAGTGCTCGGGGACGGCCATCGTGTAGTAGGCGCCGTTGGTGTCCCGGCCGGTGTAGCAGTCCGCCTTCTGCGCCAGCCGCCCCGGGCAGGCGGCGGGAGTGGGGCGCGCGGTGTCGGCAGGGGCGGCGGGCGCGCTGCCGAGCGTGCCCACGACCGCGGCCGCGAGCAGTGCCGCCAGCACGGCCGGACGGCGGGCGCGGTGCCGAGGACACGGACCGGGTTCGGGCACGGCAGGTGTGGTCAAGGAACTGCTCCTTCAGGTGCTCGGGGGACATGTGAAGGACCGTGTCCCGCAGGTGAGTTCGAGGGGGGCCGCCGGGCCGGGGTGCGAGCCGGCACCGGCCGTGACCGTCATGGCGCCCGGGTGTCAGGTGGTGGGCAGGGGGAGAACAGCCAGCGGCACGTGGTGCTGACCGGAGTGGACGTCGCGGTCGCGCAGCGACGCCTGGCTGACGGGACGCGGGAAGGAGATCTTGACGACGTTGAGCGACGGGATGCGGAACATCAGTACGTCGGCCTCGTCGAGTCCGTAGAGCCGGGCGACCGTGCCCTCGTTGAGGTATGTCTCGTCGGCGGCGATGCGATAGCCGTCCGCGTCCCGCAGGAACAGCTCCATGGTGACCCAGAACGGCCCGGCGTTCTTGGACCGGACCTCGTGCGCCAGGTCGCCCAGGGTGGTGGGGGCGGTCTCAGCCATGGTGGGCGGGCTCCTCGATCTCGGTACGGAACATGTCGGTGGGGGCGCGGGTGTCGACGACGTGGTTGAGCACGAACTCGTACGCCGGGCCGCGCTCGACCTCGGCCGGTGAGGTGGCGAACGCGAGGCTCGGCAGGTAGTCCATGTCGGCCGTCGGCAGATGGAGCATCAGGGGGTTGGCGATCTTCGCGACGGCGGTCGCGGTGCTCTGGTCCGGCGCGTTGACGAGGAGCATGACTCCCACCTCGCGGGGTGGTCCCGCCGCCGGTTCGAGATCGCCGAGGATGGCGTTGTGCCCGTACAGGCGCAGGTCGAAGGCGTACTTGTCCTCGCCGAGGCCGATCGTCTGCGCCACCCGCTGCCGGATCATCGTCCGCATGAGGTCGGCCCAGTCGTCGATCTTCGCGAGGATGTGCGGGTCGCGGATCGCGCTGAACGACATGGTCTCGTAGCCGGTGATCCGGGCGCCTTCCAGCTTGATGGTGTGCTGGTCGGCGACATGGAACCGCGAGCCCTCGACCCGTACCGTGCGGTCGTCCAGGGCGGTGTAGACGGCCTCGCGGACGTCCAGGGTGCCGTCCGGCTCGCGCATCTGGAACGGGTCCACCGTCTCGTAGAGCATGTGGGCGGCGACCAGGATCGGTGTGCAGGCGGCCGTCGGGTCGAGCGGCTCGATGGTGAAGCCGTCGGCGTCGACGGTGGCCAGGACCCCACCGGAGCGGGGATTGCTGGTGCACTGCCCGCCGCACTCGATGATCTTGGCGGCGTGCCAGGCGGGCCCGGCCGGCATTCCCTTCATCAGCGGATACGCGGCGGCGATGGCGGTGTCCGTGGCCCGGCCGGCGAGCACGACCTGCGCACCGGCCTCCAGCGCGGCGACGATCGGCTCGTGTCCCATCGCGCCCACGATGTGAGCGCAGCTCTGCAACGTCTCCGGCTCCAGTTCGCCGAGCGGGGGCAGGGCATGGATCCGGCCCTCGTCCAGTCGCTCCAGGAGCTCGCCGGCCGACTGCTCGCTGTAGATGCGCGCGACCCGCAGCCGCAGTCCCTCCGCCGCCAGGATGTCGGCGACGATGCCGGCGACCCAGTCGACACCGGAGTCGGTGCCGCTGGTGCCGCAGGAGCCGACGATCAGTGGGATGCCCGCGCTTGCCGCCGCTTTGAGCAGGACCCGCAGGTCCCGGGCGACCGCCGCGCGGGTGGTCTTGGGCTGCGACGCGCCGAGGTAGTAGGGGCCGGAGTCGGTGCTGCCCGCGTCGACGGAGATGACGTCGGCTCCGAGCGCCAGACCGCGTTCGATCGTGGCCTCGGGAAAGCCCGCTCCGAGCATGCCGGTCGGTGCCAGGACCTTGACCTGGTCGACCCGTTCGTTGTCCATGTTCCTCTTTCTTGTCGGTACCGGGCAGGTGGCGGGCGGGTGTCACCCGTCGGCCCGGGCGGTGGGGGTGTGCGGCAGCAGGTGGGCGTTCACCGCGAAGCGGGGGCGGCCCGCGAGGGCGGCCACCACCTCGGCCGCACCTTCGAGGCCGGCGGCGGCACGGGCTTCGGCGGTCTGGCCCGCCAGGTGGGAGAAGACGACGATTCCGTCGACGCCCCGCAGGGGGCTGTCGCCCGGGAGCGGCTCCTCGCTCACCACGTCGAGCGCCGCCGCGGCGATCTGGCCGGTGCGCACGGCGTGGGCGAGGGCGTGTTCGTCGACGACGGCCCCGCGCGCGGTGTTGACCAGCACCGCGGTCGGTTTCATCCGCCGGAAGGCGGAGGCGTCCAGGAGACCGCGTGTGCGGTCGGTCAGGGCGGTGTGCACCGAGACGTAGTCGGATGCCGCCAGCAGCTCGGGGAGCGCGACGAACCGCACCGACGGGTCCGAGCGTTGGTCCTCGGGCACACCCGTAGTGCAGAGCACGTCCATGCCGAAGGCCCGCGCCAGCGGTACCACGGCGCGCGCTGCCGCCCCGTACCCGATCAGGCCCAGCGTGGATCCCCGCAGCTCGTGACCGTCCTCCCTCGGCCACCGTCCGGCGGCGACGCCCGCCGCGCTCTGCACCAGGCGCCGCGCGGCCGCCAGCAGCAGAGCGAGGGTGTACTCGGCCACGGCGTTCGCGTTGATCCCCGGCAGGTTGCTCACCGTGATGCCGAGCCGGCCCGCCGCGCCGACGTCGATCGAGTCGTAGCCGACGCCGGTGCGCACGACGACGCGCAGACGGGGAGCCTCGGAGAGGACCTGGGCGGTCAGCGGATCATGGCCGACGAGCGCCGCGTCGATCCCGTCGAGGGCGGCGACGAGCTGCTCGGGACCTCCTCGGCCGACCAGCGGGGCGTGCACCGTCGTGTGGCCGTGTGCCCGGAGATAGTGATCGACTTCGTCGTCGGGCCGCAGATAGTCCGTGGTGATCAGGATGCGGGGCACGGTTCCTCGTCTCTGGCCGCGTCAGACGCTGGGTGCGCGCCGCGCGGCGGGGATGGGCGGTTACTTGGCGAGGGTCAGGCCGGTGCGCCGCTGGAGCACGCTGATCCTGGCCACGACGATGATCGACAGCGCGGCGACGAGGGCGATGTCGACGAGCATCAGGGGCCAGCCGGTGATGTCGACCATGCCGCCGACCACCGCCGGGCCCAGGAAGCCGCCACCGGCCCAGCCGACGGTGTACATACCGGCGTAGGTTCCGAAGACCCGCGCCGAGGGTGCGAGGTTCCACAGCACGACCACCGCGTTGACCAGGAAGCAGGTCGCGCCGGCCGCCGCGAGGCACAGGGCCACGGTGGTCCCCGTGGAAGTCTGGACGATCGTCCCCAGCAGCATGGCGCCGGCGAAGACCGACATGCCCACGGCCATGACCCGGAGCCGTCCGTACCGTTCGGCGAAGACGGCTGCCGGGTAAGCGGCCAGGATGAAGGCGATGCCGCTGGGCAGGGTGAGCCCGCCGGCGGCTCCCCGTGACATGTCCAGGGCTTCCATCCCGTACGGCGTGATCAGCGACCGGGACGCGGCCCACGCGCTGCTGAAGAGGAGGATCGCGAGGAGCAGCAGCAGCCGGCTGCGGTCGGTGTCCCTGAGGATCTCGACGAAGGTGTCCCGGACCCGTGGTTCGGTGCGCTCGGCACCGTGCTCCTCATCGCCTTCGGCCACCGCCGCCCGGTAGGCCGGGGACCGGTTGTCGCGCACGGTGGACGCGAGCACCCCGATCGAGATCAGCATGATGATCGCGGGAATCGCGAACGCCAGGCTCAGATGGTTGTCGACCAGGAAGATGCTGATGAGCGCGGCGACGATGGCCGTGATGCTGGAGGCGATCTTGACCACCGCGTTGGCCCGGCTCCGCCGCTCGGGTGCGATGAAGTCGGGTACGAGGGCCTCGGCGATCGGCTTGAAGGTGTTGGCGACGAGCGCGTACGAGAACAGCACCACGATCAGCAGCGGCAGGGATCCCGCGCTGTGCGGGATGAGGATGAAGAGGGTGGCCGCGATCGGCATCCCCACCACCAGGTAGGGCATCCGCCGGCCCCAGGAGGTCCGCGTCCGGTCGGACCGGTTGCCGATCCACGGCTGGATGAAGATGCCGAGCAGGTTGTCCATGCCCATCAGCAGGCCCACCACGGCCGTGCTGGTGAGATGCTCTCGCAGGAGCGGCGGAACCTGGGATTCGTAGAAGTTCCAGGTCGACTCCTGTGCGAAGACCGCGAGAGCGACCAGGAACGTGATGCGCCGGGTTCGTGTGCGCTGCCCTACTGACACCGTCGTCATAGGGGTCGTCCCTTCACGCCGCCACCATATCGGGCAGCTACTGGATGGTTTGTCGGTGTTGGCGTGGGGGGAGGCCGTGCCCCGGACCGGTCGCCGAAGGGTTCAGGCCCGGTCGATCTCGACCACGAGGGTCAGGTCGTCGGTCACCCGGATCCGGCAGTCCGGCCCGAAGGAACAGGACGATTCACGCTCCTCGAAGATCGCCGGACCTGCCAGCTCGGTGCCCGGCGTGAGCGCGTAGCGGTCCCACACGGTGGTCTCGAGCGGCCCGTGTCCCGGGAACCAGACCGAACGGACACCGCGGCGCGCCTCGCCCCCTCCCGCACGGCCGCCCTCCGTCGACAGCTCGTGACCGGGCAGCCGCATGGAGAGCCGCCAGTTCACGACCTCCACGGCCCCTTCGAGGGAGCGGCCGAACACGGCCCGGTACGTCGACTCGAAGGAGCTCCGGATGCGTTCGAGACCGTGCGGACCGAAGTCCTGCTCGGGCATGCCGACCTCGATCTCGAAGCCCTGGCCGAGGTAGCGCATGTCGGCCGAGCGGTGCACCCGGACCAGTTCCGGGTCGCCCGGCTGAAGCGTTTCGATGGCCCTGGCCCTCATCTCGTCGTACAGCGCGGCCACCCGGTCCCAGTCGACATCGGCGAGGGGCGAGGGCAGACTGCGGACCTCGTCGACCGTGGGAGCGGCGGCCAGGAGCCCGCAGGCGGACATCACTCCGGCCCGCATCGGCACGATCACCCTGGGGATCTTCAGCGACTTCGCCAGCCCGTAGGCATGGGCGGGTCCCGCTCCGCCGAAGGCCAGCAGGGCGAAGTCGGCGGGGTCCTTGCCCTGTTCGGACAGGTGCATGCGGGCGGCGGCGGCCATGCTTTCGGTGACCACCTCGACGATCCCGGCGGCGGCGTCGACCGTGTCGAGTCCCAGCGGACCCGCCACCTCACGCGTGAGCGCCTTGTGGGCCTCGCGGGGGCGCAGCCTCATCTCCCCGCCGAGGAAGTTGTCCGCGTCGAGACAGCCGAGGATCAGATCGGCGTCCGTCACGGTGGGCCGCTCGCCTCCCCGCCCGTAGGCGACAGGACCGGGCACCGAACCGGCGCTGCGCGGTCCCACCTTGAGCAGCCCGAGCGCGTCGGGTGCCGCGATCGAGCCGCCTCCCGAACCGATCTCGATCATGTCGACGACGGTCAGGCGCACGGGAAGTCCCGAGCCGGGCTTGAACTTGTCGACGCGCCCCGCCTCGAAGTCGTGCTTGAGCCTGGGCCTGCCACCCTGGACCACGGCGATCTTCGCCGTGGTCCCGCCCATGTCGAAGGAGACGACGTCCTGCTCCCCCAGCGTCCGGGCGACCGCGGCGGCGGCGATGGCACCGGCCGCGGGCCCCGACTCCAGCAGTCGTACGGGGAACCGCTTGGCGTCCTCAAGAGTCGTGACACCGCCACCGGAGAGCATGATGCGCAGGGGCGCGTCGATGCCCAGGGCGGTCAGGTCGTCGCGCAGGTCGTCGAGGTAGCGCGCCATCAAGGGCTGCACGTACGCGTTCAGGCAGGCGGTGCCGGCCCGCTCGTACTCGCCGATGACCGGGGCGACGGCGCTGGAGAGCGTGACGGGCAGGTCGGGGTGGGCGCGCGCGACGAGGTCCCGCACCCGGTGCTCGTGCCCGGCGTCGCGGTAGGAGTGCATGAGGGCCACGGCCAGGGCTTCGATGCCCTGGTCCACCAGTTCCCGCACAGCCCCGAGGACGGCACGCTCGTCGAGCGGTTCGAGTTCATCGCCATTGGCGGCGATCCTGCCGGGCACCCCGCGGCGCAGAGGACGCGGCACCAGCGGCCGGGCGGGCCGGGCGTGCAGGTCGGTGGTGTCGAACCTCGTCTCCCGTCCCATTTCCAGGGAGTCGCTGAACCCGCTGGTGGTGAGCAGGCCGACGACCGCTCCGGTGCGTTCCAGCAGGGTGTTCGTCACCAGCGTGGTGCCGTGCACGATGCCGGCGACGTCCGCGGGGGCCGTGGACGTCTCCTCCAGCAGGCGGGCGATCCCCGCGGTGATGGCTTCGTTGGGGGCATGGGGTGTGGTGGGCAGCTTCCCCGGCCGGACCAGTTGCCGGCCCGGGTCGTGCAGCAGCAGGTCGGTGAACGTTCCGCCGACGTCGACGCCGATCCTGACCGTGCGGTTCATCGGCCCGCCTCCTCGTGTGCGCTGCCGACCGCCGTCGGCGCCGTGTGCGGGTTCTGCCGACCGGCCGGGAGGGTGTAGCCGGCGATCTCGTCGGCGAACAGGAGTTCGGGCTCGCGCTCCTCGGGGCGGCCGAACCCGCCGCCGCCGGCGAAGGAGATGACGACCGACGAGCCGGGGGCCAGCCGTGAGATCGACTTCAGGGGGACACGCTCGCCGGAGTCCAGCACGACCTGTGCGGTGGCGCCGGGTTCCCCGCCGGCCAGTCCGAGCGCCGGGTGCCGTTCGCGGTCTCCGAGCAGCACCATCTGCACCGGTCGGCTCGTCGGGTTGCGGACCTCGATGGTCTGGCCCAGGCCTCCGCGGCGACGGCCCCGCCCGCCCGATCCGGCACGCAGCTCCTTGCGGAGGAAGTGCAGCGGCGACGCGGCTTCCAGGGCCTCGATGCCGCCGCCTCCCGAATTGGTCGGGAAGGCGGTGGCGGACAGCCCGTCCGACTCCTGGGACGCGCCCATGCCCGCGTTGGCGAACAGCATCAGGCTGAACGGCCGGCCGGAGTCGTCGACCCCGGCGAAGCGGACCCGCAGGGCGGGGGCACCGCCGCTGTCGGCGATGACGCGGTCGGGCAGCACCGGGGCCAGTGCCTGGTACACCGCACAGGACAGGAGGTGCCCGGTGAGGTGCCGTGCCACGACGGGCGCGGGAAATCTCGGGTTGACGATCGTGCCCTCCGGGGCGGTGACCCGGAGGGACCGGTAGGAGCCCCAGTTGGTCCGCGTGGACGGGTCCAGCAGGATCTTCAGCGGATACATGGAGTAGGCGCGGGTGTAGTTCAGCGTCGAGTTCGTCGCGAAGGGCACCTGGGGGGAGCTGCCGGTGTAGTCGATCTCCACCTCCTCGCCGCGCACGGTCACCGCGCACTCGATGTGCGTGGGGTGGCCTTCGACGCCGTCCGCGTCCAGGGCGGCGCGGTAGACGCCGTCGGGCAGGTCGCGGACGCCCGCCCGCATCGCCTCGTCGGTCACCGCGTGGACCTGGGCCGCGAACGCCTCGAAGTGCGGCTCGCGGAAGTCGTCGAGGAACTCCCGGGCACGTCGGCGGCACACGGCGTGGGCCGCGGCCTGCGCCTCCAGGTCGCCCCACACCTGGTCCGCCAGTCGTACGTTCGCCAGCAGCAGGTCCTTGACCCCCTGCTCGACGCGTCCGGCCCGGAACAGCCGCAGCGGCGGGATCAGGATCCCCTCGGACAGGAGCTCGGTCGCGCCCATCGAGGGGGTGCCGCCGATGTCCGGAGAGTGCGCCACGGTGCCCGCGAACGCGACGAGCCGTCCTCGGTGGAAGACCGGCGAGATCATGGCGATGTCGGGCAGGTGCCCGGTGGCGATCCACGGGTCGTTGGTGATGACGCTGTCGCCGTCCTGCCACTCGTCCGCGGGGAACCGTTCGAGGACCAGCGCGGTCAGCGAGCTCATCAGGGCGGCGAAGGCGGGGATGCCGGCGCGTGACTCGGCCATGGTGCGGCCCGCGCGGTCCATCAGGACGACGGTGTAGTCGTTCGACTCCCGGATGATCGTGGAGAACGCCGTGCGCAGCATCGTGGAGGCCGCCTCGTCGGTGGCGGCGGCGAGCCGGTCCCAGCGCACTTCGAGGCCGACCGGATCGGAGACGGGTCTGGTCATGACGCCGCGACCCCCTCTTCGACCGCGCGGCCGGCGGCGTCTCCGGTCGGCGCTCCGCCGCCGCGCCCGGCGAGTGGACCCGCGGTGATCCGGGCCGCGACGGCCTTGCCGAGCCCGACGGTGGTCCCCGTGCCCCCGAGGTCGGGGGTGACCACATCGGGCTGCTCGTCCAGAACGCTCTCGATCGCGGCCACCACGTGCGCGGCCGCCTCGTGCTCGCCGAGGTGGGTGAGCATCATGGCGCCGCTCCAGATCTGCCCGACGGGGTTGGCGACACCGAGGCCGGCGATGTCCGGCGCCGAGCCGTGCACCGGCTCGAAGAGGCTGGGGAAGGAGCGGTCGGGGTTGATGTTCGCGCTGGGGGCGATGCCGATCGTCCCGGTGCAGGCCGGGCCGAGGTCGGAGAGGATGTCGCCGAACAGGTTGCTGGCGACGACCACGTCGTACCGGTCGGGCTGGAGGACGAACTTCGCGGTCAGGATGTCGATGTGGTCCTTGTCCGCGGTCACGTCGGGGTACCGGGCGGCCATCTCGGTCGCGCGCTCGTCCCAGTAGGGCATGGAGATCGAGATCCCGTTGCTCTTCGTCGCCCACGTCAGGTGCTTGCCCGGCCGGGACGAGGCGAGTTCGAAGGCATAGCGCAGGACACGGTCGACGCCGGTGCGTGTCATGACCGTCTCCTGCACCACCGTCTCGCGGTCGGTGCCCTCGAAGATCCGGCCGCCGATGCTGGAGTACTCGCCCTCGGTGTTCTCCCGCACCACGTAGAAGTCGATGTCGCCCGGCCGGTGGTCACGCAGCGGACTGCGCACACCGCGCAGCAGCCGGACGGGACGCAGATTGACGTACTGGTCGAAGCCCCGACGCAACTGGAGCAGGCTGCCCCACAACGAGACATGGTCCGGGACCACCTCAGGCCATCCGACCGCGCCGAAGAAGATCGCGTCGAACGCTCCGAGGACGTCCCGCCAGTTCTCGGGCAGCATCGTGCCGTGTTTCATCCAGTAGTCGGCGCTGGCGAAGTCGAACTCGGTGACGTCGAGTGCGAACCCGTGCGTCTCGGCAGCGGCCCGCAGGCACCTCAGCCCCTCCGGGACGACCTCGCGGCCGATCCCGTCGCCCGGAATCGCTGCGATGCGATAGCTGTGCGGCACGAATTCACTCCCAGTCCACGGATTGGTGCGCGAGTCCGGTGACGAGCGCTCTGCTCTGCGGCAGGCCGGTCACGGCGCGGCTGGGTCCTACCTTGGCCAGCGGTGAGAGTCGTTACAAGGGCGTTAATGGCAAGGTACGTTTTCCCCCATGGAAAGCCCCCGGCGTTCTGGTCGCCCCTCGTCCAAGAGCCGTTCAGCCGTGGACGACCTGCAGTTCTTCCACGTGGTCGCGTCGAGCGAGACGCTGACCGCCGCGTCGCGAGAGCTCGGCTGCTCCTTGCCCGTGGTCAGCAAACGCCTCAGCGCGCTGGAGCGCCGCCTGGATGTCCGGCTCGTGCAGCGCGGTGCCCGCCGACTCGTGCTCACCTCGGAGGGCGAGCTCTACGCGGCGCGCGTCGAGGCGATCCTGGACCAGGTGCGCGAGCTGGAGGACACGATCACCGACACGGCCGGGGGGCTGCGCGGGTCCGTGGTCGTCGAGGCCACGCTCGGTCTCGGTCGCGCGCACATCGCGCCGCTGCTCGGCGAGTTCGCCGCGGCCCACCCGGACCTGCACGTCCGATTGCAGACGTCCGCGCTGCCGCTGCGGCCCCACCGGCGTGAGTTCGACGTGGCCGTCCATGTGGGCATGCCGCCCGACTCCTCGCTGCGCATGCGGCGGCTCGCCAGGAACCGGCGCGTGCCCTGCGCGGCGCCTTCCTACCTCGCCGAGCACGGCACTCCGGACACCATCGAGGATCTGGCCCGGCACAACTGCATCGTGCTGCGGGAGAACGAGAGCGACTTCGCGCTCTGGCGCTTCGGGGACGCGGACCGCCCCCGGCACGTGCGGGTGCACGGCAGCCTGTCCAGCAACGACGGTGACGTGGTGACCGGCTGGGCCTTGGAGGGCCGTGGTGTGATCATGCGGTCGGAGTGGCACGTCAGGCCGCATCTGGAGCGCGGCGAGCTCGTCCGGGTCCTGCCGCACCTCTCGACACCGGCCGCCGACATCTACGCCCTCCTGGAGGAGGACGGGCACGTCCCGCGACGCGTGAGCGCCCTCATCGACCACCTCGCCGCGCGGCTCCCAGCGCGACTGGATCACGCCGCGGATGAGTCGGCGCTCACCCTCAGCACCGGCCGGCTCCCGTCCGGTCCTCGCAGCGTCTGACGGCACCGGAGCCGAACCGTCAGAAAACCCTCAAGTTCCGCGTTCGGCGGTCGTCAAGTCCCCTCAGAAGGATGTGGCGGGTCGTCTTCCGCACAGTGAGGGAATCTTTGATGGCTACGCTCTTGTACCGGCTGGGCGCGTTCGGCGCCCGCCGTTGGCGCACGATGTTGATCGGGTGGCTCCTGGGCCTCCTCGCGGTGGTGGGCCTGGGGGTTTCCTTCGCCGGCTCCTTCGCCGACAGCAGCTCCATTCCCGGCTCTCCGGCCCAGACGGCGCTGACGAAGATGGAACGGCACTTCCCCGAGCCGGATGCGCAGTCGGCGCGGATCGTGTTCCAGGCGCCGGCCGGCCACAAGGTGACCGAGCCGGATCTGCGGGACTCCCTGAAAGCCACGCTGGAGGCCACGGGCCGAGTCCCGGGAGTGAGCGAGGTCAGTGACCCGGCGCGCGATGACACCGTCTCCGAGGACGGGCGCACCGCGGTGGCCGAGGTCACGTTCACCACCAAGGAGGCCGACGACGTGCCGGAGGGCACGCTGGACGCGGTGAGGGCCGCCGGGGCGTCGGCGGAGCGGGCAGGCCTGCGGACCATCTACGGCGGTGAGCCGTACGAGACCTCGCACCCGCCCGTGGGGCCCGGTGAACTGCTCGGTCTGGGCGTGGCCCTGGTCATCCTGGTGATCACGTTCGGGTCGCTCCTGGCCGCCGGTCTGCCCCTGCTCACCGCGGTTCTGGGCATCGTCGCAACGGTGGCCGCCATGATGGGTCTGGCCACGGTGTTCGACGTCTCCGACAACGCGCCCACCCTCGCGATCATGCTCGGGCTGGCCGTCGGCATCGACTACGCCCTGTTCATCGTCTCCCGCCATCGCACCCAGCTGGGTGCCGGTGTGCCGGTCGGGGAGTCCGTCGCGCGGGCCACCGCCACCGCGGGCAGTGCCGTCGTGTTCGCCGGAGCCACCGTCCTCATCGCGCTCGCCGGTCTGTCGGTGGCCGGCGTGCCGATGCTCACCTCGATGGGACTGGCCTCGGCCGGAGCGGTCGCGCTCGCCGTGCTCACCGCACTGACCCTGCTGCCCGCCCTGATGGGGATGGCCGGCCACCGGCTCACGCCCCGGCCACCCCGGGCAGCTGTCCGGCGCCGCCGGTTCCTGCCCCTGATCGGTCGTAGGCGCGCCATGAGGTCGGCGGAGCACAGCGGCCGGACAGCCACGATGGGCGTGCGCTGGACCGAGGGCGTGCTGCGCCACCCCGTGCGCAACCTCATCCTGGGCACCGCTGTGCTGATCGCCCTGGCCGTCCCCGGCATGGAACTGAAGCTGGCGCTCACCGACGAGGGTTCCGGCGACACGAGCAGTTCCAGCCGCCAGGCCTACGACGTGATCGGTGACGCCTTCGGTCCCGGCGCCAACGGCCCCCTCGTCGTCCTCGTCGAGAACGACGACCCCGCCACCGTCACATCCACGGCCGCCGCCGTCGAGGACGAACTCGGGAAGGTCGACGGGATCGCGGACGTCAGCGGTGTCGACCTGGCCGAGGACGCCACGGCGGCAAGGATCCAGATCATCCCGGAGAGCGGACCTCGGTCCGAGGAGACCAGCGGCCTCGTGGCCCGGCTGCGCACCCAGATGCAGCCCCTGGCGCAGTCCAGCGGCTCCTATGTGGCCGTCACCGGAATGACCGCGGTCAGCATCGACGTCTCCGACAAGCTCAGCGGCGCGCTCGTGCCGTTCGTGATCGTCGTCGTCGGCCTCTCCCTGCTCCTGCTGATGATCGCCTTCCGGTCGATCGCCGTCCCGGTCAAGGCGACCATCGGGTTCCTGCTGTCCGTGGGCGCCGCCTTCGGCGCCACCGTCGCGGTCTTCCAGTGGGGCTGGCTGGCCGGAGCGCTGGGCGTACCCAGCGAGGGCCCGGTGGCCAGCTTCGTGCCCATCGTCGTGATGTCCGTGCTCTTCGGGCTGGCCATGGACTACGAGGTGTTCCTCGTCTCCGCCATGCGCGAGGACTACAACCGCCACCACCACGCCCGCACGGCCATCCTCAACGGAGCCCGCAACTCCGCCCGTGTGGTAACTTCTGCGGCGCTCATCATGATCTCGGTGTTCGTCAGCTTCCTGTTCTCCCACGACGCCGACATCATGCCGATCGCCTTCGCCCTGGCCTTCGGAGTCATGGTGGACGCCTTCCTGGTCCGCATGACCCTCGTGCCGGCGGTGCTGGCGCTCCTCGGGGACCGGGCCTGGTGGCTGCCACGACGCCTCGACCGAGTGCTGCCCCATCTCGACGTCGAGGGCGAGAACTTCCACGCCCCCCGGCCGGCGGCCCCGCACGCCCCCGCCGAGGAAGCAACCCCCGCACACTTGTGACCACGCCATGACCAGCAGCGCCGCTACGGGACACCCGGATCGGCCCCACCGGCGGCAGCGGCCGACCCCGGTCTTCCGCTGCCGCCACCAGGAGCACACATGAACGCCGTCAACACGCCGGCCACCGCCGACCGCGTCCTCGTCGTCGACGACGATCCCGGTATCCGGCGCCTGCTGATCTCGGCACTGGAGTTCGCCGGATTCGACGTCGACACGGCCGGCGACCTGAGCGAGGCCCTCGACCAGGTCGCCCGCCGCCCTCCGGACGTCATCGTCCTCGACGTGATGCTGCCCGGCGCCGACGGCTTCGAGATCCTCCAGCTCCTGCGCTCCCGCGCCATCGACGTCCCCGTTCTCTTCCTCACCGCGCGCGACGCCGTCGAGGACCGCGTGCGAGGGCTGCGCCTGGGCGGCGACGACTACGTCACCAAACCCTTCAGCGTCGTCGAGGTCGGCGCCCGCCTGCAGGCTCTGCTGCGCCGTGCCCGGGGCGGGGCCCCCGCCGCCGAGGAGACCCGCCTGTCCTGCGACGACCTCACGCTCGACGACCTGCGTCACGAAGTCCGCCGGGGCGGACAGCTGGTCGAGCTCTCCCCCACCGAGTACCGGCTGCTGCACTACCTGCTCAGTCACCAGGGGCAGGTCCTCTCCCGCGCCCAGATCCTGGAGGCCGTGTGGCAGTACGACTTCGGCGGGGACTCCGTGGTCGTCGAGCGTTTCGTCTCCAACCTGCGGCGCAAGATCGACCAGGGCCGAGCGCCACTGCTGCGCACCGTGCGCGGCGTCGGCTACACCCTCCGAGAGCAGGACGGCACGTGAGACTGAGCGGCCGTCTTCCCTGGGCCTCCTCCAGCGTCCGCCTGCGCCTGCTCGCCGGCCTGGCGGTCCTCCTCGTCGTCGGCCTCGTCGCCAGCGCCGTGATCAGCGCCTTTCTCCTGGAGGACTTCCTGGACCGACGCAACGAGGACACTCTCAAGGCCAACGCGGCGCGGTTGGCGCGGGTCATCCGCCAGGGACCGCAGACCGCCGACGCCGACCAGCTCGGCGCACTTCTCGGTGCGCCCCTGGGCACGGTGGCCGTCGACCAGGACAACAGGGTCCTGCTGAGCACCGGCTCCGCGTCCGGGGCCGCCGAGGAGGTGGCCGCCTTCAGCGCGACGGCGCCGACGGGAAGCGTGGTCACCGTGGAGGGCGGTGATCTCAGCGCCGTACGCATCCCCAGCCCCGGCCTGGTCATCGACCGCGGGCCCGCTAAAGGCACCGTGGCGCCGGCGGCCGTCATCCTCACCATCGACACATCCGTCGACGACGCCACCACCGACGCGCTCATCGAACGCCAACTGGCATTGATCGGTGGAGCGTTACTGGTGCTGCTCGGGCTGTCCGTCGTCGTTCTGCGGCTGGGCATGCGCCCGCTCGCCCGTATGGCCCGCAGCGCCGACGCCATCGCCGCCGGCTCCCTGACCGAACGGCTGCCCACCCATCGCAACGGCAGCGAGGCCGATCTGCTGGCCAAGGCGGTCAACCGGGCGTTCGACGCGCAGGCCCGCGCGGAGGCGACCGTCCGCTCGCTGGCCGCCGACACCTCCCACGAACTGCGCACTCCCCTGTCCACCATCTCCGGCTGGCTCGACCTGCACCGCCAGGGCGGCCTCTCCGGACCGGGCCTGGAGACCGCGCTCGAACACATCGAGAACGAAGTGGGGCGGATGCGCCTGCTCGTGGAGGATCTCGCACTGCTCGCCCGCCTGGACGCCGGCCGCCCGGTCGAGCAGGACGACGTGGACCTCACCGTCCTGGCCGCCGGCGTCATCGAGGACGCCCAGATCATCTACCCCCAGCGCGACATCGCCATGGCACCCGCGCCGCCCGCCGCCGTCGTCGGCGACGCCGCCCGTCTGCAACAGGTCCTGCGCAACCTCGTCGGCAACGCGGTCCAGCACACTCCGGCTCAGACCGCCGTACGCGTCGAGGTCGCCCTGAGCCGGGAGACCGTGGAACTGAGTGTCGTCGACGACGGCCCTGGAATCCCGGCCGAGGACCTGCCCCGCGTCTTCGAGCGTTTCTGGCGCGCCGAGGCCAGCCGCAGCCGCGCGTACGGCGGTTCCGGTCTCGGCCTGGCCATCGTGGAAGCCATCGTCCACGCCCACCACGGACAGGTGGACGTGCACTCGCAGGTGGGGGTCGGAACCACCGTCACCATCCGGCTCCCGCACGGCCGCACTTGAGGGTCCTCCCACGGCACCCGACAGAGCCTGACGGGGGCTCTTCCCACACCCTGGCTAAGAAGGTGCGCGCAGCGGGGGCGGGAGGAAACTGGTGGGTGTCATGCCCGGCACGATCAGCCCGCTCTCGTAGGCGAAGGCGATCAGGTGTCCGCGTCGGCGGATTCCCAGCTTGCTCAGCATGTTGGCGATGTGGGTCTTCACGGTGAGGGGGCTGAGACCGAGGTCGCGGGCGATGGAGGCACTGTCCTGACCGCTCGACAGCATGGTGAGGATCTCGCGTTCCCGGACGGAGAGGTCCCGGGTGAGTTCGGGCGTGACCCGCGCTTGCGCCCTGTTGACGGCCGGGGCCGTGCCCAGGGCGACGACGAGCCCGCCCCGGCACACGGTCTCCAGCGCGGCGACGAGCTGGGCGGCGCTGACATCCACGCCGAGGACACCTGTGGCGCCGGCACGTACCTGGGCATCGACCTCCTGAGCACTGGGAGCTCCGAAGACGACGGTCCGGGCCGCGGCGCAGGTCTCGGTGACCAGAGTTGTGAAACCGCCCTGTCGCGCGGTGTGGATGGAGCGGTCGAGGAGGACGACGTCAGCGTCGACGCCGGCGTCGAGCAGGTCTGCGAGTTCTTCGCCGCGGGCGGCGGTGCCGACCGCCCGCAGGGTGCCGCTCGCGTCGATCACCCTGGTCAGCGCCGTCCGGACCAGGGACGGCCCGCCTGCGACGATTACCTTGTTCACGGGGCCTTCTTCTCGGTCCGACAGCCCTGCCGTCACCGCCCGTCCGGCCGGGCGCTGAGGCCCTGACCGGATTCCGGGATGTCCTGAACCATCATTCAGACGGCAGTTGACGGTCCGCCCGCTGTGAACCTGAGCGTTCCTTGACGGTTGTCCGGTGGCGGCCTTCGCCTGCCGCCGGGACTCGCTCGGAACTCACATGCCCGCGACCGGTTGACAATTCTGCTGTAGCAAATACCGTACTGCCCATGGCACAGCTTCCGCAGCTCACCGTCTCCGCGACCCTGGGCGACCAGGCGTACACGGCGATCCGTGAGGCGATCGTCTCGGGCGTCCTCGAACGGGGCCAGAAGGTGACCGAGCGGGGGCTGGCCGAATCCCTCGACATCAGCGCGACACCGGTACGTGAGGCGTTGCGCCGGCTGGAGCAGGACCGGCTGGTGGAGAGGACCGGCCCGCGGTCCGTGCGCATCGCGAAGTACGCGGACGAGGAGTTGCGGGAGTTCTCCATGATCGGGGACTCGCTCCGGGCTCTGGCCGCCCGGCTGGCCGCGGAGAAGTCGACCGCGGAGCAGAGAGCGCGGATGCGTGCCGCCCTGGACGAGGCGGACCGTCTGCGCGACCGGGCGTCCGGACTGGCTCCCGGCAGCGAGGAGGAGCGGAAGCTGATCGAGGAGATCCTGCACTGCATGCGGCGGTTCCACAGCCTGGTGGACGAGGCCAGCGGGAACGCCACACTGCTTCAGATGCTGCACATGGTCGACGCCTTCGGCGCGGACGAACGACGCGACAGCGTCCTGTCCGAGGTCAGCGACGAACGGCGCAGCGCCGTGGATGCGCGCTACCACCAGCACCGCGCCATCTACGACGCCATCGCCGCCGGAAACGGCAGGCGGGCGGAGGAGCTGATGACCGCGCACAGCCGGTCGTCGAGTTCCTCCCTGCTCACGGCGCGTTTCTCGCACTGAGCGAACGAACCGCCACCGCACTGGTCCCCTGCTCCCGCTTGAGCTATAGCAAATAGCTGCGCACGAGACGCCTGTACGCAGCTGCCGCATCGGCGATCGACGGACACGCGGGGTGACTCAGAATGAATATGCTATGGCATATGGCAAAGGAGCCGCCATGCCTCACATCGCCCCCCGGCCCGAGCCGCTGGAGGACACCCCCGCGAGCACACCGGCCGAGAACAGACCAGCCACCCCACGGCGGATGAGCGCCACGACGGTCCTGTGGGTGACCCTGGCCGTCTTCGCCCAGGAATCGGTGTGGAACTTCTACGACGCGCAGGTTCCCTCCGAGCTGCGGCACTACATCGCCTCCGCCGGCCTGGTCGGCCTGATCATGGGCTTGGACAACGTTCTGGGGGTCCTGATCCAGCCCTGGACGGGGTTCCTGTCCGACCGTCGCGCACGCGACGGAAAGGGCCGGTGGGCGATCATCCTGACCGGGGCTGTCCTGGCCTCGGTGCCCTTCGCCCTGATCTCGTGGACGCACAGTCTGCCCTTGCTCCTGCTGTGCGTCATCGGCTTCGCGGCCATGGCCAACGCGTTCAAGGGCATCACGGAGACCCTGGTCTCCGACTACGTCGCCCCTTCCCACCGAGGCAAGGCCCAGGGCTTCGTCAAGGCGGGCGTCAGTCTCACGATCGTCGTCTCGTCCCTGATCAGCCTTCTCGTCGTCGACCGCAGCATCACCCTGGCGTTCGCCATCCCGCCCGTCCTCATGCTGCTCCTTCTCACCACGTCCTGGTTCTTCCTGGGCCGCCGGCACCGCACCGCCGAGCCGTCGCCCGCCGATCCGGCTCCCGCCGCCGAACCGCGCCCCCTCGCCGAACCGCCGTCCGACGGCTTCGCCTCACCCTGGGCCGTCGTCAGGGACATGGTGCGCGACCCGTCCCGCGCCCGGGCCCTGCTCATGCTCGGCATCTTCTGCTTCGCCGGCATGTGGTCCGCTCTGCGCGCGCTGCTGACGCCCTACGGCACCGAGTCCCTCGGCCTGTCCCGCGGTTCGGCCGGCGGACTGGCCCTTCCCGGCGCCGTCGCCTTCCTGCTCTGTGTCGTTCCGCTCGCCTACACCTCGTCCCGGCTGGGCCAGGTGCGCGCCATGCGCTACGGCGTCGGCGTGTTCATCGCCGGTCTGCTCATCGGGTTCGGCGTCCCCACGGTTCCCGGCACGGTCGTCTCCATGGTGATCGCCTCCGTGGGCTACGCGTCCTTCGCCGTCAACGCTCTCGTCGCGTTGTGGAACCTCGCCCCCAACAGACATGTCCTGGGCACCTACACCGGTCTGTACACCGTCGCCTCGTCCACCGGCGCGGCGCTCGGCCCCGCGCTGCTCGGCCTCACCGTCGACGCGACCGGATGGCGCTTCATGCTCCTGAACGGCGCGGTGTTCGCCACGGTCACGTTCGCCGTCTTCACCCGCCTGGCCCGCCGCATCGCGCCTTCACCGCACTGAACAACCACCCCTCATGAAGGACACGGACCCCCATGGAACTGCGCATCCTCGCACCGACCGGTGCACTCGGCGCCGGATTCGACGCCGCCGCCTTCCGACACGGCGTCGATGCCCGCCCGCATGTCATCGCCTGTGACGCCGGATCGACCGACTCGGGTCCGGCCGCGCTCGGCTCGGGAAACCCCAAACTCTCCGACCAGGCCGTCGCCCGCGACCTGCGCCTGCTGCTCAAGGCCCGCGACGAGCTGGGCGTGCCGCTGATCATCGGGTCCTGCGGCACCAGCGGCCGTGACACGGGAGTCGATCGCGTGGCCGCCCTGGTGCGCGACATCGCAGCGGCGGAAAACCTGCACTTCAAACTGGCGCTGATCTACTCCGACCAGCCGAGCGAGCGGCTCCGGCACCTCTACGACGCCGGACGGCTCCGCCCGCTGCCGCACGCCCCGGAGATCGACCGCGAGGTGTTCACCCGCAGTCACACCGTCGCCATGATGGGTGTCGAGCCCATTCAGGAGGCCCTGACAGCCGGCTGCGACGTCGTCCTGGCCGGACGCGCCAGCGACACCGCGCTCTTCGCCGCGCTCCCCCACATGCTCGGCGCCGATCCGGGCCTGACCTGGCACATGGCCAAGACCATCGAATGCGGCGCGGCCTGCGCCATACCCCCTTCCGCCAACGGCCTGCTCGTACACCTGCGGGACGACCACTTCGACGTCACCACGCTCGCCGAAGGCAGCCGCCTCACCCCGCGCTCCGTGGCCGCCCACACGCTGTACGAGAACGCCGACCCGTATCGCGTCGCGGAACCCTCGGGCGTCCTCGACACCAGCGAGGCCACCTACGAGGCGGTCGACGAACGCACCGTCCGGGCGCGCGGAGCACGCTTCGTTCCCGCGGACGGCTACACCAACAAGCTCGAAGGGGCCCAACTCGTCGGCTACCAGACCGTCATCGTGGGAGGAGTGCGCGACCAGGTGGTCATCCGGCGCCTGCCCGAGCTGCTCCCCTTCGCCCAGAAGTACTTCGCGGACAAGATCCTCGACGTGTTCGGCGGCTCCGTGGACCCCGACGACGTCGACATCGACTTCCGCCTCTACGGCGACGGGGCCGTACTGGCCGCCGCAGAACCGGAACCGCTGCAACCCCGCGAAATAGGTGTCCTCATCACGGTGACGGCACCCGACCAGGCAACCGCCCACGCGGTCGCCACCTTCGTCGCGCATGCCGCGAGCCACCTGCCGATCCCGGAGTACGACGGGCTGGTCTCCACCCTCGCCTATCCGTACTCGCCGCCCGAGACGGACCGGGGCCCGCTGTACCGGTTCACCCTCAACCACGTCGTCACCGGCGTGAGTCCCACGGAACTGTTCCGCACCACCACCGAGGAGCTGTGACCCATGACCACCCTGCTCGACTACTGCTCCCTCGTGCGCTCCAAGAACGCCGGCCCCTTCACCCTCACCTTCGACTTCATGTGCCACGACCAGGCCGCCTATGACGCCCTCGTCGCCGGCGGCTTCCTCAACAGGCAACTCTTCGCCGACCTCTACGGCGCCGACCCCGCCGACATCCTGCTCGTCAACCACCCGCTGGCTCTCGCCGTAAAGGTTTCCCTCCCCCGCCCGACGGTCCAGGGCGACCTGCGCGACAGCGACTGCTACGCGGGCCAGCAGTACGCCCCTCTGATGGACCTCGCCGTGAGCGACGCGGACAAGGAGCAGCACGCATGACCGCCGAACGCCCTCTCGCTCCCTGGGACCTGCCCGCCGGGCACCCCGGGATCAGGTTCCTCACCGGCTCCACGGCCTTCTTCGCCCTCACCCGCGACCCCCGCTTCTCCTACTGCCTCTACGTCCCCACCGGGCACGCCCTCGACGGCCCGCCCGTCCCGCTGGTGGTCGCCGTCCACGGAACGCGGCGCCGCGCCGAGACACTCCGCGACGCCTTCGCCGACTTCGCCGAACGCCACGGCTGCGTCGTCCTCGCCCCGCTCTTCCCCGCCGGGATCACCGGACCGAACGACGTGGACAGCTACAAGCTCCTCTCCCCCGCCGGATTCCGTCCCGACGAGGTCCTCCTCGCCATGGTCGACGAGGCCGCGGCGCGCTGGCATGTGCGCACCGACCGCTTCCACCTCCACGGCTTCTCCGGCGGCGGCCAGTTCGCCCATCGCTTCGCCTACCTGCACCCGGAACGCCTGGCGAGCCTGTCGGTGGGCGCGCCCGGACGCGTCACCCTCCTCGACCCCACCACGACGTGGTGGCACGGCACGGCCGACATGAAGGAACAGTTCGGGACCGACGCCGACCCGGCAGCCCTGCGCGGCCTGCCCGTGCAGCTCGTCGTCGGCGAGGACGACACCGAAGCGGCCGAACTCGCCCCGGACGACGGGCCTTTGTCCGCGGCCGCCGGGGCGGACCGCGTCGCACGCATCAACGCGCTGCGCGCCAACTGGCGCGACCACGGCATCGACGCACGTCTCGACATCGTGCCCGGCGCCGGCCACAACCACTTCGCGGTCCTCCCCACGGTCCAGCGGTTCCTCGAAACGCAGGTCCGCGCGCCGGAGGTCACCCAGCGGTGACCATCATCGACTCGACGCACAGGTCGCGCGACTGACGGCCGAGCGCGAAGCGGACAGGCGGGCCGGTCCGGGTGTGCCACCGGTACCGGCCCCTGGCCTGGTTGGTTCGCGCGGCACCCGCAGGCCGGGCCCGCGACCTGCTCGACGGCACCGCTCACGCACCGGCGTGGTGAACGCGATATTTGCACAGCCAAGGTTGTACAGCCTGGGCTGTCTATTTACTCTGAGGGCATGATGCCAGCGGACGAAGACGTCTTGACCGAGGCCGCCGTTCAGGCGGCCGGTGACATCTGGGTGGTGGTGGGCCGACTCCGCCGCAAGCTGCGCGCCCTGGAAGCGGCCGAGGAAGCGTCGGGCCGAGACCGGGGCGCCGAGAAGGAACCGTCCCCGCCGCAGAGCTCCGTCCTGCGCCGTCTCGCCAGGAACGGCCCCGCCTCCGCCAGTGATCTCGCCGCCGCCGAGGGCGTCCGCCCCCAGTCGATGGCCAAGACGGTCATCGCCCTTGAAGAGGCCGGGCTCGTGTCGCGCAGCCCGGACCCCGGGGACGGACGCCGGCAACTGGTCTCGCTCACCGCCCGGGGGCACGAACGGCGCAAGGGCGAGCGCCTCGCCCGCCAGGAGTGGCTCGCCCGGGCGCTGCAAGAGCACGGCACCGAGGAGGAGGTCCGGGCGGTCATCACCGCCATGGCGCTGCTCGACAGGGTGGCGCAGGCGTGACGCGTACAGCCGCACGCGGACAACATGGGGCGCAGAGGGGCGGCTTCGACCGCCGCCTGATCGCACCGATGGTCCTGGGTTCGGTCCTCAACCCGGTCAACTCCTCCATGCTCGCGGTCGCGTTGGTGCCCATCGGCCGCGCCTTCGGCGTGCCACCCTCCCAGACGGCATGGCTCGTCTCCGGCCTCTACCTCGCGACCGCCGTCGGCCAGCCGGTGATCGGCCGGCTCGTCGACACCTTCGGTCCGCGTCGGCTCTACCTGCTGGGCACCGCGCTGGCCGGCCTCGCCGGACTGCTCGGCACTCTCGCTCCGAACCTCTGGGTCCTGGTCGCCTCCCGCGTCCTCCTCGGATTCGGCACCTCGGCGGCCTTCCCCGCGTCCATGTCGCTGCTGCGCTCCGAGTCCGAGCGCACCGGCCGGAGGAACCCCAGTGGCGTCCTCGCCGCGCTGTCGATCTCCAACCAGGTCGTCGCGGTCGTCGGCCCGGCCCTCGGTGGCCTGCTGATCGGCACGGGTGGCTGGCACCTCATCTTCGGCATCAACGTGCCGCTGTCCCTCATATGCGTCGTCCTGGGCGCACTGTGGCTGCCACGTTCCACACCCTCGGGTGCGTCGACACGTGTCGACGTGCCGGGCATGCTGTGGTTCGCCGGTTCGCTGACCGCGTTCATGCTCTTCCTGATGGCCCCAGCGGTCGCACACTGGTATCTGCCGGTGCTCGGCCTGACCGCGGGCGCCGTGTTCGTCCGCCGCGAACTCGCCGTCGCCCAGCCGTTCATAGACCTTCGAGTCCTGGGCGGGAACGCACCGCTGCTCGCCACGTTCACCCGGCAGTGCCTCGCCTACACCACGTCGTACGCCTTCTTCTACGGCTACAGCCAGTGGCTACAGGAAGGCCGGGGACTCAGCGCGCCGCAGGCCGGGCTGCTTCTGCTGCCCCTGTCGGCGACGGCCATCGGTGTCACCGCGCTCACCGGGCGCCGTGGCCGGGTGCGGGGCAAACTCGTCGTCGGAGCGCTCTTGCAATGCCTCGGCTGTGCGGCGCTGTTGCTCCTGCGCGGCGACAGTCCGGTGTGGGTGCTCGTCGTGCTCAGCGCGGTCGTCGGCGTCCCGCACGGGCTGATCGGGCTGGCGAACCAGAATGCCCTGTACGCACAGGCCGACCCGGCCCGCATGGGCTCGTCCGCGGGGCTGCTGCGCACGTTCATGTACGTCGGCGCCCTTTTCTCGGCGGCGGCGAGCGCCGTGTTCTTCCGGGACGGCGCCACCGGTTCCGGCCTGCACGCCATGGCCTGGCCACTCATCGGGGTGGCCGCCGTGTTCCTGGTCCTGTGCACGGCCGACCGGTCGTTGGGCCGCGTCGGCTCCACCCCTGTCGACCAGGCAACTCCCCAGTTGACGAGTTGAGTTAACGCCGATAACTTATCGTCCCCGACTCAGATGGGAGCCGCCCGTGCCCACACTCGCAGCGGAAGACGTCTACGCGCTCGCGCCGTACGCCAAGACACTCGGAGTCGTGTTCGACGAGATGACGGCAGACGGCGTTCGCGCCACGCTGGCACACGATCTGTCGCTCTCCACGGTGGGCGGTGGCCTCCACGGGGGCGCGTTGATGGGACTCGCCGATGTGAGCGGTGCCGTGTGCGCCGCGCTGAACGGTCCGGCCGGCGCCGCACCGGCCACCGTGGAGTCGACCACGCACTTCCTTCGGCCGGCCCGCACAGACGTCGTGGCGACGGCTCGGCCCCTGCGGGTGGGCCGCAACACCGTCATCGAGGTCGACGTGCGCGACGCCGAAGGCGAACTGTGCGCCCGGGTGACCCAGGTGGTCACCACCGTCAAACCGAGGACACCCTGATGTCGCTGTTCCCCGCAGGCGTCTTCCTGTGACCGGTTCCCGTGTTCGTGCCGCCAAGGGCCAGGGCGGCCTGCTGCGCGAGCAGTTGCTCGACATCGCCGGCCGACTGCTCGAGGACGGTGGTGTCGACGCCCTGACGATCCGCGCGGTGGCGGCGAGCGCCCGCGTCACCCCGCCGGCCGTCTACCTCCACTTCGCGTCGAAGCAGGAACTCGTCCACGCCACGTGCCTGCGGGTGTGGAGTTCCCTGTTCGTCGAGTTGGAGGCGGTGTCCCGGGAGGTTCCGGACCCGGTGACGGCGCTCCACGAGACCTGCGTCGCCTACGTCGTGTTCGGGCTTCGCCATCCCTCCCAGTACCGGCTGGTGATGGACGGCGAGGCCACCGAGGCCAGCCGCCAGAACGCGGACGCGTGTTTCCGCTACTTCCGGGACAAGGTCGCGGCCTGCGTCGATGCCGGAGTACCGGTGGGGAGTCCCACCGAGACCGCCAGACTGCTGTGCTCCGCCGTGCACGGCGCGGTCAGTCTCCTGATCCATCAGGAGCGGGACGTGTGGCCTGCGGACACCGCCCGCTATGCCGCTCGGGCGGCGTCCTCCGCCGTGCACGGCGTCCTCCTCACCGCATCTCACGCGTCTCCGCCCTCGCTGTCCGACTTCGCGGCCTCGCGGGTGTGAGCGGACACGAGCCGCAGCGCGGTCCGGTCAGTCGGCCCCCGCTTGTCGTCAGCGCCGCGTCCGCACCAGCAGGTACAGGAAGTACGGCGTGCCGATGAGCGCTGTCATCAGCCCGGCGCCGAGCTGGGCCGGCGCGATGACGGTGCGGCCCAACAGGTCGGCCGTGCACACGAGGGTCGCGCCGAGGAGGGTCGCCGTCGGCAGGACGCGGGCGTGTCGGCGGCCGACGAGGGCGCGGGCCGCGTGGGGGGCGATCAGGCCGACGAAGGAGATGGTGCCCGCCGCGGCCACCGCGGTGGCACTGAGCAGTACGGCGGTGGCGAGGAAGCCGAGGCGTGCCGGGCCGGGGCGCAGGCCCAGGAGCGCGGGGGTGGCGTCGTCGAGGGAGACCAGGTCCAGTTCGGTGCGGCGGGCCGTGGCCACGGCGACGCCCAGCAGGAGGGCGCCGGCGACGGGCAGGCTGTCGGGCAGGGTACGTCCGTAGGTCGAACCGGACAGCCAGGTCAGGGCCTTGGTGGCGTTGAAGGGGTCCGTCAGCACGATCAGCAGGCTGATGAGGGCGCTGGTGGCGGCGGACACCCCTACGCCGACGAGGACCAGCCGGTTGTGCCCGAACCCGCCGCGCGCGGCCAGGCCGAAGACGGCGGAGGCGGTGACCGCGGCTCCCGCGAACGCCGCGCCGGCCACGGCCCACGAGCCGGGTGAGGACGCCGAGGTGACGAGCAGGACGGCGCCGAGCGCCGCGCCCCCGGAGACGCCGAGGATGCCCGGTTCGGCGAGCGGGTTGCGGGTGACGGCCTGGACCAGGGTGCCGGACAGGGCCAGGGCGGCACCGGCGAGCAGCGCCGCCAGGACCCGTGGCACGCGGGTGTCCAGTACGAACGAGACGGACGGGACGGCCGTCCCGCGTGCCCAGTTGACGACGTCCCCCAGCAGCAGCTTGGCGTCACCGAGGAGCACTCCCGCGACCGTCACGGCGAGGAGGGCGGCGAGCAGGGCCGCCAGCGTGGCCAGGTAGGCGGTCCGGCCCACGATCCGCATGTGTTCCGGCGCGCTCGCGGTGGCCGTGTCGCGGACCCGTTGGGCCATGCCGACGAGGAAGAGCGCGCCCAGGAGGCTGGTGACGACGCCGGTGGGCACGGCGACCGCGGCATCGGCGGAGACCGTCGCGCGCAGCAGTACGTCCGCACCGAGCACCAGGGCGGCGCCGAGCAGTCCGGCCACGGGCAGCCCCAGCCGGATGCGGACCAGTGGGCGGACCCGTCGCGCGAGCGGTCGTAGGAGTGCGGGGGCGCACAGGCCGACGAATCCGACCGGACCGGCGAGGGTGACGGCCGCGGCGGAGAGCAGCGCGGCGAGGGTCACGACGGCGATCCGGGTGGCCCGGACCGGGACGCCGAGGCCGTGCGCCGCCTGGTCGCCGAGGGCCAGGGCGTCGATGCGCCGTGCCACCAGCAGCAGGCCGAGCAGGGCGAGCGCTGCGACGGGGGTCATCTGTGCGACGCCGTCGAAGCCGTTCTGGCTGATGCTGCCCTGGCTCCACTGGTAGAGGCCGTCGGTCTCCTGCGGGAACAGCAGCAGGAGGCCCTCGGTGAGCGAGGTCAGTCCGAGGGTGAGGGCGCTGCCCGCGAGGACGAGGCGGACGGTGCCCGCGCCCAGACCGGACAGGGACAGGACCACGGCCGCGGCGGCCAGGCCGCCGGCGAACGCCACACCGGAGGACGCGAGCAGCGGCAGGGACACGCCGGTGACGGAGAGCAGCCCCAGCGCCAGGTACGAACCGGCGTTCACGGCCAGGGTGTCGGGCGCCGCGAGGGCGTTGCGGCTGACGGCCTGCAGGGCCGCACCGGCCATGCCGAGCGCGGCGCCCACCAGGAGGCCGGCGGCCGCCCTCGGGAGCCGTGAGGCGATCACGACCGAGGCGTCGCCGGGCTCGGCGCGCCCGGTGAGCGCCTTGACCACCTCGGAGGTGCCGACGGCCGCCGTGCCCTGGGTGATGTCGAGGATCGCGAGCACGGCGACCAGGGCGACGAGCGCGGCCGTCACCGCGCTCGCGCCGGTCCTGGCCGCGACGGTCGGTGAACCGGTGGGGGCGGCGGGTGCGGTGACGGTCATGGCGCTACTTCGTGAGGGCGGCGACCAGGGCGTCCACGTACGCCTCCATGGAGGTGGGTCCGCCGAACATCCAGATTCCGTCGCGGAGTCGGTGCACGTCGCCCTTCTTCACGAACGGCAGGCCCTTCCACACGGCGTTCTTGGCGAGGTCGGTCGTGAACGGGTCGCTCTCGCTGTCGTTGCCGATGTAGGCGAAGGTCACGTCGCCGAGTCCGCTGAGGCCCTCGACGTCGGTGGTGGCGAGCCCGTACTTCGCGTCGCCCTTGACGGTCCAGGCGTTCTTCAGGCCGATCGCCTCGTTGACGTCGCCGATCAACGAGCCGCTGGTGTACGGCCGTATCGAGACCTGGTTGGAGGCGACGTAGGCGTCGGCGAAGGCGATCCCGTGTCCGGCGAGCCCGGCGTCGGCGAGGGCCTTCCTCCCCTCGGTGATCTTGGCGTCGAAGCCCTGCTTCACCTTCGTGGCCTTGTCGGTGGTGCCGGTGGCCTCGGCGATGAGGTCGAGGTTCTGCTTCATCCGGCCGATCTGGTCGGAGGCGTCGGCGGACTGGATCTCCAGGACGGGGGCGATCTTCCGCAGCTGTGTGACGACGGCCGGGGTCAGGTCGGTGGTGGCGACGATGAGGTCCGGGGAGAGCGAGGCGATGGTGTCCGTGCTGGGCTCGCCGCGGGTGCCGATGTCCTTGGGCTTGCCGGTCAGCGGGGCGGAGGCGTCCCAGGCGGTGTAGCCCTTGACGTCGGCGACGCCCACGGGGGCGACACCGAGCGATACGAGGTGCTCGACGACGTCCCACTCGGTGGCGACCACCTTCTCGGCGGGCCCGTCGAGCTTCACCTTGGCGCCCGTGGCGTCGGTGAGGATGATGCTCCGGCTGCTGGGCTTCGTGTCCGTCGCGGCGGGTTCGGTCGTGCCGCAGCCGGCGAGGGCGACGGCGGCGCACGCGGCGGCGAGGGCGATCAGGGGGCGTCTCATGAGGTGGCACTGAGCCTTTCGGTGCGGGCGTGGTGGCGGCCGACCGCGCGGGTGCGCAGCCGGCCCGTGAGGGGGTCGGTGTCCACGTCGACGCGGATGCCGTAGACGTCGCTGAGGCGGTCGGCGGTCAGGACCTCGGCGGGTGTGCCGTCGGCGACGATCCGTCCGGCGTGCAGCAGGGCGACGCGGTCGGCGACTGCGGCCGCCTGGTCGAGGTCGTGCAGGACGACGCCGACGGCGATGCCGTGGCCGTCGGCGAGGTCGCGGATCAGGTCGAGGAGTTCGACCTGATAGCGCAGGTCGAGGTAGGTGGTGGGTTCGTCGAGGAGGAGGACGCCGGTGTCCTGGGCGAGGCAGCTGGCGAGCCACACGCGTTGGAGCTGGCCGCCGGAGAGGTGTTCGGCTCCCCGGTCGGCGAGATCCTCGACGTCGGTCAGGGCCAGCGCGTGCCGTACGGCCGCCGGGCCGTCGGGGTCCGCACGGCCCCAGCGGCCGCGGTAGGGGTAGCGGCCGAACTCCACGATGTCCCGCACCGTCAGCCCGCTCGGCGTGGGCCTGCCCTGGGTCAGCAGTGCCACGCGGCGCGCGAACTCCCGTGCGGTGAGGGCGAGTCCGTCGGCCGGGCCGCCGGCGTCGGTGTCCAGGGTGAGCGTGCCGGTGCGGGCGCGCTGGAGTCGCGCGAGTGTGCGCAGCAGGGTGGACTTGCCGCTGCCGTTGGGGCCGACGAGCGCGGTCACGTCGCCGGGGCGGAGCGTGATCGCCGCGTCGTGGACGACGTCCGTCCCGTCGTAGGCCACGGTCATGCCCCGCGCGCTCAGCTCGGTTGTCTCTTCACCAGAACTCACGAACGAAGGTTAGCCTAACCTTAGTGATGATGTCCCTGGTGGGGTGCTTGCCGTCGGATCGGCCTTCCGGGCGCGGACAGTATGAACACAATCGCGCGACTCGTGGTGCGGCGACGCCCGCGTTCCTAACATCGCACCGCTCGGCGCGACGGTGCGCCACTGATGTTCGGGAGCACTGCTGTGAATCGCTCAGGTCGGACCCGTCTCCTCCCCCGCCTCCTCCGGTCCCGCGCACGACGCTCCGTGACGCTGACGGCGGGCATCGCAGGCCTGGTCGCCGGAACGCTCAGCGGCATCGGCCCGGCGCAGGCGGCCACCGAGCCGGCTCCCGCGCCGGTCACCTGCCCGGCGGATCTGGTGCAGAAGGCCACCTGCTACACCGGCCAGGACACCAACGGCGCCTTCTACGCGATCGCTGTTCCCAAGCGGTGGAACGGTTCGCTCGTCGTGCACGCGCACGGCGGTCCCGACCTCGGCGAAGGCTCCGACCCCGAGCGGAGCCTCGGCGATCTGGAACGCTGGTCGGTGATGGTGGACCAGGGATACGCCTGGGCCGGCTCGTCCTACCGTCGCGGGGGCTACGGAACCCGCATGGCGGCGGCCGACACCGAGAACGTGCGCAGACTCTTCGTCCGCGCGTTCGGCCGTCCCGGCCGTACCTATGTGCACGGCCAGTCCTGGGGCGGGAACGTCGCCGCCAAGGTGGTCGAGGTGTACGGCCGGCACGGCTCCTACGACGGTGCTCTGCTCACGAACGGAGTGCTGGGCGGCGGCTCACGCGGGTACGACTACCGCGTCGACCTCCGCGTGGTCTACCAGTACTACTGCCAGAACCTGCCCCGTCCCACCGAGCCGCAGTACCCGCTGTGGCAGGGACTGCGGCCCACCTCCACCCTGACCACCGCGGGCCTGCGCGCCCGCCTGCAGGAGTGCACCGGCTACGCGTCGGCGCCCCAGGAACGCACCGCTCTTCAGCAACGGAACCTCGACGACATCCTCGCGGTCACACGTGTCCCGGAGCGGACCCTCGAATCACACCTGCGGTTCTCCGTGTTCACCTTCCGCGACATCGTGCACAACCGGCTCGGTGACCGGAACCCCTTCAGCAACGTGGGCGTCCGGTACTCGGGTTCACATGACGACGAGGCCCTGAACGCAGGTGTCGAACGCTTCTCCGCGGACCCCGCAGCCCGGCGTGACCTGTCCTACGACAGCGACCTCACCGGCCGGGTCTCCGTCCCCGTACTCACCCTGCACGCCATCGACGATCCCACCGCCTTCGTCGAGCACGAGGCCGCCTACCGGGCCACCCTGGAAGGCGCGCACCGGGCGAAGAACCTCGTCCAGACCTTCACCACGGAACACGAGCACAGCGAACTGAGCAACGCCGAGTACGCCAACTCCATCGCCGCGCTGGCCACTTGGGTTCGCACGGGCAAGAAGCCCACACCCCGGTCCGTCGCGGCCTCCTGCGCCCGCTACGACCGCGCCTACGGCACCGGATGCCTCTACGACCCGGACTTCCGCCCCCTGCCGTACGCCTCCCGCGTCGCGCCCCGGCCGGGAGGGCTGAACTGGCCGGCCATGACGGCTCAGCAGGAAAGGGCCTGGAGCCGGATCGACGGAGTGGGGATCGCGCCGTAGCGGTACGGGCTTCGCAGTCAGTGACGGAACGGCACGGCCAAGAGCCTTCTCGCGCCGTGCCGTTCGGTCACGGCATGCCCAGGCGCTCCCGGTAGGACGGAAGGGGGCCGGCCTTCGTCAGGACGGCGGCGCAGGCCCTCTGGGTGGTGCAGGCCGGGCCCGGATCGCGAGGAGGGAGCAGGGTGTTGTGGGCGAACGTGAGGCGGTGGGGGTTGCCGCACCCCTCCTCCGGGTTCTCCAGGTCGGCTGGGGGCCAGGCCCCGGGGAAGTCCCGTCGTGCGACCCACGCGGGTACGGTGTCGTCCCAGAAGTTGCCTCGGTAACGCACGTTCTGGACGGGGCGGTTGCCCCACTCCTCGCTGCAACCGCCGATGGAGGCGACGTAGCCGTAGACCGTGTTGCCGTCCACAGTGGCCCAGTTGGTGCTGTCGTCCGTGTAGATGCCGACGTTCCAGTCGCCGTACTTGCTGTCGGTGACCGCGTTGCCACTGATGACGGCGCCGTCGGCGAAGGAGGTGCCCTGTTCGCCGCGCAGGTAGATGCCGCCGCCGTCCTCGAGGAGCCGGTTGGTCGTGATGACGCGGTTGTTCAGGATGCGGTTGCGGTGCATGATGCCGCGCAGGTCGTCGCCGGGCCCGGAGAGGATGCCGGTGTAGGGCACGTCGTTGACCTGGTTGTGCGCGATGGTGGTCTGCTGGGTGGCGGTGTCCCAGATGCCGGAGGCCGCGTGGTACTCCGCGCCGATGTGGTGGATCCAGTTGTCGGTGATCCGGTTTCCGCGGTTGGTTCCCTTCTCGTCGGGCGGGACCACCCCCATCAGGATGCCGCCGTCGGAGACATCGGTGATGACGTTGCCGTCGACGACGTTGTGCGAGCTGTTCCGGGACAACTCCAGTGCCTGGGCGCCCAGGTGGATGAACCTGTTGCCCTCCAGGGTGATCCGCTCGGCGGTGCGGAACGCCACCGTGCCCGGCACCGTGAGCAGCTTCGCGTCCTCCCCCTTTCCGGGCCGCAGGTACATGCTCCATGCGGAGGGAAACCCGGCGGGCCGACTGGGCGCCAGCCAGGTGGCGTACGCGAAGGTGAGGCCGCGCAGGCCGATGTCGTGGAGGGGGCGGCCCGGTCGGCCGGTGCCGGTGAGCAGGGTCTCCAGGACCGGGGCGACCGCCTTGGCGCGGCGCATGTCCTCCCCGGGGCGCGGGAGGTAGAGCAGCGTGTGGTGTCCGGGCCGGGAGCGGTCGAGGTACCAGCTGCCGGGCTTGCGTACGAAGCTTGGAGAGTTCTCCACACTGTGCGGCGCTTCCAGCAACTCCGTGCCGCCGTACAGCGTTCGGGCCAGGTCCCAGCACGGCTGATCCATGGTGACGGTGGTCCGGCGGCCGCTCGCGGAGACGCCCGCCACTCCGCACCGCCCTTCGAGGTAGCCGGACCGGTAGACGAACTCGATGTCGCCGGGACGCTGCCAGGTCCTGGGGACGGTGCTGGTGGTGACGTAACCGGTCCTGGTCGCCTTCAGAGTGCCCGGAAAGCCCGGGCCCTCGCGTGTGAGGCGCGCGGCGCGCCGGTCCTCGACGTAGAGCTGCCGGGTCTCGAGCCCGCCGACGTCCGCGCGCCAGAAACCCTTGTGCCGGTGGTCCGGCCGCCAGTGGAAGATGGGGCGGCCGCCGCTGAGGGTCACCTGTTCCTGGCCCGGTGTCCCGTACCCGTACGCCTGGTAGATCACCCGGTGCCCGCCCCGGCCGGAGTCCCCCGCGGCCTGCGACAGGCGCACCGGCGCCTTGAGGTGGTACGTGCCCGCGCGCAGGTTCACCACCAGGTCCGACGTCATGCGCGGCGCCCGGGCGCGAACGGCCTGTTGCGCACGTGCCGGTGTGGCGAAGGGGCGCTTCAAGGTGCCGGGCCAGGAGTCGTTGCCCCAGGGAGCCACGTACAACTGCGTGGGGGCCGCCGCCATGGGGGGTGAGGCCGCCGCCGGTGAAGTCAGCGCCGCCACCGTGAGCCCGATCGCCACCGTCGCCTGCGCTACCGTGCCCCGCCCGGTCCGGGTAGGGAAGATCGCCATGGTGCCTCCTCGATGGAAGAGGTTCCACCCTGGGACAGCCCGGCGGGGCGCGCAGTCGTCCTGAGGTAGCGGCGTCGTCGACCAAAGTCGCGAGCGGTGGACCCCTTGGTCGTCCGCACCGGTCCGGCTGTCGCGGCTTCTCCCGTTTCGCCTACAACTTCTCAACTCAGCACTGCCTCGGCGGACTTCTCCGGTCACACCCCTTGACGGCTTTGGTGTAGACCTTTAGGTTCACCAGCCAACAGACCTTTCACGCATGCATCCCCTTCACACATATGTGAACCCGCGTGTTCACCTCTCACCGCCCCCACACAGGCGGCGTCCACCCCCACCCCTGGACGAAAGGCCCCCCTCATGCACCGACTGGCCCTTCGCTGTGCCCTCGCCCTCTCGCTCGGCCTCACCGCCGTAAGCACCCTCGCGGCCCCCTCCGCCTCGGCCGCCACCGGCACGATCACCGGCCTGGCCGGCAAGTGCCTCGACGTCGCCGGCGCGAGTTCGGCCGACGGAACGGCCGTACAGATCTACGACTGCAACGGCACCGCCGCCCAGCAGTGGACCGTCGGTTCCGACGGCACCATCCGGGCCCTGGGCAAGTGCCTTGACGTCACCGGCAGTTCGACGGCCAACGGCGCCCAGCTCCAGCTCTGGACCTGCGGCGGCGGCGCCAACCAGAAGTGGACGGTCACGGCCGCACGCGACATCGTCAACCCGGCCGCCGACAAGTGCCTCGACGTCACCGGCAACTCCTCCGCCAACGGCACCCGCACCCAGATCTGGACCTGTACGGGAGCCGCCAACCAGAAGTGGAACGCGCCCGCCGCCGACGGCGGCACGACGCCGCCGAGTTCCGCACCGATGGCCGTGGCGCCCTACCTCTACAACGGCTGGGGCAATCCGCCCAGCCCCACGACTGTCATGAACGCGACGGGCGTGAAGTGGTTCACGCTGGCGTTCGTCCTGAGCAACGGCTACTGCAACCCGCAGTGGGACGGCGGCCGGGCGCTGACCGGCGGAGTCGACCAGCAGACGATCAACACCGTGCGGGCGAACGGCGGCGACGTCGTCCCGTCCTTCGGCGGCTACAGCGGCAACAAACTGGAGAGTTCCTGCTCCAGCGCCGGCGAGCTGGCGGCCGCGTACCAGAAGGTCATCAACGCCTACTCGCTGAAGGCGATCGACATCGACCTCGAGGCCGACGCGTACAGCAACGGCACCGTGCAGCAGCGGACCGTGGACGCGCTCAAGACCGTCAAGGCCAACAACCCGGGCCTCAAGGTGTACGTCACCATCGGCACCGGGCAGAGCGGTCCGGACACGAGCCTGATCAACCGGGCCGCGTCGGCCGGGCTGACCGCGGACGCCTGGACGATCATGCCGTTCGACTTCGGCGGAGCGGGCCAGAACATGGGCACCCTCACCCAGCGGGCGGCCGAGGGGCTGAAGACCGCGCTGAAGAACGCGTACGGCTACAGCGACGACACGGCCTACCGCCACATGGGCATCTCGTCGATGAACGGCATCACCGACGACCACGAGACCGTCACCACCGCCGACTTCCAGACCATCCTCGGCTACGCCCAGGCCCACCACCTGGCACGGCTGACGTTCTGGTCCGCGAACCGTGACCGGCCCTGCCCGGGTGCCTACCCGAACGACGACACCTGCTCGGGCGTGAGCCAGAGCAACTGGCAGTTCACCAGCATCTTCGCCCGCTACACCGGCTGACGTCCGCGCTCCCACCCGCGCCCGAAAGGATCGACCACAGATGACCACTGTCAGATCCGGCCCCGCTCGCGCCCTCGTGCGGGTCCTGCTCCTGCTGGCCACCCTGCTGGGCCTCGCGGCCGTACCGCCCGTCGCGCAGGCCGACACCGCCGCGACCCCGTTCAAGGTCCTCGCCCTCTACAGCGGCACGTACGACGCGGCGCACATCGACTTCGACAAGGAGGCGAACGCCTGGTTCCCGCAGCAGGCGGCCGCCAACGGCTTCACCTACACGGCCAGCACCGACTGGGACCTGCTCGCCAACGGCGGCGTCAACGCCTACCAGGTCGTCCTGTTCCTGGACGACCTGCCGCAGACGTCCGCCCAACGCTCCGGTTTCGAGGCGTACATGAGAGGCGGGGGCGGTTTCATCGGCTTCCACGTCTCGGCGTTCACCACCGACGCGGCAAGCTGGTCGTGGTACCACAACACGTTCCTCGGCTCGGGCAACTTCGCGTCCAACACGTGGGGCCCGACCGCGGTGACCCTGAAGGTGGAGGACCGCACGAGCCCGGCCACCGTGAACCTGCCGGCGACGTTCACCTCGTCGGTCAGCGAGTGGTACAGCTGGTCCAGGGACCTGCGGCAGAACCCGGACATCAAGATCCTGGCGTCGATCGACCCCAGCAGCTTCCCGGTCGGCACGGACCCCAACCAGTCCTGGTACAGCGGCTATTACCCGATCCTGTGGACCAACACGAAGTACAGGATGCTGTACGCGAACTTCGGCCACAACGCGATGAACTACACGACCAACACCCGCCTCTCGTCCACGTTCGCGAGCGCGACCCAGAACCGGTTCCTGCTGGACGGACTCAAGTGGCTCGGCTCAGGCGGCACCACGACCCCGCCGACCGGCGACCAGATCTCCGAGACCGCCTGGTACACCCTGCGGAACGACGGCAACGGCACGTGCGTGGACGCCCGTTCGGCAGCCACCGCGAACGGGACGGCGATCCAGCAGTACACCTGCAACGGCACGACGGCCCAGCAGTACCAGTTCCGCAGCACCGACAGCGGTTACATGCGGATCACCGCCCGCGCCAACCCCGCGCAGGTGATCGACGTGACCGACCGCTCCACGGCGGACAACGCCCCGTTGCAGCTCTGGGCCTGGTCCGGCGGCACGAATCAGCAGTGGCAGCCGGTGCGTTCGACGAGCGGGCGCTACCACTTCGTCGCCCGGCACAGTGGCAGGTGCCTGACGGCCGCCGCGGCGGCGACGAACAGTGTCCAGCTCACCCAGCGGGCCTGCGACGGTTCGGCCGCGCAGGACTTCCAGCTCGCCGCGCAGTCCTGAGCCACTGCGCGGCGGCACACGGACGCGGTGCGTCCGGCCGTGCTCCGCGGTCGAAGCGGCGGGTGCGTTCCGCGCATCCGCCGCCGTCGGGGCTCCGGCCCGGCCGGTGCCGGATGGCTACGGCCGCACCCCCTTCCATTCCTCGTCCGTGAGAGCGAGGAGTCGGTCGATGGCGGAACGCGGTGGAAGGGGGCCGTGGTCTCCCGTCACGCTCAGGGCGGACGCCGCCGTGAGGTGCCCGAGGCGCAGAGAGCGCCCCACGGGCTCCCCCCGCACCAGACCGGCCAGGAAACCCGCCGCGAAGGCGTCGCCCGCACCGACCGGCTCGACCACCGCGACCCGCGGAGCGGGGACCGTCGCGGCGCCCGAGGCGGTGAACGCAGTCGCTTCGCGCGAGCCGTCCTTGACCACCACGACGCGCGGTGCGGGCAGCAGTTCGCGTACGGCTGCGGCGGTCAGGTGGGCGCCCCACAGATCCTGGGCCTCGTCCAGTCCGACGAAGACGACGTCGGCCCGGCCCGCGAGGTCGCGCAGCACGTCCGGGGCGGTGCCGTCGGGCCACAGCGGGGCGCGGTGGTTGACGTCGAAGCTGATGGCGCAAGGGCGTTCGGCGGCAGGGACGGCGAGAGCCCGGGTGACCAGCGCACGGCAGGACGCGGACAGGGCCGGCGTGATGCCCGTGAAGTGCACGAGGGCGGCCGTGCGCATCACCTCGTGTTCGAGGAGGCCGGGGCCGAGAGCGGACGCGGCCGAGCCCGTGCGGTAGTAGTGGACCCGAGTGCCCGCGGGTGACGGGTTCTTCAGCATCAGGCCCGTCGGCCGGTCCGGGTCGGTGCGCACGTGGGTGACGTCGACCCCGGCCGCGGCCACGGCCGCTCGCACCCGGGTCCCCAGCGGGTCGTCGCCCAGTGCCGAGACCCAGGCCGCCGGGATGCCGTGGTCGGCGAGGTACATCGCGACGTTGGACTCGGCCCCGGCGACCGACAGGCTGAGGCGGTCGGCGTCGGCGAGCGGTCCCGAGGGGTCGGGGGCCAGCGCCGCCATGGTTTCGCCGACGCAGACCACACGTCCGCGCGGGGGGCGCCACGAGGCGGTCACAGGAGGGCTCCCGTGATCGGTGCCGAGGGGTCGAGCCGGAATGCGGGCGTCGGCGTGCCGGGCACGTCGACGGGAAGGGTGAACACCGCCCCGTCGTACGGGCCGGGTGCTGCCAGGCCGACCGTGGCGGTGGTGACGTGCAGCAGCGTGCCTTCGAGACAGACGCCGGCGGGCTGTCGGGCGGGAATGCGGAGCACCCGGTCGAGGCCGCCGTGCGGAAGGTACCGGCGGACGGTGCCGGTGCCCCAGACCGCGCACCACACGGCTCCCTCGGCATCGACGGTCATGCCGTCCGGGCTGCCCTCGTCCACCGTGAAGAAGTCCTCGGGGGTGCCGATGTGGCCGGTGCCGGGGTCGACCGGGTAGCGGCGGACGATCCCGTGAGCGCTGTCGGCCAGGTACATCGTGCGTCCGTCCGCGGTGAAGGCGGGCCCGTTGGGGATGGTGAGGCCTTCGACGGCCGCGGTGAGGGTGCCGTCGTGGTCGACGCGGTACAGGGTGCCGGCGCCCGGGGTGCCGTCGTAGGCCATGCTGCCCGCCCAGAAGCGGCCGGAGGGGTCGGCCACCCCGTCGTTCATGCGCATGTCCGGTCCGGGGTGGTCCTCGGGTGTGGCCAGCCATCGGGGGGCGCCGTCGGGCAGGAGGAGGCACACGCCGGTGCCGGCGGCGGCGATCCATGTGCCGGGTTGGCCGGCGACGGGCGCCACCGCGCCCAGCGGGACGGGGAGCCGGAGGAGCTCGCGAAGGGGCCCGCCGCGGTCGTCGGCGGCGGCGAGCAGGCGTCCTTCGAGGATGTCCACCAGGACGACGCCGTCGCCCGTCCAGCGGATCCCCTCGCCCAGTTCGAGACGATCGGGGCCGGATGCCGGAGCGTGCTGCCCTGTCATCCGGCAGCCTCCTCGACGACGGCGAGGAAGGCGCGGGCGCGCTCGCGCAAGGCGCTCAGGCTGCCGCCGTCGGCGGCGTCGGCGACGAGCGGGGAGCCGACGCCGACGGCGGTGGCCCCGGCTGCGAGGTAGGCGCGGGCGGCGTCCAGGTCCACGCCGCCGACGGGCACGAAAGCGGCGTCGGGGAAGGGGGCGCGCAGGGCCTTGAGGTAGGGGGGTCCGCCGGCCTGGGCGGCGGGGAACAGCTTCAGCGCGTCGGCGCCCTGCGCCAGGGCCGTGTTGATCTCGGTGGGGGTCATGACGCCGGCGAGGACGGGCAGGCCCAGCTCCCGGGCGGTGTCGGCGCCCGCTCCCAGACCGGGAGTGACGGCGAAGGCGGCTCCGGCATCGCGTGCGGCACGCGCGTCGTCGGCGGTCAGGACGGTACCCGCGCCGATCGGCCGGCCGGGCCCGAGTTCCCCGACGCAGCGGGTGATGACACCGAGCGCGTCGGCACCGCTGAGGGAGACCTCGACCAGGTCGATGCCCTCCTGGACCAGGGCCAGGACGGTACGCAGCGCGGCGTCGGGGTCGCCTCCACGGACGATGGCGACGAGACGACGGTCGGCCAGGGCGGCTCGTAGGTCCACGGAACGGAACTCCTCGTGTGTCGGATCTACTTCTCTGCGGGGGCGGCGCGCTCGTTGCCGCATCGCGGTCCGTCAGGGGTCACAGGCAGCGGCAGCCCGCGGTCAGGGTGAGCCGCCAGCGCACCTCCCCGGAACCGGGGACGCGTGCCGCGTCCCCCGGACCCGCTTCCGCGAGGTCGAAGGTGCGGCCGAGCATGGGCTCGACACCGATGCTGCGGTAGGGGGCCGCCGCGGGGAAGCCGCCCAGGTTGCGCCACAGGGCGACCGACACCGGCTGTCCCTCGGCCTCCACGGCGAGGGCGAGCCGGTCGGATCCGTCGTGGACGCAGACCCGGCGGTCCGCGAGGACGGCACCGACGGCTGTGCCGTCCTCGGGACCGAACCGGTCGAGACGCAGCCCGCACGGTGCCGGCCAGTCGCCCTCCACCCAGGCCGCTCCGTCCGGCCAGGGCGCGTCGAGGAGGCCGGACGCCTCCGGGAAGATCCGTGTGGACACGCCTGTTCCGGCGCGGAGTTCGGCTCTCTCGGAGAGGTCGAGGAGCGCGTGGGCGGCCCACACGAAGCGGTAACCGGGGTCGGCCCGGAGCGTGTAGTCCACCTCGACGCCGTCGGCGGTGGCCCGCGCGGTACGGGCGAGAGTGAACGCGTCGCAGTCCACGCGCTCGGTGTCACCTTCGCGTGCCCATGGCCGGGACCAGGCCTCCCCGTGGTCGGGGGCGCCCCGCACGGTGGGCACGCACTCCTCCAGACCACCCGCGTCCACGAAGGCGTCGCCGGGTACGACACCGTGCCGCGCGGGGTCCGGGCGGTGCCACAGCCATTCGCGGTCCCCGTCGCGCAGCGAGGTCCAGCGTCCGCCGTGCGCGGGGTCGGTGGTGAACGCCAGGGGCATGGTCACCACTCCGTGAACGAGCCGTCGGGGTGCCGCCACACGGGGTTGCGCCAGGTGTGCCCGACACGGTCGGCGGCGCGTACGGCGTTCTCGTCGACGGTGACGCCGAGACCGGGTGCGGCGCCCCGGTTGGCCTGTCCGGCGGTGAACCGGAACGGTTCGGGGTCGACCACGTAGGAGAGCAGGTCGGCGTCCTTGTTGTAGTGGATGCCCCGGCTCTGCTCCTGGATCAGGAAGTTCGGTGTGGCGAAGGCGACTTGGAGGCTGGCCGCCAGGGCGATCGGGCCGAGCGGGCAGTGCGGGGCGAGCTGCGCGCCGAAGGTGTCGGCGAGGGAGGCGATGCGGTGGACCTCGGAGATGCCACCCGCGTGCGACAGGTCGGGCTGGGCGACGGCGACGCCGGCGGTGAGCACGGGCAGGAACTCGGCGCGGGAGAAGAGGCGTTCGCCGGTCGCCAGGGGTATCGAGCTGGCCGTCACCAGTGCGCCCAGGAGGTGGCCGTGTTCGGGCACGACGGGTTCCTCGACGAACAGCGGGTGCAGGGGGGCGAGTTCGGTGAGCGTGCGGCGGGCGCCGGCGGCCGTGAAACGGCCGTGGAAGTCGACGGCCACGTCGCGGTCGGGGCCCAGGACCTCGCGGACGGCGGCCACCCGGTCGACGACGGCCGCGGTCTCGGCGGCGGAGGCGATCGGTGAGGTCGGGCCCGCCGCGTTCATCTTGACCGCGGTGAAACCGGCCTCGACCTGCTCGATGACCTGCTCGGTGAGCTGGGCGGGTTCGTCGCCGCCGACCCAGGCGTAGACGCGCACGCTGTCGCGGACGGGCCCGCCGAGCAGGGCGTGCACGGGGGCGTCGTACGTCTTGCCGGCGATGTCCCACAGGGCCTGGTCGAGGCCGGCGACGGCGCTCGACAGGATGGGGCCGCCCCGGTAGAAGCCGCCCTTGGTGAGCACCTGCCAGTGGTCCTCGATGCGCAGCGGGTCCTGCCCGACGAGGTACTCGGCCAGTACGTCCACGGCGGCCCGGACGACCTCGGCCCGTCCCTCGACGACGGGTTCGCCCCAGCCGACCACACCGTCGTCGGTCTCGACACGGCAGAACAGCCAGCGCGGCGGGACCAGGAAGGTCTCGATACGGGTGATCTTCACTGCGTGCCGGTGCCTTCCGCCTCGTCGGTGGCGCCGATGCGGTCGAGGTCGCGGCCGGCCTGTTCGAGCAGGGCGCGCATGGCGGCCTCGGCGGCCAGGGGGTCCTGGTCGCGTACGGCGTCCAGGACGGCGCGGTGGGCCGGGATGGGGTCCTCGCTGTGCGGGGAGGAGTGCACGATCCGGTCACGGTGGGCGAGGCCGGACTCGATCACCATCTCCATGCGTTCGAGGAGTTCGTTGTGGGTGGCGGCGAGCAGCGCGCGGTGGAAGGCGAGGTCGGCGTCGGTGGCGTGCGCGGGGTCCGACCCGGTGTGCCCCATCGCGGTGAGCGCGTCCTCCAGCGCGGTGAGGTCGGCGTCGGTGCGGCGCTCGGCGGCCAGGCGGACGGCGGCGGGCTCGATGATGGAGCGGACCTCGGCCAGGTTCCGCAGCAGGGCCTGGTCGGCCTCGCCGGTGCGGCCGCCCTCGAACTGCCAACGCAGCACGTCGGCGTCGAGGAGGTTCCAGTCGGCCCGGGCCCGCACGAACGTGCCGCGCTTCTGGCGGGCGTCGACCATGCCCTTGGCGGCGAGCACCTTCAGCGACTCGCGCAGCGCGGTCAGGCTCACGTCCAGCTCGCTCTGGAGCGCCACCAGGTCGAGGGTGGCGCCCTCGGGGATCTGACCGCCCAGGATGCGACGGGCGAGGGCCTCCACCGTTTGGCCGTGCACGCCGCGGCGGGCGTAGGGCGTCATGTCGTCGGGCCTTTCTGCTTCGTGTGCTTCACGGGGGACTCCGTCTGCCGCACAGGGGGGCGCGGTCATGCGGATGCCTTCACGACGCTCCAGCCGCCGTCCACGACGAGGCTGGTGCCGGTGATGTAGGACGCCTCGTCGGCGGCGAGGAAGGCGATGGCCGCGGCCACCTCCTCGGGGGTGCCGAAGCGCCGGGCGGCGGTCTCGGCGACACTGCGCTCGCGCTCGTCCTCGGACACCCGGTCCCAGGCCGCGGTCAGGATCGGCCCCGGTACGACGGCGTTCACGCGCACCTCGGGCCCGTACTCGACGGCGAGCTGGCCGCACAGGGAGAGCAGGGCCCCCTTCGCGGCGGCGTAGGCGGGGTGACCGGGAATGCCTCGGTGTGCGTGGACGGATGAGATCAACACTACCGCGCCGCCTCCGGCCCGCAGATCGGGCAGGACCGCGCGCACGCCGAGGAAGCCGCCGGTGAGGTTGACGTCGAGCTGGCGCTGCCAGGAGGGCACGGTCATCTCGTGGGCGGGTCTGACGTCGACCGTGAACGCGTTGCTGACCAGGACGTCCACCGGTCCGAAGGTGTGGGCGGCGGAGACGACGCGGGCCCAGTCCTCCTCGGCCGCCACGTCCGCGGTGACGAAGCGGGCCTGCCCGCCGTCCTTGGTGATCCGCTCCGCCGCGGCCCGGCCGGGCTCCTCGGCGATGTCGGTGAGGACGACGGCGGCTCCCTCCTCGGCGAGACGTGCGGCGGTGGCGGCTCCGATGCCGGAGGCCGCTCCGGTGACCACGGCCGTGCGGCCCGCGAAGCGGGCGCCGTGCCGTCGTACGGGCTGGTCCATCGTGGGGTTCGGCTCCTCAGTGGGGGGATGCGGTCATCGGCGGGCCAGGACGACGAGGTCGGCGTCGTGGCCCGTACTCCAGGTGAACGGAAGACCGTAGTGCAGCAGGTGGGCCCCGCTGTACTCGGTGCCGGTCTCCTCATCCGTGTATACGGCGGCCGGGTCCGTTCCGCGCAGTCGCAGCCGGGCGGGGCGGCCGGGCACCAGCGGGGCCCCGTCCAGGCGGCCGGTGCTGAAGGCGGCGACCACGACACGTGGTCCGCCGGCCTCGGTGTACTGCACGCCGCAGGTCGCATCGTCGGGAGTGCCGAGCAGCCGGGCCGGGCCGTGGTGGACGACGTCGCGGACCTGCTTGTAGCGGGCGATCCAGTGGGCGGCCTCGGCACGCCGGTCGGCGTCCCAGGAGCGCAGGTCGGCTCCCACGCCCAGCACGCCGCACATCGCCAGCACGAAGCGGAAGGCGAGCGAGCGGGGGCGCGGGTCGAAGACGCCGGGGGCGTCGGTGACCCAGGAGCTCATGACGTGCGGGGCGTGGGCGTGCAGGAAGCCGTACTGGACGCGGAGCCGGTCCAGCGGGGCGGTGTTGTCGCTGGGCCAGACGACGTCGGTGCGGGCCAGTGTGGCGTGCTCCACGCGTCCGCCGCCGCCGGCGCAGCCCTCGACGGTGACGTGCGGGTGGGCGGCACGCAGGTGGTCCAGGACGCGCAGGTATCCGGCGACGTGCTCGGCGTCCAGGTCGAGCCGGTCGGCGGGTCCGGCGCCGGGCCGGCCCCGCTCGGTGGGTGGCCGGTTCATGTCCCACTTGAGGTACTCGATGGGGTGGTCCCCCAGCAGCCGGTCGAGTGTGCCGATCACGAAGTCCTGCACGTCGGCGCGGCCGAGGTCGAGCAGGAGCTGGTTGCGCACCAGCCGGCCGGGGCGGCCGTCCACGCGGTAGACCCAGTCGGGGTGCTCGCCGTGCAGACGGCTGCCGGGACTCACGGCCTCCGGTTCCACCCACAGGCCGAAGCCGAGTCCCAGTGCGCGCACGTCCTCGACGAACCGGCCGAAGCCCTTTGGGAACTTCGCCGGGTCGGGGTACCAGTCGCCCAGGCCTCCGGTGTCGTCGGCACGCCCGGTGAACCAGCCGTCGTCGACGACGAACAGTTCGGCGCCGATGCCGGCCGCCGCCCTGGCGAGTTCGAGCTGGCCTTCGGCGTCGACGTCGAAGCCGGTGGCCTCCCAGGAGTTGTAGAGGACCTTGCGTGTGCGGTGCAGCCGTTCGCCGGCGAGGTGGCGCTCGTAGCGGTGCCAGACCCTGGACAGCCCGTCGAGTCCTTCCGCGCTGAAGGCGCAGGCGAGGCGGGGGGTGGTCAGGGTGTCGCCGGGAGCGAGGAGCACGGCGCCCTCGTGCGGCAGCCGCCCGGCGCGGACGCGGACGGCTCCCCCGGGCTCGGCCTCGGCGGTGATGTGCCAGTTGCCGGGCCACTCCAGGGCGATGCCGTAGGTGGGGGTCGTGTCGTCGTCGGGCAGGGCCGCGTCCTGGACGGCGATCCACGGGGCGTAGGCGTGGCCGGGGACCGCCTGGGTGCTGCCCATGGTGAACGTCCCGCGTGGCAGGTGGAGTTGGGTGCGGGTGAACTCCTGCGACCACTGCCCGGTCAGGTAGGTGAGGCGGGCCCCGTCGGTGACGGGCACGTTGACGGCGGCCGAGTCGGCGCGTTCCAGGCGCAGTTCGTGCTCGCCGGTGCAGGTGAGTTCGGTCCAGCGCAGGATGACGTCCGTGTCGGGCACGGGGGCGTAGCACAGGGTGACGTGCGCGCCGGCGATGTCGTCGGTGAACGCCAGCCGCAGTCCTCGCGCGTCCTGCGTGGCACCGGTGAACTGCCACCACAGTCCGCGCTCGCCGCCCGAGTGGCCGACGACGAGGTCGGCGCCGGTGAACGCGCGCAGGCCCTGCGGGAGGTACTCGGCGGGGGCCGCGTCAGCCGGGGTGATGAAGTGGGTGCGCCGGGACCAGTCGAGCGCCGACGGTCCGTGCTCGACGCCGTGCGGTCCCCAGGCGGCGAGTTCGGCCCAGGGGCCGTCCGGGGAGAGCCGGACGGTGTAGCTGGTGTGCCGGGTGTGCAGGGTCCAGCGGTCGTCAGGGGTCCTGTGGTCGTCCGGAGCCCTGCGGTCGTCAGGGGTCCTGCGGTCGTCCGGAGCCCTGTGGTCGTACCGGGTGGTCATTTCACCGCTCCCAGGTTGAGGCCGGCCACGAAGTGCCGCTGGAAGCGCAGAAAGACGGCGACGGTGGGGGCGGCGGCGATCACGGAACCGGCGGCGATGACGTTCCACATCGACACGTACTGCCCTTGCAGGCCGATGAGGGCGGCGGTGATCGGCATCTTGGTGTCGCTGCGCAGCACGGTGATCGCCCACAGCAGGTCGTTGAAGATCCAGGTGAAGGACAGGGCGCTGAGCGCGGCGAGGGCGGGGCGGGTCAGGGGGAGGATGATCCGCCAGAAGATCTGCCAGGGGCCTGCGCCGTCGACGACGGCGGCCTGCTGGATCTCGTCGGGGATGGCCCGCATGAAGCCGTGCAGCACGAAGACGTAGAAACCGACACCGAAGCCGATCTGCACCCCGACGAGGGCGGGCAGCGTGTCGTAGACGCCGATCATCTCGCTGAGTTTCGCGACGGGGATGAGCAGGATCTGCGGAGGCAGCAGGTTGCCGCCGAGCATCAGCAGCAACAGCGTCCTGCGCAGGGGAACGGCGTAGCGGCTCAGGGCGAACGCGGCCATCGCGGCGAGCGCCAGGGTGAGCAGGACGCACGGGACGGTGACGAGCAGGCTGTTGATCAGGGCGCGCTGCTGGCCGCCGTCGACCCAGGCCAGGCGGAAGTTGTCGAGGGTGAAGGAGTGCGGGAGGCTGCCGAGGCCGTGCGCGGCGATGTCGTCGAACGAACGCAGGCTGGTGACCAGCACCAGGGCGATGGGAAGCAGCCACAGCACGGACAGTGTTCCGGCCCCCAGGTGGAAGCCCGCGGTGGCGGCTCGCCTGCGCTTCACGGCGGTCGAGTGGGCGGACATCAGTCGGCCTCCCGGAAGGCACGCACGAGGTAGGAGCAGATGACGCCGAAGGCCAGCACGAAGATGACCACGGCGAGCGCGGAGCCGTAGCCCAGGCGCAGGGACTGGAAGGCGGTCGAGTACATGTAGGTGCTCAGCAGCTCGGACGAGTGGTAGGGGCCGCCCCGCGTGAGTGACCACACGACGTCGAAGGAGCGCAGCGAGTCGATGACGATGACGGACAGGACGACCGCGTTGACGCTGCGCAGTTGGGGCAGGGTGACGTGACGGAAGCGCTGCCAGGCGCTTGCGCCGTCGACCTTGGCGGCCTCGTACAGGGCCGGGTCGATGCCCTTGAGGCCGGCGAGGTAGAGCACCATGACGTAGCCGATCTGCCGCCACAGGGCCGGCACGATGACCGCGTACAGCGCGGTGTCCTGGTCGGCGAGCCAGGCGTGCCGCAGGCTCTCCAGTCCGACGGCGCCGAGGAGTTGGTTGAGGACGCCGTCCGGCTGGTAGATGGCCTGCCACACCAGGGCGGTGGCGACCAGGGAGAACACCACGGGCAGGAAGAGGGCGGCCCGGTAGAAGCCGACGCCGCGCCGCTCCTGCTGGAGGAGCAGGGCGGTGGCGAGGCCCAGCAGGGCGGACAGCCCGCCGAACAGGACCAGCCACAGGACGGTGTCGATCGCCGCGGTCCTGAAGACCTCGTCGCCCGCCATCTCCCGGAAGTTGCCGAGGCCGACGAACCGCGGTGCGGAGACGCCGTCCCAGGAGGTCAGGGCGAGGTAGAAGCCCTGGAGGGCGGGCCAGAAGACCCACACCGCCTCGGCGAGCAACGGCACCAGGACGAAGGCGAGCACGAGCGGCGGGACCCGGCGGACGGGCCCCCGGCCGCGTCCGCCGGTGGGCGTGACGGCCGGGGCCGGGCGTGCGGGGGTGAGCACGGCCACCTCAGGCGCTCCAGATCTTCTGGGCGTCGCGCTGCCAGTCGGTGAGGATCGACCCGATCGACTTGGGCTTGGCGATGAACTTGGTCAGCGCGGTGTCGGCGGTGGGCTGAAGGGCGTCGCTGGAGTCCCGGTTGAAGAACTGGGTGATCTCGACCGCCTCGTCGATGTGGGCGCGGCCCTTCTTCACCAGTGCCGTCCCGGCGTCCTTGGCCTCGGGGTTGCAGGGCAGGACCGTGCCGGAGGAGCCCTTGATGTAGATCTCCTGCGCCTGTGCGGTGGCGAGATAGCCCATCAGCTCGGTGACCCGCTCGGCACGACCGGTGCGTGCGCTGGCGAAGTAGCCGTCCACGGGGGCTTCCTCGGCGAGCGGCACCTTGGGGTCGATGACCGGGAAGCGGAAGAAGTCGATGTCGTCGAGGGCGTCCTTGGGAGCCGCGTCGGCGAAGAAGGTGCCGATCAGCATCATGCCGGTGCGTCCGTTGAGCAGCGCGGTCGTGGCGTCCTGGAAGGCGAGGGCGGTGCCGTCGGGGTCGAAGTACGGCAGGAGTTCCGTCCAGCGGTCGAAGACCTTGCGGACCTCGGGGTCGTCGAACCGGTGCTTGCCCGCGAGGAGTTCACGGTGGTAGGGGGCACCGTTGATACGTATGTCGAGGTAGTCGAACCAGGCGGAGGCCACCCAGGGTGTGTTGCCGCCGGCGCCGAGCCCGATCGGCGCCACCCCCTTGGACTTGAGCTTGTCGCACAGGTCGAGGAAGTCGTCCCAGGTCCTGGGCTCGCTCACGCCCCACTTGGCGAAGTTCGACTTCCGGTAGAACATGCCCCACCAGTAGTAGGTGGAGGGCACGAACACCTTCTTGCCGGAGCTCGCGGTGCACAGCGTGTTGAGCGCCTTGGAGTAGCGCTTGAGGTCCGGCGAGGAGGCCCACAGGTCGTCGAGGCCGAGCAGCAGGTCCTTCTTGGCGTAGGCGTCCGCCACCGAGCCGGGGTACCAGGTGTAGACGTCCGGCGGGTTGGCGGAGGTCAGGTAGGTCGGCAGCTGCGTGCGGAACGTCTCCGCGGCGACCGTGTTGAGGGTGACGCGTCCGCTGTTCTTCTTGCCGTAGGCCGCGACGAGGTCCTCCATCGCCGCCTTGGCCTGCGGCGCGGACAGGTTGGACTGGAGACTGACCGCGCCCGAGGACGAGGACTTCGAGGACGAGGTCGAGGTGACGCAGCCGCTGAGCAGCGCCGCCGTGCCGGTGGCGCCGAGCCCGGCGAGGAAGCGCCTGCGGCTGGTGTGTGGGTTCGGCATGGATGGTTCTCCCTGAGGGTTCACGCGGCGGCACCGGGGGCGTTGGGGGCCTGGGCGGGGCCGGCGCGGCCCACCAAGACTCGCGTGGCGGTGCAGCCACGTCAAGATTAATTCCTAATTTATTGGCTCTATGGTGAGGGGCGGGCGGGGGTGCGGTTCCAGACCCTCGGCAGCTCGGGTCGTGGGGTGTTCGGGGTTCAGATGGGGGATCGCCAGGTTCGGGATCGCCGGGGTTCGGGGTCGGGATCGCCGGCCGTCGCGGCGCCGGTCGCGGATCGTGATCATCGGCCTGCGGCGCAGCCGTCGCGACTGCAAGTCCTGCGCCACTCCCCCGCGTCGGAGGTCCGAACGAGGGGCGCGGACCGCGCCGGAGCGGCCCCGGGGCGGCGCGGCGACGACTCTGGCAGCCTGCCGGAACCCTGTCAATATTTATTCCTAATTATTGTTGGCCCGCCTCGCCCGCCTCGCCGAGGCAGGCGCGAGGCAGGCGCGACCCGGTCGCCGACGGTCGGATCGAGCTGGAAAACTTAATTTAGTAATTAATCTTGACGCGGTTCGACGCCCCCTGGAAGATCCTCGCAACCACCCGCAGGCGAGCAGACACACGACCGGGACGGTCCTGCATGCCTGATCGGACGACGAAGGATCCGACGTGAAACGACATCTCACCGTCCTCCTGGCCCTCCTGACCACGCTGCTGGTCGCGCAGGCCCCCGCCCACGCCACTCCCCCGCCCGACGACCCAACCGTCACCACGTCGGCATCCGAACAACTCCTGAGCCCGACCCCGTACATGGGCTGGAACACCTACTACGCACTGGGCGGTGACCCCACCGCGGCGGAGATCGAGTCGACCGCCGACTTCCTGGTCAGCAGCGGTCTGCGCGACGCGGGCTACAAGTACGTCTGGATCGACGGCAACTGGGCCGCCCCCACCCCACGCAGCGCGGCCGGGGACCTTGTGCCCAACCCCGCCCAGTTCCCGGACGGGTTGAAGCCGCTCGTCGACTACATCCACTCCAAGGGCCTCAAGGCCGGCATCTACACCGACGCCGGCCCCTACATCCCCGGCAAGTGCGGACTGGGCAGCCACGGCTACTACCAGCGCGACGCCGACCAGTTCGCCGCCTGGGAGTTCGACGCCGTCAAGGTGGACTTCCTCTGCGGCATCGCCGCCGACCTCGACCCGAAGACGGTCTACACCCAGTTCGCCGACGCGCTGCGCCACAACGCCGGCGGGCGCCCCATGGTCTTCAACCTCTGCAACCCCGTCACCTCCCCGGACTGGGGCGACTACCCCGAGACCCAGCAGTCGACGTACTCCTGGTCCTACGCGCCGGCCATCGCCCAGTCCTGGCGCACGTACACGGACGTCGGATTCGTGGGCGAGATCAAGTTCAAGGACGTGCTGCGCAACTACGACGCGAACGCGCGGCACCCCGAGGCGGCCGGCCCGGGACACTTCAACGACCCGGACTACCTGGGGCCCGAACTCGGCATGAGCGACGAGGAGTTCCGGACCCAGATGACGCTCTGGTCGGTCGCGGCCGCACCGCTGGTGATCGGCAGCGACATCCGCAAGCTGAGCAAGACCTCGCTCGGCATCCTCGCGGACCGCGACGTCCTCGCCATCGACCAGGACAGCGCCGCAGTCCAGGCCGTCCGCGTCGGCCCGGCCGGCACGACGGAGACCTGGGTCAAGCGGCTCGCGAACGGCGACCGGGCCGTGGTGCTGCTCAACCGCGGCGACAGCCCGGCGACCCTGACCACCAAGGCGTCCTCCGTCGGCCTGAGCGGAAGCCGGTTCACCCTGAAGAACGCCTGGACCGACCGGGTCACCGAGAGCGCGGGCACGATCAGCGCCGCCGTCCCGGCTCACGGCGCGGCCCTCTTCCGTGTCGCCCGGGCCACGGGCAAGCCCGGCCTTCCGCACGTCGTCGCCGGGCTGCCGCAGGTCACGAAGGTCGGCGACGACACGGTGCCGGCCGGTGTCGCACCGGTGGTCGCCGGCGGTGACCGGGCGCAGGTCGAGGTCGACGTCCGCAACGACAGCCCGCGGCCCGTCCTCGCCCCCCGCGTCGCACTGGCCGTACCCACCGGCTGGACCGCTCGCCCGGCCGGCACCGCTCCGAGAGTGCTGACGCCCGGCCGCTCCGCGACCTTCACCTTCACGGTCACCCTGCCGGACACAGCCGCTCCGGGCAGCGCGACCCTGGCCGCCACCACCGCCTACGAGACGATCGACAAGAAGCGGCTGCGGCAGGAGACTGCCACGCCACTCGTGGTGGCACCCGCGCCGCCGCACGGCGACGTCGCCCTGTCCCACCACGACTGGATCAGCGCCACCAGCGGCTGGATGTCCCCGACCGTCGACCGGAGCGTCGGCGGCTGGACGCCGATCAGCCTGCTGGGCCAGGAGCACCCGACCGGGCTCGGCGTCGCCTCCCCCTCCACCGTCCGCTACTACCTCGGCGACCGCTGCACCCGGCTGACCACCACCGTCGGCATCGACGACGCGGTACGCAACGTCGGCCCGGAAGGCGGCACCTCCACCTTCCAGGTGCTCGGTGACGGCAAGGTGCTGTTCGACAGCGGGGTCGTCGACCGTGACAGCACCCGCCAGGCCGACGTCGACCTCACCGGCGTCCGCGTCCTCGACCTGGTGGTCGGCGACGCCGGGGACGGTGGCTACAACGACCGCGCCGACTGGGCCGGCCTGAACGCCACCTGCTGATCCGACCGGGCAGGGCCGCCCCGCGGGAGAGATCACGTGGGGCGGGTCCCGCACTGTGTCCGGTGATGTGTGGGCAAGGCCGGCCGGCCGTTGCGGGGTGGGCCAGCCACGCCACGGGTCAGACGCCGTCGGTGATGTCCGTCAGCGCCGCCGTGTCGCGCTGGGCCTCGATCTCGGCCAGCCGCTCGGACAGCGCCGCCCGGAGGAACCGGTAGGAGTCGCTGCCCAGCACCAGTCGCAGCGGGGCGGGGGTCTGCTCCACGCTGTCGATGATGCGGCCGGCCATCAGGGCCGGGTCACCGAGGGAGGGCCGGCTGCGGTCCTGCGCCCCGCGGGTCATGGCGGCCGGGGTGTCGTCGTACTCCGGCAACGGGGTCGCCATCCGGAGGCTGCCGTAGCGGAACTCGGTGCGTGCGCCGCCGGGCTCGACGATGGTGACGCCGATGCCGAAGGGGGCGACGTCCTTGGCGGTGGACTCCATGAAGCCCTCGATGCCCCACTTACCGGCGTGGTACATGCAGGCGCCGGGATGGGTGGCCTGGCCACCGTACGTGGACATCTGGAGGATGCGTCCCCCGCCCTGCGCCCGCAGATACGGCAGTGCGGCCCGGGTGACCTGGATCGAACCGACCAGATTGGTGTCGAGGACACGCAGGAGCTGCTCGTCCGTGACCTCCTCGGCGGCACCGAACAGGCCGTACCCGGCGTTGTTGACGATGACGTCGATCCGCCCCAGCTCGGCGAAGGCCCGCCCGACGACCTCCCTGACGGCGGGGGTGTCGGTGACGTCGAGGGACGCCACCCGGAACCGGTCGCCGTACTCCGCGACGAGATCGTCCACGGATCCGGGCCGGCGAATCGTGCCGGCCACCTTGTCGCCTCTCTCGAGCAGTTGCTCGGTCATGTGCCGGCCGAAGCCGCTGTTGACGCCGGTGATGAACCAGGTACGACGTGTCATGACGTGCTCCCAGGTGAGGGGATTTCCTGTGCGCCGCGGTGTTCCCGGGGCCGCGTTCTCGATCCTGGGCCGGTGTCGCGCGGTCAGGCAGTGCCCCCCTGTTCCAGGTAGTGACAGGGCCCCCTCGGGCAGAGGAGCGGCGCGTTACCGTCGGAGCATGGACACAGCAGACGGCCGCAATGCCCTGGGCGCGTTCCTACGGGCCCGTCGCGGGCTCGTCCGCCCCGAGGAAGTGGGACTTCCTGCCGCGGGGATCCGACGGGTGCCGGGGCTGCGCCGTGAGGAGGTCGCGATGCTCGCGGGCATCAGCGCCGACTACTACCTGCGACTGGAACGCGGCCGGGACCGCAACCCGTCGGTCCAGGTGCTCGACGCGCTCGCGGAGGTGCTGCGGCTCGACGCCGACAGCGCCGCTCATCTCGCCGAGCTCGCCCGGCCCAGGTCGCGCCGCGGACAGCCGCTCCCCCGCACCGAACGCGTCCCCGACGGCATCGCGATGCTGCTGGACACACTCGCCGTGCCCGCGTTCGTGCAGAACCGGTGCATGGACGTGCTCGCCGCCAACCGGCTGGCCGTCGCCCTGTCGCCGCACATGGCACCGGGCGTCAACCGCCTGCGGGCCCTGTTCACCGATCCCCTCGCACGGGAGCTGCACATGGACTGGGAGCGGGGCACGGCCGGTGTGGTCGCGCAGCTCCGCGCCGCGGCCGGAGCCGACACGGACGACCCGCGCCTGACGCAGCTCATCGGCGAGCTGAGCCTCAAGAGCGAGCGGTTCCGTCTGCTCTGGGCGCGGCACGATGTCCGCCGCTGGGAAGGAGCCCTCACCCGCTTGCGGCACCCGCAGGTCGGTGAACTGCATCTGCGCCGCGAGAAGCTGGCCGTCACCGGATCCGACGGACTGCTCCTCGTCGTACACCACGCCGAGCCCGGTACTCCTTCGGCCGCCGCACTCGCACTGCTGGGTTCCCTGTCCGCCGCGGAGCGGGAGGCCACCGAGGCGGCCCGCGTCGACGACGGGACGAAACAGCGACAGGAGCATTGAGCACGCAAGCAAGAGAGATCACCCTGGGACTTTCCGACAGAGCGGGCCGACGCGTTGTCCCGCGTGAAATGGCCGAGGGGAACCGGCGTGCTGTCGCGGACATCGCTCCGCTGGACGAGCAGCGCCGATACGTACCCGGCTTGGCAGGTCGCTACCAGCTCCTGTCATCGCGGGAAGGCGTCTGGCACTCGCCGGCTGTCTGCGTTGCCGGTCTGTCCGTGCGCGACGGTCGTCCGCAGCACCTGAAGTCGGCCTGATCACAGAGCTCCTGACCGGCCTCCAGGCCGGCCACGACGAAGCCACCGGGCCACCAGGGTCTTTCGTCGGCAACGCACCTTTCGACCCTCCTCGAATTGATGGCTGACGCCCGGGGCGCGGGCTTAGCGTGCCGAACGGGCCGCGGTCACGGCGGCCGGGCCCGAAACGGGTGACCGACCGGCCGAGTTCGGGGCGACCACACCGGTTCGGTCCGGGCTGAGAGGGAAGTGACTCAATGACCAAGCACCACGTCTTTGCGGGCGGCGGGCGGTGGCGGCTTCTCGTCGCGCTCACGGGCACCCTGTTCGCGGTGATGGGCACCACGACCGCCAACAGCGCCACCACGTCCACCGACACCAGCCATGATTTCGCCGCACAGGCGAGGGCGATCCATCTGACCGGCGAACAGACCGCCGCACTGAATGCCGAAGTCGAACGTGTCCAGGCCGAGATGGGCGGAACGCGCGTCAACCTCAACACGATCTCCCTCGGCGGCAGGAACAGCGTGCACGTGGCCGTGCCGGGAGAAGCCACACCGCGGGACCTGAGTTCCGTCCCCGGCGCTGATGCCGCCTCTTACGACCCGTGCACCGGCGGGGCCGACTACGGCTGGTTCTGCGCCTACGACGAGCCGAACTTCAGGGGCGGCTACATCGAGATGTACGACTGTGCCGACTACTACATGCCGTGGGGAGTCACCGGATCGTGGGACAACAACCAGACGACCGGCACGCGAGCCCGGATGTACGACGGCAATGGGAGTCTCGGCTACACGACACCGGGTGCCCACAGCTCCGACGACGTCGCCTCATGGGCCTGGGTCTACTGGATCAGGAACTGCTAGCCCGCGCCGAACCGGCGTGGTGACAGCGGCTGCCGGAAGCTGACCGAACGAGCAGTGGGTGTCGATCGAGCCGATGTTCACGGCCTGCCGGCCTGATCCACGGCGCGGTCGGGGACAGCAACGAGAATTCGCCCCGACGCCGGTCGCGCATCCGGCGATCCCGGGCACGCCGTCGTCCGGCGCGGATTCATTCACATCCGACAGTTCTCAATATCAGAACCAACAGCTGTTGGATTTCCGGATCGGCCATTTCTAGAGTGAGCATGCGACGTCCCACTGCGCCGCACATTCGCCAAGGCGTCCAGGAGGAGGACACTCATACGGCATCGCCCCCGCGGCGACCGGGATGTGTGCGCGATCCACCCGGGCCTCCCGGCTCGGCGTTCACGCGAACGGCCCCCGAGGGTGCCGTCATGACGGTCGGTGTAACCCGTTCTCCCTGAAACGCTCCAGCCCCGTTGAAAGAGTCGCATGAAAACCTTCACCCTGCCCGGCACCGACGTGGTGGTCCCGAACGTCGTCCTCGGACTGATGCGCATCCAGGACATGACCGACGAGGCGGTGCGCACGCTCGTGAACACCGCGCGCGACGCCGGCATCACGTTCCTCGATCACGCCGACGTCTACGGCTCGGACGACCACGGCTGCGAGCGCCGGTTCGCCGAAGCCATGAAACTCAGCTCCTCGGAGCGCGAGCAATTCGTCATCCAGACGAAGGCCGGCATCGTCAAGGACGGGCCGTACTTCGACTTCTCCTACGACCACATCATCGAGTCCGTGAACGGTTCGCTCCAGGCACTGGACACGGACTACCTCGACATCCTGCTGCTGCACCGTCCCGACGCCCTCGTCGAGCCGGAGGAGGTGGCCCGCGCCTTCGACGACCTGTCGGCGGCAGGCAAGGTACGTGCCTTCGGCGTCTCCAACCAGACCCCCCGACAGCTCGACCTGCTGCGCAAGCACGTGACGCAGCCGATCGTGGCGAACCAGCTGCAGCTGTCGATCACCCACGCGCCGATGATCGCGCAGGGCGTCGCCGCGAACATGCAGGGCCTCGATCAGTCGGTCGTACGCGACGACGGCATCGTCGACTACTGCCGCCTGCACGACATCACCATCCAGGCGTGGTCGCCGTTCCAGGCCGGATTCTTCGACGGCCCGTTCCTCGGCTCCGACCGCTTCCCCGAGCTCAACGCGGTGGTCGACCGGTTGAGCGAGAAGTACGGGGTGCCCGCCGAGGCGATCGCGGTCGCGTGGATCACCCGCCACCCCGCGCAGATGCAGGTCGTGCTCGGTACGACCACGCCGGAACGCGTCACGGCCGCCGCGCTCGGTTCCGACATCCCGCTCACCCGGTCCGAGTGGTACGAACTGTTCCGCGCCGCGGGATACACGGTGCCGTAGCCTCGCCCCTTCCAGAACGGCAGCCGGCCCGGAGCGTCTCCTCCGGGCCGGTCCCACTTGCCCCGGATCAACAAACCCTCCGGGTCCTACTCGGTGGACGGAACGACCTGCCGTCCGGAACCGCCCCCGGGTTTCACCAGACCGGTCTCGTACGCGATCACCACCGCCTGGGCCCGGCTGTCCAGGTCAAGCTTGCTCATCGTGCGGTTGAGGTGCGTCTTGACGGTGGCCTCGCTGATGTAGAGGCGGTCGGCGATCTCCAGATTGGACAGCCCACCGGCGGTCAGCTTCAGAACCTCCACCTCGCGCGAGGTCAGCACGTCCAGGTCGGGCGGGCTCTCCATCCCCTCCGCAACACCATGCTGCCGGGCGAAGGCCTCCACCAGGCGGCGGGTGACGCTGGGCGCGAACAGCGCGTCGCCGACCTCCACGACGCGTACGGCGATCAGCAGCCGCTCGGGCCCGGATCCTTCAGCAGGAACCCGGAAGCCCCGGCGCGCAACGCCCCGTAGACGTACTCGTCGAGATCGAACGTGGTCAGGATCAGGATGCGCGGGCCGGACCCGTCAGCCTGGGCGAGGATGCGCTCGGTGGCCTCGATGCCGTTGATGCCGGGCATCCGGATGTCCATGAGGATCACGTCGGGCCGGGTCTCGGCGGCCAGTCGCACCGCCTCCTCCCCGTCCCCGGCCTCCCCCACGACCTCGAAGCCGGGCGCGGCGTCGAGCAACCCGACGAGCGCTCGGGCGTGTGGTGGTAGACGCCCCTCGCACCTGCCGAGGGTGACAGCAGCGGGTCCGCGCTGTTGGGGGGAAGGAGTCGCTGACAGCGACTTCCAGGGTCGGACCCGTATGACGTCGGCCTCCAAGCCTGATCGTGGCCTTGGAGGCCGACGTTGCTGTACCTGCCGTCACAGCCGTATGCGGAGCCGCGGAAAAACACGCGGTACATCAGGCGCGTGCACGTCGTAGGTGCTCGTCTGTGCAACCTCCCGTCGGTTCAGTGGTCTTACTCGCCGGGGTGCACATGACGGCAGAACACCAGATCGCCTTCTTCCTCAGGGAACTGGAGACGGGCGACACCTGGCGGCGGGCGGCAGCGGCCAAGGGGCTCGGCAGACTCGGCACGGCCGCGCATGCCGCGGTGCTCGTACGGGCGGCCGCCGACCCCTCACCCGAGGTGCGGGAAGGCGCGGCGGTGGGCCTGGGCAGGCTGGGGGTCGCCGCGGGCATGGCGGAGACCCTGTGCACGCTGATGGACGACGACGATCCCTGGGTGCGCAGGCAGGCCTCTCTGGCGTCCCGCCGGCTCGGGCTGCGCGATCGCGAGGTCGTGGACGCCTATGCGCGTCTGCTCAGCGATCCGGACTATCACCTGCGGATCAACGCGTTGGACGCGTTGCGGGAGTTGGGCGTGCCCGGTGACGTTCCCGCGCTCGTCCGGCTGCTGGGTGACCCGGCCTATTCCGTCTGGGGCCGGGCGCGGGCCATGATCTGGGAGTTCAGGAATGACCCGGACATCGAGGCGGAGCTGGTCCGTACGGCTCAGTGGGGGGCGGACGACGCCCGCGCGCACGCCCTGTGGATGCTGCCGGACCACCACGTCGACCGACTGTTGGTGTCGTTGCTCGGATATCTGACGGAGGACACCCCTACAGAGGTGCGCCGCGTCGTGGCATCCCGACTGGCACGCACGGGCCGCCCAGAGGCGCAGGACGCGCTGTTCACCGCCCTGGAAGCGGAGCAGGACCCGGCCGTGGCGTCACAACTGCTGTTCCTGCTCGCGCGATCGGGGGACGAACGTCTGCTCGCTCAGGCCTCGCGCTGGCTGGGCCACGAACGCGCGGGACCGTCGGCCGCCACTGCCTTGGGGTCCGTCGACGGCAAGGTCGCCGCGAGGCTCCTGCGAGCCCTCCTCACCGACCCGGCAACGGCCCCCCGCACACTCGCCGCAGCGGCGACTGCCTATGGCGGCATGGGGAGATGGGACGCCGTGTGGCTGCTGCTGCCCCTGCTGGACCATGCCGCGCCCGAGGTGCACGAAGGTGCGGTGCGCGGCCTGGACGCCATGGCGGACGACGGGTTCCGCCCGTGGGAACGCGGGGCGGTCGCCCGCGCGCTGGTAGCCCGTCTCCAGGTCGACCACACCCTGGTCGGGGTGGTGCAGAGGGTCCTCACAGGCCTGTCGGAAGCCCTGTCCGGACTGCGGGAACTGCTGGACCGGACCACCTCCCCCCTTGTCCGATCCGCCGCGCTGTCGCTCCTCGACCCGCACAACGCGACGGACGCCGACACCCCCCACGATCTGCCGCTCTTCGTGCGGCACTTGGATGACGCCGATATATGGGTCCGCAAAGTCGCCGCGGAAGGAATCGCCCACTGGGTGGAGGAGACCGGCACGCTCCCGCCGGGCGAGGAGGGTCTGCGCGACCGGCTCACCGCCCTGGACGAGGACCCGTCCGACTTCGTACGCGAGGCGGCTGCCGAGGCGTTGCGCGCCCTGGACGACCGCAGAAACAACTGACAGGCACAGCTTCGTGTCGACGGCAGGTTGTCCACGCTTCCGACGACCGCCGCACCATCTGGCCGAAACCGCACGGTCGGAAGCCCTCTCCGCATGCCTTCCCGCGCCGCCCGGAACCGTGGACACCCCCACCCCGCCCACCCACGGCGCCGGACCGCGACAGCTGCGTGACCCGCTCCCGCCACCGATTGTCAGTGATCGCCGCTAACGTTCCTCACATCGTCGCACTGATGCCGGGACGTACCCGGCTGAACTGTGCTTTCTTCTTGTTGTCTTGTGGTGGAAGGCGGGGACTCGTGGGTTGGCTCTCGGCGGGTGACGGGTATGAAGTCGCCCTGGTGGACGGGCGGGTGGCGGCGCGTGCCACCTCGGGCCGGGCTGCGGGGCGGCAGCTGAAGTCGCTGCCGCGCGCGTTGCGCGACCATCCTGAGGTGGACCGGCTGCGGCGGTTCGCCGAATGGCTGGATCGGCACGCCACGGCATGCGTCGCCCAGGTCGACTCCTGGATGGTGTCGTCGCTTCCCGTCCCCACCGGTCTGCTGGCCCGGGTGTGGCCGGACGAGGCCTGGCAGTCGGCGCTGCGTGACCTCGCCGTGGTGGGCGACGACCCCGACGAGGTCGGTTTCCTGCGCGGCGCCACGGAGGACGGCGAACTGCGCGTGGTGAACCTGGACGGCGAGACGGTACGGCTGTCCCCGCGTACGGTCACGCTGCCGCACCCGGTGCTGCTACCGGACCTCGACGACATCCGCGAGTTCGCGGCGGAGCTGGGCATCGTGCAGCGCGTGGAGCAGATCCACCGTGCGACCTGGCAGCGCCCCGAGGACCTCGATCCGAAGGCCCGGGAGATACGGGAGTTCGCCGGAGGGTCCTTCCGTTCCCGTTTCGCCCTGGCCGCGCGGGCGAGTTCGCTCGGCTACCGCGTCTCGGGGGGCTACGCCACGTCCCGGGTCCGCGACGGCGACCGCACCGTGGAGGCCGCCGTGTGGATCGGCGAGCCGTACTGGGAGGACACGGTGGAGACCGGCGGCCTCACCTGGCAGGACATGGACGGCCGCGCCCTGCCGCTGCGGGAGGTGGGCCCGGTGGCCTGGTCGGAGGGGATGCGGATGGCCGCGGCGCTGTACGCCGGGCGCACGATCGAGGAAGGCAAGAACGCATGAGCGGGGGGACGCAGGTGTCGTACGAGGAACTGCTGACGGCGGGTGCGGTTCTGCCGCCGGACACCGAGGAGGCCGGCGAGCGGGCGGTGCCGCTGACGGCACGGGCGTACCGCCACCCGGGCCTCGACGACCGTGTCGTGGTGCGGCTGGTCGCCGGCGAGCTGGGTGCCGCCGAGGACCTGGCGGCCGGCTTCCTCGGCCTGGAACCGGCCGCCGAACCTGCCGTAGTGGGCCTCGGACTGCGCCAGTCGCTGGGCTTTCCCGAGTGGGTGCTGGTGCACCACCCCGAGGACGGCCACCACGCCCTGGGGGTCGTCCCCGACCTGGAGCGGGCCGCGCGGCAGGCCAAGTCCCGTCCGAAGGCCGCGCTGGACGCCTACCTGGAACTCGGCCGGCGGCTCGCCGCGTCGGTGCCGCACTTCCTGCCGACCTTCTACGAGCAGGCCGGCCGGGTGTTCCTCGCCGAGGAGAACGCCACCTATGCGGCCCAGTTGTTCACCCGCGCCCGCAAGGCGGAGGCGGAGCACGGACTGACGGTGGAGGAGGACCGCCTGGACGCGGTGTTCCTGGAGTTCGCGCTGGCCGGGGCGCTGCCGGTGAAGGTGCTCTCCGCCTACGGCAGGGAGCTCGCCGCCCGGGTCTCCGCCGGGGAGGCCCTGGAGCGCTTCACCCGGCTGTGCCTGCGCCGCACCGCGGGCGGCCTGCCGCCGTCCGCCCAGATGGCCAACGACCTGCGCAAGCTGGCCCGTGGCGCCGGCCAGGACGCCGACCGGGCCGAGCAGGACTACCTGGCGGAGCTGCTCGGGCTGCCGGCCACGCTGCGTGCCGCGGGCGGCTGGTGGAAGGGCCACCGGACCGCGCTGGTGGCGCTGGCCGAGCGGGACCCCCGGGTGCGCGGCACTCTGCTGGACATGATGCCGGCCGGCGCCGACGAGGACATGCCCGCGATGTGGCTGGAGGTCCTGGAGACGTCCGGCGCCACGACGGGACTGTGGGACGACTCCCTTCCCCCGGAGCAGCGGCCGAGCGTCGGCACCGCGGGCTGGCTGGAGCGCTTCCTTGCGTTCCGGGAGCGGGCCCGGTCCTGGCGCGGCTCCACCCGGATGCCGGAGCTGTACCCGCTGGTGGAGCGGGCCGCGGCCCGACTGCGCACCGAACTCGCTGCGTCAGAGCGGGGTTTGAGGGTCACGCACGACATCGACCTGATCGACCTGCTGCTGTCCCTTGACGTGCCGGTCGCCGCTCCCGCCAAGGACCAGGAGCTGCCGCTGACGGCGTGGGCCATCGGGGACGGACAGCGTGAGCTGACCTTCCTCGGCGCCGATCCGCGGTTCCGCGACGCCTTCCTGCTGGGAGCCGACCGTTTCCACCAGGGCGACCAGGCGCTGCGTGCCATCCGTCTGCTGGCGGCCTCGCCCGGCGGCCGCCCGTGGCTGACGGAGTGGGTCCGCAGCGTGGTGCGAGGCTTCGCCGCCGTGGGCCTGCCCGGGCTGCCCCACGCGCTGACCCGGCTCGGGTGGCTGCCCGCCGAGGCACTGGCGCTGGCCGAGGACGACGTCCGCGCCGCCGTCGGCACCGACCTCGCGCCGGTGCTGGCCCGCACCCTGCGAGCCGGACTCTTCGACGAACTCGGCTGGCCCGCCTGGGAGGAGGCGACGGCCGAACTCGTCGCCAAGAACCGGGTGGAGGACCTCGTGGTCGCCGACGCCTGGCCCCACCTCGTCGTGGCCGGCAGGACCCAGGCCCGGGTGATCGGCGCCGGCGGCACCGTACTCACCCACGACCTGCGGCTCCCGGCGAACGACGTCTCGGGTGACCCGGGCTTCCACCACGTGGACGGCGAACTCCTCGTGTACTGGAACTCCCGCAGGGACGGGCTGCGCGGCTACTGGCACTCGCGCGCCGACCGCGTCGAGTCCCTCACGGGCGCGCACGTCACGCGGGGCACCGAGATGGACTGGTACCGCGGCGACTTCCCGATCACGCTGCCTCTGCCGGGCGGTGGCCGGACCACCGGTCGCGGAGTGGTGCACGCCGGGGACACCACCCTGCCCGACGAACGGCCGCTGCTCTTCGACGGATCGTCCTACTGGGTGTGGCACGCGGAATCCGAGGACCGCGCGACGCACGGCTGGTACGAGTACGACCCGGCCACCAACGAGCGCGGGCGGATGAGCAAGCCCGCCTTCCTCGCCGACGCCCTGCGTGACGCCCCCAGGGGCAGCAGTTACGTGGGCGGCAGACTGCGCCCCTCCCCCACCACCGAAGCCACTCCCGCCTGCGCTCCCGTGGACGGTCTGGTCGGCCTGCGGGTGATCGAGCTGCCCGGCGGTTCCCATCGCGCCGAGGACCTCGCCGGGCACCGCGTCACCCTGCCCGCCGGAGCCGGTGTGCCCTACGAGCTCATCGTCTTCCCCGGCGCGGACCGGGCCACCGCCGTCGTCCGCGACAACTGGCAGCTCCGCCTGGTCGACGCCGACGGCGTGCACACGGCCTGGGCCAAGACCGACCGCTCCCCCGGCAACTTCGGCGAGGGCACCCTGCTGCTTCCTCCCGTGCAGTTCTGGGAGTGCCTGACGGCCCGTGACCCCGAGGGGTCGAAGGCACTGCGGACCGTCGACCGCGACACGGCCGCCGCCCTGCTGGCCGCAGCGGCCGACCAGGACGGGCGGGCGCTGACCGACACCGTCCGCACCCTCCTGCCGGTCAGCCATGACGCGCTCGTGCAGGGCATCGCCGGAGTCGCGCGTTACGCCGCCGCCCAGCAGGCCGTGCTGGACGCGGCGGCCACCCGGCTGACCCGCGCCCTGGAAGGCGGCCTGGAGGAGGAAGGGCCGGCCGGACCGGCGGACGTCAAGCTCATGGCGGCGACGAACGGGCTCGGTTCCTCCCACGGCTACTGGTGGAACCGCGACGACGAGTCCGACACCGTCTTCCGCACCCTGCGCGTCCTGGCCCGGGCCACCGGACTCGCCGACACCGCCCTGCCCGACCTCCCGGAGGCCCGCCTCCACCTCGACGGTCACCCCCTGCCCTCCGGACAGCCCGACCTGGAGACCCTGCTGGAGAGGACGACCGCACTGGCCTACCGGGCCGCCGGCGGCACCACCGCCCGGGAACACCGCGAGGTCCTGTGCACCCTCCTCGCCGAGTTCGACCGCCTGGGTCTGACACCGGACGACTCCACCACCTGGCGGAAGGTGCACCTGCACCTGGAGGCGGCGACGCTGCGCACCACAGCGGGCGGATGGCGCGAAGGCTCCTGGAACGGCGTGCTCCCGCTCGCCGACGGCGCCTTCATCGCCGTCACGGGCCGCAACTCCCTCGACGACGACCGTGCCTGCTTCACCGGCTACTTCCATGACCCGGCCGGACGCTTCGAGACACCCCTGCCCTACAAGGCGCTCCAGTCACGGCCGTTGGGCGAGAGCACGGCCCCGGGCAGGATCCGGACGTTCCTCGCCGAACTGGCCGAGCGCGGCCCGGCCCCCTGGTTCCCGGAGGCCGCAGAGGAGTTCGCCCGCCTCACCGGCGTGACCGAGACGCTGGCCCGGCTCGTCGTGGCCGGCATGCCGGGGATCGACGTCTACGAGCGCAGCTTCCTCAGCGCCGAGGCCCGCGCCCTCATCGGGGTGAAGGTGGGCCCGGCGGCGGTCGCCAAGGACGAACTGCGCGGCGTCGACGGCGCGGTGCGGGCCGCGGTCGTGGGTGCCCTGCTGCCCGCCGAGCCCGCCCGGCTGTGGACCGAGGGCCCGGACGTGGCGGCCGCCGCCGCGGTGTGGAACGCCAAGGTGGGCAAGCGGGTGGCCGTCCCGGAGGCACTGCTCGGTGACGCGATCCGTGCCTTCCGGCACCCCTCCTGGCCGATCCGGCAGGCCCTGCCTGCCCTCCTGGACCCGGCCGCCTCCCCCCGGCTCAGCCGGGATCTCACCTGGGCGGTCAGCGGGGACCGGGCCAAGCCGGTCGGCGACGACACGGAAGGGTTCACCGCGGACACGCTGGTCGGCGCGGTCGGCCTGCTCGCCTGGCTCGCCCACCGGCTGCCCGCCGGCGACCCGGTCCGCGCCGCACTGCCCCCGGCTCTCACCGTCGTCCGCGAACGACTCGCCCACCCGGGACTGATGCTCGACCTCGGGCGTTACATCAGCCTTCCCGACTTCCGGAAGACCGCCGGCACGCCCACCGAGACCGGCCCGGGCTTCGAGCGGTACGGCGCCGTCGTCCTGGCCACCCACGACGACCGGCCCGCCCCGGCCATCCGCGTCGACCTCCTCGACGAGGCGGGCCAGGACCCCTATCTGCCGGCGGTGCGCGTCGACGGCCAGCAGCCGTACGGTGCCGAGGTGGCGCTGCGTCTGGTCCGCGACCAGAGGTTCGCCGCCCTGCTCGCCGATCCCGGGGAGCCGATCGCGGGGGACCGCGGCAAGGACGCCACCTGGTGGCCGCAGGACCCCGGTCGCTCGGTTCCCGATCTGGTCACCGAGGTGGCCAAGGAGCACGGGCTGGGCGAGGACGCCGCCACGCTCTATCTGATGCTGCTGGCTATGCCCGACCCGACCGACCGCATGACGGCCCGGTGGACGGGCTGGAAGCCGGCACGGCTGAAGGCGGCGCGCGCCGAACTGGCCGCCACCGGCCTCGTGGTGGAGGCCAGCCGGACCCGGGCGGGCCGCTCGCTGTTCCTGCCCGGTGGCTGGGTGGAGCAGTCGGCCCCGCGGGTGCCGCTGGAGCGCTGGAAGCTGCCGCTGTTCGGCGAGATGAGCGAGGATCACGTCCCGTTCGGCGTGATCGTGCCGTTCGAACCGGCCGCGGACCTGTTCCGCAGGGCGTGGCAGCGGGTCCAGGACGGCGACGCTCCCCGGTTCGAGGAGCTGAAGGTCCGGCGGGGCCGACGCCGCTGACGTGTCACCGGCCCGGGGCGCCGCCCGCCGACGGCGCCCCTCCCCCACCTGCACTCCCCCACACATCGACACCGACCGATCTACCGAGCAAGGACCTCCATGCCCCTGACCGACACGGTGACGGCCCTTCCGGCCCGGCAGACCCTGCCCGCCGAAGAGCGCTTCGCCACCGAACTCGCCTTCCTCGCCGCCCATGACGACGGCCCCCGCCCGCCCGGCTGGCTGCTGACGCCCCGCGCGGTGATCACGTTCGTCTGCGGCAGCGGCGGCGAAGCCCTCAAGCTGCCCGAGGCGACCGAGCAACTGCCGGACGAACTCGTGATCGCCCCGAAGTTCGTCGGTGAACGCGCCCTGGTCGAGCGGTGCGTGGTCACCCTCGCCGGAGAACGCGGGCTGCTGCTCGTCGGCGAGCCGGGCACCGCCAAGTCCATGCTGTCGGAACTGCTGTCGACGGCCGTCTGCGGAACCAGCGCGCTCACCGTGCAGGGCACCGCCGGCACCACCGAGGACGCCCTGCGCTACGGCTGGAACTACGCGCTGCTCCTCGCCCAGGGCCCGACCCCGCAGGCCCTGGTGGACTCACCGGTGCTCGCCGCGATGCGCGCCGGGAAGGTGGCCCGTATCGAGGAGATCACCCGCTGCCTGCCCGAGGTGCAGGACGCCCTGGTGTCGATCCTCTCGGACCGCCGGATGAGCGTCCCGGAGCTGTCCGGCTCCGACGACGCCCAGGTCGCCGCCGCTCCCGGCTTCACCGTCATCGCCACCGCGAACCTCCGCGACCGCGGCGTGTCGGAGATGTCCGCCGCCCTCAAACGGCGCTTCAACTTCGAGACGGTGCACCCGATCGCGGACGTCGAGGCCGAGACCGAACTCGTCAAGCGGCAGGCCACGGCCGCCGTCGCACGGGCCGGCGCGGCCTTCGGCGTCGACGACGCGGTCCTCGACGTCCTGGTCACCGTCTTCCGCGACCTGCGGGCCGGACGCTCCGCCGAGGGCTGGGACGTGGAGCGCCCCGGCACGGTGATGTCCACCGCGGAGGCGGTGCAGGTCGCCGTCTCCCTGGGCGTGGCCGCCGCCTATCTCCCCGGCGGGGACTCGCTCGACCTGGTACCGGGCCATCTGCTGGGCGTGGTCCGCAAGGACGACCCGTCCGACCACGCGCGACTGCTCGGCTACTGGGACGGGCCGGTGCGCCGCCGCGCCGAGGACGGCTCGGCGACCTGGCGGCGCCTGTGGGACCTGCGGGAGAACCTCCGGTGACCCTCGCCCTGGAACCGAGGGCGGCCCTCACCGCCCTCGCCGACTGCACGGCCCCCTACCTGCTGGGCGTACGGCACCACAGCCCCGCGCTCGCCGCCGCGGTGCCCGCACTGCTGGACGCCGCCGGCGCAGAGATCGTCTGCCTGGAACTGCCCGTCGACTTCCAGGCGTGGCTGCCCCATCTCGCCGCGCCGGGCACCCACGCCCCGATCGCGCTGGCCGGGGCCGGCGAGGGCGGCCGACTCGGCTTCTACCCCTTCGCCGACTTCTCGCCCGAGCTCGCCGCGGTCCGCTGGGCACGGGAGCGCGGGGCGGAGGTCGTCTGCTGCGACCTGCCGATGTCCGACCCGCGGTGGGGCACCGAGGGGCCGTCCGCGGCCGCGGACGGCCAGAATCACTCCGCCGGAGCGCCCACCGCGTTCGCGGCAGCGCTCACCGCGTCCGGGACCGGCCGCGACGGCGACGACATGTGGGACCGCAGCGTGGAGGTCCTCGCCCCCGGCTGCACCCCCGATGCGATCCGCCGGGCCGCACTGGGCGTCGGCTGGGCGCTGCGCCGTGACGCCGAGTCGGGGGGCGGTGTGCCCGCGGTCGATCTGGCGCGTGAGGCCCACATGCGCGCGGTGATCGCCCGCGCCTCGGCCGAGGGCCGCCGGGTCGCGGCCGTGGTCGGAGCCTTCCACGCCCCCGCCCTGACCGTGTGGGAAGAAGCGGGCCAGCCCGCTGGGCCGGTCGGTGCCGGTGACACCCCGACCGTGGTCACCTCCCTCGTGCCGTACGCGTTCGACCTGCTGGACTCGCGTTCCGGCTATCCGGCGGGCATCCGCGACCCGCGCTGGCAGCAGGCGGTGTTCACCGCGGGCGGCGACCCCGGGCGACTGCACGACGCGGCCGCGCGGGCGGTCACCGACGTGTGCCGCGAGCTGCGGGCGGCCGGACACGTCGCCGGCACCGGCGAGGCCCGGGAAACCCTGCGCGTCGCGTGCGACCTGGCCCGGCTGCGCGGCCTTGCGGCACCCGGCCGCGGCGAGGTGCTGGAGGCGCTCACCACCGTCATGGGCCAGGGCGAACCGCTGGGCCGCGGCCGGGCACTGGCCCGGGCGCTGGAGACCGTCCTGGTCGGCACCGCCCGGGGCCGTGTAGCCCCCGGGACCCCCCGCTCCGGTCTCGGCCCCTCCGTCGAGGCCGAACTCACCGCACTGCGCCTGCCCGGACCGGACGACCCGGCCCCGCGCGAGCTTCGGCTCGACCCGCTGCGCTCGCCCCTCGACGGCCGCCGCGAGGTCCTCCTCCAGCGGCTCGCGGTGTGCGGCACCGGGTACGGCGAACCGATCCAGGTGGCGGGCACCGGCGACGCGGCGGCCCTGACCACCCGATGGCGGCTGGCCTGGACGCCTGCGGTGCCGGTCCGCCTGGACCTGGCCGGGATCCGCGGCGTCACCGCGGCCCTGGCCGCCGAGGGCACCCTGCGGGAGACCTTCCGCAGGGAGGCCGCGGACGGCGGAGCCACCAGCGCCCTGGTCCTCGCGGGACTGCGCGACGCGGCCCGCTGCGATCTGCCCGCGCTGGTGTCCGAGCGGCTCGCCGACGCCGCCGAGGTCCTCCCCACCTGTGCCACCCTGCCCGAACTCCTCGCCGCCCTGGACCTGTTGGAGGCCCTCCAGCGCGGTCACCTGCCCGGTACCACCCCCGGGAGCCGGCGGAGCGCCGCTGAACTGGCCGCGGAGCTGATGGAATCGGCCGTGCGGTCTCTGCCGGGCCTTGCGGGCAGTGACGACCCGCAGGACGCGGACGCCCTCGTGGCGCTGGCCTCCCGGGCGGGCGAACACCGCCTGGGCCTGCGGATGGACGACGCCCTGGACGACCTCGCGCGCCACGGGTCCCCACTCATGCAGGGAGCCGCGCTCGCCGCCCGGGTCATGCTCGACCTGGACGACGCCGGCACCCTCGGCCGCCGGGCCGCGAGCTGGATCGACAACGCGACCGGTCCGGAGGCCCGGCAGGCGATGACCCGCCGGATCACGGGACTGGTCAGCGCCGCCGCTCCGCTGCTCCAGTCGGCACCGGCCGCCCTGGACCCGCTGCTGGACCGGATCGACACGCTGACCGACCAGGGGTTCCTCCACCGGCTGCCCGCCCTGCGCGGCGGCTTCGACACCCTGAGCCCCGCCGGCCGCGACCGGCTGCTGTCCACGGTGACCGAGCGCCTCGGGGACCGACTCGACCTGTCGCTGAGCGCCTCGCCGCGCTTGCTGGCCCTGTGGACGGCCGCCGACGCGGCGGGCCGGACGGCGGTGACGTCCCTGCGCCCGCCGCTGGGGACCGGACTGCACGGCACCGCGGACACCGACAACCCCGCGCGGGACGAACGCCCGCCGCTGGGAACGGGACTGCACGGCACCGCGGACACCGACAACCCCGCGCGGGACGAACGCCCGCCGCTGGGAACGGGACTGCACGGCACCGCGGACACCGAGGACCCCGCGCGGGACGAACCCGGACCACCTGCCGAAGCACCGGCCGGCCCCGCCCCGCACCTCACGCCGGCCGACCGCTGGCGTCTGCTGCTCGGCCGCGAGAGCGAGAAGCTGCCGTCCAACGCCCGCCGTCTCGCCCACGCGCTCGACGAGCTGTACGGCACCGGCCGCGGCGAGGGCTCCTCGGACCTCGGCCGGGAAGGCGGCCAGGGCGGCAGCCAGGACGCCTCCTTCCCCACTGCCCGCGAGTGGGCACAGGAACTCGACGCGCTGTTCGGTGCCGACGTCCGCGAGGAGGTCCTGGCCCAGGCCGCCGACCTGGGCCGCACCGACGTCCTGGCCGAACTGGACCCCAAGGCGGTACGCCCCTCGGTCGACCTGCTGACCTCCGTGCTGAGCCTGGCCGGCGGGATGCCCGAACAGCAACTCGCCCGACTGCGACCACTGGTACGCCGCCTGGTCGACGAACTGGCCAAGGAACTGGCCACCCGGCTGCGCCCGGCCCTGACGGGACTGGCCACCCCGCGTCCCACTCACCGCCCGGGAGGACGGATCGATCTGCCGCGCACCCTGCGGGCCAACCTCGCCCGCACGCGCCGCACCGACGACGGCCGCACCCTGATCGTCCCGGAGCGCCCGGTGTTCAGCACCCGTTCCCGCCGGGAGGCGGACTGGCGGCTGATCCTGGTGGTCGACGTGTCCGGATCGATGGAGGCGTCCGTCGTCTGGTCGGCGCTGACCGCGGCCGTCCTGGGCGGAGTGCCCACGCTGAGCACGCACTTCCTCGCCTTCTCCACCGAAGTGATCGACCTGACCGACCGGGTCGACGACCCGCTGTCGCTGCTGCTGGAGGTACGGGTGGGCGGTGGCACCCACATCGCCGCGGGCCTCTCCCACGCCCGGTCGCTGGTGACCGTTCCCAGCCGCACCCTCGTGGTGGTGGTCAGCGACTTCGAGGAGGGGTATCCGCTCGGCGGACTCCTCGGCGAGGTGCGGGCCCTGGCGAGCTCCGGGGTGCATCTGATGGGCTGCGCCGCCCTGGACGACACCGGCACCCCGCGCTATTCGGTCCCGGTCGCCCAACAGCTCGTCGCGGCCGGCATGCCGGTCGCCGCCCTCAGCCCCCTCGCCCTGGCCCGCTGGGTGGGCGACCGCCTCCGCGGAGAGAACCGATGAACACCGAACTGCCCCCCGTGGCGCCCGAGGTGGTCGCCGCCGCCGTGGAGCAGCTGACCTCGCGGTTGCGCAAGAAACTGGACGCCGCCATCGAGACGTACACGGCGCTGCCCGTCACGGCGGACGGCACGGTACGGCGGGTGCGGTGCGGCGAGGATGCCGAGGTCACCCTCACTCCCGGTCCGTCGGGGGCGGTCACGGACGCCGACCAGGCGCAGTGCAGTTGCCTGCTGGCACCGCGGTGCCTGCATCGCGCGGCGGTTCTGGGGGCCGCGCCGGTGGCCGACGCTGACGCGATGGCCGAGGCCGCGGACCAGCCGTCGGGGGGCGGCACCGAGAAGGCCGAACCGATCGGTGGCGAACAGGCCGAACCGGTCGGTGGCAAGCGGGCCGAACCAGTCGGCGGCCGACAGGAGTCCGGGACTCCGGGCACCGACGCGACCGCCGCATCGCCGCCCGGCTCGGCGGGCCCGACCGCGGCACAGGTCGCCGCAGCGGCCGGGCTGTGGGCCGCTGCGGCGGCGGTGCTGGCCGCGGGAGTGCCCGGTGCGGGCGCCGTACCGCAGGCGGAGGTGCTGCGGGCCGCGCATACCGCCCGCCTGGCCGGTCTGCACCGGGCCGAGGCGGCCGCCCTGCGGGTGGTCCGTGCGCTGCGCGCCGCCCGGGCCCGCCACGACGGCCACCGGCTGGCCGACCTGGTCGCCGGGCTGCGGGAACTGCTGCTCACCAGCGGCCTGCTCGCCGCGTCCGACCCCGACCCGGCCCTGGTCGGCACCGCTCGGCGAGGCTACCGCCCCGGCGGCAGCCTCAAGGTGCACGGGGTGTGCCGGGAGCCGGTGATCTCGGCCACCGGCTACGGCGGGGTCGTCACCCATGTCCTCGCCGAGGACGGGCGCTGGTTCTCCGTGTCGGACGTCAAGCCCGGCGGTCCGGCACGGGCGCGCGGCGCGGCCACCGCCACGGTCGCGCTCGGCGCCGGCAGCCTCGACCACGCGCGGCTCTCCCGGAGCGGCCTGCTGATCTCCGGCGCGACGCTCTCCCCGGACGGCCGTCTCGGCGCCGGCAAGGGCGTGCGGGCCACCCCGGTCACGGGCCTGTCCTGGACGTCGGGACCGCTCGCCCCTCTGTTCGCCCGCCCGCTCGCCCAGGCCGCCGCGGCCCAACTCGCCCCGGGCGACGCACCGGAACGGTCCGAGCCGCAGGCCGCTGAACTGATCGGCTGTGACGTGGTCGTCGTGGGGGCGGCCGGGGACCACCTGTTCGCGCGGGAACTGATTCCCGACGGAGCCGACCGCGAGGGGCTGCTGATCCGCCTGCTGCCGGCCAACGGCCACCCGGAGTTGGCCCATGCGGCCAACTTCCGCAAGCTCGCCTCGCGTCCGGGACTGCGGCTGCGTGTCGTGGGCCGCCTCGATCCCGACCGCGCCGCGACACTGCGGCCACTGGCGGTCGGCCCCGTGCCGGACGGTACGGCCACGCTGCGGCTGCCGCCCGAGTGGGCGGGCCACGCCGATCTGGGGTACGACCGGCTCGAGGGCGCGCACTTCCCGACGGCTGCCGAACTCCCGCCGGTGGAAGGTCCGTCCGAGCTGCCGCCGGACCCGGTGTCCGAGGCGCCCCTGTGGCGGTTGCGGCGGCTGGTCGAGGTCGCGGTGTCCGGTGGCCGCCGGGCAGCCGCCGAGCCCGCACGGGACGGTGCCCGCACCTCGAGTGCCGTGGCCCTGCGCCGCAGCGGTTTCGGGACGGCAGCGGATCTGGCGGTGGCCCTCGCCGCGGAGGCGGACCGGCGCGGCCGTGACGTGTTCGGCCGCACCCGGCAGGCCGATCCGGACGCATACGCGCGGGTGTGGCTGAGCGCGGCCGTGTACCTGTCCGGCACCGAGCGGGCCTTGGTGGAGGCGACGTGGCAGCCCTGACCCTCACCGGCCGCCCTGTCTCGGACCGTCCGAAGCGAGGGGGAGTCCGTCAGGGCCACGGGAGCAGAGACACCTGAGCTGCAACTCCGCGCTCCTGACCACCTGCGTGTCCGACGGGAGCGGATCTGACTCGCCGCTGGTTGAACCGCCTGTGTGCCCGCGGTGTCTGCGCGGCCGCGTGAACACCGGTCCGTTCCCTCCTCCCGGATCAGGTCCGGCAGGAGGGAACGGGGCGGTCGGGTGTATCCGACCCCGGGGATCGCCCGGGGTGCGGCAGACCCGGGATGTGACGTGTTCGGCGGGACGAAGCCGACCGCCGGTTGGCGTCCCGCACGGCAACACACTCGGCATCATGCTCGTGGCGCCGGTCACCGCGGCCGCGGTCGTAAGACCTGACTGACCTCAGCCGAGGTTGAAGTCGAGGTTGGTCACGTACCAGGAGCCCTGGATCCTGCTCGACTCGACGTTGATGTCGAGTTGGTCCTGCGTCACGCCGGTGGAATGAGACAGGACGACCTTGTCGAGGGCCTGGCCGTCGACGCTGATCTCGGAGGCGGGGACCGTGACCTTGTCGCCTGCGCCGGGGGCCTGCGTGACCTCGACCTTCGGGTCGTCCGAGGGCGGGTCAGGAGTGAAGGACTCCTTGAACTTCCCCAGCGCCGCCTCCATCCGCTCGCGCTCGGGCGCGTCGGCACCGCACGTCTTCTCGCTGCCGACCCGCGCGGGTTCGGAACCGTCCGCCGGTTCCGCCATCAGCAGGCACGCCTGCTCGATGTCACCCTTGATGAGCGCCGCCACCCAGCCGGCGACGGCCTTCTCGGCAGAGGACCGGTCCACGCCCGATGCCGGTGACGAGACCCCGTCTGCCGGCTCGCTCGCGTCGGCGACGGGGGAACCGCTCGCGGACGGCTTCTTGCCCTCGGCCGGCTTCGGGTCGTCCGAGCAGCCGGAAAGACCCACGACCGCCGCGACCACAGCTCCCGCGATCGCGCTGACCCGTCTCGTCCTCTGATCCACTAACACCACTTCGACAGCCTCTCTCTGAAACCTCAACTGCAACAGCGGAGCCAGGAGTTGACTCATGTCACGACCCCGCTTCACCCTCAAGACGACGAAGAGGACCGGGTGGTTCTGCTTTGAACGGTCGTTTACGCCATCGGGTCGCCGATAGCGGATGACGGGTGCCGGACATTTGGAGCGGGACCGGAATTCTGGCGTCGTATCGTCTGCACGATCCGCGCTGCGCCGTCTCGCCGCTCTCCCGATTTGGCGGACCTCGTGCCCGACTCATCCGGCCAGGTGAGGCGTTTCCACGTGTCCCGGTACGTCACCGAAGCCCGCGGCACGGACACGGCGAACTCGTTGTGATCGCGCCGCAACCCATCGTCATCCGATCGGACCGTGCTGAACACCGCAGGACGGGGTAACCGGATTCCTGCAAGGTCCCTCGCACGAAAGTGATGCCTACCCCCATGGCGCAGACACGAGACGTCGTTGAACTCATCCTCCAGGACCACCGGAAGATGGAGGATCTCTTTCACCAGATGCGCAGCGTCGAAGCCGACCGGGCTTCCGCCCTTCGGGAATTCTCCGATCTGCTGATCGCGCACGCTCTGGCGGAAGAGGCGAAGGTGTATCCCGCCCTGAAGCGGTACAAGAAGATCGACGACGACGAGGTGGAACACGGCGAGGAGGAGCACGAGGAGGGCAACAAGGCGCTCCTGGAACTCCTGGAGGTCGACGAGGTCGGCTCCGAGGAGTGGGACGAGAAGCTGGAAGAACTCGTGCAGGCCGTGACGCACCACGCCGACGAGGAGGAGCGCACCATCCTGAACGGGGCTCGGGAGAACGTGGCCATGGAGCGCCGCGAGGAACTGGGCGAGGCGTTCATGGAAGAGCGTGAGCGTCAGCTGAAGTCAGGCTGCGGTTCTGTCGACAATGTGCGCAAGATCGTCGGCTCCTGACCGCCTGCACGGTGACGCCCTCGGATGGTCGGTGCCGGGACGCACCCGGCCGTGACCTCCGACTCACCGCGCACCGGTGAGCGCACAGTACGGAAAGTCGAACAAGCCGGGCCCTTGACTCTGGGGCCCGGCTTCGAATATTCAAGGCCCGGCTTCGAAAAGCCGCGATTTCCACAGCTCGCCTCTGGAGAATCTCCCTGATTGCGGACATGCTTGTGGGCCCCTGATCTGTCAGGGGCCCACACACGCTGTTGCTCAGCGGGTCACCAGCGGTACCAGCGTCCCTTTCGGCCACCCGAGTCCGCAGAACGCATGACGAAGCCGAGCAGCCAGATCACCAGCACGATGACGGCGAGCCACCACAGTGCCTTCAGTGCGAAACCAGCGCCGAAGAGCAGCAGGGCCAGCAGAAGAACAACCAGCAGGGGAACCATAGTTATCAACCTCCGTCGCTCCTGATGCCCGGCAATTGCGAGAACACGCAGCAGATCTACCTGGTTTTTCCACCACTCTCGCGGGAATCAGCACCAGTTTCGAGAGTTGTCTCCGTCGGTGTCGTCCCGGGAATGCGGGGTGATGACCCCCGCGCTGTCGGGCGGATGCGAGGCACAGCGCCCCCGGCGGTTCGCGTCAGCACCGTGTGCCGTCCGTCCACGCCGAGATCTCCGCCGCACCCCGCCGTACAGCCTCTTCCTGATCCATAGCGAGCTTCGCGCAGACCGCTGCGACGTCGGGCACACCGTCCGCCTCCGCGAGCGCGTCATGCACCCCGGTCTGCAACCAGTCGGCGTGATTTCCGTCAGCCCCGGTGACCGCGAGAGCGATCAGCCTCACGGCGGCCACTGTGCCCACCCGGGCCAGGGCCTCCGCCGTCCGCCGGGTCACCGCTGTGTCCTCGTCGTCCAGCAGCAGCCGCACCAGCGCTTCCGCGGCCTCGGGAACATCAGCGAAGGACGCAAGGTCGCGCCCGGCACGCGCACGCCGCTCCCATGAAGAAGACGACGCCGCAGCCAAGGCCGATTCCCACTCACTCATCATCTCCGGCACGAACAGACAGTCTCATGCGCACGTCCGGCAGAGCTCCCCGCCGACGACGACTGCCCGCTCCCACCGACTTGTTTGTAGGCTCAACTTCGGCCAGGACTGGCCTGTTTGAGCCACTGGAAGATCATTAATCTGGTGCACAGCACAGGCATCTACCGTTGAGGAGACACGTGTCCACCGCCCAGCAGGTACCTGACATCCTGTCGCCGGAGTTCGCCGAGAATCCCTACCCCGCCTACGCGACGATGCGGGAGAAAGAGCCTCTGATCTGGCACGAGGCCACCCAGAGTTACATCATCTCCCGCTACGAGGATGTGGAGCGCGTCTTCAAGGACAAGAAGGCCGAGTTCACGACCGACAACTACAACTGGCAGCTCGAACCGGTCCACGGCAAGACGATCCTCCAGCTCAGTGGTCGCGAGCACGCCGTGCGCCGGGCGCTGGTCGCACCCGCCTTCCGCGGCAGCGACCTCCAGGAGAAGTTCATGCCGGTCATCGAGCGCAACTCCCGCGAACTCGTCGACGCCTTCAGACACACGGGTTCCGCCGACATCGTCAGCGACTACGCCACTCGCTTTCCGGTCAACGTCATCGCGGACATGCTGGGCCTCGACAAGGCCGATCACGCCCGCTTCCACGGCTGGTACACCACCGTGATCGCCTTCCTCGGCAACCTCGCCGGTGACCCGGAGGTGACCGCGGCGGGCGAGCGCACCCGGGTCGAGTTCGCCGAGTACATGATCCCGATCATCCGCGAGCGGCGTGAGCGTCCGGGAGACGACCTGCTGTCCTCGCTGTGCGCCGCGGAGGTGGACGGCGTGCGCATGAGCGACGAGGACATCAAGGCGTTCTGCAGCCTGCTGCTCGCGGCCGGCGGGGAGACCACCGACAAGGCGATCGCCAGCATCCTGGCCAACCTGCTGCGGCATCCGGACCAGTTGGCGGCGGTCCGCGAGGACCGCAGCCTGATACCCGCTGCCTTCGCCGAGACCCTGCGTTACACCCCTCCCGTGCACATGATCATGCGGCAGTCGGCCACCGAGGTCGAGGTCAGCGGGGGCACCATCCCGGCCGGAGCGACCGTCACGTGCCTCATCGGCGCCGCCAACCGGGACGAACGGCGCTACCGCGAGCCCGACCGGTTCGACATCTTCCGCGACGACCTCACCACCACGTCGGCCTTCTCGGCCGCCGCCGACCACCTCGCCTTCGCTCTCGGCCGCCACTTCTGCGTCGGCGCGCTCCTCGCCAAGGCGGAGGTCGAGACCGGCGTCAACCACCTGCTCGACGCGATGCCCGACCTTCGTCTCGCCGACGGGTTCGAGCCGGTCGAGCAGGGCGTATTCACGCGTGGCCCGCAGGCGCTGCCGGTGCGCTTCACTCCGGCCGGAAACTGAACACCACTCCCCCATACGGCCGTTCCCGTCACCGCCCGCCCCCGACTGACCCCACGGAGCGGGCGGGGCGAGGGACGGCTACTGCACCGCCGGAGTGAACTGCACGGGCAGGGAGGTCAGTCCGCGCATCCAGATCGACGGACGCCACGTCAGTTCCTCGGGCTCGACGGCCAGGACGAGGTCCGGGAGGTGCTCCAGGAGCGTCTCCACCGCCGTACGCGCCATCACGTCCGCCAGCAGGGGCGCGGGATAGGGGCAGCGGTGCTCGCCGTTGCTGAAGGACAGGTGCGCCGAGTTCTCCGCGCCGACGTGCGACTCGGGCCAGATCTGCGGGTCGGTGTTGGCGGCCGCGAGGCCCAGCACGAGGCAGTCCCCCTCACGGATGAGACGCCCGCCGAGCTGGGTGTCGCGCACGGCCCAGCGGCCGATGAAGTTCTGCGTCGGGGTGTCCAGCCACAGCACCTCGTTCAGCGCGTCCCCCACGCTGACCCGCCCTCCGGAGACGTTCAGCGCGAAGCGCTCGTCGGTGAGCAGCAGTCGCAGGGTGTTGCAGATCCAGTTGGCCGTCGGCTGCTGTGCCGCCGCGATGACGGAGATCAGGTCCTGCACGATCTCCTCGTCGCTGAGCCCGGCCGGGTCCTGCACCATCCGGGACGTGACGTCCGGCCCGGGCCGCTCCCGCTTCTCCTTCACCAGATGCGTGATCCGCTCACCGACCCGCATGTAGGCCGCCACCGGGTCGTCACCCTCACCGGCGTCGAGCGAGATCCGCAGGTCGTCGACGAGCTGCTCGGTGTCGGTGCTGTCCTGCGGCATGCCGCACATCCACAGCACGGCACGGGCCGGCAACGCGTGCGCGTACGCGCTCATCAGCTCGGCCTGGCCGCTGCCGGAGAACGAGGAGATCAGCTGACCGGCGATCAGCTCGCACTCGCGGGCCAGCTCGAACTGGTCCACGCCCTCCAGCGCCTGGGTGATCACACCCGCCCGGCGCTGGTGCTCCGCACCCTCGGTGAACAGGACGGACGGCTGGTAGCCGACGAACGGCAGGAGCGGCCAGTCCGCCGGGATGCGGTCCCACTGGTTCCAGCGCCGCGAGTCCCGCGCGAACAGTTCGTCGTGACTGGTCACGTAGCAGACCTCGGGATAGCCGAGGACGAGCCAGGCGGGGATGTCGTTGTCGAGCAGCACCGGCGCGACCGGCCCGTGTTCCCGGCGCATCGAGCGGTACATCTGGGAGGGCGTCTGCTGGTACTCCAGGCCGCTCAGGTGCACCGCGGCGTCGTGTGCCGGGCAGCCGGGAGGCGGAGTGGCCGCGGACGGGGAGCCGGTGGGATCGCTCACGGTGTGCTCTCCTGGGACAGTGCGATGGAGTAGAGGTGGTCCACGAGGGCGATGAGGACCTCCTTGCCCGAGGATCTGACCCGTGCGTCACAGTCGACCATCGGCACGTGCGCCCCCAGTGCGAGGGCCGTGCGGATCTCCTCGAGCGAGTACCGGTTCTCGTCGCCGTCGAAGCGGTTCACGGCCACCACGAACGGGGTCCCGTGGTGTTCGAGCCTGTCTATCGCGTACCAGCAGTCCTCCATGCGGCGCGTGTCGACGAGGACGACGGCGCCCAGCGTTCCGGAGAACAGGCGGTCCCACAGGAACCAGAACCGCTCCTGGCCCGGTGCCCCGAACAGATAGAGCACCATGCGCTCGTTGAGACTGATCCGGCCGAAGTCGAAGGCGACCGTCGTGGTCGTCTTGCCCTCCACACCGGCCGTCACGTCGACGCCCTGCCCCGCCTGAGTCATCAGCTCTTCGGTGTTCAGCGGGCGGATCTCGCTCACCGAACGGACCAGGGTGGTCTTGCCGGCCCCGAACCCGCCCACCACGACGATCTTCAGACCGGTCTCGGCGGCATCGGCCAGCGGCGTGCGCTGGGAGGGAAGCTCAGAGGTTGCGGAGCCCATTGAGGACCTCCTGGAGCAGGGCGGTTTCGGGAAGCGACGCGACGGAGTCGGCGGCGCGGGGATGACGGGCGCTGACCTTGCCCATGTCGTGCAGGTCGCCGACGAGGATGCGGGCGACCGTGACGGGCAGCTTCAGCTCGGCGGAGATCTCCACCAGTGCCGTGGGGTGCCGGCACAGCTCGAGGATCCGCACGTGCTCCGACTGCATGCCGGTGCTCGGTTCGCTCTCGCTGACGATGAGCGTCACCAGGTCGAACGAGTCGTCGGCCGTGCTGCGCCCGCCGGTGACCGTGTAGAGCCGGTCGGGATCCCCGACGTCCACTGGTTTACGGATCACGCGCGGGCACCCCGGCCGGCGGGCGTGCGCGGCTCGGCCCGCAGATGCTCCCCGATCTGTTCGACGAGTTCCGTCATCTGGTGACCGACGACTCCCGGATCGGCGTCCTCCTGGGCGACGACGGCAAGGTGCGCGCCCTCGCCCGCCTCCACGATGAACAGCAGGCCGCCGTGGAACTCGGTCATGGAGTGCCGCACGCCCCCCGATCCGTCCCCGAACTCGACGGAGGCGCCCTGCGCGAGGGCCTGGATGCCGGAGCAGATGGCCGCGAGCTGGTCGGCCTGGTCGAGCGTCATGTGCTCCGTCCAGCACAGCTTCAGGCCGTCCCGCGACAGGACGAGCGCATGGCGCGTGCCCGGGGTGCGCTCCAAGAGGTTCATCAGGAGCCAGGTGAGGCTGTTGTCAGTGGTCTCCATGGCGATCGGGACGGGTTGCGACCGGTCGACGGTCACCCGGCCCGTTCCTCCAATCCATCGAATACGGCGGCGAGGTTCTGGGTGGGGGACTGCTGCCCGTGCGGTGTGCGCAGGCCGTGAGGTGCGGGGGTTCGCGGCTCAGTCGGCCGCGGGGTCGTGCCCGTCGTCGGGCGGGCTGACGGAGTCGCCGGGTGCGCCGCCGTGACGGGCACGGTGGAAGGCGCCGAACCTGCTTCCGGCATCGCGGGCGGGCGACGGTTCACCCGGCTCGGCCGAGGGCGTCGGGGTGGCCGCCTGCTTCTGCCGTGCGCGCTCGGCGGCGGCCATCGTACGGCCGGGGGCACGCACGGGCAGTGCGTTGCCGGTGGCCGCGCCCCGGCCGGCCGGGGCGTCGGCGCCGGGCGCGGGCGCCGCCGCCTCGGACGCGACCGGTTCCACGGACGCGGCAGGTTCCACGGACGCGGCCGGCAGGGCGCGCGGGGCCGGCGTCCTGTCGGCTTCGACGGCGGGTGCCGGCACGGCGGGGGCCTCGGCGGTGCGCCGCGGACGCTCGGCGACGGGTTCGCGCTGCTGGGCCAGGAGCTGCTGGGGCAGCAGGACGACGACGCCGGTGCCGCCACGTGAGGAGGGACGGTAGTTGACGCTGATGCCGTACCGTTCGGCGAGCCGCCCCACCACGGTCAGGCCGAGCCGGGTGCCCTGCAACGAGGCGAGGTCGGTGACCCGGCCGGACACGGACTCCTCGGCACGGCGCATGGCGGCGTCCGACATCTTCAGGCCGCTGTCCTCGATGGTGACGACGAGACCGGCGCTGCGTTCCTCGACGTAGACGTGGACCTCGTCGATGGGCGGCGAGAAGTTCGCGGCGTTGTCCATGAGTTCGGCGAGCAGGTGCATCACGCCCTCGGCCGCGAAGCCCGCGATCGACGCCTTGCTGGAGGAGTGCAGGCGCACCCGCCGGTAGGCGGCGATACGGCCGACGGCTCCGCGCAGGATGCTCTCCATGACGATCGGCTTGTTCCAGACGCGGCTGGAGCGGCCGCCCATCAGCAGGGCCAGCCGGTCCGTCATGAGACCGAGCTGCGAGGTGCTGTGATCCAGCCGCAGCAGGTCGCCGAGGACGTCCTGGCCGTGCCGGTCCTGCATCTCCCGCAGATCGGCCAGCATCGCGACGGTCTTGGACTGGACCCGGCTGAGCGCCTTGGCGGAGGCTGCCTGGGCGGCGGCGGACCGCCGTTCGCTGTAGGCGAGTTCACGGACGAACCACTCGGCCGTTTCCCGGACCAGGGCATTCTGCGGCCAGTCGAACTTGGTGAGGACCGTGTTGCCGGAACTGCCCTCCCGCAGCAGGGCCACCGCGGCAGGCAGGGTCTCCTCGGTGAGCCTCTCCAGTTCCGCCCTGCCCCTCGCCAGTTCGCCGCGCATCTCGCGCAGCTCGGTCTCGGCGGTGACGGCCCGCGCCACCGCCGCGCCGAGCTCCGCCGCGAAGGTGTCGAGTATCTGGCGCAGTTGCGGGTCGGACGGGGCGGCGACCCGGGAGACGGCTTCCTCGGCGCTCGCACCGCCGTTCAGATGCCGCGCGACCCCCGGCAGACCGACGTTGACGAGCTGGGCGACCTCGGTGCCCTGCTTCTTCCAGTTGTCCTTGGTCATCCCGAGCTCGCTGTCCCGGGCGGCCGCCTGCCGACGGACACGACGCAGGAGGTAGACGGCGACGCCGGTGACGAGGGCGAGACAGCACCAGGCGGCGATCACCGTGCCCAGCACCCAGGAGCGGGCCGCCGCGGGAGCGAGAACGGCGGCGGCAGCGGCGGCACCCGCCGCCACGAGCAGGACTGCCGGGAACACGGCCGGAGAGGAACTCGCCCCTTTCCCGCGTCGACGCTGACGGGAGCGAGCAGGCACTGGCATTCCGCGGTCCCTCGGTTCGTACGAGCAGAAGGTGGACGACTGCGCGTCGTCGGCGGTCCGAAGGGCGACCGCTCACGGACGGTGCGCTTCCGGCTCACGCGTGCCGCTCATGCTAGTCACCCTTTCGAGTGGCGGAAGCACACCAACGCCCCCATCCTGCACACGAGTTCACTTAGTCGGGAAACAGCCTTCGCCATTGGTGCGTGTGGTATGCACCTTTGCCCGGTCCGGGTGGATCCCGCACATGCGGAGTTCAGCGATCCGGGACACGCAGCAGGCGCATCGGCCCGCCGCAAGGGGCACACGCCGTACCGGCAGGGCATCTTTTCGGCCAAGTTTCGAGCCGGACCGCGACCGGGAGTGACATGGACACCTAAGAGCAGCGGTCGACCGACGGTTCACCGCCCCAGGGAGCGCACCGTCCCGCACGACGAGTCCGGACGTCCGCGACCGCTATGCCGTGAATATCCCCTATGGCCTTCTGTCGGTCGCGCGGCATAAGATGCTGAACACCTCTGCCGGGACCGTGGCTCTCCAGCCGCGTTCACACCTGTGCCCTGGTCGGACCGCGGAGGTGCGGTATGGCTCGTACACCCTCGATCAACAATCATCACTCTGGCTGGCGCGTCCGGGCGCTGTGCGTGGGCGAGGACCCCGAACTGTTCTTTCCCCTGGTGGAGACGGACGTCGCGACGGCGCCCGCGCGGGCCGTGTGCCGTCGCTGCCCGGTGCTGGCCGCCTGCCGCGACTGGGCCGTCCGCCACGGCGAGGCGGACGGCGTCTGGGGTGACACGACCGCGAGCCAGCGCAGAGCGATCCGCGGCGCCCTCCTCAGTGATCGCCCCGCCCGATCCACCTGAGCGGGGTCACCGGCGTGAGGCGACGACGGTGGTACGGGAGATGCGGCAGGGCCCGGACCCGCAGCACCGGTCCCTCGCCGACCGAATCCCGCACCACCGCCCCCCAGCGAACACAAAGGAGCCGAGCCGTCAGCGACTGGGCACCGTCGACTGCCGCGCCGCCGACTCGTCGTCGCGTCGGCTCTCGGTGCCGAGTGCGCGCAGGATCTCCTCCACGCTCTGTCGGGCGTCGCCGAACAGCATGCTGCTGTTCTCCCGGAAGAACAGGGGGTTCTGCACGCCCGCGTAACCGGAGGCCATGGAGCGCTTGAAGACGACAACCTGCTCCGCCTCCCAGACCCGTAGCACCGGCATCCCGGCGATCGGACTCGCCGGGTCGTCGGTCGCGGCCGGGTTGACCGTGTCGTTCGCGCCGATGACCAGGACGACCGAGGTGGCGCCGAAGTCGTCGTTGATCTCGTCCATCTCCAGGACGATGTCGTAGGGCACCTTCGCCTCGGCCAGCAGCACGTTCATGTGACCGGGCAGGCGTCCGGCGACCGGATGGACCCCGAAGCGGACCTCAACGCCCCGCTCGCGCAACCGCCGCGTCAGCTCGGCAACGGGATGCTGCGCCTGTGCGACGGCCATGCCGTAGCCGGGGGCGATGATCACCGAGCGGGCCTGGACGAGCATCTCGGCCACCTCCGCCGCCCGCACCTCCCGGTGCTCCCCCTGCTCCTCCGCGCCCCCGGACGGCGCCTCGATGCCGAAACCGCCCGCGATGACGGACAGGAAGGACCGGTTCATCGCCTTGCACATGATGTACGACAGGTACGCACCGGAGGAGCCCACCAGCGCGCCGGTGACGATGAGCAGGTTGTTGTCGAGCAGGAAGCCGGACGCGGCCGCCGCCCACCCCGAGTAGCTGTTCAGCATGGAGACGACGACGGGCATGTCGCCCCCGCCGATGGAGGCGACCAGGTGCCAGCCGAGGGCCATGGCCAGCGCGGTCACCGCGATCATCAGGGGCAGGTTCGGACTGATCGTGAACCACACGGTCAGCGCGACGAACGCCACGAGCGCCCCGACGTTCAGGGCGTTCTTGCCCGGCAGCATCAGCGGCCGGGACTTGATGCGCTCCGACAGCTTCAGGAACGCGACGATCGAGCCGGTGAAGGTGACCGCGCCGATGAAGATGCCGATGAACACCTCGACGTGGTGGATGCCCAGCAGGTCGGCGCCGATCCGGTCCTGCGCCGCGCCGTGGTGCTCCACCTCCAGGTAGCTGTTCCAGCCCACGAGCACCGCGGCCAGGCCGACGAAGCTGTGCAGGACGGCGATGAGTTCGGGCATCTGCGTCATCTCGACGCGCCGGGCCCGCCACAGGCCCATGGCCGCGCCGAGCGCCATCGCCAGCACGATCAGCGCGACCGCTCCGGCGCTGATGCTCCGCGAGGCGACCACCACGGTGGCCGCCAGGGCGAGACCCATGCCGGCGATGCCGTAGACGACGCCGGCGCGGGAGGTGCGGTGCTGGGACAGGCCGGCCAGGCTGAGGATGAACAGCAGGGCGGCGACCAGGTCGGCCGCGTGGGAGGCCGTCAGGGAGGTCATCTCGGCTCAGCCTTTCGAGAACATGGACAGCATGCGGCGGGTGACGGCGAAGCCTCCGAAGATGTTCACGCTCGTCAGCAGGATCGCGACGAAGGACAGCGCGGTGACGATCCGGCTCTCGTGCCCGATCTGCAGCAGGGCGCCGATCACGACGATCCCGGAGATCGCGTTGGTCACCGACATCAACGGGGTGTGCAGCGCGTGGTGCACCTTGCCGATGACGTAGTAGCCGATCACCACCGCCAGCGCGAACACGGTGAAGTTGCCGGCGAGTTGGGCCGGAGCGAAGGCCACCAGCAGGAACATCGCGAGCATGCCGAGCCCGATCAGGCCGAAGCGCCGGACCGGCGACAGCCGCGGCTGGTCCGGTGCGGGCGCCTCGGGTGCGGCCGTGACCGGCGCGGCAGGGGCGGCCGAGACCGCGACGGGGGGCGGCGGCCAGGTGACGTCACCGTCCCGAACCACGGTCACCGCCCGCTGCACGACGTCGTCGAAGTCGATGGTCAGACGGCCGTCCTTGCCCGGGGTCAGCAGTTTCAGCAGGTTCACCAGGTTCGTGCCGAACATCTGGGAGGCCTGGGCCGGGAGCCGGGAGGCCAGGTCGGTGTAGCCGATGAGCGTCACACCGTTGTCGGTGACCACGATCCGGCCCGGCACGGTGCCCTCGACGTTGCCACCCATCGCGGCGGCCATGTCGACGATGACGCTTCCCGGCTTCATCACGGCCACGTCCTCGGCGGTCAGCAGCCGCGGCGCGGGCCGCCCCGGGATCAGGGCGGTGGTGATGACGATGTCCACGTCCCCGGCCTGCTCGTGGTAGAGCTCGGCGGCGGCGCGGTCGTAGTCGGCGGAGGTCGCCTTGGCGTAGCCGTCGGCGCTCGCCTCCTGGGCGGCGTTCACCGACAGGTACTCGCCGCCCAGCGACTTCACCTGGTCCGCCACCTCCGGGCGGGGGTCGGTGGCGCGCACGATCGCCCCAAGGCTGGAGGCGGCGCCGATCGCCGCCAGACCGGCCACACCCGCGCCGGCCACCAGCACCTTCGCCGGCGGCACCTTGCCCGCCGCGGTGACCTGACCGGTGAAGAACCGTCCGAAGACGTGCGCGGCCTCGATGACCGCGCGGTAGCCCGCGATGTTCGCCATCGAGGACAGCACGTCCATGGACTGGGCCCGCGAGATGCGCGGCACGGCGTCGAGGGCCAGGGCCGTCACCCCCGCGTCGGCGAGGGCTCGGAGCAACTCGGGATTCTGCGCCGGGGCCAGCAGGGCGATCACGACCGCGCCCCTCCGCAACCGGCGGATCTCGGCTTCGGTGGGGGCGTTGACCTTCAGGACGACGTCCGCCTGCCATGCCTCGCCGATCGCGGCGCCGACGTCGGCGTACGCCTGGTCGTCGAAGCCCGAGGCCTCGCCGGCCCCGGACTCGACGACGACCTCGTAACCGAGGCCCAGCAGCAGCCGTGCGGTCGCCGGGGTCGCCGCGACCCGTGTCTCTCCGGACCCGGACTCGGCCACGACGCCGACGCGGCGGGGAGGATGCTGTGCGCTTTCTTCAGCAGACATGTCCTGTGTCTCTCGTCAAGGAGGTGCGAAAGGGAGATCTGCGCCCCGGGGGGTTACGACGTCCTGCCCCGTGATCGCCCGTGCCTAACCCGTCGGCCGAGTACTGACCGACAGCACACGGCGACGACCTGGACCGACCTGCGCCACCGAACGGGAGACGTGGGGCGACCCTGTTGTGTCCGGCCTCCGGGCCGCCCCGGCGGACCCTCTCCCACTTCCCCCGGCTTCCCGGCCAGGGCCTGCCCGACACTCCGTACAATTGCCATGAATCGCGGCATCGGACGAAGGGAACCTTCGCGTGACATCCCCCTTCACCGAACCCGAGCACGGCTCCGACACCCTGTTCGACCTCGACGCGCTGCCCGGGACAGCGGCGGGCGGCGCACCCGTCGGCGGCACGGCCGCGGCCGGCTCCGGCTTCCGCGACTCCCGCGCGGCCCGGACCATGCTGCCGGTGCGCACGATCTACGCCGAACCCCCGGCCGCCGCCTCCCCCCGGGGCCGCGAGATCCTCGCACGCTTCCCCGCCGCGCAGGTCGTCGAGGTGGACTCCCACTGGCGCATCCCGGGCCTGCACGGAAACGAGGACAACGTCGAGCGCTGGGTCCGCGTCAAGGGCGAGACCCTGGTCCTCGGTGAGCGCAAGACCCTGACCACCCGGCCCAACGGACGCTCCGCCGACTTCATCGCCCCCGGCCCCACCAACGGCTGCGCGATGGCCTGCGCGTACTGCTACGTGCCCCGCCGCAAGGGGTACGCCAACCCGATCACCGTCTTCACCAACATCGACCGGATCATCGGCCACCTCGGCCGCCACGTCGCGCGCCAGGGCCGTAAGCGGGAACCCAACCAGTGTGACGACACCGCCTGGGTGTACGACATCGGTGAGAACGGCGACTGCTCCGTGGACGCGCTCATCTGCGACAACACCGCGGACCTGATCACCGCCTTCCGCCAGTGGCCCCACGCCAAGGCGTCCTTCGCCACCAAGTTCGTCAACCCCGATCTGCTGACGCTGGACCCCCGCGGCCGTACCCGGATCCGCTTCTCCGTGATGCCCGCGGCCGACTCACGACTGCTGGACCTGCGCACCTCCGCGGTGGCCGACCGCATCGCCGCCGCGGCCGACTTCGTGGACGCGGGCTACGAGGTCCACTTCAACCTCTCCCCCGTCGTCCTGCGGCCCGGCTGGCAGGACGACTGGGCCGACGTCCTGCGGCAGCTCGACGATGTCCTGCCCCACCGGGTGAAGCGGCAGGCCGCCGCGGAGATCATCATGCTCACCCACAACCAGGACCTGCACCAGGTCAACCTCGGCTGGCATCCCCGCGCCGAGGGCGTCCTGTGGCAGCCCGAGCTGCAACAGGGCAAGCGCTCGCAGAACGGAGCGCACAACGTCCGCTATCGCGACCACATCAAAGCGGAAGCGGTGCGCTCGCTGCGCGGCCTCATCACCGACCATGCACCCTGGCTGCGGGTGCGCTACGCCTTCTGACGACACAGCGTCGGCGTGGGAGTTTCACGCGGCCTGGCCCGCCCCGTGCGATCGGGGTTCGCGGGTCACCTCGTGCGGGGCTGCGACTGCCGGGTGAGTCGGGCGACCAGTTCGAGCCAACCGGCTTCCAGCCGGTGCAGCGGTAGCTTGCGCTGTTCGCCCAGGTACCAGACAAGCGCTGGATCGAGGTAGCCCAGCGCCGCGTGACCGAGCAGTTCTGCGTCTGCTTCCGGCGCGGCCAGGCCGAACAGCAGGCTGACCCGCTCGTGGTACGCGCGACGGAGTGCGTGTCCGTAGCGCTGATCCGGGGAGGGCTCGGCGGCCATCTGCAGTTCCGGCTCCGTGGCATAGCGCTGTATGGCGGCCACGCCGAATGCGCGAAGCTGCTCGATCGCCTTGTCGCGGGTGTCCGCCGGGTCCGAGCCGCTGAGGTGAGCGGCCTGGAACGCCGCCTCGGAGCGCTGGAGCAGGGCCTGCAACAGACCTGCGCGGTCACCGAACCGTCGGAAGACGGTGCCCTTGCCGACCCCTGCCTCGGCGGCGACCGCTTCCATGGTGAGGTGTGACAGTCCGCGCTCGCGCACTATCTGTGCCGCGGCGGTCAGCACCCTTGTGTGGTTGAGTGCCGCGTCCGCGCGCAGGCGTCTGCCGCCCTCGCGACGAGGTGGTGACAGGGGCCGCGGCCGCGGTACTTCCCTTTGATCGCTGCCCGCCTCGCCCGGACAGGGACAAGCGGGCGGTGACTGGGCGGCCCGCCGATCCGGTGCCGACTGCGCGACCGTCCCGGCGGCGTCGTGGGCGAGGCCGGCAGCGTGCCGTGCGGACGGTTCGGGCCCATCGATCAACGGCAGGAGGTCGGCCAGCAGACCGACGAAGCGGCCGCCGTTCTCACGGATGGCCGTCATCGAGCCTTCCCGTATCGCGGCCCGGACAGCGGCCGCGTCGAGCGACCCGGTCCCGGCGGCCGACTGTGCGAGAAGCTCGGCCAGACGACGCTCGAGGTCGGTCGGCTGCCACGCGCCCTCGCGCAAGTCCCGCATCAGTGCCGCAAGTCGTCCCCGGACGGTGTCGAGCTGTGCATGCTGAGGAGGGTGGGGCACCTCAGGGGTGGTGGACACGCGGAACGCTCCCAAACGGATTCCGGAGTGCGGGTATCGGAGGCATGGAGGTAGTCAGCCAATGGGGTTTCGTGAGTCGGGAATGTGCGGCCGCGGCCACGGCAGCGATGCCGGGCCGGCGGCGTACGGGGGGCGCCCTGCGGCTGTGTGCGGCGGGCGCCGCCCCGGTGGGACGGGTTCGTTCCGAGATCAGTCGCCGGGAAGCAGGACGGATTCGTCGCCCTCGAACCAGGCGTTGTCTATCGTCAGTCGGCTGATGCGCCAGGTGTCTCCGTCACGCGTCAGGTCCGCGTCGTAGCGGTTCATCATCAGGGCGTGGCGGGTCCGGTCCGGCTTGGGGCCTTCTCCGGGCAGGTAGTGCTGGGCCATCGCGTAGCACTTCACCTGGGCGTGGTCGCCGTCCACCCTGGCGCGGACGTTGCTGATCACGTGGCTGGTGTCGAGCGGGCCGACGGCCGGGATGAGGACGCCCACGACGGTGTCGCGCGGCTTGAGCGCAGGGAAGTCGAGACCGATCTTGCTCGTGGCCGGTGTCAGGTCGACCATGGCGTCCTCGGTCAGTGACGAGGCGAGCAGATCGGCGTCACCGTGGTCGAGCCCGGCGGTGTAGCGGTGGAGTGCATCGACGATCGCGGCGTGGTCGATCAGAAGCTGCAGTTTGTCGTCGGCCATCGGGCGCTCCTCGGGGGGAATGTTGTGGTTCAGGCGGAAGAGGTTGTCCGGGTCGAAGCGCCTCTTGATGCCGCGGAGCCGGTGGTAGGCGGCTTCGTCGTAGGCCGCGCTCACGGCAGTTGCGCCGGTGTCCTGGGCGGCCATGAAGTTCAGGTATTTTCCGCCGGTCGACCAGGGGCTCATCCGTTGCAGCAGCTGATCTGCGTAGGCGTTCATCGCGGTGAAGGCGTCGGGTGCGCCGACACCCACGACCCAGAGTGCGAACTGGGCGTCCCGGTGTCCGACGGCGTTGTCCGCGGCCCGGCCCAGAGCGCCGCCGAGGTGGCGCAACTCGACGAAGTGCACCGGGCAGTCGGCCTCCGGGCCCGCTGCGGCCAGGATTTCCTCGACGGCCTCTGCGGTCAGGGAGTGCAGCATCGCGGTGCGCTCCATGAACGGTGCCGGGTCCGCCGGATCATTGTGGATCTGGGCGAAGGACGCGTACGGCATGGGGCCCAGAGTGTCCACGAGGACAGGTGCGGCCGCGCGCAGCGGCGCGACCAGCCGGGCGGCCTCGTCCGGAGAGCCGAGACAGGAGATGCGGACGTGGACGGCGAACCGGTCGGCAAGGAACTCCGGCACGCCGGGCAGTGCCGGCAGCCGCAGCAGGGCGATCGAGGAGCTCAGATCATCCGGGGCCCCCGCCGTGACCTCGGCATAGGCGTGCAGGACGGCTTCCACGTCGGCACCGTCGAAGAACAGTCCGCCCGCCCACAGTTGTTCCACCGGGAAGAGAGCGAACTCCATGGCGGTGACGACACCGAAGTTGCTCTTGCCGCCGCGCAGCGCCCAGAAGAGGTCGGGTTCCGACGCGGCGTCGACGGAACGCAACTCACCATCGGCTGTCACGACCTCCATGGAGGTGACATGGTCGGCCGCCCATCCGAGAGCGCGGCCCATGGTGGGGCTCAAGCCACCGCCGAGGGTGTAGCCGACGACTCCGACGAGCGGTGAGGAGCCGTTGAGCGGAGCAAGACCCGACGGGGTCGCCGCATCGATCACTTGCTGCCAGCGGGCTCCCGCCGCCACGCGGGCCGTGCGGGACGCGGGGTCGACGCTCACCTGCGCCATCCGGTGAGTGGTGATGAGTACCGCGTCGTCGGCCGTGAGTGTCGCCTGGTGGCCGGTGGCCATGACGGCGACCGGCAGACGCTGCTGTGCGGCGAAGCGAACGGCGGCCTGCACGTCGGCACTGTTCACGGCCCCGACAACCACGCGAGGGCGGTGGGTCACGGCAAGGTTGAAGGGGGCGCACTCGGCGGCGAAGCCTTCGTCTTCGGGCTCGAGTACGGGCCCGGTGATCTGCGCTGCCAGTTCGGCGCGCGTGAGGGGATTGAGCATGCGTGCATTGCATCGAACGCGTGTCGACGTGGTGTCGACGGCGCGTCGACGAGCCGTTTCGCCTGCGTGGCCGCGGCCCACGCCAGGGTGTGTACGGGTGCCTGGCCTCGCGCGCGGCCGGTGATGCGATCAGCGCGGCGAGAGCGACACCTTCTCCGCGACCGTGTCCGGAAGGTCGGTGATCTGGTTCAGTACCGCGCGCAGGTCCTCATCACCGACCGTGCTCTCGCCGGCCAGGCAGTGTCGCAGCAGTCGGTGCAGGGCCTGCTGGCAGTGCTCGTGTCCCATCCCGTTGAGGGCTTGGCGCCGGGCGAACGCCTTGACGAGCCCGAGGAAGTGGTAGTCACCGTTCGCGCCGGTCTCCACCACATGAGCGTCGACGAGGGCTTCCATGACCGCGGTGGCTTCGTTGACCGGCAGATCGAGCACTGCCGCTGCCATGGCGGGGTCCAGCCGGCCGCAGTCGGGCACGGCGGCGAGGTGGAAGGCGTCGCGGTGGAAGGCGTCCATGCGGGCCTGGGCGTCACGGAACGGCTTGTCGACGATCTTGCAGTCTTCGTGCATGACGACCGGCTGGCGCAGATCGTCCTCGAGCTGGGCCAGGATCTGGTCGATCGTCCAGGACGGTCGGGCGTCCAACCGGGCGGCCGCCACATGCACCGAGAGCGGCTGGTAGGAGCAGGCCTGCACCAGGCGGCTGGCCGCTTCCCGCTCCGCGAACACCCGCCGGGTCCCGGAGATGGCGGCGAGCAGTTGCAGCGCGTCCTCGGGCTGGAGAACGCCCAGACGCAGCCAGGGGATGCCGGGCAGGTCGATGATGCGGCGCGGGCTGGTCATGATGACGGCACAGCCCGGGGCGGCCGGCAGCAGGGGGCGCACCTGCTCACCGCTGGTTGCCGCGTCCAGGACGATCAGCAAGCGGCGCCCGGACACCGACGTACGCCACAGCGCGGCACGTTCGTCGAGGGATGCCGGCAGCCGCGACACCCCGATGGCGCGCAAGAACTGGCCGAGCACCTCCATCGGGCCGACCGGATCCCTGAAACCGCCGAGGTCGGCGAAAACCTGCCCGTCGGGGAACAGGTGGCGCTGGGTGTGCGCGAGGTGCACGGCGAGCGCGGTCTTGCCCATCCCGCCCAGGCCGGTGATGCCGACGACCGGAGCGTGTGCGGCGTCACGCAGCACTGAGCCCAGTTCCCCGATCTCTGCCCGGCGTCCCGTGAACACCCCGGAATCCGGCGGGAGTTGGGCCGGAACCGGCGCGCTGGCCGAGGCCGGCTCACGGTCTGCAAGGGCGGGCGACTCGTCGTCCTCGTGCAGGACACGGCTGTGCAGGGAGCGAAGGGCGGGCCCGGGATCCACGCCCAGTTCCTCGCGCAGAAGCTGCCGTGTGTGCTGATAGGCGGCCAGCGCCTCGGCTCGGCGGCCGGCCTGGAACAACGACAGCATGAGCTGTTCGTGCAGGCGTTCCCGCAGAGGGTGCTCCATGAGGGCTGCCCGGATCTCGGACGTCAGACCCGGATGCCCTCCGGCCTCCAGCTCCAGGTCGAACACTTCCTCCAGGGCGGCCAGCCTCAGCTCCTCCAGCCGGTCACGCTCCAGCTCGAAGAAGCGGCCCCGGACACCCGACAGCGCCGGGCCCTGCCAGGTGCCGAGGGCCTGGCGCAGGAGATCGGCGGCACGCGCCGAGGCGCCGGCGCCGCGCGCCGTGTGAGCCTGCGCGATCAGCTCGCGGAACCTGCTCAGGTCGACCTGCCCGTCACGAACCGTGAGACGGTAACCGCTGCCGGTCGACTCGATGGTCGCGACGTCGCCGAGGATCGGCCGCAGACGATAGACGTACGTGCGGATGGTGCCCCGAGCGCCTCGCGGCCCTTCCTCGCCCCACAGAGCGTCGAGGATCGCCTCGGTCTCCACCGAGCGCCCTTCGCGCAGAAGGAGCAGCGCGAGCAGTCCGCGTTGCTGTGGGGAGCCGAGGTCGATCTCCTCGTCCCGCCGCCATGCACGGACAGGACCGAGAATTGCAAGACGCATCACGCGACCGATTATTAACCGGTCTCGCACCGGGTTGCACACGAGCGGCCGCGGCTCCCGGCGGCCGACCCCGCACGCGGTGGCGTGGCTCCAGAGCCCGGACCGCGCTCCGAAGCCGACTGCGAGCGCTCCGCGGTCTCGCCTGCGCAGCCACCTGGCACACCTCGGCCGGTGACCTCGATCATCCGAGATTTCCGGCAGGGTGAAGCAGAGGCGAGACCGCCGGGTGGGCAAGCCGGGATGACCCCTCTTGCCCACCCGGATGTGATGGTGTCCGACCCGGACCCGCCGGGGCCGTCAACGGTTTCACCCCGGCACCCCGGGCGATGCGTCGACACTCCTCGTAGTCGCAGCCGGCTCCAACGCCTGCGCAGGGCGGACACCACGGACGGGTGCAGGCCCGTGAGCCGGTCACGCAGCGTCGGAGGCGAGCGCTTCCTTCACGGCGGTGAGGCCGGCGGCGTGCTCGACGACGGGCCGGTAGCCCAGTTCGGCCACGGCCTTGTCGGTGCGCAGCGTGCACGACTGTCCGACGAACCACCGGGCGGGGACCGGCACCACACGGGCGGCGGTGTCGGCGTCCATGTCCGGGATGGGCGTGTCGACGCCGTAGAGCGAGAAGAGCGTCTCCAGGAAGTCCCGCAGGACGACTCGGTGCTGGTCGGTCACGAAGTACGCCTGACCCGGCCGGCCGTGCTGCCATCCGCGTACCAATCCCTCGACGGCGTTATCCACGTACGTCACGTCGGTGGTGTGCCGGCCGCCCTCGATCCAGGCGAACTGCCCGGCCCTGGCCGCAGCCGCCAGGCCCTCGGTCAGACTGCTTTCGGGACCCCAGACGAACCGCGGCCGTACGGAGACGGTGGTGAAGCCCGGCACGTCGGCATCCAGCACAACCTTCTCGGCGATGGCCTTCACCGCGCAGTAGGCGGCTTCGGAGTCCGGCCGCAGCGGTGCGGTCTCGTCCACGTCCAGCAGCGGTTCGCCGGCCAGGAGCGCGGACTCGCTGCCGCAGTTGACGAAGGTGGCGACCCCCGCGGCACGAGCTGCGTCCACGGCCGCCCGAGTGCCGCCGACCGTCACCTGCTCCTGGCGCTCGCGGTCGGCGGTGATGTCCGTCTCGGCGGCAAGGTGGAAGAGCACCTCGCTGCCCGCCACCGCGTCCTGCCATCCGGCCGGCTCCGTCAACTCGCCCCGCACCGGCTCCGCGCCGAGGGCCGCGACCTTGTCGGCCGACGCTTCACTGCGGACCAGTGCGCGGACCGTGTGGCCGTCTCCGACAAGTCGACGGATCAGGGCCCGACCGATGAAACCCGAACCACCCGTGACGAATGCCTGCGCCATGGGAATCTCCATTCCTCGCGTGTGACGCTTCCGCCCGCTGTGGGCGGTAAGCCATGTGAGGTGCAGCGATCAGGGCCTGACCGATGTTCCCTCAAAGTCATTCATGTCTCGACGGCTTACCAAAGAAGATATGGATGGCTGTAGCGCGTCGTCACGGGCTTCGGGTTCGTTGGGAGGACGGGCGGTGGTGGCCGGCCAGACCTGGACGCGATCGAGGCATGCCTTGCCGCCGTGGTCGAGGGACGTGTGAGCCGGGATGCAGCTGACCGGTGGGCCGGACGCTGGGTTGTCGACGACACGCTTGAGTGGGACGAACTGTCCTGGTGGGCGCTGGGGCTCCTGTACGGGATCGATCTGCGGGTGGGACCCGTGGAGCCGTACGTGCACGACGACACGCAGGTACGGGGATGGCTGGAGGAACTACGGCGGCGCCGCGCCGGCTGACGCACCGCGAAGGCTGACCGGAAGAGGACGAGCCCGAAGTCGTCTTGTGCAGGGACGAGTTCGGGCCGTTCAACCTGACGCCCCACCCTGGCCGGCAATGGGCCGGACGCGGCGGCAGGCACAAGGACACAAGGGCCCCGACCGCGAACCACGCCGCAGGCGGCGGGCGACCTACAAACGCTCCGCGGAGTACGACACCTGTTCGCCGCCCTTGACCTGGCCAAGGACACCGGGTCGAAGCAGCCAACGAGCAACGACGCGAGGTCTCACCAGGACGAACGTTGCCTGATGCGGTACTGGCGGGCGTGCGGCAGCGTCCTGGGCGGACGGCGTCACTGTGCCGCCTTAAGTGCCGTGCGGGCGGCGACAGCGAGGAGGACGAGGGCGATTCCGGTGGCCATCGCACCCATCCAGATGGGTGAGGTGTAGCCGAGGCCGGACGTGATCATGAGTCCGCCGATCCATGAGCCGAGGGCGTTGCCGACGTTCACCGCCGCGATCGGGGCGCCGGACGCGATCGCCCCGGCGGCGCGCGCGTGTCGCATCACCTTCTGCTGATAGCCCGGCGCGGCGGCGAAGCCGAACATGCCCATCAGGCCCAGCGCGATCACTGCTACGACCGCATGGCCGGCGAACGATCCGAGGACGATCTGCACGGCCAACAGACCCAGCAGCGACCCTGCCAGCGTGGCGTCCAGGCTGCGGTCGACCAGCCGGCCGCCCAGCGCGTTGCCGACCATGAGACCGATGCCGAAGAGCACGAGCAGCCACGGAACAGCGCTGGTGGGGTAACCCGAGACCTTCGTGAGCGTCAGCGCGGCATAGGTGAAGGCGCCGAACATGCCGCCGAACCCGAACGTCGCGATGCCCATCGCCAGTAGAGCCTGCCGGTCGAGGAGGTGTCGCAGATCGGAGAGCGAACTCGTGGGCGCGGACGCCACGTGGGGAACGACCGCGAGGATGGCAAGGGTCGCGAGGACCGCGAGGGCCACGATGACGCCGAAGACGGCCCGCCACCCGAGATGCTGTCCGAGCACGGTGCCCAGCGGTACACCGAGCACATTCGCGAACGTCAGGCCGGCCAGCATGGTGGCGATGGCCCGCCCTTGATTGCGTGCGTCGGCGAGGCTGACGGCGACGACGATGCCCACGCCGAGGAACGCCCCGTTGGTCGCCCCGGCGATGATCCGTCCCAGGAGGACGACCGTGAAGTCTGGTCCCAGCGCGCTGAGGAGGTTGCCGATGACGAAGATGACGCCGAGCCGCACGAGGGCCGACTTGGGCGGAATACGGCTGAGGGCCGTGGTCAGGACGAGGGCGCCCACGATGATGCCCACCGCGTAAGCCGTCACCAGAATGCCCGCGCTGCCGTCACTCACCGACAGATCACCGGCGATGTCCGGCAGGAGGCCGGCAATCACGAACTCCGCGAGGCCGACGGCGAAACTGGCCAGAGCGAGTGCATACAGCGCGGGGTGTGTCCTGGGGGCCCGGGTGATCGCCTCGCGGGTTGTCTCAGATGGGGTGTGCTGAAGTGTCATGGCGAGCAGAACCGTCAGGCCTCACCTCAGGATTCCTTATTCACGGGTGCTGACCCATTCAAAGTGTTGAGGTCAGCAACTTCCGGCTTTCATAAGCGCAGCTCAGAGGCTCGCACGAGTCATCCCTGGAGAGAGGCGACAGCCCTTCTCCGGATTCACGGCCGCAGGGCAGAGCGTCAGTGATCACTCGCCCGCGACCCCGGCTTCTGCGTCGAGCTGCGTCTGCACGCTGCGGGGAACCCGCACTCCGCGACGGCGCAGCCCTGAGATGAACCGCGCGACGAGCGGATCGGGTCCGGCGGAGGTCACCGCCATCAGGTGTCTGGTCCACCGTGGTGAGAAGGGCCGGACCGCGCCCGGAAAGCCCGCAGTGACCGCGCTCACCGGACAGACCGCGACGCCCAGCCCGGCGGCGGCGAGCTGGGGTGCCGCGACAGTGACGGACGTCCGCATGACCGCCTCCGGCTGGACCCCGGCCCGGGCGAACGACTGGTCGAGCCAGGCGCCGAGGGCGTTGTCCGCCGTGAAGTGCACGAGCGGCGCGCCATCAAGGTCCTGGATCCGCAGTGCGGCCCGCTGTGCCAGAGGGTGGTCGGTGGGCGCCGCCAGCACGATCTCCTCCTCGGCGACGGCAGTGACATGGAAGCGGTCGGACGGAGGGTCCGGCAGCACCACGACGTCAAGATCGTCGGACTCGATCAGCCTCAGCGCCTCGTCCATGACGGTGAGTTCACGCAGAGCGATGGTCACTTCCGGGTGGCGCCGGCGCCAGTCGCGAAGCACGGGGGCGAGCAAGGCGACGGTCAGGCTCTGCGCACAACCGATGCGCAGCGACCCGCCCCCGGCCTCTCCCACCGCGCGCGCCGACCGTACGGCAGCGCTAGCCGCCTCGACCGCCCGCCGGGCGTCCGCGACCGCGACCCGCCCCGCGGCGGTGAGCCTGACCCCCCGCGCCTCGCGACGCAGCAGGGCCGTGCGGGTCTCACGCTCCAGTGAGGCGATCTGATGGGAAACGGCGGGTTGCGAGGAGTGCAGCAGCAGTGCGGCCTGAGTGATCGATCCTGTGTCCGCGACAGCGACGAGGCATTCCAGCGCGCGAAAAGACGGCATTCATGAATTCTATGCCAGCTGCGTGAAGTATCAGTGCTTCGACGGGGGATGTCATGACCGTCAAGGCGGTCGGCCGACACGTTGATACTTGTCAGCGCCAGTGACCGCACAGCAACGCCGATCCGGGCGGAGGCCCCATGCCACTACAGATGAAGTTGGCCGCGATAACTCTCGACTGCCCCGATCCGCCGGCTTTGGCGGCGTTCTATCAGGAGGCCACTGGTCTTGAGCTGCATCCGAAGTCGGACGCCGGCTTCGCGGGCCTCAACGGTGAGCACGGACTCTTGCTCGGGTTTCAGCGGGTCGACGACTACCGGGCTCCGACCTGGCCCGACCAGATCGTTCCCCAGCAGTTGCACATCTGCTTCGCAGTCGAAGAGGACTTGGCCGTGGCCGAGGCCCGGCTCCTGGAGCTGGGTGCGGGCAAGCCGGATCACCAGCCGCACGGGGACAAGGGGCGGGTCCTCACCGATCCGGTGGGGCATCCCTTCTGCATCGTCACGCGCTGATCAGGCCGTCGACCGATGCGAGGTCACCGTCTGCCGGCTCCGTATGGCGGACCGGCAGCCACCGGTGGGGATCACTGAACGCTGAGCACGTGGCCGACCTCCTCAAGGACCGACCGCCGACCACGACCGCCCCGACCCGACCCGCCCCTGAGCACAATTCCAACCACACCGCGGCTGTCCGTGCCGTCTGCGATGATCCCGCCTGGTCCGCGGACACCACGGTAGGAGGGTTCATGTCCTTCGGCTTCAAGACGTCATGGCTCGCGGTGCGCGACGCCGGGCCGGAAGAGGTCGCCGATGCCCTCGACCTGCGGCACCGGCAGCCCGTCGACTGGACAACCGGCACCGAACTCGCCTACCGGCAAGGGGTCTTCGTGGCCAGCCCCGTCCCTGAGTGGACCCTCGCCCACGGCAGGATCCATCTGACGCACGAGACCGACCCCACGCGCCCGGACTTTCCCACCTAGCTGCGGACACTGGCCGCGCGCCTCGGGGACCTCCAGTACTTCGGCACCGACCGTGTCAGCGAGTACCACGCGTGGGCCAAGGTCGAAGCCGGTGAACTGACCCGCGCCTACTGCTACATCGGGATGAGCGGTGAAGTTCCTCTGCGTCTCGGAGAGCCCACTGCCGTCGAAAGGCGGCTCGGCGTGGGGCTGGTCGGGCGCGAAGAGGTCCGGCAGGACTGGGGGGACGCCGAATGCGACGCCTGGCACGACGCCATGCCGACCGAACACGACGTGATGCGCATCGCCGCCGACTGGAGCATCTGCCCACCACTGATCGAGGACGGCTCCGTCACCGCCCTCGGAGTCCACGGACTCCCACCAGGCGTCGAGCCTGGCGGCGCACCCTGACGGCTTGAAGCCCCCTGAGGGGCGCCTTCCCCGCCACCCCTGGCGGCGGCGACAGCGCTCTGCCGGGCAGGCCGTCCCACCTCACGACCCCGCCTGAACGTCCCCCCGCGTCGAGGACGCGATGGCGTCCCGGTGGGCGAAGTCGCCCGGGGGGATGCCCGGGTGGTGTCCCAGCCGGTCGGCCGGTGCGGTAGCCGTGGGGCCGAGGGTGAGCCGGGAGACGATCCGGTAGCGGTCACCGCGGTAGACGGAGTGGACGTATTCGACGGGCTGGCCCCTGGTGTCGGAGGTGAGCCGCTCGAAGAGCAGCGCCGGGGACAGCTCGGGGACGTCGAGGAGTTCCGCTTCGGCACGGGTGACGACGGTCGGCTCGATCGCCTGCACCGCCTCCCGGACGTGCACGCCGTGCTGCCGGCGCAGGTGCTCGTAGAGGTCGCCGGCCTCCAGTTCCTCCGCGGACAGCGCGGGGACCAGCTCGGCCTTGATGTGCAGGTGCTCGATGGCCATCGGGGCGCCGTCGACCAGGCGCAGCCGCGCGACGTACACGATCTCGGCGGCGGGTGAGATCCGCAGCTTGCGGCCCACGCGCGCGCCGGCCGGAATGGTGACGAACTCCAGCAGGCGGCTCGACCAGGCCCCCGCGGCCTGGGGCACGGTCATGGACTGCTCGGCGGAGACGAGTTCCTGAGTGATCTTCTCGGGTGCGACGAACATGCCCCGCCCGTGTTCGCGCACCAGCAGGCCCGCGGCGACGAGTTCGTCCACCGCCGCGCGCAGGGTCGGGCGGGACACTTCCAGCTGGGCGCACAGAGCACGCTCGGAGGGGATCGCGTCCCCGGGGCGGTGGGACTCCACAAGGTCGAGGAGGAAGTCGCGGACCCGCTCGCGCTTGAGCACCGCACCAGGTGCGTCGGCCTTCATGCGTTCCCCCTCGACCTGAGCCCTGAGCCCTGCCCCCTCAGCCCCGAGCCGTCTGCCCTGTGTCGTCAGCCCCGGCGCTCAGCCCTCGGCCTGACCAGTTGACCAGTGGTAAGGCAGTACCTTCTCCGTCTCAGCCACCGAAGTGTAGCCGCAGACCAGCAGAGATCGTCAGCGTATTGGCTGCCCTTCCCGGCAAAACCCTTGTCTGCCACGGGGGTTGACGACGCAATTGGTCTATGCCACCTTCTTCCTCACCTCAACAGGCGAACTGACCAGTGCACCTCACTGGTCAGATGGCCAGACCCAGACGGTGTCCCCCGGAGGTGAAACCGTGCAGCTCCCCCCACCCCGCCGGCTCCGGCTCAGATACCTCGCCCAGCCGCTGTCCCTCCGGCACTCACACCGGGCCCTCGCAGAAGGCCCACACCGCTCCCGCACACGCCGTTCGTCCGCCTGATACACCGCCGCAGCACCCGTTCCTCCGGCTCGCGGGCCGGCGCAGTCAGGAGCCGACCCGCACACCCCGGCCGCCCCGTCTTGGAGGCGACGCATGCCCGCCCTGATCCCCCGCCCCACCACGGCCGCCTTCCCACCCGGCCACTTCACGCTCGACCACCACACCGCCGTCCGCCTCGGCGCAGGCACCGAACCGGCCGCCGACCTGCTGCGCTCCCTTCTCGCCCCGGCCACCGGGTTGCCTCTGCGTCCCTCCCCCGACGGGCCCGTCACCCTCGCCCTCGATCCCACGCACGGCCGACTCGGCGACGAGGGATACGCGCTCACCGTGACCCCCGACGCGGTAGTGCTGCGAGCCGCACACCCCACCGGTCTGCTGCGCGGCATCCAGACGATCCGTCAACTCCTGCCCGCGCAGGCCCTGTCCGGGACCCCGCAGACCGATACCGCGTGGACGCTGCCCTGCGCCGACATCATCGACGTCCCCCACCACCCCTGGCGCGGCGCGATGCTCGACGTGGCCCGCCACTTCCAGCCCGTGTCCTATCTGCGCCGCTACGTCGACCTGCTGGCGCTGCACAAGATCAGCGTGTTCCACCTGCACCTCACCGACGACCAGGGGTGGCGCATGCCGGTCGCCGCCTACCCCAAGCTCACCGAGATCGGCGGCCACCGCGCCGAGACCCAGCGAGGCCCGGCCGGGACCGGCTCGTACGACGGCACCCCGCACGGCGGGTCCTACACCCGGTCCGAACTCGCCGACCTGGTCCGGTACGCGGCCGCCCGCGGAGTCACCGTCCTCCCGGAACTGGAGATGCCCGGCCACGTGCGGGCCGCGCTCGCCGCCTATCCCGCACTCGGCAACCACCCCGAGCGCACCCTCGACGTCTGGACGCGCTGGGGCGTGTGCGACACCGTTCTCGGTGTCCACGACGAAGCCCTCGACTTCTGCCGCACCGTCCTCGACGAGGTCATGGACGTCTTCCCCTCGCCGTACATCCACATCGGCGGCGAGGAGTGCCCCACCGCCGAGTGGACCCACAGCGCCACCGCGCGGCAACGCGTGGCGGCGGAAGGCCTGGTGAACGCTCAGGCACTGCACGGCTGGTTCCTCGGAGAGATCGGCGACTTCCTCGTCCGCAACGGACGGCGCCCGGTCGCGTGGTCCGAGCCCGGCGCCGAACTGCCCCTGGACTTCACCGTGATGACCTGGCGCGACGCCGCCCACACACTGGCGGCCGCCCGCCGCGGCCACCCCGTGGTCAACGCGTACCACCGGGCCACCTATCTCGACTACGCCCGCTCCGACGACCCCCATGAGCCGCCCGCCCAGCCCGGAGCCGCCGTGGACCTGCGCACCGTCCACGCCCACGACCCCGTCCCGGCGGAGGCGGACGCCGAGGCGGCCGGGCGGGTGCTCGGCACGCAGGCACAGCTGTGGACCGAGTTCGTCACCACCCCCGCGCACATCGAGTACCTGACCTACCCGCGCCTGTGTGCCCTCGCCGACCGCGGCTGGAGCGGGCCGACCGACTGGACCGACTTCGAGTCCCGTCTCGGCGACCACACCGCCCGGCTCGACGCGCTCGGCATCCCGCACCACCCCTGACGCACGCCCTGTCCCGTTCCGGGAATCACCCCCACCTTTCTGGAGGGAACGACGATGAGATCCACAACGAACCGGCTGCGCGCCACAGCGGCCGCCGCCATCGCGGTCGGCATGGGCGCCGCCGCGCTCACCGCACTCCCGGCCACCGCGAACGCGGCCGCCGACGGCCTGAGCGTCCAGTACCGGACCAGCGCCTCCGGGGCCCGCGCGGACCAGGCGGAACCCTGGTTCAAGGTCAAGAACACCGGCACCGACAGCGTGTCCCTGCAAGGCGTCAAGCTCCGCTACTACTTCAAGGCGGACTCGGCGAACGCGACCTACCGCTTCGCCTGTTCCTGGGCCGTCAAGGGCTGCGCCAACATCACGGGCACCTTCGGTACTCTCGCCAACCCCACCGCCACGGCGGACCGTTACCTGGAGATCGGCTTCACCTCCGGAGCCGGCTCCCTGGCGCCCGGCGCCGACACCGGTGACATGCAACTGCGCTTCTACCAGTCGACGTGGGCACCGCTGAACCAGAGCGACGACTACTCCTTCGGCGCCTCCCAGACCTCGTACGCCGACTGGTCCAAGGTCACGGCCCAACTGGCCGGCACCACCCTGTGGGGCCAGGCCCCCGCGGGCAACGACCCGACGAACCCGCCCACGGACCCGCCCACCGACCCTCCGACCGGCGGCGCCACGCTGTTCGACGACTTCAACTACACCAGCCACACCGACCCGAGGATCTCGGCGAACGGCTGGAGCGTGCGCTCCAACTCCGGTGGCCCCGGTGTCTCCGGCGCCACCTGGGCTCCCGAGAACATCACCTTCTCCGCCGCCGGCGGCAACTCCATCATGAACCTGGAGACCTCGACCGCCGGCACCGGAGCGAGCACCGAGCAGACCGAGATCCTCACCAAGTCGATGAAGTTCAAGAACGGGACCTACGCGGCCCGCGTCAGGTTCAACGACGCACCCAAGTCCGGGCCGGACGGCGACCACCTCGTCCAGACCTTCTTCACCATCAACGACCTCAAGGCCCCCCTGGCGGACGACTACGCCGAGTACGACTTCGAGTACCTGCCCAACGGCGGCTGGGGCGAGCCGTCCAACATCCTCTACACCACGTCCTGGGAGACCTACCAGGCCGATCCCTGGGTGGCGGTCAACCAGCACAGCGAGAGCCGCCAGAGCTACACCGGCTGGCACGACCTGGTGCTGACCATCGACAACAGCAGCATCAAGTACTACGTCGACGGCCGGCTCTTCGGCACCCATGACGCCGCGTACCTGCCCGAACGGCCCATGTCCATCAACTTCAACCAGTGGCTGATCGACTTCGGCGGCCTGACCAGCAGCACCCCGCGCGCCTACGACGAGCAGGTCGACTACGTACTGCACGTCAAGGACCAGGTCCTCACACCGGCACAGGTCGCCTCCAAGGTGGCGGCGTACCGCAGCGCGGGCACGACGTTCCACGACGACGTCCCCGCCGGCTGACCTCTCTTCCCCACGGTGCCGGGGCCCGGCGGATCGCCGGCTCCGGCACCCTCAGCTCGGTTGTACCTCTCGGTCGGACGCGGGCCACACATAGGGAAGGTCGTCGGGTACGCCGGGAAACAGCTCGCGGTACACCTCCGGGTCCTTGCGGACCAGCGCCGCGCGATGACTCTCGTGGAAGGCCTCGTCGCCGTGCCACGGCGGCAGCTCGTCCGCGGCCGCCAGAGCCGACTGGTCGCGGACCGGGGCGCCGGGACGCAAGGCCGCCAGCCCGGCCACCAGCGAGGCGGCGCAGCTGTCCTGATGCCCCTGTTCGCGCCAGACCCGGCAGATCTCCAGGCCGTACCGTACGAGTGCCTCCTCGTATCCCACCCACATCCGTACGGCCGGATGCCGGCGCCAGCCGTATCCCGGCACCGTCAGGCCGCGCAGGACCTGCAGAGCCTCGACCCGCTGCTTGCCCAGTCGGCGCCGGTCCAGCAGCAGGGCGGTCCGGTGGAAGTCCGGATGGGGCAGGAAGGTCTGCATCCGGCCCGCTCACTTCTTCCGCAGCGCGGACGGCTTGTGGACCGCCGTGTTGCCGGACTTGTCGCTGCGCACCTCGTACTGCGGTTCGTCCGGTGACGCGTCCACGGTGCGTCCCGCGGCCTCGGTGCGCCGGGTGACCTTGCGGACGACCTTGCCCTCGGCGGTGCTGCCGTGGCTCTTCCAGGTGACCTCGTCGCCCTGCGTGAGCTTCTTGCTCCGGCTCTTGCCCTTCGCCTTCTTGGTCATCGCGGTTCCTCCGTTACGTGGTGGCTCGCGGCTGGGAGGTGCAGGCGGCGCGCATGACCCTTCCGCACGTCTGGATGCGCGTCATGATGCGCGTCATGACCATTGCTTCGGCACAGAAGTGCTGCTCGGATGCGGTCACTCTCCTCGCCCCAGCCTTTCCTGCCGTGACCCGTCGCCGGCCTCCTTCTCCGGCCGGTTCGGCCGCGCCCGTGGCGCATCACCCGCCGTGAGATGTTCGAGGACCTCGACAAGCTCCTGGCAGGCTCGTTCCACCGAGCGTCGCGTGTTGCGCTGCTCGGTGATCACGGCGGAGAGCAGCAGGGCGGTGAGGGCGATGGTGCCGTTGAACGCCTGGAGTTTGATCATCACCTCGACGCGGGTCAGGCCTTCGAAAGGGCCTGCTTCCTCCGTTGCGGCGGCGGTGGCGATGATGGACGTGACGAGGGCGCAGAGCATGCTGCCGATGAGCTGGAAGCGGAGGGCGGCCCAGATCAGCAGGGGGTAGATGAGGAACAGCACGCTGAGACTGCTGTGGGTGACCAGCGGCACGACGCCGCAGGTGACGGCGACCAGTGCGGTGGCTTCCGGCCAGCGTGACAGGCGCGGTGGCCATCGTGCCTCGTACAGCCACAGCAGAAGCGGCGTGACGATCAGAACGCCCATCGCGTCGCCCACCCACCACGCCAGCCACACCCCCCAGAAGCTGTGGGTGTGCAGCCGGTCGGCGAGCACGAGCATGCCGACGCCCACCGTGGCGCTGATCAGCATGCCGGTCAGGGCCCCGAGGAACACCAGGGCCAGGCCGTCCCGCAACCGGCTCAGATCGGTTCGGAAGCCCACCGCCCGCAGCATGAGGTACGCGCAGACGGGCGCGGCCGTGTTGCCGGCCAGGTTGCCGAGGACCTCGGGCTTGAGCGAGGTGAGGTGGACGATGACGAGGAGGACGCCGAGCGCGATGCCGGGCCAGACACGCAGCCCGAAGATCAGCAGGCCGGCCACCGCGACTCCGGTCGGTGGCCAGATGGGGGTGAACACCGCGCCTTCGACGGCGAGGTTCCACAGGAGTCCGAGCCGTCCGGCGACGTAGTAACAGCCGGTGACGGTCAGAGTCTGGAGGGCGAAGACGCCGTTCCGGCGCAGATTCTCGTTACCCACCACACCAGCCATCAGACACCCGGGTCGGCGTTCCGGCGAGGCGGGAGGGGGCGTGTGCCGCCCTACGGCTGAGTCTGGGCCCCTTCGTAGCCGACGACGAGAACGGCGGCGTCGTCCTCGTGTCCCACCTGGTCCGCGCCCCGCATCACGGCGGTGGCGAGCGCTCCGGCGTCCATGCCGGCCACGGCGGCGATGCCGGCGAGTCGTACCACCTGGTCCAGGCCCTGGCCGACCTCCATGGACGGCCCCTCCACCACGCCGTCCGTGAGCAGGACGAGCACGCCACCCGTGGTGAGCCGGTAACAGGTGACGGGGTAGGTCACGCCGGCCGCGACACCCAGCGGCGGGCCGCCCTCGTCACTGCCGACCCCGCTCTTCCCGTCCGCCGTCGCCCAGACGAAGGGGATGTGCCCGGCGCGTGCGCTCTCCAGCACCCCGGTTGCCGGGTCGAGGCGCAGGAAGGTGCACGTGGCGAACAGATCCGTGCCCAGGGACAGGAGGAGGTCGTTCGTCCGCGCGAGGACCTCGCCGGGTTCACTCGTCACGGAGGCGAGGGCGCGCAGGCCGACGCGTACCTGCCCCATGAAGGCGGCGGCCTCGATGTTGTGGCCCTGGACGTCCCCGATGGACAGCCCGATCCGGCCGTCCGGCAGGTGGAAGGCGTCGTACCAGTCCCCGCCCACGTTGAGGCCGTGACAGGCCGGTGCGTAGCGTACGGCCAGGTGGTAGCGGGGTGCCGTGGGCATCTCCGCGGGCAGCATGTCGCGCTGCAGGGCGATGGCCAGTTCGACCTGGGAGCGCTGCAGCTCCGCGTACTCACGCGCCCGCGAGGTCAGCGAGCTGAGTCTGGCCAGCAGCTCGTCGCCGTCGTATGCGGGGCTCTTGCGGGACATGCGCCACTCCGAAGGATGTTCATCCTTTTTGGGGCACTAGCCCAAAATCATCCATATCGCATGGTAACGGAACTTCCGGGAGCGTTCAGCCGCGACGAGTCCGCCGAGGATGCCGGCCGCCCCTTGCCGGGAGTGGACGCATGGCGCCAGGCTTCGACCCTGTGACGGCATCACGAACGGGGGCTCGCGATGAACGATGACATGTTCTCCAGCGGTTGGGACGTCCTTGACGCCTCCCACGAAGCACTGCGCACGGCGGTCCGCGCCGTCCCGGCCGACGGCTGGGACCTTCCGACACCCTCCACGGAGTGGACCGTCGCCCAAGTCCTTCAGCACGCCGTCGGCGACCAGATCGGCTTCGCCGCCGCGCTCACCGGCGAACCCGGCCCCGGCTTCGACCCGTTCGCCCCGTCGGGCGAGATGGAGGGGGTGGACCCGACGGCGTTCCTGGGGGACGCCCTGGCACGAGCGGCCAAGGCATGGGCGGGGGTCGACCGGGACGCCACCGAGGTGCCCACTCCGGTGCCGCCGCACAAGATGTCCCCGTGGTCCGGGTCGGCAGCGTGCGGGCTGGACGCGGCGGTCCACGCCTGGGACATCGCCCTGGCGACGGGCGGGCCGTCGCCGCTCACGCCGGAGCTGGCCCGTCCCCTCCTCAAGGTCGCCAGGGAGATCGTCGAGCCGCTGCGTTCCTACGGCGCGTACGCCGCGGCCCTGGATCCTCAGCAAGGCGACGACGACGAGGCGCTACTCCTGCGCTATCTCGGCCGCGACCCTCACTGGAGCGCCTCTTGAGGCGATGACAGGGCCTCGGGACACATCAGTACGGCGGCCGGCAGATCCGCTCCGCGCCGAAGGGCCCGGTCATTTCGACTGAAACGGAATTGATGGCCAAAGGCTCCGCCGCCGTGAATACTCGCTCCTGCCCCGGGGAGAACCGGGTCAGCGGTTTGCACATTGTTGATCAAGGAGTCCACGTGCCTCGACCCAAGCACGCAGTCGCCGTCGTGCTCACGACCGTCGCCGCCCTCACCGCCCTCGCCCCGCAGGCCGTGGCCGCACCCATGCCCTGGGAGACCAGCAGGACTCCCTCAGTCACCCCACACCACATCAAGTCGACGCCGACCGACAACGCGGGCACCCTCACCGTGCTGTGCGTGGGGGGCTGTTACCAGTAAGCGACCCCCGCCGGGCTTCACCGGCCTCGGTCATGCGGTTCCGGCGAGCGACGACCGGTGCTTGCATAGGGGCAACGGAAGTTCGCCCGTGCTCGGGGAGGTCTTCGTGGGGATCAGGTCCGTGCGGCACCCGCACCGTGTTGCTGTCATCGGAGTGGGCATCCTCGGAGCCTCCGTGGGCTGGAACCTGTCCCGGCAAGGCGCCGAAGTGATCCTCATCGACGCGGGCCGGCCGGGCGAAGGCGTCACCGACTGGTCCTTCTCGTGGGTCAACGCCAGCAACAAGACGGTTCGCAAGTCCTACTTCGACCTGAACGTCGCCGGGTTGGCGGCCCACCGCGAACTCGCCGGGATCATCGGGCCGGACTCGTGGTGGTATCCCAGCGGCCACCTGCGTTGGTCGGACGATCCCGCAGCACGGGCGAAGGTCCTGGAGACAGCCGAACTGCTGACTGACTGGGGGTACCGGGTCGAGGTCTGCACGGGCGCCGAGGTGCGCCGACGCCTGGAGCCCGACGTCCCGATTCCCGGCGACGTTCCGGTCCTGTTCTACCCGGACGAAGCCTGGGTGCACGGACGTCGTCTCGTCGGCCGCCTGGTGGACCGGGCTGTTGCGTCCGGCGCCGAGCTCCGGTCCGGCAGAGCGGTCCGTGACATCCGCACCGGTGGCGACGGGAGCGTCCGGACAGTTGTTCTCTCCGACGGCAACCGTCTCGACGTGGACATCGTCGTGAACGCGGCGGGCCCCGGTGCCTCCCACGTCGCCGGGCTCCTCGCCCGGCACTTGCCGATGCGCCGCGAACCCGGCGTCATCACCCGGATCGACTGTGCTCCGGTCCCTGTCCGCCGCCCCCTGCACGCGCCCCGCATCGAGATCCGTCCCGACGGGGACACCTCGATGGTCCTTCACAGCCGCGAGACCGACGCACTCATCGACACCGGCGAGGACCCGGCGCAGCTCGGTCGGCGACTGCATGAGCTGGCCCGTCGGGTCGTACCGGAGCTGAGCAGTTCCCGCATCGCGCGGACACGAGTGGCGCAGCGGCCGATCCCCGCCGACGGATTCCCCTCGGTGGGAGCGGTGCCGTCCGTGCCGGGTTACTACGAGGCCGTCTCCCACAGCGGCATCACGCTCGGGCCGGTCATCGGCCGACTGCTCGCATCGGAGATCCTCAGCGGGAACAGAGACGAGCTGCTGGCGGACTTCCGCCCGGAGCGGTTCCCCGCGTGACGGTCGGGTGAGCGCGACCAGGGCGGCCCGCGGCTCGCCGTCCCCGGGGAGTGCGGCCCCATGGGGTTTTCCCGTCACCCCACAGCGTGGCCGATGAGTTTGCGGCTCCCGGCCGGTCCAAGCTCGTGACACCCCAGGAAAGGACACCGCCATGTCGGAGCTTCTCGTCGACTTCATCACCTCCCTCGACGGCTACGCGTCAGGAGAGGGGTGGCCCGGGTTCTGGGGCCTCGAGGGACCGGAGTACCTCGCGTGGCTCGGCGAGCAGCCCAAGGCCACCTACCTCATGGGAGCGAACACCTACCGCCTGATGTCGGGCTTCGCCGCGGGCGAGGTCCCGGAGGGCCAGGACGAGTTCCGGCCCGAGGAGGAGGCGTCCGTCGACGAGCTCACGCAAGCGTCCAAGGTGGTGTTCTCCTCCACTCTCGAGGAGCCACTGACTTGGGCCAACTGCACGCTCGTCCGCGACGACGCCGTCGAGGCGGTCCGCGCCATGAAGTCGGGTGGCACGGGACTCCTCAGCACGATCGGCAGCCTCAGCCTGTGCCGGTCCCTGCTGCGGGCCGGACTCGTCGACCGCTTCCGGGTCGTGATGTTCCCGGTGATCACCGGTGCCACGGGCCAGGAACGCATCTACGACGGCTATCCGGACGTGGCCCTCGAGATGACCGAGCACCGCACCTTCGACGGCCGCATCCAGCTGGTCGAGTACAAGCCCCGGGTCCTCGAGCACCCGCCGCTCGGCGCCCCCGCGTGACACCGACCCGTCCGCCGGCCGCGGTGGGCTCGGCCGACCCGTTCGTGCGGGCCGGCCGCGAGCGGCCCTTCACCGCCGGACCGCCGGGCTGAGGAGTGAGGAGCTGCCCGGGGCGGCCCGCCGCTGCGTCGGCAGATCACCGCTGAGCAGGGCGGCACCCAGCGGGGTGAGGGTGTGGACGACATGGGTGCCGTCGCGCCGGCTGTGCGCGAGGTCCACCTCCCGCAGGGCGGCCACGTGCTCGCTGGCCGACGGAGCCGAGATGCCCAGACGGCGGGCGATCTCACCGGTGGTCGCGGTGGTGTCCAGGCAGGCCAGTACCCGGGCCCGGGTCCGGCCGAGCAGGGTGGCCAGGGCCTCGGCGCGCCGGTCGCGGGTGACCTCCGGCGCCCAGGTCGCGGGATGGGCGACGGGGTAGGCGAGGACCTGCGGCAGGGTGGGGTCGGCCAGGGCGATAGGTGTGTTCCAGCAGAAGTGCGACGGGATCAGCCGGACACCTCGTCCGCCGAGGTGCAGATCGCGGTCCACCGGATAGCGCACGTGCAGCACGGGAGGGCGCCAGACCATCAGCGGACGGAAGGAGTTCAGCAGTCCGTGGACACCGCGATCGCGCAGCGTGCGCGTGCGCAGGGCCCGGTCGGCCTCGGTGGTCCTGTCCGTCCCGGCCCAGTCCGGCGCCACGATGGTGCGGTGCACCAAGCGGAACGCCGTGGCGACCTCCTCCATCAACGTCCGGTCGCCCGCGCCCAGTTCGTGCGCCCAGCGCGGCAGGCTGTGGACGCCGGCCATCCGGTCCAGTTCCTTGCGCAGCCGTGACCGGGGAGTGGCGCGCAGTTCCTCCACCGCGGCCTCCAGGCCGTCGGCCGAGGCGCCGGGTGTCAGGAAATCGGGCCAGTAGCTCGCCGACGCCGGGGCGAGGACGGAGAGCATTCTCGCCGGTCCTCCCAGTCCCTTCGCGGCCAGTCCGGCCCGCGCGGTGCGCCGCCAGTGGGCGAAGACGGGCAGGCCTTGTCTCGGCGTGCTCATGTGGTGCAGGCTCAGCAGCGTCTCCCACACCGGGTCCGGTTCCCGAGCCAGGTGGACGCGCGCCAGGTCCGCGGCTGTGAAGTGAATGCGCAGCATCGTCTCTCCCCCGATTGCCCTTGCTGCTCCGACCGTGCCGGTGGTCATTCCGGGCGGTGCGGTAGTTGTCCAGAGTGGCATGGAGAAGATCCGTCCAACGGTGCGCGGGCGATGAGAATATGGGGCCCGATCGATGCAGGGGCCGCTATGGCCGCAGGTTAAGGACGTGCGCGGTGCCTGATCCGGAGGGAACGGCGGAGCCGAGCCTGCACCAGCTGCGGCTCTTCCTGGCGCTGGGCGAGGACCTGCACTTCGGCAGGGCCGCCGCCCGGTTGCACATAACCCAGCCGACGCTGAGCCGCCAGGTCCAGGAGCTGGAGAAGCGGCTGGGCGTTCCGCTGTTCACACGCGACAGCCGCAGCGTCACGCTCACCGACGCGGGCCGCGCGCTGGCCGCAGAGGCGCGGGCGACCGTGGAGGCGATGGACCGGCTGCGGGTCCGCGCCGGCCAGTGGGCCCGCACACTGTCCGCGCACGTGGTGGTCGGGACGGTCGGCGCGGAGGCCGCCATGCCCTACACCCACGCGGTCCTCGAGCACCTGCGCACACTGCATCCGGCACTCACCGTGGAGATCCGCACGCTCGGCTTCGCCGAGCATCTGACCCGGTTGCTCTCCGGCGACATCGATGTCGCCTTCCTCCGGCCGCCCGTGCCCGAGGGCGTCGAAGTGCTGGAACTGGCCACCGAGCCGCGCATAGCCTGCCTGTCCGCCGACGACCCGCTGGCACGACGGTCCGAGATCTCCCTCGCCGACCTCCGCGACCGGGTCTTCGTGGACGTACCCCCTGAAGTGCCCCGCGTGTGGTGGGACTTCTGGGCCGTGGACCCGCGGCCGGACGGCAGGCGGGTGCGCTACGGCCCCGTGGTGTCCGACATGGAGGGGCTGCTGCACACGGTCGCCACGGGACAGGGCATGTGCTTCCTGCCGGCGGCGGCCCGCGGCCTCTTCCCACGCCCGGGGGTGCGCTACGTCGACGTGGTGGATCTGTCCCCGACGGTGTCGGCGCTCGGCTGGCCGGCCGAGCACCGTGACCGTCCGACGGTGCGGGCCGTGCGTGAGGCCGCGACCGCCGCGATGTCCGCGGCCCGCCGGCAGGACCCGCCGTCCCCCTGAGCCGCTCTGCGGAAGGGGCACCGATTGCGGTGTGCTCGCACGACGACGGGGCGCCCCAAGCGGGCGCCCCGTCGCGGTGCGGTCGTCGCCGGTCAGTCGGCCGGTGTCAGGGCGACCTCGGCGCTGCCCGACAGGGACGGCAGGCCGTCCGGGGGCGTGTCGGTGTAGGAGGCGTTGAAGACCGCCTTGAGGTTGTCCGAACCGGAGTGACCGCCGTCCACGAACGTCTTGAACGATCCGGAGCAGCCGTTGCTCGTCGACAGCGGGTGACCGTGCGAGTCGTGGCCGAGGATGAACGAGACGGTGACCTTGGCGCAGTCCACCGGCTGGTCGTCGGTGACGGTGACCTGCCAGGTGACCGTGTCACCCCAGTGGAACGGGGTGCCGCCGTGCGGGGCCGGGTCGGTGGTGAGGGAGACGACCGGTGCCTTGTTGCCGACGACGACGGGGACGGACGCGGACGCCGAACGCCCGGTGCTGTCGGTGACCTTCAGGGTGGCGTCGTAGACGGCGTTCTCGGTGAACGTGTGCGTCGGGTTCGCCTCCCTGGAGTCGACCGTGCCGTTCGCGTCGAAGTCCCAGGCGTAGCGCAGGGCGTCGCCGTCGGCGTCCGTCGTGCCGGCGCTGGAGAACCGGACGGTCAGCGGGCTGGTGCCGTTGACCACGTCCGCGGCGACCTTGGGCTCCGGGGTGCGGTTGCCCCGGGTGAAGTCGATGCGGGAGAGCTGGGCCTCGGGCAGCTCCGCGAAGTAGCCGGTGCCGTACTCCAGGACGTACAGCGCGCCGTCCGGGCCGAACTCGGCGTCGATCGGGCCGTCCGTCTTGATCGTGGGGACGGCGTCCTCGATCTTGAGGACCTGGTTCTGCTTGCCGAGGGTGATGGCCTTCATCTGGTCACGGGTCCACTCGTAGAAGAGCGGCTTGCCGTCGAAGTACTGGGGCCAGCGGTTCTGGGCCTTGTTGCGCTTGTCGTACTGGTACACCGGGCCGCCCATGGGGCCGATGCCGCCCGTGCCGAGCTCCGGGAACTCCGCCGAGGCCCCGTAGCCGTACACGATCTCCGCGTCCTCGACCGGGGGCAGCACGCTGCGGCCGGTGTTGTGGCGCGAGTCGTTGACGGGCTTGGCGCAGTCGAAGGCGCCGCTCGACTTCTGGGTGGCGAAGTCGTAGTCCTGGTACGGCATGTCCTGTGTCACGCAGTACGGCCAGCCGTAGTTGGCGGGGCGGTCGATGACCATCCAGCGTCCGTGGCCGGCGGGGCCGCGGCCCGGGTTGGCGGTGTTGGCGTCGGGCGAGTAGTCGCCGACGTAGACCTCGCCGGTCTTGTCGTCGACCCCGAAGCGGAACGGGTTGCGCAGGCCCATGGCGTAGATCTCGGGGCGGGTCTTCGGGGTGCCCGGCGCGAAGAGGTTGCCGCGCGGTATCTGGTACCCGCCGCCGGGCTTGACCTGGATGCGCAGGACCTTGCCGCGCAGGTCGTTGGTGTTGCCCGCAGTGCGCCGCGCGTCGTAGGCCGGGTTGCGGTCGGGGCGGTCGTCGAGCGGGGCGTAGCCGTCGGAGGAGAACGGGTTGGAGTCGTCGCCGGTCGACAGGAAGAGGGTGCCCTTGCGGTCGAAGTCGATCTTGCCGCCGACGTGACAGCAGATGCCGCGGTCCGCCGGTACGTCGATGACCTTCTGCTCGGTGGCGAAGTCGAGCTTGTTGCCCACCAGCTTGAACCGCGACAGCCGGGTGACGCCCTTGTACTTGGCGAAGTCCGCGTCCGTGCCGAACTGCGGTGCGTCCCCTTCGTTGACCCCCGGGGTGGCCGGGTCGTCCATGGGGGTGTCGAGGCGGGGCGAGTAGTAGAGGTACACCCAGTGGTTCTTGGCGAAGCCGGGGTCGACGGCGATGCCCTGGACGCCTTCCTCGTCGTGCTGGTAGAGCCCCGCGGGGCTCTTCTTCATGTCGGCAGCGAGGAAGTTCACACCGCTCTTGGGGTCGTGGATGCGGACCTCTCCGGTGCGCGCCGTGTGCAGCACCCGGCGGTCGGGGAGGACGGCGAGGGCCATGGGCTCGCCCGGGCGGTCGTTGAGGGTCACCTTCTGGAAGTTCGCCGAGGCCGGCGGTGCGGGGTCCGGTTTGGCGGCCTGCGCCGGGGAGAGGGGCAGGAGCCCGACGGCTCCGGCCAGGGTGGCGGCCCCCAGGAGGGTGACGATCCGTCTGTTGCGCACTCAGAACTCCTTCGGTCTGGTCGGCGGCCGCGCAGAGGGTCCGCGGCCGCCGGCCGCTGCAGGGTGGAGGCGGGTCGAGAGCCGGACGTGCTCAGTACGTCGGGCAGTGGAGCGTGCCGGTGGGAAGGCCGAGTGACGTCACGTCAGCGGCGGGCACGCAGGGCCGCGAGGTTCTGGTAGCCGATGCGGGCGAAGTCCAGGGACTGGCCGGGCACGGTCGTGCTGGGCGCGTTGTCCTGCTCGACCATCGGGTTGCGGTAGTTCTTCGCCCCCACCCGGGTGAAGAAGCGCCGGTAGTCGATGTCGCCCGTGCCGAACGGCACCATGTCGTAGCCCATCCCGCTCTGCGGGTTGACCACGCCGTCCTTGGCGTGGAAGAGCGGGAACCGGGTGCTGTTGCGCTCGACGAGTGCGGCCGGGTCGAAGACGCGCTCGCGCTGCGAGCCGTCATGGGCGGTGTACGTGTGGAACTTGTACTGGGCCACGTGCGCCCAGAAGACGTCCAGCTCCAGGTAGACGCTCTTGCGGTCGGTCACCTTCAGGAAGTACTCCAGCTTGCGGATGCCGGAGCTGCGGGTCGGCCGGCCCTGCGCGTCGAGCGGGCCGCCGTCGAGCAGGAAGTCGTAGGCGCTGTCGTGGTTGTGGGTGTAGAGCTTGATGCCCTCGCGGCGCGCGATGGCGCCCAGCGTGTTCCACTTCTCGGCGGCCACGTCCCAGTCGGCCCGGTAGGGGGTGTTGGTGGGGTCGGCGCCGGTGCCCATGTGGTCCATGCCGATGATGTTGGCGATCTCCAGCCAACGCTTGAAGGTGTCCCGGTCGGCCGGGGTCAGCGGCCAGGACGGCGGGATGTAGCCGTGGCTGCCCTGCGCCCGCAGCCCGTACTCGTCGAGCCAGGAGCGCAGCAGCTTCGCGCCCTGGACCGTGCCCAGATCGGCGCCGCCGGGCGCGTTGGCGTGCTGGCCGTAGCCGGCGAACTCCACCTGCCGGTAGCCGAAGCGCGACAACTGCCTGAACACCTCGCGGAAGCCGGACGGCAGGTCGGAGGCGAGCGGGTCGCGGCCGATGGCGTCCCGGACGGTGTAGAGGATGATGCCGCGCTTGTGCGGAGGGACCAGCGCGGAACGGCCGTGGTCGTGGCCGGCGGCCTGTGATCTGTCCTGGGCCAGCGCGGGCGCGGCGCCGAAGACGGGGGCCGCGATCGCCGCCCCGGTGACGGCCGTGCACGTGCTGAGGAAGCGGCGGCGGCTGACGCCGAGTGCGCGGCGCAGGGTGTCGCCGGTGACGGCTTCGTCGTTGAACGCGGTCACAGTGGTTCTCGCTTTCGTCGTCGCGGTGCTGCGGGTGCCTTGCGGCTCTCGCCTCCGGCCGGGCCGGTGAGCCGCAGGGGAAGGAACTTCACTTCGGTGGCCGCTGCACGGCCGGATACTGCGCGGGGGGTGGGCAACTGGACGAGCGGACGGTCGTCGCTCGTGGGGAAGCGGCCGTGGCTGCCGCGAACGGAGGACGGATCGAGGTGGAGGTCGTCGCGGGCCGCTCAGGTGCGACGCCCGTGCCGCACCAGCGCGCGGGCCCTCGGTGCCGGCCCCCGGCGCGGTCACAGGGTAGGGAGCAGATCACCGCGCCTCCCGCAGGCGGTCGGCGAACGACAGCAGTGCCGTGAACTGTTCCGACAGACCCGCCGGTCCCCCGTCGGGGTCCTTGAAGTAGAAGCCCAGCTCCGTGAGCGGTCCGGAGAGCCCCGCCTCGTGGGCGCGGGCGGTCAGGCGGGCCAGGTCCAGGACGAGGGGTGCGGCCAGGGCCGAGTCGCAGCCCTGCCAGGTGGTCTGGAGGGTCATGCGGGTGCCGAGGAAGCCGTCGAAGGCGATGTGGTCCCAGGCGGTCTTCCAGTCGCCGAGGGCGGGTACGTCGTCGATGTGCACCTCGCCCTGCGGTGTGTGCCCGAGGGTGTCGGCCAGGACGCGTTCCTTGCCGGCGTTCTTCGCCGCGGCCGCGGCCGGGTCGGCGAGGGACGCACCGTCGCCGCCGCCCAGCAGATTGGTGCCGGACCAGGCCCGGACCGTCAGGGCGCGCTGGACGAACATCGGGGCGAGCACGGCCCGCAACAAGGTCTGGCCGGTCTTGCCGTCGCGGCCCGCGTGCGGCAGTGCGCCGGCTGCGGCGGCCTCCGTGAGGGCAGGTGTGCGCAGTCCGGTGGAGGGCGTGAAGTTGACGTAGGGGCAGCCGGCTCGCACGGCGGCGGCCGCGTAGAGGGAGCTGGGAGGCAGGCGTACCGCGTCGGGCGCGGGCAGCGGCTCGGTGGAGGCGACGTTGACGACGACCACCCGTTCCAGGGCGTTGCGCACGCGGAACGAGGTGAGGTCGGCCGCGAAGTCCGCGATGAGTTCCTCGTCGCTGCGCGTGTCGCCCGGGGACGGGCCGCCGAACCGTATCTCCTCGTCCGCGGCCCGGAGTTCGGCGCGCACCGCGGGGACGAGCCCGTGCGGCAGGACACCCGCGTCGGTGAGGTGCTCGGCCCGCTTGGGCAGCGGACAGTGCGCGGTGTCGTGGCCGCCGAAGACCAACGAGGACAGGGGCGGCAGGCCGGTGCCGTCGAAGGGGGCGGTCTCGGTCACCATGCCGGTCGGCGGCCGCAGTCCGGCGGTGACCGCGGCGCATCCGGTGACGGCGGTCGTGGCCACCGACCCGCGGGCACCGACGAACCAGACGCCGGTGCGTGCGGTCGGCCCGCCGGTCCGGGGCTCCGATGCGTTGCCGTCGGTGTTCACGGGCTGCCTCCCTGCCATGTCGGTGTTCCGATGCGGTTGGCGGACGGTGGGCTGGGGCGCGAGGGGCTCCCGCCCGCCGTCGGCATGGGGACGGCTTTGACCGCGGCCCGGAGGTCTGCTCCGTGACGCGTGCGGTCGCGGCGTGCGAGGGGCGGCAGTGGGCCGCCGCCGGGAAGTGCGCGGTGCCTGAGGGTTCCTGGTCCTGCGCTGTGCGGGGTCGTCCTCTGTCGGTCGGGCGAACGAGGTTGCGCTGAACGAACCGGACGGGTCGTCAGTTTCCAGCCACTGTGTGGTTCCTGTGCACGAAGGGACCGTAACCCCGTTCGTCCGTGGCCGGAACCCCTTGCGCAGCGAAACGACGAACTTCTTCCAGGATCAGGACAAAGGTGAACGAGGGCAGCGCGGACCAGCCCGGCGACTTTCCGTCACGGTTTGTCAACACCGGGCCGGTTGGGGCCTCTTGCTGTCGGGGGCCTACCTGTCCTTGCCTGCGAAGGCGGCGTCGAAGGAGGCCGAGGGCGGGTCGAAGTCGAACTTCTTGAGCCGGTTCAGTGCCTCGGGTGCGCCCTGGAGGCGGTC